>CALXTM010000007.1 GCA_944391415.1 uncultured Alphaproteobacteria bacterium
ATCTAAAATATTGCCCTTTTCATCAACCCGACCGATAATATTGCCGTTGGCATCGACCAGATTGCCGTTTTCATCAACCCGACCGATAATATTGCCGTTGAGATCTAAAATGTTGCCATTTTCATCGACATAGCCGATTACATTGCCATCCTCGTCATACACTACCTTATCTGCCGATATATTGCCGATGATGTTGCCGTCTTTATCTAAAATATTGCCCTTTTCATCAACCCGACCGATAATATTGCCGTTGGCATCGACCAGATTGCCGTTTTCATCAAGATACCCTATAAAATTGCCGTCTTTGTCAAAAATCATCTGTTGTTTTTTGACGGCACTTACAGAACCATAGAACTGCAAAGGCGTAGCAACTGCTATAACCTCTGACTTATCGTTGATAATTTGTCCGGCAGTATCAAGCCGACCGATAACATTGTTAAATACATCCAACACACGCCCGTCTAACTGCAGTTCGCCCAAGACCAGATGTGAATTATCCCTGATATTATAATCTCTGTTGCCGCGAGCAATGACCTCTCCGCCTTTGATAACAAAACCACGATCAAATTCACCAAGATTTTGATTGGTAAAACTTGAGACATTGCCAGTTCTATCAATGAGGCCAATGACCTGATTGTTTGTATCGTATACATAAAAATCATATAGGGCATAACCGACTTTTTGATTGGACGAAACAACATAACCATCAAAATCAACCTTGCCGACCTCATCAAAATTTTGATCTAATACGCGGCTGTCTGATGCAACATAGCCCATAAATTGATTATTAAGATTAAACGCTACCTTGTACTTAAACACCCCACCCAACGGAACACCGGCATTGGAATTAACATTATCGTTTGGCTGCTGGTAACCTATAAGCTGATTTGCATCATCAACCACCGAACCATTTAGGACACTATAGCCTATAATATTGCCACCAAAATCAATTACCGATTCATAGGCTATTGTTTTACCTATTAATGTTTTATCGGCGTTGCGTAACCGCCCATTTCGGTCCAAGCACCCCAGGATCTCGCCGCGCTCGTTAATCACGTTGCCGGAGGCGGACGGAAAACCAATTATTTTGCCACTGAAATCGACAACCGGAGATTGGCTGACAATATAACCCAAGGCCGCACCGCTGTCACTTATTATTGTGCCGTTTTCAAGCCTTTTGCCAATATATACATCGCGGTAATTGTATATTCCGCCGTCAGAAGAGGTAACACCCATCAACTCACAGTTATCATTTACAGCAACACCATAGCCGGATAAATAGCCAATTATAATACCTGTATTATTTGCCACCAAACCACGCGAAACCACCGAACCTATTTTGGCGCCACCGGCATTGTTTACACGACCGGATACATCGGCATATCCTATAATCTTGCCTGTAAAATCACGGGCAAGTAAAGAATCATAGGCTGTGCCGACTTTGGGCATATAATTCATATCGCCTGATTTGATTTCGCTTACACTGCCGTCAGGAAGAATTTTGGCTACGGCATTAATAGCCTTATCAAGAATTGTGTTGGTTGCGTTTAATAGCCCCAAACTATTGCCTCTATTATCCACAGCAAGAGTACTTACAATATTTTTGGCAATAAGCTGATTTTGCGGATTGAGCACATAGCCATCGCCAAATACCTTACCAAGCTCATTACCACGGCTGTCAACTGCGGATCCGCTCAAACCTAAATAGGACAACACCGTTCCAAAAGGTGAATAAAGCGTATCAAGGCCGAATGCTCGTCCTGCAACCACGCCTGCCTGATTGAACACATAGCCCAACGGTGAAAGCACCAGATTGGCTCCTTTTGTGTCAAAAGATGCGCCGATACCACTTATACCCATAAAAGTATTGTCAGATAAAAAGACTGCACGCGGAGCTAAAACCGATCCGATCATAACTCCTGACAGATTATAGGCGTTGTCGCCTATCATATAACCTATGATGGTACCGTTAAGAGAAATAACCGAGCCATTGCTCAACGCATGGCCCTTGAGAGCTCCGCGATAATCAAAAACCGGCCCGGTCTTAATCAAGCGGCCAATCAGTTGGCCGGCGGCATCGGTAATAATTCCACGCGCCCCAACCAGGCCATTGGAGGCAGAATCCTTGGCCAAGGTGCCATCCGGTAGGATACGTCCCAAATAGCGGCCTTGTAAATCAGTAGCAGTTGCATCAAGGCTTATGGCATAGCCGGTTATATTATTGTTTATATCAACAACGCGGCCATCAGCTCTGGTTTTGCCAACAACTCTGTTACTTGCAACTATTTCACCGTTGTAGCTGACAATTCCCATATATAAGCCATTGTTGTCAAAGGCATATCCTCCCAAGACAACCCGGCCAATAACCTGCCCCTTATCGTCATAAACAAATCCGTTGGCTTTGACCCGGCCAATAACCGCAGAATCGAAATTGGTAACCTCGCCACCCGGAACCACACTGCCGATAAAATCTCCACTGAGTGAAACGACCATTTTGGAAGAGATCAAATGACCATCCAAAATATAGTCCTCGCCGATTTTGCGATAGGCATAGCCATCAGGGGTAATAATACCTATCTGACGACCGGCCAAATCAGTATAAAGGCCGTCACCAGTGACCCTACCGGCAACTGCGCCATCGTCATTATAGACCAAGCCCGGAAAAATAATCTGACCAATAATCTCAAAATAGTCATTAACTACCAATCCGTTTGGAAGAGCTCGCCCTAAATTTTGGCCAGCCGGACTGCGGATTATACCATCGCTTCCGACTTTACCCAAAAATCTGGCATCATTTCCGATGGCAACACCTTGAGGAACAACTCCGCCAATAAAGCGGCCGGAAGAATCGACAATAAAGCTGTCTGCCGTAATATTGCCCAGCAGGCGATTATCAAAACTGACAGCCTTGCCGTCTGGAATAACCTTGCCAATCGGTGTACCGTTAAAGTCTATGGCTGTAATTTCTTGCGCGGCTGCCGATGCACTAAAAAAACAGGCCAAAACGACAACTGTCATTGTCGCCTTGGCAAATCGGTAAAAGATTTTGTTTGATATGTTACAAAACTTCATCCCTAATTCCTTTGGTTTTTGGCAACCTCACCCAGAACATAGCCAGAAACCTTTTTATCCAAATCAATATATGAACCGTTACTCTTAACATAGCCTATATTATTGCCAGCGGAATCAATAACCGTTCCGTCATAGGCTAGCCGCCCTTTATATCCACCGTCGTTGCCCAAAACCGTTGCCCCGATTTTGTAGACTTTGCCCAAAATACGATTATTGAGGTCTATGGCCAGGCCGCCGGACAAGATCTTTCCAATTATACTAGCATCTTTGCCAATAATTTTGCCATCAAAATTTACATAACCCACAACTTTATCATCATTGGATATAACAACATCGCCGGAGATAACCTCGCCTATAAGCTTGCCGGAAAGGCTCATAACGTTGCCGTCAGAGAGAACTTTGCCCATGGCAACACCTGACAAACCAGAAACACTGCCATCGGGCGAAACTGCACCAATAATGTTGCCGCCAAAATCAATTACAAACCCCAAACGCGCCAGATGCAGATTATTGTCACTGCTGCCTCCGGGCAAAATAGCCGTAATAATTTGGCCGTTTATACCAATAACATCGCCCAAAGAATTAAGGAATCCTTTGTAATTGCCCATTGCATCAAGCATAATGCCTTCCGGTATGACCTCGCCGATTACTTCTTTTTTGTCATTTACTACCTTTTTATCATGAGTAACCGAGGCAACATGCTGCCCGCTCAGATTAATAACCCTGCCATCGGAAACAACATAGCCTATGTATGACCCGTCATAGCCTATGGCTGCGCCACGAGCTACAACACCACCTTGATATTCACCACGAGAATTGAAAAACTCTCCTTTAGCATTAACTTTGCCCAGCATATCACCATAACGACTGTATACCCGGCCGTCATCGACCGCCACGCCTATGATATCCCCTTGTAAATTAACCACCTCACCAGAGGGAGCCTTTGCTCCGTAAATATTATTATATGATCCAAGCCCGCCGTTTTTGAAAGCACCTTGGTCAACCCCTTTAGCATCATAGACCTGCCCATCAGCAAAAAGGCGCCCTATAACTCCCCCATCAGAACTTATAACGGTGGTCTTAGCGGGAACGGCAAGGCCCAAAATTTTATTGTTTTCACCCAATACGAAATTACCGGCGGACAAAGATGCTGACGGTTTGCCATAAATTCTTACTTTAGCTTTGTCATCAACCCGATTAATATACTTGCCATCTGCCGAATAGGCATAACGCTCGCCAACCACGCGACCGATATACGCCCCTTTGTTGTTGAACACATCGCCCAAAATGCCAACACACCCAACAGGCAATTTGGCCTCATTGATAACGATATTGTTTACATTGACTTCGCCCAAATATTCACCGTTTAGCCCAACGGCGGCTCCGCTTTTGGCAACTGCCCCGATAAATTCTCCTTTTTCATTGAGGACACTGCCATCGGGATTGACACAACCTACATAGCGATTATTGATATCTTTAACAATGCCTGCATTGTCAACCGTGCCAAGAAAATTACATGAATTGTCAAAAACGCGCCCTGTCTTGAGAACTTCTCCGACATAGATGCCCTCAGAGTTTAGAACGCTGCCTTCGGGAGTGATTTTGAGAGAGGTTTCTTCATTGTTCTTTTTGATTTTGCCGTCGGCATCCAGATAACCTAATTGATTACAACCAAAGCCAATAACACTACCGGCTCTTACCATTTTGGCAACCACCTTTGCCCCGCTTTGATCTTTAACCAAGCCATTGGGTAATGACCTGCCGACAATTTGTTTTTTGTCATTTTGAATAGAGCCATCATTTTGCAATGCACCCAACAACTCGCCCTGCGGAGTAATGGCGATTTTATCAAAAGCCACCAGTTTGCCAATAATGTTGCCTGAGGCATCAAAAACTATCTCCTCACCGGCATAGCCAATATTATTACCGTCAAGATCAGTGACAGTACCGTCAGAGTTCATCTTACCAATGATATTGCCGTTAGCATCCAACAAATTGCCATTTTCATCTATATAACCGATAATATTGCCGTCGGCATCATATGCCACTTTTAATTTTTTGCCGGCCAGTGGCGAATTTTTGGTTATAACATTACCGTTTTCGTCGACATACCCGATAATATTACCATTGGTATCGACAACACTGCCGTCGGGCAACACCACGCCCAAAACCTTGCCGTTTTCATTAACCGCCACACGCCCCGGTTTGCTCACCGTACCCAATATATTACCATTGGCATCAACAACTCTGCCGTCGGGTAAAACCCGACCGATAACATTGCCTTTGGCATCAACCACGGTACCGTCTGGCATAACTCGACCGATAATATTGCCGTCTTTGTCATAGACAAAACCATTGTCAACCGCTCGACCAATAACCTTGCCTTGGCTGTCAACCACCGTGCCGTCGGGTAATACGCGGCCAATAATTTTGCCATCAGAATCGACCACCGTGCCGTCGGGATTAACATAGCCAATCAGATTGCCAAATTCATCATATACCGCACGGCGATTTTCGGCCACGCCGATAACATTGCCATCTTTGTCCAAAATCAATCCATCTGGGCCTACTCGGCCGATGATGTTGCCGTTTTCGTCCCTGACATAGCCGTCAGCATCGATCATACCGATTACTTTGCCGTCAGGCCCAATGGCGCGACGGACAGATTGGGCATTTTGATTAGCAAGATCTGAGCCCGGAGCGGTTTCGCAATAATTACAATCTTCTTTGGCAACGGCATTGCCGGTGACAGGGATTTTGGCGGCTTTGACACTATCTTTGCCTAAGTTAACTTCATGCCAGGAAATAATGAAATTGTTCTGTACATTACCGGCAACCACCGGCTCCCAGCTCATGGTGATATGACAAGTTTCATCACCGGTTAATGTCATACTGGTGCATTTATCATTGTACACAAAGCCTGCCGCCGGAGGATCAGCAAGCTCTACCGAAACAATCTTTACCGATGCTTTGCCGTTGGTGCCCAGAGTGAGAACATTTTTGGCATCGGTTCCCAATACGACCTCACCCATCGGTATCGGATCAGGGGTGGCTGTTAGAGGTATCTCTCCCTCGATAGTCGAAAACTCTATGCTTTGTGAAGGCGCAGCAGTCGGAATATTCCCAAGGACATCTGCATTATCGGTAAAAACAGGAGCCTCATATTCTTCAAAATCGTCATTGCTTTTGATCAACAAGACCAAGCCAAAAATAAAAATTAACAACGAGGAAAGACCAATCATCAAAATGATGGTATTGGTCTTTTTGACATATCTTTCGGAATGTGTTAACGGCTCTTTGCTCATTTTGTTTGTTATTGTGTCCTTACTACGCTGCAAAAGACTCCGTTACGGCCAAGCTCGCCACAAATCTTGTCTCCTTCATCAAGATTTTTGACCGGGCCAACCCGCAGGTGGAACAGCTCCTTTCCTTGTCCATCGGCCGGAGCATCAACCGAGAAAAACGGCGTGAAACCACTCAGCTGTTCGGAATATTTTGATGACAGTTTGCTCCATAGATCTTCCAAATTAGCAACGTCGTCATCTGCACCAAGCTCTATTGATATATTGGAATCGGTTGTGTCTTCAAAGCCTTTGCCGTAAGAATATGGGAACATACTGCCCCCGGCCAATGATGATCTTCCGGGGTTGCTAATACGCTGCATTTTTGAATAGTCAAAATTATCTGCTACATTGCCGCCATATTGATAGCTGCCTTTGGAATATTCTGGAACGATAATTTGACTTTGCCCGACCTGGATATCCGTCTGTGCAGTGGGCATCATGCCACCCGACTGATTGTTGGTAGAAAAACCTGCCGAAGAGCCATAGCCCATGGTTTGTTGGTTAGGAATGGTCGGACCGACCTCCCATGACGGAGGCATGTAATCTCTGGAATCGATTGCATATTCAAGCCCACTGTCATCGGAACGACGCATTTTGATGCAAATAATACGCTTGCCGTTGCGCAAAACCATATCGCCGACACCTTCGACTATAATTAACCGATTGTCCGGGCCTTTGGTACGGAAACCAACTGGGACTTCAACTCGTTCAACAATCATGCTGACCACCGGACGCTGGGTCATATTAAGAGCTTTTTTACCAAGATCTATATATGTAAAAATATTATCGCGCCATACTCTTTCCGGGGCAATTACAACATCATCGGGATTGGGAACGTAAACTTCCAAATCAAACTTAAATTCGCTTGGATCAACCGGAATGGATTTTAGCCAATCTGATTTTTGGAAACGCCTTGTGTAGGTGGCATCAACCGACTTGTTGCCGCTTACGGTTCCGCCGCCAGAACCGCCGGCAAAGGGCATCGAGCCTTTGACCGAGGCCGGAGCATAGTCATCAACGACGTCAATATCAATTATGGCATTGGTCAGACGCTCGGTATTAACCGCCTCAGACTTTACATAAAAGACATAGCGATTGCCCGACCGACCAAAAACAATTATATTGGTATCAACACCTACATTGGCTCCCCTCTTGGGATATAGCAACAAAGTATTGGGGCCGGAAATTTGTCCATCAAATGTTGCACTGTCACCGATAAAAATATCTTCAATTAATTCCCACTCCGGGAAATTGACCATGGTAATCATACCCTCGCGCACGCGGATCGGCAAAACCAAATCGGGCGTCCAATAATATTTGGAGTAAGCCGGCTTGCTTTGGCCTTCGCCCAAATTTTGCAGTGGATCAAGCCAGGCTGCCTGGGTCATACCCAAAGAATTGAAACCGGCATAGCCCAAATCCATCGGAGTATAGTTGCCCTGAGCCTGCTCAGCGCTGGCATCCATCATCTGTTGATCGACTTGTGCCAAAGCATTACTTGCCAAAACCAGGCCAAACAACGCACCAAATATCAAAAAATTTCTTTTTGCCATTATATTCACGTTCACCTACTCCACTCTATTGCGGCTAAGCGCATATCTTAAGACCGTAAAACCTACGGGATTTTTTAAGCGCTCTCCGTATTTGACGCTTTTGCGACGATAGCCGATATTCAGCGATGCCGTCCAATATCCTACCTCGGGCTGGGCAGAATCAGGATACATATCCTGGGTTTCATATTCTACTTGCCAAACCCCGTCTGCCAGCTCGTTAACCGACAAAATTTTAACTTTTCTTTCCATTCCCTGATTTTTGATAATATCAATTGCTCTGTTGGCAACATTGTCTAAAAAGTCCTGATAAACACGATTGTCTGACATCTCTTGAATCGGGCCGCCCGGCATCCAACGAGCCTCAACCTCGGAGACATCATTGCTAAAAGTACTGCGCAACAAAACATATTCCCTGACAAAGACCTCGGTAATTGCCTTGCGATTGCGCAATTCGGTAGTAACGGGTTGAATATTGTAGACTTGCTCCGAACGATTTTGAAAAGTAAGCAAAAACGGCTCAACCCTATATAGCGGAATAACTTGGAAAATAGCCAAAATCAAAACTATGTTGCAGCAAAGGCTGAAAGCCGTAATAACCGCAAAAGCCCTGGCGGTCCAGAGATAGCGTTTTTCGGCGATGTTGGCGACAAAAGCATCATCGCTGTCCTTGCGAGCCGAAGGACGGCGACCTTCAAGACGACGACGCCCCTCCAGAAGTCTGGGGTTTGGCCGGTTTTGTCCCAATTGTTCTACCATGGCAACCTTTCAAAAAAATCAGATTGTTGCAACAAACCAATCCGGCAAAGTCTTGGGCAGCTCTATCTCCATACAAGCGCAAGGAGATAGTTTGAGCTCATCACTGCCGGTACCAATGCCGACAGGCTCTGGCTCATAATAAGAACCATAACAACCAGATATGACGAACAAAACAAACAGAATCAATATCTTATATCGTATTTTCATCAGAAACAACCACCTTAAGGAATTAAAATCTTAGTACTATAGATAGTATGAAATTATACTGTTTTATTTTAAAAGTCTAACAGCTTAGGTATACTTATCAACAAATTAGAATATTTCTACCTCTGTTTGCGAATAACGGGTGACCGTAAAACCGAGCGGATTTATCAACCTGGACGCAACAAAAGCTCGCTCGGGAATAAAATAGGCCGTTACAGAAGCCGTCCAATAGCGCACTCTAAGAGTTGCCTCTTGCTGGGCTTGAGTCTTGCCTTGCTCGTTATATAAATCATAGGTCTTAAAATCTACCTTCCAAACCGAAGAACGGCGCCCGCCTTGTCTGGAAACCGAGATAATTTCGACCTCGCGAACCATAACCTGCTTAAAGATTGTTTCCCAAATCTTTTTGGTGGCCGAGCCAAAAGCAGTATAAACATCAGGTGAAGACAAATAATCCAACATGCCGCCGCCCATCCATCTTGTGCGCATCTCGACCGGGTCGTTGATAACAGTGTTGCGCAAGATCACATATTGTCGAATAAACATCTCCAAAAGTTTGTCTTTGGAGGCCATATCGGCAGAAATGGCCTCGTTACGGACGATGTTGTCTGATTCACTTTGATTGATGAGCAAAAAAGGTTCAACCGTGACCAGCGGGGCAAGCCGAAACAATGACAATGACGCCAAAACCAAAAACAACATTGACACCGTGGCGGTCAGAATAAAAAAGCGCGAAACCCAAAGATAATATGTACGCCTGAGAGAGCCTTGTTCTTTTTCAAGGTGGTCAATATATTGCGGAGACTTTGCATCTCCTTCTATTGCCAAGGGTCTACTCCCCTCGCTAATGTGTTTTAAATCCATCTGCCATCTCTTAGTTGGTTAATAATTTGCGCAATAGGCATCTTCGATTTCATTATAGTCATCGGTCTCGTCTTTTAAACTATTTTTATACTTATCTACAACGGCCTTATCGGCTTCGGCCTTCTTTAACTCGCCGGCAATATCGTTGTTATCGGCCGTCATCGTGGATATCTTAAGCACATTTTGTTTGTCTTGCTGCAATACTGATATCAGCCGGCTTAAAATCCCTACTTTTTCCTGGACGGGCTCATTGTCGGTTTGATCTATATCTGATAATGCCGACAAGGCTGACAAAATATTCTCATCTTTAATTTCTTGCAGCTTTTGCTCCGCGAGCTTATAATCTTCATCGTTTCTTAAATCAAAATCTTCGGTCGGTTCAAATCCATAAGCCCGCAAAGCCTCTTTCAGCTCATTCATACGGTCATCATATTTTTGCCGATATTCTTCCAGATTTTCTCTTTGCATTTTTTCGGCCTCGACCTGATGAAGAAAATCGCCTATTTGATTGCGCGACAATACTGCTTGATTGGCTGAGGCAAGTTTATTTTTTTGCTCATCATCAAGCTCTTCTTTATCGTCATTATCCTGTAATAGTGTACTATAGGCCTCGAAAGCTCGGTTACGGAACCGCAAGTTGTTATAATCATCGGCCTCGAGCAACATACCAAGCTCGCTATAGGCACAATAATGATTAGAGGCCTCAAGATCGACAGCTCCTTGGGCAATATCAATTGCCGTCAGTTGCACCAATTTTACCGGACCGTCCCAAAACGTATGATGCAAAACGCCATCTTTAACATCAATCAACAAACATTCTGGCAACGATGATGCCTTCAGGTCGTCGCGTTTAATATACTCCCCTTTGGAAGTTACATCCAGAACTATCGATGAGCCTTTAACCACGCAAGGCATTATGCCTCCGCGCGAAAATGCAATATCCTCACAGCCCGATGACAAAACATCTTTAAGATTGAAATCTGATTCTATGAAAGCGTGATCTTGCAACATATATTGCCAGATAAGCGGGATATCTCCGCCAAATGATAAAAATGCCTCGGCTGAAATATCGCGATTGGTATTGCCTTCGACAAAAGGTTTGACATTGATAAAGTCCGTACTGTCAAAGTGAAATACCTCGCGAACCGGGGGCAAATTAAAATTGGGCATTGCATAAGGAGCTTTTAAGTCACGCTCTTTGGCCGGATTTCCGACAAAAAAGCCTTCGGTTTCAGGCGATGTATCACTCGAGAGCAATTTGGCATAAACCGTCAAGTTGTCCAAATCAATATAACCGGCGACCATATAACTTATCGTAAGAGCTTTGATCTTGGCAATCATTTGCTCATGGATGGCAACGACTTGAGGATGTGTTGCCGGATTATAGAGGCTGTCACCAAGCCCTACAAGCTGATTATATGTTGAATCAACGATTGCATCAACCTGGTCATAAAGACCGGCCAAGACATAATCGGCAGTACGCTCGGCTTTGGCTACAATTGAAAGCGGCGAAGAGGCCATCAGGTTTTTGCCATCACCTGTAATATAGGCCAATAAATTTTCACGCACATCAGCTGCATATTCTTGCGATTTCTGCTGCACAGTGTTATTGAGGTCCTCTTTGACGGCAGAAATAATATCGGCTTTTTCAATGGCTATGGCAGCCGCCCTGGTCTGAGCATCTATTTTGGCTTGCGCAACTTCGTTGTCGATTTTTTCAAGGCGCGGTTGATAGCTTGCAAGCAACGATTTGTTGGCCGAAATCTGGTTTTCGAGAGCAGATATTTTGTCATTATCACTGTTTGCTTCGGCGGCCTTGGAAATAGCCGATGACAGCCCGCTTGCACCAAGTATTTTGTCACCCAACGGCTCTTCGGGCAATTCCTCTCCAACCGCAGGATAAACAACTTTGGCGTTTATAGTCTCATCAATCTTTTGAGCCGCCTGATCAGTTGCTACCGAGCGCATATCGGCAATCTCGTTGCTGTCGGCGGTTATGGCCGAGTTGACTTTATCCATCTCGGCAACCAGCGAAGCTCTTTGTTGCTCAAGCTCTTTGAGTTTTGCCTCGTTGGCCTCATCATATGCACTAAGAGCGGATACGGCATCGTTTAGTGCATTGTTGGCCTCATCCCTTAATTTTTGCAGTTCTTGTTGATATTTGGTCTCGGAGATATCTTCACTGCCGCCGTTAAGCCGTGACATAACCAAGGCAAGAACATCGTCTCTGGTGTAGCTTTTGAGGTATGCTTTTATATTGTCATATTTGCGACGCAGATATTGTTTGTAAAAATTTTTGGTGTCTGTCCAAATCATGCTCTTGCCCTTTGGCGTTCCCCAGGATGCCGCATCATTGCCCAAGGTTTTGGCTGCCTCGGCACCTATTTGCCAAGAAAGCAGAGATGATTTGCGGTTTTCTTCATCGGCGGCTTCTTGAGTGCTGGTGTTTATCGAGGTGTCTATATTTTGTGCAGCACTCTGGGCTTTGCTGGTGTCTGGATCATCGCTCAAATCATCAAGCTCTGAATTATCAAGTGAGATTTGCGCAACATCGTCGGCTGAAATTGTCGATGCCTCGGCCGCTTTGGCTATTTCATAAGCATTGATTGCCCAACCAGAAATTCCTTTGCGCAAATCATGCTGATAAACATTGTCTCCCAAATTAATGCCTGACCAAACCGTAATCGGGTCAGCAAAATATCCGCGCAAATAATTTATCGAACATTGTTCGGATTTTTTTAACCGCTGCAAATACTTGTCGTAGTCTTTGTACATTTCGGTAAGTTGATCGGCGGTTTCTTTGTCTTCTTGAAGGGTTTTTAACATATTATGTGCGCTCATGGCCGCATTGACCAAGTCCTCTATCGGGCTTAGGTTGCTTAGCGCTTCTAGTTTTGATTCTGCGGCAATTAAAGGATGTTCGTTGTCGGCCTCGGTCGGGGAAACAAAATCGACTGTCTTTTGCATAAAATCGGATGATGAATTGATGATGGCAAAGCTCATGTCAATATCGGAAACAGATTGCGGCGCATCCTCATAAGAAACCTGCGCAAAGGCAAATTCCTCCCTCTGATGCAAAACACCCGGCGGCAGAATTAAAGCTGAATCTTCTTGCGAATCTTCTTTAGAATCGTCTGCAGGGATTTCTAGTTGCAACGGTATTTGCTGCATAACTTGCAAAGCTTTAAACTGGGCCTTGAGTGCGGCAACACTTTCCCATAGGCGGACAAGGCTGTCAAAGGTTTCAAGAGTTTGGCCGTAGGCAAACAAGACTTCGTTGTTGCCACCTTCATCGGTGGAAGGAATACCACAAACCTCTCCGCTGCCTTCGGCACAGGCTTTGGCCAACGTCAGTTTGTCGTCAATACTGTTTTGAACCTCTTGTCGCAAACTTGCGGCGGCATAATTGATGGCATAGATGCTTTCAATATAGAATTTGTTGCGCAGTCTTTTTTTGCGGTTGACGTCCTCAATCTTTTTGGAATTGTATTTAATAAATATCTCTTGCATTTTGTTGGAAATTTCTTTGACATCGACATCTTTGATGTCTTTGCCGCAAAAAGTCGACTTGATATCTCCGGGCGTGCTTTCGGCAGGAACGATTGCATTGCTTTTGAACTTATTGAAGGTAGAAGTTACCGCCGATTTGAGACTGGTATATTCTGATTTTGTTTGTAGCGCAATATTATGTGCCTGACTGATTAGGCTCTGAAGATTGCCAGAAATCTGTGATGTTTCTTCTGGAATATCAAAGGTGATACTTGTAGGCAGAGCCTGATAAGCAATATCCCATGGCAAAAAAGCATAGGACAAAGATGCACCAACGGCTGCCATAATGACAATCAAACATATATATAGATACCGTTTCATCTTATCATCTCCTAAAATATTCCACCGATAAAGTCTGCGATGCTTCCGCCTTCTTGCGAGGTATCGTCCGTGTCAGAAGAGGCTGGCTCATTAGTCGTTGCGGCCTCGGCGGCAGTATCGTCGGCTTCTTCCTCGATATAGTCGCAAATATCAATTATGACTTTGGGATCGGAGGTTTCTATGTCGCTGTTGACCATAATTTTTACGGTTTCTTCCTCAAGTGCCAAAAGCTCTAAAATCAGGTATTTCTGCAAAGTTTCAATTTGGGTAATCATACCTTTGATGGCTATTTGTACCGCCTCGGATTTGCCGTTAACCGTTTCGGATATGGCTGCGGAATTTTGCTGTTCGTTATCGGTATCTATTGTCGAAGTAATAACCTCGGCTGCGTTGGCGGCAGACTGAGATATGACCGAATTGGATTTTAGAAAACGCCGCTTTTCAAGCTCTTTGATATCTTTGAGAGAAAGTTTGGCACCTTTCCTTATTGATAATTCTTCCATCGTTGATGCTATTGATTGCTCAGGAGATGCTGACGTGATGGTGTCATCGTTTTGACCAAACGTGTCAGAGACTAAGCCGTTTAGCTGTTGTCGCAATTGATTTATCTTTATTGTCTGATCTTCAATACGTTTGGTAAAATCCTCATTAACAACCTCAACCTCGCTCATCATCTGAGCAAGGATTTCAGGAACCTTGGCCTCCAGAGCTTTAAGCTCGGCACTACTGCCGCTTTGGAAATCAGCTATTTTCTGCTCAACCTTGGGGCGCTCTTCTGCCGAAGCTTTGGCCAGCTCTTGCTCATAGGCTGCAGCCATAATGCTAAAATTATTCTCCGCCTGTTTGATCTTTGCTCTGGTGGCTTCAATCTCTGCATTGGCAGAAATATTCAGATTTTCAATAGTTGTTTTTTGTTCTTGATGAAGAGATTCCAGCTTGAGGCTTTCTTCGGCTATTTTTTGTGATACCAGGGCCATCCTGTATTCGGGCGAATCTAAAACGGCATTTTTAACTTCCTCATATTTTTCCAGTGCCGCATTATAGGTTTCTTTAGCATACTGTATTCCCTCTTTGGCCGATTTGATGCCGTCGCCGATAACGGTAGCAAACTGTGATTCGCTTATTTGCTCTAATACGCTTTCATAATTTTCGCGCTGTTTTTGTACCCAATCGGAAAATTTGCCGCCGGTTTTGCCTATGTCTATTTTGAAAATATCCTGCGCGAAGACAGGCGAGGCAGAAAACACTAACAGCCCCAAAATAAGCAGCAAACTTTGTATTTTATATTTTCTAACCATATTGCCTCTCCTGTCTCTACTTATTAAGGACTTCGCACTCGCTGAAATAGTCGTATTTTTGACCATCAAATGCTCTAAACTCTTCATAAACACTGGCCGACATATCTTTTAGCTCGACCATCGAATCAAGCACTAAAATACCGGCCTCAAACGAATTGATGATATTCATGCGCCGCGAAATATCAGCCAGGTTCTTGACTATACCTTCTTCTATAAGGGCAATTTCGTTTGTTAAATCGGTCGAAGAACTATTCGATGTTTCAGCCTCGCTCTCCTCTTCTCCAATATAGGCAGAAATCTTAATTGCCTGTGCATATAAATCAGACATATATGTCGACAAAATTTCATAGGTGTTGCGCGTGGTTTCCGCGGCTTTGCCAACACCTGGTTTTAGCTTTCTGATGATGCGGCAACGATTGTAAGCATTATTTTCGATATTATCATCACCAAGCGGCGACATCCATATAAGCGTTGGGTCACCTTTAACCTCCGCCTTAGCAAAGACATTTGAAATAACAATGTTGGACATAATAAAAGCCAAAAGTATGATGTATTTATAATTGCTCAGCATTGTTTTTCTCCTTTGACGACGAGGAATCAAACCTGCTACGACTTAGCGGTGATGATATCACAGCATCATTTGATAACTGAACGCCACTTTCTTGAACAGGACGGGCAGTATAGGTTCGGTTACTTGAGCGCTGCAATTGCTCTTGGATATTAAACGGGCTTTGAATTTGCTCTGTTGATGATGCTTTTTGAGCGCCAGAGGCGGCGTTAGACATAATATCTGAGACTGAGACATCTGCACCCATTAGAGAAGACGTTACTTGCGGCACCGATGATGTGCCGACCGTCGTCTGGCTGGAGGCCAAGCGCTCGGCAGAGCGAATCGTCTCATTTTTGGACGAGCTTGAAGAGGTTTCAATATCATCAGATGGCCCCTCTATGGCATCGCTGGTTTGGCCTTCGGTATAGGCAGCATCTTCAAACTGTGGCAAAGGAGCATCAGCTGTCTGATTTGCCGCCTGGCTCGAAGATGAACTCCTTTGCCAACTGTTATCTCCGGCTAATGCCGGTGCGGAAGAATCTGATACACTATCTGAAGTTTTCGCGTCTGCAACATCAGACGACGATGAAGGTGCTGAAGATGGAACAGCCTCATCGCCACCAACAAGCCCTTCGGACAATAAACCAGATGTGTCTTCTTCATCTTGCGGCGTCAAATATTTGAATTTTATCTCATAACTGTCATAAATGGCTTGGCTTGCCATCTCCTCATATTGCTTGGCCAATTTATTAAGCTCATCATATTTGGCTTGTAATTGCTCGTTGTATTCTTTATAAGTTTTTAGTCTTTCTTCAAGCATTTTGGCTTTTTCTTTAATGCTTTCGGCTTTTTCCTTGTATTTTTTAAGCTTGGTCAATTTGAGCTGATCGGCGCTGATTTCGACCTTGCCGGTTACAAGTTTGCGCGCGATACCTGCGTATTTTTTTTGAACCAAGCCAGCCTCTTTAAGAAAACTATTGCTTTGGGTCAGGGCGTTGGACAACAGATCGGTACCGGCATTGGCATCACAAATTCCCAATACCGTTACCAAACCAAATATGTATAGCGCCTTTTTCATCATATTACCCTCATTCTGTCGGCGGCAGAGCCAAATACTTGTCATCTTCAATGTTAATTTCGGTTGATGGAACCAAAACATCTAGAATATCGTTAACATTGTTAAAATTCATCTGCGAGGCCCGCAAATCGAGCATTTTTAAAAATAACGACGTGTTATCAGACACCAACTTGTTGTTGAACTCCATCTTTTCGCGAGCGTCGTTGTTAAGATCATAGGTTTGGGTCGGATCTTGTTTTATCAACTCATTGATGTGATCAGGGTAATCACCAGCGGCTACCATCTGTACGACAGCCTTGGTTATATACGCACTGGCATACTCATTGAGTATGGCGCTCCTTTCGTCTGAATAACTGTCAAACTCAGGCGGTTTGCCTGTTTTATAATCATAGGCCAAACGCCGCATACAGTCATCGGTTATAATCGGGTTTTTGGAGCTAACACCACAACGCAATGTTAAAGTCTCAGCCACAACAAAATTATCATTGGCGTCCCGGCCGTTATCAAATATCTTGTCGTCGGCCATAGCATTGGCGGTTAACGCCCAAATAATTGCTAAATATGTCAATATTTGCTTCATCTTGCCGACCCCTGTTTAATTATTGCGCATCCTCTTGTTGATCTTCCTTAAATTGCTCTCTGGCATAGGTCTTATACATCTGGATGCCTAGACTGCGCGCCCATAAACTATTTAAAACATTGTAACGCGTACCCAAAATACGGTTCATCTCTTGGGAATAACTCCACGCCTTTTCAACCGTATCAATCTCGGCAGTGGTTATCGGATCTATCATGTTGTTTTTGAAAGTGATACTGTCATTATATGCGTTAAATGCCTCAAAATATGCTGCGGCGACATATTCTGCTAGGCCATTGTAAATATCACGTTCGGCATTGCTTACATCCTCTCTGGTTATGTCTCCTCCAACCTCGCTGTTGTTTACGGTGTTAACTTTTTTAAGGCATTCGTCAAGCTTTCCTTCTTCGATGGCTTGCTCATAATCCAGGCCGCAATAAAGCGATAGGCCCTCCGGAATTACAAGGACGTTGCCGGGGGCCGTGTTGCCCTTGGTTTTGCTGATATCAAAAAACTCTAAGCTGGCAAAACCTAAAGGATAGCTATTGTGTATGCCATAGCTTGCAGAGAGTTTGAAACTGGCTCTGGTCGGGCTTGGAGTTTGTTGATTAACATCATCGGAATCGGTGGTATTGGGCTGGTCAACCATACGCATTTGTTGAGCCGGTTTGGCTGAGCTTGAAAGCCCGCTATTGTTTTCTAAATTTTGAACGGCGGGGCTATCAGGGGTCTTTGTTGCCGATGAAGAAGAGGTAGACCTAGCACTGGGTTCTTCCGTCTCAACAGAATTTGACGGAGTATCTGTTGCCGCAGTTGAGTCAATTATAGGCTCACGGCTTGGGGTATCAACCGGCGTATCAACCAAATCAGATGCGGACAAATCATTTGCTCCATCATCGGTTGTGGCAGCATTGTTGCCTACGTTAATACCCGCATCGGTTAGAGTTGATGAGGCATTATCAATAAAATCTTCCGCCTGATTTTTGGCAGCATTAAGAGCATCTTCTGCTTGGTTTTTGGCCGTTTCAAGAGCGTTTTCAGCCTGCTCTTTGGCCGACGACACCATATCGCCGGCATTGTTATAGGCATTTTCAATCTTGTTTTTATACTCAGATACCTCGGAGAGTTTGGCCTCTGCCGCGGCCTTATAAGCCTCGGCTTTGGCTTTGTATTCTTCAAGTTGTTCTTTATACTGTTCAAGCCGCTCCATTACTTCTGCCAATTTTTCTTTTTGATCGGCAATATATTCAGAAACACTCTTTACCGCGGTACCAATGGCTGCCATTGTTTTTTGATATTGAGATACTTGAGCGGCTGATTCTTTGACATTGTTTATTGTATGCCCAACCTCGGTCATTGCCTGAAGAGTGCCGGGAATATCGGTTGTGGGAATAATGGCATGGCCGGATGTCGGAACCATTGCAAAAATCAAAAACAATATCAAAACACAAGCTCTCATAGCCACTCTCCAACTGTTATGCCATAGTTTAATAATAGCATAAAACACCTTTAAGATAAACGATTTAGCGCGTTTGGCTTAAAGATTTAAATATTTTGTAACAAAATTATCCTCACCATATTCTTTGATAAGTTCTTCGACCAATAATACATTCTTGCGCCCTGAATTATACAATTTAAGATATGGACCAAGACCACTTAAATCGACATCCAATATCACCGATTCACCGGTGGAAGGACGCGATAATAAAATGGCATACGGAAAATCGCGATAACTTTTGCCAAAGATAAAGTCCAACTCAGCATCGGTCAAATTCCAGTTAACATAATCCTCCGGCATTGCCTGCGGATTGCGGAAGAATATAACCGTTTGACATTGGCCGCGAATAACCTCGCCAACGCCCAAAGTGTCAATAATATTGGGTTGTTGAAACGCGCACAAATAAGCCTGACGTTTTTTACGTCCTTCTTGCAAACCAATAGCAAAATAGTCTCTAAACATGGGGTGTTTAAGCATCGGTGCGGTTTCATCAATCATAATCAGCGAGGGAACGCCTGTTTCCCCGGTCTCTGATTGAATACGGTGCATAATATAGCTGATGACTGCAGGAGCCAAAGTTTCGTCTTCAAAAATATGCGTAAAGTCAAAGGCCATGAAACGTTTGCTTTTGAGGTCAAGGCTATCATTCTGAGCATTAAAAATTTTGCCGTATTGATCGGGGTTGATCCACTTGAAGAGTTCTCGGCGCATATTGCCTGTCGGTGAAAAACAACTTTTGTATAAATTGCTCATGATTCGCTCTTCAGGGCGCAAATAATCAAAAGCCGTTGTCACAGCACGGGCGATTTCTTTTTCCGATACTGCGTCATCGACCAAGGTAATTGCACGCATCCACCGCCGCAAAAATGCACGGTTGTTGGGCGTGTTGGCACAATCAAACGGATTGAGCGAAACATTCTTTTCGTCGCCTTCGAAACCAACATATGCCCCCTTGATGGCGCGTGTAAAAATTTCTGCACCACGGTGACGGTCAAAAAAGAATACTTTCAAATCGGCATGCCTCATCGCCTGGCCGGCAAGGAACGTCAGCAATGTAGTTTTACCTTGACCGGTTGGACCAATAATGCAACAGTGCGCAACCGCCGAATCCTCCGATGATACATGGAATTGAAATCTATATGCCGAACCGGACGTGGTACGAAATACCGATATAGCTCCAGGCCCCCAGTCCGACTTGGAAAAACCCTCGGACGGCTTGTCAAAAGAAATTGCCGTGGCAACCACCCGCGACAAATAGCGATATGTGCGCGGCAATGTCTCATAGGTGGGAAACTGATTGAAAAACGTGGCCTGAGCAACCCATCCTTCGCGCACAGGAGTTACACTAAACAATCGACAAATGCGTTGAACCTCGCCTTCGGCAAAATCAAGCTCCTCTTTGCTCTCTCCTCGAAGCAAAATGGCCATTGCATATTCGGTCAAAGCCTGGTGATCGCTGTCGCTTTCTTCGATGGAGGCCAAAACATCACCATATTGCGAAATCACGTCTCCAGAAAAACTTGTCATCGCCGCCATGCGCTGCTGTTGCAACAACAAAGCTCTGGCTTGGGGCTTAAAAATCGGGTGGACATTGTGCAAAAGCACCAATTCGCAATCAATTGCCAACAATGACGAAACCATTGCCTCGTCCATATAATCGCCGGATGAGCGTATGCCCATGACGATTTCATACATTTCTTTTTCACCGGAGAAAAACTTGATAATGCCTTCTTCACCGGTAAAATGTATATGATCGGCAGTTAGCAGCTGGTTTAGTTGCGACCCGCTGGCCTTGTGGACTTTGGGTAACGGACGTGAAACCGGAGAGCATATTTTGGAGTATACCACGAAGGGGCTGTCCTCGGCAGAGCTTCCCTCTTCTTCAATAAGGGCTTTGACACCATAGTCGTTAAGAGTGGCAATAAGTGATTGCGAGGCATAATTAAGATCTTTAAGATTGTCGTCGCGATCTGCCACCGAAAGGACAATATAGTGAGTGTTGAAAAAAACACGATTAATGTTTTCTTGCCAGATTTCTGATATTTTCTCAAGCAACGGGTTGTTAAAATTGCTGACGTTTTCTTCAAGCGGAACACGCTCACGCAGGGTAATGACACGACAGACCACCTGAAGATCCGACATACCGTCTATCCAGGCTTTGCGAGCCTCCAGCATTGAGGCAACTTTTTCCTCGGTAGCAAAAGCCAAATCAACACCTTCGACCTTGAAAACTCTGGCCAGAGAGCCGTTATAGCATTTTATTGTCATGCCGTCGGATAAAAGCCTGTCAAAAGGCATAAAATCCGACACCCGCGACTCACGAGGATGCGGCAAAACCAAATGACCGAACTTGGTCGCCCAAAAACCGGCAAAGGCCGCCGCAGATATAAAACCAATCGCGGCAACCATAACTTCAATACTGGACAGACCTTCAACGAAGATCGAGAAAAAATCATAATCAGGGTGCAAATTTGTTCCCCTTTACTTTATAAAGGTTAGTTGTTTTTTTGGCCGTTTGGCCATAAGCTTGTATCATGGTTGAAACATGCGGTTCTTTGACGCCTAAAAAGATACAAGCAACATGTCCGATGACCAATGATATCATAAACCAGAGAGGGTTGATGTCAAAGGTTCCCAAAAACATAAACATTATCGGAAACTGTATGCCCATATTAACCAAAACCGGCAGAAAAGGCCCCCATAATATTTTGGGCGGATTGGCAACAGCTTTCAAAATGACTTCGCGCATCTAAACCTCGTTTGGTTACAAATATCTTTTATGATAATCCAAAGTTTTTTTTTGGCAATAAGCCTGATTATTTTATCCTACTGCATTTATTGAGTAAAAAAACAGAGATATACCTTGGCATAAAGTATATCTCTGTTTTATGAAAAATGGGTTAATTTTGGTCAGCTACATCTTTAATTGAAAGCTCTTCGGCCAATTTTTCGGCTTCATCTGATGATTTTTGATAATTATGCTGAGCTGTTGCATACTTGTTTCGGGCCTGGTTTAACAAACTTTGATATTCATCATACTTATCTTTGGCCTCTTTATACTCCTTATACAGTGAAACTGCTTGTTTAAGGCCGTCCTCATCACCTTCTTGAAGGCCGTTTTTGACCTGAGTATATGATTGGGCAGCTTTTTCAACCTCAACACGCTGTCTGCTTACCAACACCTCGTAGGTATTAATATCCGAGGCAGCCCTCTGCATTTCGTCAAAATACAATTGTTGATTATATTGTTCGCTTTCATGCGTCTTTTCTTTATAGTCCTTTTCATATACTTCTAGATCTTTGTTTAACTTATTATATTCTTCTTGAGCTGCATTTTTTTCATTGAGCGACAGTTCATAATTTTTTTGCAAACGTTCTGCCAAACGACAAGCCGCGGCATCTTTGGTTTGATCACATTGGTTTTGAGCATTATCATAATCTGCTTTAATCTGCTCAACCATCGCCTCTTTTTCTTTCAAAGCAAATGCTGCAACCTCAACTTTATTCTTTTGAGTAATATAATTGTTCTTAGCAGCTTCCGCTTCGGCTTGGAATTTTGCAAAATCTTCTTCCGTCATTGCCGACAATGTTTCGGCAAATTCGGCTGATACATCTGTTTGAGAGTCTTTGGCAACTGTTGCCTTCATGGCTGTTTGCCCCTCCGACAAACTGTCATAGGTTTGCTTTTTTTGTTCATAGCTTTCTTTGGCATCGCTCATAACAGTTAATTTATCATTATAGGCTTGTTGCAGTTTGGTAATCTCACTTTGAGGTTTGCCTTCGGCAAGAGCATTAGCATGCGAGGCTCTTGCTTCTTGGGCTTGGGCAACTGCGTCATCATATTCGCTTTGGGCCTCCGCCATTTCAGATGAGGCTTGCTCGATCTCGGCGGTTTTATTATCAACTGTTGCTTTTTCGGCCGAAGAATATGTAGTCTCGGTTGGTTGCCTGCTTTTGGCTACCTCATAAGCGGCATTGCTTATTACATCAGCAGTGTTGCTTGAGGCAGAATTTTGACCTGCCGAGACATCCTTATTTTGCAAGTCATTTCTTAAGGTTGTACCGGCTTTATATTGGCCGGAGGCAGTCGTATCTGTCATATTGGATAAATCAGCTCGCTCGGCTATCGCTTTGGTATCTGATGCAGACGTGTCTTGTTTGTCAACAGTCTCCTTTTGAGATGACCCAGTCGAGACTGCCGGAGTGTCTTGTCTATCCACGGCCGTGTCCTGCAAAGTATCCTGTCTTTCCACAACCGTATTCTGACCTGATGTTGTTGATGGTACTTGGCGATCGACAACTCCGGTGTCGATATTATCATTGGCCGAAGAATCGCCTGCTATAGCATTAGAAGTTCCTGTTTGCGTTCTAGCAGCAGATGAAGTATTGCCTGTGTATGATGCATTCCCGCCAGCAGTAGTAGTTCTATTGCTTGACGTATTGGCAGCACTGTTATTTCTTGCAGCATCCTGAGCTCTGTTGCGTCGGTCGTTAATACTTTCGCCACCAATTTTTGTGCTTTCGACAATATTGGTTACAGCGCCGACCTGTTGGGTCATATCTTGCGCCGAATTATTGATGGTAGAGCTTTTATCCCTGATGTCATCGGCAAAATCATTGGCATTGGTGATGAAATTATCCTGACCGGCCCATTGACCGTCAACATTTTCGACCCCGCCGGTTGATGAATTCCACTCTTGACCTTTTAAGGCCGCATCGACAGCATTGGTCGCCTCACCCTGGTTACGTCTTGACTGTAGCTCTTCTTGCTGCTCAACACTCTTGCCCATATCCTGAATATTGTTGGAAATGCTTGAGGCCGTATTGGTCAAAGAGCCAACAGCACCGGTCGTGGTTGAAACCATATTGTTAACATCACTCAAAATACTACCTGTATTGGCGATTATTTCGGTCAAGCTGGCACCTTTCATGGCCTCGGCTGCTTGTTTAATATTGGCCGCAGAATCTTTGATATTTTCAACTCTGGCCTGCATACCATCTGCCGCAGCTTTAACATCTTTGGCGGTATCAGCAACCTTTTTGGCTGTGGAAACAACATCGTCAACACAACTTGTAAAGTTTTCCCAACCGGATCCGCTTGTTCCTTGGCAGAAACCCGGGGCTGATGCCTCAAATTCTTCAGGAGTTGTGGTGCTACCACCGCCGGCTGCTTCTTGTTCTTTGAAATATCTTATACCAGCATCATTATAAACTGTGTCGCCATAGACATAATAGCTGTCGACAAAGGCATTGGCCAGGTTGTTGGTTTTGCCGGCCTGGGCAGTATTACTGCCCCAAACTCCGACATAATAATGTTGATCTCTATCGCCTACGACAAAATATTCTATAAACCGCCCCATATTGGCAACCAAAAACAGCCCCATGGCAATATTGGCAAACCATTTCCAACTGATTTTGTTAAAAATTGCCATCCAAGCAAAGGCTATCAAACCAAATCCGGCAAAAACATAGACTATCGGCTTTAGGCTGGCGATGGTCAAAGCGGCTCTGCGGGTTACCGTATCAAGCACATCCTCTCCAGAATCATAGTTAAAATACAGAGAACGGTAGTTTCCAAGAGCATATGGCCCGCTGTCACCAATCTGGCGGCTTTGAGATATATCAACAATACCCGTGTCTCCTTTGCCGACACTTCTTAATCTGCGTTGAGCTGCCTTAACACTGTCGTCAAGCTCTCTTTGGATACGGTTTTGACTGGCATCTTCGTAGGCCTGGTTGGCAGCATCGGCCTCTGCCCGCAGAGCAATTGCCTGGGCACACGCCTCTTTAGCTTTATCTCTGGCGTCACTTGAAGTCATGGTGCTATAACGCTCACACTCGGCCTCGGCCGCTGCGGCTGCAATCTCTTTACCATCTTTGTACGATCTCATTTGATTGAGTATACTCGATTGCTCACCATAGCTTGTAGCATTGTCAAAATTTGCTTGCAAAGCTTCTAATGCGCTATTATCAGCCTCAGCCGAAGACGATGCTTTGGTATGAGAATCAACTTTGCTTTGGGCAGAATCGACATTTTGTTGCGCACTGGCAACGGCTGCTTGCTCCTTTGAACAATCGGCACCTTCGTCTTTTTGACATTTTTCAAGGGCGCGGACTGCTTTATTTAGCTCTCTTTCCGCTGCCTGCAACGCTCTTTCATCTTCTCTTACGGCTGCGGCTTCGGCTTTTTGAGCCGCAGTATCGGCCAGATTCTGCGCTCTGGTCGTATCGTTTGCGTATTCAGATGCGACTTTTTGTGCCTCATTATAATTTTCGGTGGCGGTATTAAGATTTGACCGAGCTTCCTCCATAGCGGCCTTGGCACTGCCACACGCCGCCGCGCCATTGGCGGCAACACATTTATTATACTCCATGGAGGCTTCGGTATAGGCTGATTGGGCAGCATCACGGGCATCACGGGCTTTTTCCCATTCTTTTATGGCTGCATCTGATTGTTCTTTGGCCGCGGCCGCTTCATCTGCTTTGGCTTGCGCTTTTTCGGCCTGAGTGGCCGCGACGGCAATATCAACAGAGACCAAACTTAAGGAAACCAAAAATATACCGGAGAGTAAAATCACCTTGCTTATTTTAGATAATTTTGACATGGTTTCCTCCTATATTTAGTTCTCTAGATCCAATAATTTAAGCTTTATAAGGCGTTATGAGTTGCCCATTGTCGCCTCGGCAGCGGTGTCTGCGGCATCTTGCGGCGAATTTTGCGGCGAAACATCCATGCTGTCATCCCATTCAATATAGCCTTTGGCCTCATATTCTTCAGTATATTTAGCATTGAATTCCTCAGTGCTCATCGGTGCGGGATTGGTCAGGGTGTTGGTAATAAGGCTTGAGCTAAACTGCTCACACCCGGTCATAAGGACAATCAGCTCACCGGCGGTGGCTATAACCACCAGCGAAATTACTATTGCGCCAAGCCATTTCCAGTTAAGGTTGCCAAAAAATCCGCCAACCGCAACCGCAATAATACCAAATCCGGCTACGACATAAATCAAATCGCGCAGGCGATAAAAAATCTTTTGCCCGGTTCTTACAAGCTCAGAAAACAAGCCTTGGTCGCTGCTGCAAAAATCAGCCTCAACACGGACATTGTCACCTTGCGGCTTGGGTGTATCTTGATTGGTGTTTTGGTGTAGAACACTCTGATTATTGATTTGATCATAATAAACGCCGTCTGGTACATTGTCGCCATAGCCATATTTTGCAGCATTATCTTCCGTAATTTCTAAATATTGTTTAGCAGAGGCAATATCGCTCCAAGTACAAACAAGCAGAGCTAGAACAAGCATTTTCAGAATGTTTCTAAAATTTATCATAGCTCCTCCTTGCGACTTTTGTTTTATCTTTGAGTTTGTTTTTGCACCTTTGCGAACCCTGATGTAAAAATAAACCCAACTTTTGTTTTGGCTTAGACTTCGGGGCCAAAAAGCCCCGAAGTCTTAACTCTTATGCCATACCTATTAGCCGGCAGTAGCAGAAGAGAATCTATCATCAAATCCTGATATATTTTCACCGGTTGCGTAGTTAACGATTGATCCTGCAGCCGACAAAATGGCCAAACCAACAGCCAAACCGGCAAACCATTTCCAGTTTACTTTGCCGAAAATAGCGGCAAAAGCAATACCGATCAAACCAAAACCGCCGACGATGAAAATAATCGTCTTAACGGAATCGAACACATTCAGGGCTTTTTCTTGGCTAAGTTCCATAACCGAACCTTGGGCAGCAGCATCGCCGGTAAATGCAAATAAACCGAACAAGGCTACCAAGCACAGTGTCCAAATATTGTTTTTAAGAAATTGCATAGTCGTTCTCCTTTTTTTAAATTTTGCAAAACTTAATATACACTTTTAGGATACCTAATTTTGGCAAATTTTGCCAGCAAAAACTCTTATAACAAAAATTGGTTAACAGATTGTTTATACTAGCAAAAAATTGCTGTAACAAAAAATTCACAGAGGTTAAGCAATTCTAAACGGCTGATTTTGGGCAAATAAAGCCCCGATTAATGCAAGAATCGGGGCTAAAACGATAATGACATTTAGTGATTTGACAGACGGTTAATCAATAATAATGCCGCACCAATCATACCGGCGTTATTTTCAAAAGCCGCCTCTTTGAGGACAAAAGGCTGTGTCAGAATCTGTGAATTTACCTCTGCGTTGACTTTGTCATATTCAACGAATTTTGCCATAGAACCAGACAAAACTATCATCTCCGGATCAAAAATATTAGCAAGCATTATCAAACCTTTGACCAAATATCCTTGCCATTTGTCAAAAGCGGCTCTGGCCTGATGATCGCCCTCTTTAAGACCGCGGATAACATCATAACTGGTGGCATCTGCCCCCATATATTCTCTGGCATTGGTATTTAACCCCGTGCCGGAAGCAAAAGATTCAAAACAATCAAACATGCCACAACCGCCGCAAACTCTTTTGCGCCCGGAATCTATCGGAAAATGCATTTCTCCGGCGGCACCTGATTTGCCTTTAAGGAGCCTGCCTTCGACAATAATACCGGAGCCAACCCCCGTACCCAAGGTTAGGACAACCGCATTTTTGCACCCCTTGGCCGCGCCAATCGAGAACTCGGCCCAAGCCGCTGAATTGGCATCATTTTCGAGCAAAACCGGCTTGCTTGTAAGCGACAGAAAATCGATCTTATTATACCCCTCGGGCAGATTGCCAACATGTGAGGTAATTTTGGTTCCTTCGTTGTTGATTGCTCCGGCTGTGGCGATGGCAACACCGTCAATATCATCTTCAAGTCCTTTGACGGTTGTCTTCAACAGCTCATAAATTCCGGCTGAGGTTTTAGGTGTCGAAACTTTAATGATTTCGTTTAAAAAATTGCCGTTTTCATCAATAATGGCATAGGCAATCTTGGTGCCCCCGATATCAAAAGATAATACTTTTTGCATGAAAATCTCCAAATTAAAATTTTTGATACCTTATAATATAATCAAAATATTAATTTTTGGTATTATAAAACTTTGGTTGCCAGAAAATTTTTATTAATCTATACTTTAGCAAACATAAAAAACACAGGAGAAAAAAATGAAAACCGGCATTATTGTCGCCATGGACAAAGAATTTGAGCTTGTATGTCAGATTTTGCAAAATCCGCAAATACAAACAATTAACCACTGGCAATTTGCAGAAGGTGAAATTAACCAAGAACAGATTATCTTGCTTAAATCGGGTATCGGCAAAGTATGTTCGGCAATTGCTACCGCCGAAATGATTAATAAATTTAAGCCCGAACGTATTATTAATACCGGAGTTGCCGGCGGACTTGACCGACAAATTAACATTGCCGATATTGTTGTTGCCGAGCAGACGGCATATCATGATGTTTGGTGCGGAGAAGGCAACCAATATGGCCAAGTTCAAGGAATGCCGGCAAAATTTGACGGCGATATAACGATGCTACAAAAAATCGCTCAAATTAAGACCCCTATAACCATACACCAAGGTCTGCTTGTCAGCGGCGATAAATTTATTGAAACAAGTGATGAAAAGCAAAAAATCAAAAATTTGTTTCCAACCGCTTTGGCGGTTGATATGGAATCGGCAGCCATGGCTGAAGTCTGCTATTTATATAATGTTCCGTTTTTGGCTTTGCGGATTATCAGCGATGTTCCGGGCTGCGACACCCAGGCTGAACAATACCAAAAATTTTGGCAAAATGCCCCGGCAGAATCCCTTAGCGTGATAGAAAAAATGCTTAGCTAGTACTGTTTAAGAAAACTTGTAAGCGATGCCAAAACCCGGTTGACAGTTTCGTTTACTTGCTCGTCCTTACTTTCGACAACGATATCCGCCTCAGAATAATAGGGGTATTCTTCTTTGACATAGTCGGCAATTTTGGCTCTTAGCTCTGCATCGTTGCCATTGAGAAACGGACGACGCTGCCGCCCGGCAGTACGATGATATAAGGTTTCGACATCGGCTTTCAGCCAAATTGTAATGGCTCGCTCGTGAGCAAGTTTTCTTGTTTGCTCACAAACAAAAGACCCACCGCCTGAAGCTAAAACACAAGGAGCACCACACAACAATCGTTTCATAACTCTGGCCTCACCGGCGCGATATTCCTGCAGGCCAAAACACTTTAGAACATCAACCAGGCTAAGACCAGCAGCCTTTTCGACCTCTTGATCGCCATCAACAAACGGAAGCTCAAGTTTTTGCGCCAAACGCTTGCCGACCGATGTCTTGCCGCTTCCCATAAGCCCAACCAATAAAATTATTTTATCTGTTTGTATGTTCATTTTTAATTTTGCTTTCAATTTTATTGTGCTAAATATATAAACAACATATATTTTTCGCAACATATTTTTTAGAGGATTTCAAAAATGCGCAGAGAAAAATCAAATTTGGTTTATTACATAGTGGCGATTTTGATATTGGCGGCTTTGGGGTTTGTAATGGTACATGAATTTCCGCTTGAACAGGAACATGTCGAAGAAATAATCAAATAAACGGTATGATACAAAATCTTATCAATGATTTTTTGGATATGCAGGCCTCAGAGCTTGGGTCGTCAGCTAACACAATTGAGGCCTATGCCGCTGATTTGCAACAATTTGCAGATTTTTGCGGTGATGATTTTGCCTCGGTTACAGAAAAAGATGTGCAGAATTTTGTCAGAGATTTGTCTGCAAAGGGATATGCCGCACGCTCAGTGGCCCGCAAAATATCAACCTTAAAAGATTTTTTTAAGTTTCTATTGTCTGAAAAAACAATATCTAAAAACCCAATGATTAATATATCTGCCCCAAAAAAAGGACGCATTTTACCGAAGTTTCTGACCAGAGCTGAAATAAAACTGCTGATTGAGGCTGCGGAACACAACCCTGATTTGCGCCACAAACGCACGGCAACAATGCTAAAACTTATGTATGCTTGCGGGCTTAGAGTATCTGAACTGGTTAGCCTGCCGCTTAACTGCATTAATTTTGACAGAAAACAAATTTTGGTCAAAGGCAAAGGTGCAAAAGAGCGTATAATTCCGATGGCTGATGCGGTGATCAAAGATGTTATTGACTACCTCAAAACCAGAAGCAGACTACTCAACGGTGCGGAAAAGCCTTTTTTGTTTCCTTCTTTAACAAGCAAAAGCGGACACTTGGGACGCGACGGATTTTTTAAGAATCTAAAAAATCTGGCCGTGTTGGCGGGAATTGACCCGGCAAGAATATCACCACATGTTTTGCGGCACTCTTTTGCAACCCATTTGTTAAACGGCAAGGCCGATTTACGGTCGGTACAAATGATGTTGGGGCATGAAGATATAACGACAACAGAGGTTTATACCCATATATTATCCCAAGAATTGCTGGATGAGGTTAAAAACAAACATCCTTTAGCAAAACTAATTTCCTGATTTGGGCTTACGGTAGACACTGTGAACCTTTTTGGCAAAACGTCTGGGGGCGGCACTGACACCGGCGATGGCTGCGCCAACCTTGCCGCGGAATGATTTTTGCTTCCACGATTTTCCTTCTTGATCTGCTCCGCCGACGGCTTTTCCGACAAGAGATCCTACCCCGGCCACTGGGCTGCTGACGATACCAACCAAACCACCTGCTTCGTGATATTTATCAGTTGCCGCCTCAGCTATCGGATATGCCATTTTGCCAGCCATACCTTTAACCGCAGAGTACCCCATGGTGCCGATTTTGGATGCCAAGCCTCCTTTGAACCCGCCTGATGATAGAGTTGAGGCTAAAGGCGAAACTTGGGAAACAAATTTGAAACCGAAAATACAGCAGAAAACCAAAATAAGAAAGCCCATACCTCCAATATCGGTTGCCGCTTTGAGCTCTGAAATGTTTTGGTTGTTTATAGCCTCCGCTATCCCTTCAAGGCCGCTAATGCTTAAAGATGAGACATTTTCTGCTCCAACGTCTGAAATAGCTTGATTTATCAACTCAACATTGACGCTGACGACAAAACCGGTAAAGAATAAAACAAAAAATGTATTGAGCAGCATCTTAAAACCGGTTGATGCATATTGTGCCGTTGCTCTTAGCGGCCATCCGGCAATCATAAACGGTAACATTGCCCCAATAACCGCCAATTGCAAAATGGCATCCATGAAATAAAACGCAAACGAAATTGTCAGCAAAAAGCCAAAAACCGTGAGAATACCACCTAAAAGCATCATCTCAAGGCTGTCTTTTACTTGATCTTTCTTAAAACTTATCATTTCATGGCTGCCGACACAAAACAAAGTAGTCCCGATTGCCTGCAGACGTGCAAGTTGAGTTTGCAAAGATGCCAGATAAATTTCAATTCTGGAATAAAGCGTATCATAAGTTTCTTCTATGACTTGCTTGCCTGATGATGTCGTTACAATACGGGTCCCGGTTGCCGCCGTAATGGGGAGATTATAATATGTTGTGGGTGTATTGGGGGCAGACGGAGTCCAATTTTCCGGCGGAGCCATTTTGAAGCTTTGAATGTTGGTTCCCATTTGCAAGCCGCCATCCAACACCGGAATAATAAAATATCTAAACAAGTCTCCGGAATATGACAGCAATAAAATGGCTATCATTACCTTAAAGGCTTGTTTGAGCAAGGATGATAAAAACTTTGGAGCATCTTGCTTGGTCATCGGAAAAACTTGTTGTAACGCCAACACAGCCAACCAAATTGCAAAGACTACGATGATTATATATTTAAACGAGCGAGTAAAAAAGTTAAAAGATGTTATGGTAACATCATTGGAGGCTTCAAATATGATGGCCGCCAAAGGACAGAAAAAGCAACTCTGCATATTATAAATTTTTACCGGCAGAACTTCACAACCCTCAAAGCTATGACTTTTTTTACCATTATCCCCGTACTGAATGGTTGTCTTATCGCCAATAAACAATTTATATTCTTTGCCGTCTGCTCCGTGAAAAGTTTGCCCCTCATATTTAGGATTAATTGATATATCATGAGATTCATTTAAAAAGCCTGCCGCCTCCATCGTAATATGACCTACACTTATATAATCACTAGAATCAGCCGGACACGTGTACCCGCTTGGCCAATAAGAGCGCAAATCTTCTACTCCTGCAGGAATGCTGCTTTTATCAACGCACACTCCGACATCCTTAAATTTGGTTATAGGATAATCAGAAGTACCTTCGATTTCGGTATATTGGCACCTAAGGCAATATTGCGTGGCGGTATCACACATAGTATCCTCATTACCGCAGATAATTTTGCCTTCCGCACTTTGCCGCAAGGCTTTGGCAAGGCTTTGGCCCGTTTCGTCACCTTGTGCGGCAAAATCAGCCGCCGACATCGGCTGGCTAAAATTTTGCGCTTTGGCAAAATTTATATCACCGGCGGTATAAAAAGCCGTGAGGCACAAGAATATCAGCCATTGTAATTTCCGCTTTAACACCATGTTTTGACGTCTCGTATAAGTGTACCAAAAACCAACTTTACTGTTATCATAACATATAAATTACTTAAAAAGTGTTACAGTTTTTTGATTTTTTATTTGTCGCTTTAACATCATACAACCGCAAAAGAATTAAAAATTAATAAATTTGTGTATATTTTTTGGGGACTCTTGCCAAGAGTCGCATTTTGATTTATCTAGAGTTTAGAGGGGTTTAATTTATGCAAAAAACAGCTATTAAAGCTTTTGTGTACAGTTTTTCGGTATCGCTGTTTGCCATAATGACGGCAAACAGGTTTTTGTGCTATGATGCCCCCTCGACAGAACCCCTTATTATTAACAAAAAAAACATCGTTTTGTTTTTGAAAAACAGTACTCCGGCTAAATCTCCGGTCAAAAAAATCGCCTTAAGCACTTTGCCAAAACTTGAAATATCAGACAATTCGACCCCTCAGCCCGAAACTGAAGTTATTTTGGCAAGCACACCTGAGGAGTGGGAATTTCCACTTGAAATTGCACCTACACCCACAAATTATGCACCAGAGATGATGGCCGAAGTTTTGTATGCCCCGGATAAACCGCTTAAGCAGCAAGAAATTGATGCCGAGGTGATATATAACCCTGAAGTGCCGAAGTCGGCAATGACTTTGGCCGCCAGCCAAACCACTCCAAAGCTTGAGGCAATCTACTCCCCCGATAAAACTACAATCTCAAAGGAGCAAGATGAAAGCACAACATCAAAAGCTGCATTGCCTCAAAACATTGTGGATAGGCCCGATAAGAAGGATGACACCCTGGCTATAGCAAGAGCCGAGATGCTTGGCTCATTTCCGCTACAGCAGAGTAACAAACCAGCAATTGCGCCAGGTGCCAAAATCGGCGATCCTTCTGAGTTAAACCATATAGCCATGAGTACCAGCGATGTTCCGGTTGAAAGCTTAGAAAAATCACTTAATGACAAAGCCGACGAAAGCAAAACAGATGCTCATGACTGGCAGCAACTGAGCGATAGCCCTTGGGTCGTTGCCAAAAGCAATGGTGGCAAAAACCAATTGGCAAAACAAGAATTTGCCGACAAATCAAGTGAAGAGATAAGCGCAGCCTTGAATACCTCAACCGCCAGGCCAGAGGTAAAAGTTGCATCGGAAACAGTTAAAAATCTCATCATCCCGATACCCAAAGATATTATGCAAGACGAAAACCTGACACCAAAGCTTGCCTACCCCAGCACATCAGAAGACGCAAAAAAAGAAAAAGTTATTGATGCCAGAATCAAACAACAGGAAAAACTGGCAAAAGCTGAAGAAAAGGAACTACTCTTGCCGTTGGAAGATGAAATAGAGCTTGATCCGCCGACAAATCAGAATGCCGAGCAATCGACCAAGCCGAACTCTGACAACACTGCCAAAATTACCGCGGAAGACGGCAACAAAAAAGGTGGAATTGTCAGCGCATTAAGCTCAATATTTGCAAAATCGGCAAAACAAATTGACGAGGCTAAAGAACGCGCCAAAGCAAAAGCCAAGCTCCAACGATCCATAAAGAAAAAAATTGCTCAGAACAAGCCGATATCAATTATGCCAACGGAGATAAGACTATCGTTCCAACCAAACAGAGCCGAGATATCCGGTCAAACCCTACGTTGGGTGCAAGCCTTTGCATCGAAAGCGGCCGAAACCCCCGGGATGACGTTGGAAATCAGGATTGACGGCACAAGCGCAACAGACCTGCAGCAAAAACGGCTGAATTTGCTGCATAATATTCTAACCAATAAAGGCGTCGAATATTCAAAAATAAACACCGTATTTACTTCCAGAGAGCCAAATAGTTTTATTTTGAGGACAATCAGCCGCGACGACAGAGGAGGAACAACCGAAAAAACGAATAATCAAACTACGGTTCAACACATACAATGGTAATAACTGTTTGACGATGCTTGATTATTTATTTTTCAATAGTATGATAAGGAAAATATGATGAAAAAATCTATTCAAAGGATTGCTGATATGCGTTTAAGAAGAGTATACGGATTGTCTTTTTTGGCAATTCTTGCGATTACAGGCTGCAACGGACACTACACTTTGTGGAATTCCTCCGACGATACCGCCATGATGCCGGTAGAAGAAGTAACTTATGTTGACGGAGCTCCGGTTGCACCGGTTGTGGTGCCGCCGGCAGAGCAATATAATCAGTTTGTTGATTATCGCACTACCACAGCCGATTACCGTGAGTTTGGCGAAAGAACTCCGCAAGATCAATATATTATGAACGGAGGGCCAAGCAGCAATATGTCGGCATCTATTCCGCCGACAATTGAGGAAGAGGTAACAGCCTATGAAGACGCGGTTAACGAGGCATTTAACGAGTTGGAGGAAAATGATGGCACAACAAATGCTTATGCATCAGGCGATGATGCTGTTGAAGATTGGCTGGCCGAAGAAGGGAACACTTTGAAGGGACTGTTGTCAGAGTGGAGTGAGCGTGCAGGCTGGCGCTTGGTTTGGAACTCAAACCGCAATTATACTTTGGGCGCGGGAGCAATGTTCAGAGGACGCTTTGCCGATGTTGCTTCGGCTTTAATCCGCACTTTTGCAAGGGCAACACCTGCGCCGATGGCTACATTTTATAAAGGCAACCGCGTATTAGTCGTTGAAACCAGGGAGGATGAGAATGCGTATAATTAATTGGGAAAAATTTGTTATCGGCTGTTGCGCTTTGACGCTTGCCGCCTCTTGTTCGATTTCGACGACGATGGATGCTGCAGTAGACAAAGATATTGATGCGGCGACGAAATTGCGCGAAGATGCCAAAATACCGACCAAAATTGCTAATCAGGATTTGGTTAAAGTTAATGACGATATTTGGTTGGGTGACACCAGTAAAATTGAATATGAAGGCGAACCGTTGCCATCGTATCTTGAAACCAGTGATGGTATTACCTTAGTGTCGAGCCGCCCCATCTCTTTATATGAAATTGGTGATATGATTAACCGTACTACCAGTCTTGGCATAAGATATGCCTCTGATTTAGAGGCAGATGTCCGAGCTAAAGGCGAAGGCAACCGTCCGACTTTAACTTCAACAAACACCGGCGACTGGGTTTCGCCGGATACGATGTTGGTGTCATATCAAGGCCCATTAAGCGGTTTTTTGGATGAAGTATCGTCTCGTTTTGGCGTTTGGTGGAAATATGAAAACAAAGATATTTACTTTTATAAATTTATTACCAAAACATTTGTTATTTATTCTTTGCCGACAAAACCAAGCATGAACGTAAATATCGGCGGCAGTGCCTCGGGTGGTGGAGCATCGTCATCAATCAGTTTGACATCATCAATTGATGTTGAAATGTGGGCGCAATTTGAAAAGAGCATCAGCTCAATGATAAGCACCGGAGCAAAGCTTACGGTTTCTCCGGCTGACGGCACCATAACTTTGACTGCTACACCAAACGATATAAAATTAGTGGCCAAATATATTAATGAGCAAAACGCCAGATTGTCACGCCAAGTTGCTATTTCGGTTAAAATTATGCAAGTTACGGTTGGAGACAATGATCAATATGGATTGGACCTAAAAGCAACGTTTAATGACGGGGTTACCTCTATCGGTGTAACCGGAACCCAGGGAATTTCGTCTGATGACCTTTCCAATTCTTTGACTTGGGGTATTATTAAAAACAACTGGACGGCAGATGCCATAATGCAGGCAATTTCCGAGAAGAACAGGACTTCTTTGATTACAAGCGGAACAGTGACGACGCTTAACAACAAACCGGCGCCGATTCAAGTAACCCAGAAGCAAAACTATATTTCGGAAATGACCAAAACAAACAACGGAACTGACGGAACAAACTATGATATATCGGTTACCACAGAGGAAATAGAAACCGGCTTTACGTTGGATGTTTTGCCGAGAATCCTTGAGCATGGCAGAATGTTGGTAATGTTTAACATGACACTGTCTGATTTGTTGTCGCTTGAAAAAGTTGCTTTTGGCAGTGAAGATGAAAACCAATATATTCAAAACCCCATTGTAGAATCAAGAGCTTTTACCCAAGAGGTTGCTTTGGCATCGGGAGAATCGTTGATTTTGACAGGATATGAAAAAGTATCGTCAGAAACCAACAAATCAGGCACCGGTTCGGCAGAAAATTCTTTGCTGGGCGGATCTGCCTCAGCAAGCAGAGATCGTAATATTTTGGTTATTATCTTAACTCCGGTCGTACTGGAGACGCCATTGTCACCGGAAACCAGAATGAGTATGAATTAACCAGGCTTATAGGAGAAGCACAAGGTGCTGGAAGATGCAAAACTATTAGATGATGATTATGATGACGATACCAGCAAAAGGTCCTGGGGAACATCGATAAATGTCGATGGCATTAACTATGCTACAAGCTTGTTTTGGCAACCTTTGCAAAGCACCGGCGACTATTTACAAGAGGTTGAAGAAGCCTCAGCCGGGATCTTGGAAGGAGCTGATTTATTCTGCATAAAAGGTGGAAAAGCCCCGCAATTTGGTATCTGTGTATCTCATGAAGGATATAAAAGCGGCGAAAGCGTTGCCGTGGTTTCCTTGGTGAGCGCATTGTCTAGTATATCTTCGTTTGTGGCGGTATTTAAGACCAAAGAAGGTTGGTGGTATACCTGTGTGCGCAACGACATTATTTTGTCAGATGGCGATATGCTGTTTTTGAGCGAGGAAGATGCCAAAAACCAGTTTATGTCCATGATGGCCGTTCCCGATTGGGGAAAAAAGATTGCCCCTAAAGAATGGGGAATTGAAGACGCTGAAGAAATTGATGTCGAAGAATTATTATCACGCGGAACCAAAGCCAAGCTACAAAAAATCAAAGGGTTGCGCGGTTCTAAATTGATAATGGTAATTGTAATTTCGGCCTTGGTTGGAATGTGGCTATTATCAAGCTTGATTGACAAATTGTTTCTTACTCCGGTCAAACGACCGGTGGTGGTTCCGGTAAGACCAAAGGTGGTGCAACAGGTTGAAGTTAAACCGGTTCCGAAACCGTGGGAGCAAATAAAGAATCCCAAACAATTTATGCAAAATTGTTTTGAAGGGATTACCCAGATGGTTTCTATAATGCCACCCGGCTGGAATATAGGCTTGGTCAGTTGCACAGATAACTCGGTTGCCACTTCATGGCAAAGAGAGGTCGGGCAAATGTCTTGGGCCGAGGCTGCATTGCGTAATTCCGGATTGCAATTTAGCGGATATTCTTTTGACCCGACGGGAACAATACTTGCTGCATCGCTGAATTTGAAACCAATTGAGACCTTGGCATCTCCGCCTGATTTAACATTGGTTGCCTTGCGAGATATGCTAAACAATGAATTTCAGTCACTTGGACAAACAATTAATTTGACAGAAGAAAATGTTCAAAGCACTGCGCCGTCTACCGGTAAGGGACCAACCAGCGGTGCTCAAACTACCTTCAAGGTTTTGAAATTTAGTTTTGATTCGCCACATAATCCTATGATTTGGATGAATTTGTTAACAAAATATTCAGGTCTTGAGTTTAAAGTGATTACATATTCTCCAGGCGGAGAGCTATGGCATTATGAGGGAGCTATCTATGTTTTATAAAAAAAGAGATGTTTTATTGGCTGTTTTGTCTTGCGTTGCGGTATTTGCAGCAAGCCCATTGAAAGCACAAGGTTTAGTTTCTTTGTCGGAAGAAGCCATGTTTGATGACGGCCTTGAAACGAACCCAGAGGCAATAAACGCCGAAGTACCTTTGCAAAAAGAAGACACAAAGGCTCCTATAGCACCTAAATCTGGTGTTGCTACGACAGCAACAGAAAATCAGACTGAGTCAAAAGATGTGTCGGCCTCTAATGATACTGCAAAAACCATATTTGACACCAACACCTCACTGCAAAACAACTCTGAAACCCCGGCCGTTGATCTGTTTGGCTCAGCAGGAGATGAGAACATTAGCGGTGATTTGTTCCAACAAATGTCTGATTTGGAAAAACGCACAGCTTTGCTTAATCTTGAATTGCGCAGAGAAAAACTGCAAAATGAAATTGAAGCGGTAAAGAACCAAAGAAGGCAGGCTTTGCAGCAAGAGCAAGAGCAGCTTGAACAGCAAAAGCTTAAAAACCTTGAATTTGAAAAAGAGCAAGAAAAAAAGGTTTTGGTAGAACAACAAAAGTTGCGCGATTTGGATATTAAATTTGAAACCTTGCGGCAAGAAAAATTATTGAACGCATATAAGAATCAAATGCTGGAAGAAAACCAAAAATGGATTGAAAACAACGCCTCATTTTATAAGCAAATTGCAGATTTGCGCCAGTCAAAAAAAGATTTGACCGAAGCTACAAAATCAAAATTGCAAACATTGCAAAAAGTGGCTTTGGATGCCCGCAGGGACTATCAAAAGATAATCAGCCGCTATAAAAACGAAATAAGCAATCTGCAGGCACAAATGAATGTTTTGCGCAACCGTATCGACTTGATGGAAAACGAAAATCAAGAAATGCGCAAAAATCCGTTTGCTGGGGCAACTGCAAGCACTTCAACCACTACATCGACATTAGCATTAGCATCAACGACAAGCAGCAAAGATGAAACGTTTGATGATGAACCGACTGAAACTGATTTGTCCAAGCTTTATGCCGTAACCGAAATAAGAGGCCGTGGCAATGAATTGATAGCCAAGCTTATTAACCGAAACGGCACCGCCTTTTATGTCAAAAGAGGAACAGCGTTGCAGTCGGGACATGTAATCGGCGATATTACAACAACATATGTGACGGCTGAAAAAGACGGTGAAAGCAGCTACTTGTATTTCTCGGCCGGCGGTATTGTTCCGGTTGAGACAGATAGTTTTGAAATTCAGGCTCCGGCTCAAACATCTGATGGGCAAAATGCAACCGGAAACGGCATGACAGAGCAAGCCAATGTATTTACCGGCGGACCGGTAGCCGGAACATTATAAACGGATAATAGCCAATGGCTGAAGAAGACAGCATCACCGAAAGCGAACAAACGGCATCTGTTGACGATGCCGCTTTGGTGTCTTCCGATGACACAACAACGCCTTCTGAAACCGATAATGCATCCGCTGATGCCGAGGCGACGACATCAGAAAAACATACCATTACCGATATTTATTTTTCTAACGGCAACAGATTGTTGACGTTGCCTGGTTCGTCGTTGGCGGTAAATGATGACACCAGACGTTTGCTTGCTTTATTCTCCGACGGGCGTTTTTTGGTTGTTGAAACGCACAAATTTGACGGTCGTGTACTCAGCTTTGAGGTTTTGGCAAGAAAGAAAAAACTGGCAATTGCCAAGCCGACTTATGTATCACAAAACGAATTAAACGCCATATATTCAATCGGTGAGCGAGCCCAGGCCGCCGAAGAAGCATCTGCCGACTCAGCGCTTGACCAACTGCAAATGCAGAAAGACTTTGTAAACGTTGTGGCTCGTGCGGCGGCAAGAAAAGTGTCGGATATTCATGTGGTGGTTGCAGACAGCACGATAATTATGTTTCGTGTTAACGGTATGATGCAAGTCGAAATGGAATATAATAAAGAATGGGGTGAGTCTTTTGTGCGTGCAGCATTTGCATCTGCCGATATTTCGGATTCAAACTATGCGCAAAACGAATTTCAGGGCGCGCAAAAACTAGGTTCGACACCTTTGCGCGGATCTAAAGGTAAATTGATGCTGCCACACAATGTGTTGGCCATTCGTTTGCAATTTAACCCTATTGCATTTGGTTCACAATATTTGGTTATGCGCCTTTTGTATGCCGATGACAACCCTGATGGATCTGGCGATTTGGCAGCATTGGGATTTGGCGAATTTGAAGAAGAATTGTTTTATCGTTTGCGGGCGGTTCCGGTTGGATTGAGCATTATTGCAGGGCCTACTGGTTCTGGTAAATCGACTACCTTGCAAAGAAACATGATTAAGTTGTTGCAAGAAAAGAACTACGAACTTAACCTGCTTACCGTGGAAGACCCGCCGGAATATCCGATACCCGGAGCAAGGCAGATGCCTGTTACCAATGCCAACACCGAAGAGGAAAAATCAGAACAATTTACCAAAGCCTTGTCGGCAGCGCTTCGTTCCGACCCGGATGTAATTATGGTCGGCGAGATTCGTGCTTTGGCTGCCGCACAACTGACATTCCAGGGAGCCTTGTCCGGCCACGGAATGTGGTCAACATTGCACGCCAACTCTGCTCCGGCAATTATTAACCGTTTTCGCGATATGGGAGTTGAAACATTTAAGCTGCTTGATCCGGAGCTTATAAAGGGACTTATTTCGCAACGCTTGTTTAGAAAACTATGCCCACATTGCCGAATTTCGGTCAAAGAGAGGCAAAATGATCCTTCTTTTCAACGGTTGAGAACGGCTTTGGGAGATTTTGGTGTGGAAAATACTTTTGTCCGCGGACCGGGGTGTAAATTTTGTAACGGGACGGGAATTAAAGGTCGTACTTGTGTGCCGGAGATAATATTGCCTGATGCCACTTTTTTGGAATTGATGATAAAAGGCGAAACCAGAAAAGCCATTGACTATTGGACATCTGATTTAAATGGCAGAACATTGAAAGAAGCTGCCATCGAAAGGATGTTGAAAGGCTTTATCGATTTGGATGAAGTGGAACGTTGGTGCGGCTTGTTGGACCAAAGACCAGCTTACTAATTGTGAGGATTGAATATGGTAGAGGACGGAATTAACAGAAAACATACATCAAAATCTTTGCAATCGGCGATGAAAAAGCTCAATAAAATTGAGGAATATTATGCTAGGTTGATTATTCTTTTTTCTAGCAAAACCCGGCTTAAACTTTATCGCAAAATTGCATCTTTGATGCGCAACAGATTTTCTTTGATGGATGCTTTGGATATGTTACACGATGGTGCATCAAACGGAGGAAAGAATCCGGGCGAGCCGTTGGCTATTGCAATTGCCGCATGGGGACGCAGCCTTAACAACGGTAATACTTTTTCGGAGGCTTTGAAAGGATGGGCGCCCGATCGAGAAAGATTGATGCTATCTGTAGGCGATGTATCAGACTTGGAAGGTGCTTTGTTAAACCTGATAAAGGTAACCGAAGGATCAACCAAAATGATAAGACCTATCGTCGGAGCCATATCTTATCCCAGCTTTTTGATGATGATGGCAATTTTGATTATTTATGCAATCGGCGTATATATGGTGCCGCCAATGATTGATGCCGCACCAAATGTTCACTGGCGCGGATTGGCAAAAGATTTGGTTGATTTGTCGGATTGGATTAAAAACAACTGGATTATTGCCTTTGCATCTTTGCCGATACTTATGGCCGTTATATATTTTACCATAAGTATCTGGACCGGAAAAATACGAGCTGTCTTTGACAATATTCCACCATGGTCTTTGTATAAGACATTTGTCGGAATCAGCTGGTTGTTGGCACTTTCGGCCTTGGTTAAAGGTGGAACGCCTGTTTCTACCGCGATGAGAGCATTGCGCCGAGATGCATCAAGATATCTAAAAGAACGCATTGATAAGACAATGGTGTTTATCAACAACGGTGATAACTTGGGTCAGGCATTGGCCAAAACGGGGCTTGGTTTTCCGGACAAAGAAATTATTGATGACTTAAAAATTTACTCCGAACTTGATAACTTTGAAGAGGCTTTGGACAATTTGGCAAATGAATGGCTGGAAGAATCGGTTTACACCATTGAAGAAAAAGCCGGATTGCTTAACATGGTTGCTTTGTTATCAATAGGTGCGGTTATTGCCTGGGCAGTTATGGGGACATTTGATATGCAAGACCAAATAACCAGCAGTATGGGAAATTAGAAACATGATTGAACTACTTCATAAGCTATATTTGCAAACCAAAAGTTGCTTAAAACGATGGAAAATGATTATTTTAAGCGCGGCTATTGCTTTGGTTATGGTTTTGATTGTTATTCTGCTGATAAGCGGGCAGAAAAGTATTGGCTCAACCGAGGCCGAACAAGAAATTGTAAAATTGACCCAAAATATTCGCAACTTTTATAAGACACGGCCCGATTATTGGGGATTAAGCACCCAAGAAGTTATTAGTCAGGACATTTATCCGTTGAGCATGAAAACAGAAAACGGCACATTAATCGGCTATTTTGCCAATCAAGTACAAATAGGTGCCGATGCAAACGGAACTCCGGTTATGCCGACCATAAAAAGTTTTGTTATTGCTTACAACGGGCTGAATTATGAACAATGTGTGGCGTTGGCCGCGGGCAAATTTGACCGCAATTTTTGGCTGACAGTAAGTAGTATGACCGTTACTAATGATCAAACCACTCAAGATTTCGGATGGAGCAATGATGAATATATTTTGCCGGCTGATGAGCATAAAATTAAAGATATTTGTTCAAAACACGGCAAAAACAATATTATTTTTTAATATAGAACAGTAAATTTTTACTATATGTTAATTTATAGACAATATACTATAGCTAAATTGTATTTTTGATTGCAAAAATCAAAATATATTTATAAAGTAACAGTATATTGTTAGCACAGAAGGATTAAAAAGATGTTAGTTGATGTAAAAGTTAGCCAAGCAGGTCGTTCGATGGTTGAAATGTTGGGCGTGTTGGCAATTATCGGCGTATTGTCGGTTGGTGGTATTTCTGGTTATTCCAAGGCGATGGCAAAATTTAAGCTGACCAAAGCCCAAGACCAAATTACCATGTTGCTGATGAACATCAGAACCGCTTATGCTACCAGCCCAAGCTATGACGGATTGACCAGTAAGGTAGCTACCAGCTTTAATATTGCACCGTCTGATATGGTGACAGATTCTGCTGCCGGTACAATGAACGGTGCTTTCGGCGGAGCAGTTACGGTTGGAGCTTGCGATGAGAACGCTGCTCCTTGTGCTACTGTTCAGGCTGGGGCCAATACGGCTTCTTATTTCTTTATTACCATGGCCGACCTGGGACGAGAGGCTTGTTTGTCACTTTCGACATCTGACTGGGGATCTGACGGTATGCTTGGTATGGTTGTCGGAGCCAAAGGTATAGTTTCGACAGCGTTGCCGCTTGCTTTGACCGGCGCCGAAGGGGCTGATGCTGATTCGCTGTGCGCTGCTGCCGGAACTGATATCAGCTGGGTATATTACTAAAAAAAGACTTTTATCAACTTGAGCCTTGCTTATGTGGCAAGGCTTTTTTTATTGACAAAGGATTGAAATAAAAGATGAAAAAGGCTTTGATTTTGGAAGGAGGCGCCAAACGCGGAATTTACACTGCCGGAGTGTTGGACATTTTGCTTGAGAACAGTATTATGCCAGAGGCAGTGTTTGGAGTTTCGGCCGGAGCGATACACGGTTGTTCTTATGTGGCGGGGCAAAAAGAACGCTCTATCCGCTATAACCTAAAATATGGCAACGATCCGAGGTTTATGAGTATCAAAAACTGGATTAGAACCGGCAATGTGGTGGATACAAAGTTTTGTTATCACGAGCTGCCGGATACACTCGACCCTTTTGATCATGAAAGTTTTGAAAAAGCAAGATGCCAATTTTTTGTTGTTTGCTCCAATGTTGAGACAGGAAAGCCGGAATATATCCTCTGCCCGACATTGCGAGGCGAAAATATTGATTACTTAAGAGCTTCGGCCTCGTTGCCGTTTTTGTCAGAAATTGTTGAGATTGATAACAAAAAGCTGCTTGACGGCGGAATTTGCGACAGCATTCCGCTAAAAGCCGCCATGGATAAAGGATTTGAGCGTAATATTGTGGTTTTGACCAGACCGCAAGGCTACCGCAAAAAATATGCCCACAACAAATTGTTGGCCAAAATTATCTACCGCCAATATCCGCTTTTTGCCAAAGCCATTGCCGAACGATATAAAATGTATAATGCGGAGCTTGAGTTTGTTGAAGCCCAAGAAAAACAAGGTAACACCTTGGTCTTGCGCCCATCAGAGACAATAAAAATCGGCAAAATGGAACAAAACCTTGATATTGTCAAACAGATGTATGAGCTGGGGCGCAAAGATGCCATGGATAATTTGGAAAAAATACGAAAATTCTGGCAGATTTAGCGCTTTGGCAAGATGATTTTTGCTTAATTTTGATTAAGATGCCATTTGCCGTCTTCAAAAATCAGATGAAATAATGCCGTATTGGGCATTTTGTGCGGGCCATAGCCAAAAGCGAGCAAGAAGTACCGCATTGCTCCGCTATGAGAGGAAACACCTATTATATCCCCTTTGGTCGACAACATCTTTTCAAATGCCTTGAACATCCGCTGCTGCATCTCGAGTTTGCTTTCGCCTTCGGGCCAACGGACAGACAAATCTATTTCATCATCATACCATTTGCGCCACAAATCCGGGTATTTGTTGGCAATATCTTGCTTTTTCATCCCCTCGCAAATGCCAAGGTTGCCCTCGCGCAGCTCGGGTATAATTTTGACTTTGAGTTTGAGTTGGGTGGCAACAATTTGTGCCGTCTCTAACGCGCGCTTTAGCGGAGAAGAATAAATTATCTCAAGCCCCAAAGGTTTGAGCCTTTCGCTTAGGGCTTCGGCCTGCGAAATTCCGGTTGCATTAAGCGGCATGTCAATGCCACAACCTTGCCAGCGAAAATCCTTGTTATAGTCGGTCTCACCATGACGAAAAAGATAAAAATCTTTGCGCATTGTCTATCTGGCCTCCTCTATTGTAACAAAAGGAAACAACATATTGGCAACCTTGCAATATTTATCATCCTTACGACTTACCAAAATTTGTAAAGTGCCACCGCGACTTAACCCAATATCAATCTCTATATGACGGCGGAGATAATCTTTTAGTTTGTCGCCCATAAGCTCGTCTTGTGATACGACCTTGGTTGTCTCGGGCAGAAGTTTGCGAAACTCCGTCTTTAGTAATGGATAGTGCGTGCATCCCAAAATAAGCGAATCAATATGCTCAAACTGCCCGATATATTCTTTGGCAAGTGTCTTGGCTGTGGCAAAATCGTCGCTTTCTATTGCCGGAACTAATTTTGGTGCGGCGACCTCAAATACTGCTAAATCGGGCTTGATTTTGTGCAATTCTGTTTGGTAAATATGAGAACGAACCGTGGCCGGTGTTGCCAAAACGCCAACCCGGGATGCATTGTCCGATAAAGCCTCTTCGACGGTGGGAATTACGACACCCAAAACCTTGATATCTGGAGCAAACGAAGGAATAAACCGTTGCTGCAAATACCGCAAAGCAATTGAGGTTGCCGTGTTGCAGGCTATAATTATAAGCCCGCAATTTTGAGAAATAAGAAACTTTATTGCCTCTATCGTGTATGATAGAATCTGCCCAGAGGTTTTTTCGCCATAGGGCAAATGCAAAGTGTCTCCATAATAAACGTAGTCATACTCTGGCATTGCCTCTACAAAGGCTTTGGTTATTACCAGCCCGCCAAGGCCGGAATCAAAAACTCCTATTTTCATCTTTTGTCTTTTTATCTCCTAAACAGCCAAAGATATTATTGACTTTTGCCGTGCTTGGCAATAGCCTTTTTATAAGTTATCATCTGTCAAAAAGGAGAAACGCTATGGATAGAAAACAATTGATTGCTTGGGTGATTTTGGCTGTGGGTATTGCCTTGGGCGGTTTTTTCCCAGGTTATTATTACTATATAACCAACCACAATAACAACACTGTTACGGTTAAAGGATTAGCCGAAATGGATGTTAGTGCCGATTTGGCCTTTTGGAAGATAAAATTTAAGACAACCGGCGATGATTTGGCCGCTTTGCAACAAAAAATGACCAACGACTTAAACACTATTGAGGCGTTTTTGCAAAAGAACGGCTTTAACAAAGACGAAATTATGGTTGAGCGCATTAATACCAATGACCTAAAAGCGAATCCTTATCGTAGCGGTGAAATTATAGATTCAAGATATATATTGGACCAGGCAATAACAGTTAGAACGACTAACGTCAGATTGGTTGAAAATGCCGTGAGCAAAATCGGCAATTTGGTCGCTCAAGGCATAATATTTGATAATCAAGACTACTCGTCTCCGGTATCATATTTATTTACCGGGCTTAATAACATTAAGCCGCAAATGCTTGAAATGGCAACAAAAAATGCCAAACAGGCCGCCGAGCAATTTGCCAAAAGCTCACAAAGCAAAGTAGGAAAAATTAAAACAGCTAATCAAGGTGTGTTCTCTATCCTGCCACGCGAGCAAATACCCGGGGTTAGTGAAAGCGAGCAAATAAACAAAACCGTAAGAGTGGTATCTACCGTGGTTTATTATCTGGAATAGGCAACAGCGACCTTTCTCGCAGGTTCGAGTTATTACGACTTCAACAATTAAAAAAATCTCCCTCAAAAATGAGGGAGATTTTTTAATTGGTGGGAGTGGCAAGACTCGAACCTGCGACCTCTACGATGTCAACGTAAATTCTATTTGTTTTATATTATTTTCTCATTTACTCTTATATATGATAATTACTTATTTTTCAATGGTTTTATGTTGACTTATGTTTTCTCAGCGATTATGTTAAATGAATAAATTTACTAAAATTAGTTACCTATCTGTTACCTGAGAGGGAGACATGCCAAAATTATCTAAAAGCTTTGTAAATCAAATTAAGGACCTTACTTATAAAGACAAAACCTTTACTGATGATGAAATCAAAAAATTAGCTATTCGCATACAAGGAAAGAAAAAATCCTGGATATTAACCTATAGGATGAACGGCAAACAAGAAAAAATGACTTTAGGTTCAATATTTGAACGGACACCTGATGATGTAAGGGCTGAAGCCATTGAATTAATTGATATGATTAACAAAGGAATCAATCCCAAAAACCACCGCAATAAAAGCAATAATATTTTGAACGTGTCCGAGCTATGTGATTTATATATGGCAGAAGGTGTAGCTCATAAAAAAGAATCCACTCTAAAAATTGATCAAGGCAGAATAACACATCATATAAAACCCATTATAGGAAACATTCGCCTTTCTGAGCTTAATACCGGGGATATAGAAAGAATGATGATAAAAATCATGAACGGGAATGTTAAATCGGCACAGGAGCAATGCAAAATACGAGGAAGAAGTCGGGTTACCGGAGGACATGAAGCTGCTAATAGAACAGTTCAGTTGCTTAGTGCTATTTTTAATTTTGCAATAAACAGAGAGCTTTTAGATAAGAATCCGGCTAAATTTGTAAAAAGACCTAAAACGCAAGCAAAAGAAACTTTCCTAACTCCTCAAGATATAAAGCTATTGGGAGTAACTCTTAAACGCCCCTCTTATTGCGACAAGAAAGAGGCTATTAATGCCATTAAGCTTTTACTGTTAACAGGGTGCAGAAAAGATGAAATTTTATCTTTGCGCTGGGATTTTATCGATTTTGACAATCAATGTTTTCGTTTTCCAGACACCAAAACCGGAAAACAAAATAGAGTCTTTGGAATTGCAGCCCTAAGCCTCTTAAAAGAGATTAAATCAAAAAATAGTTCTCCTTGGGTATTCCCGGCAACAAAAGGAAATGGACATTACGTTGGTCTTCCCAAAATCTTTAATAGAATCTGCTCTTCCAAGCTGGAAGATAGCCCTGCAGATAGTGGAACTGTTTTTTATAGACCAGATATAACTCTTCATTCATTGAGACATACATTTGCCAGCATTGCAAATTTACTTGGATACAACGACTTTACAATAGCAGGAATGCTTGGACATCGCATCCGAAGCACAACTGCTCGTTACAGTCACAATGTTGACAGTGCTCTTATATTAGCCGCAAATCAAGTATCTGAATTTATTAATAACCTTTTAGAAGGGGGCAACAATGAGCTCTTCTCAAAATAAAAATAACTATGTTAGAAAACGAGAAAACAGATTTGAAGATGTAACACGCCATAAAATTTCAAGACCAGGTTTTATAAAAACGCCAGAAGAAAATATGCAAAAATATCTTTCAGAAGTAGCTGCAGCTGAAAAAGCTCTATATAACCACTACAATCTTGAATATAATAAATTGCTTAATGGCCACAAATTAGCCATATGCTTAGCAAAAGAATTTATTCCCGGTTTTTTAGCAGAAGACTACGCTCTTGGAAGGCCTCAGGAAATAGATGAGTTCGACCAATTAGCATTGTGTATGTGTGTTCGTATTATTCAACTGGAGCACGATGGAGAAAAAATATCTATTGAAAACGCCTTAACAGAAGTAAAAAAACGTTGGAAATACTCATCTTCAGTAGCATCTCTTCGTGCCCGTTATTATGAGTATCTGAAAAGCAAAATTTGTACTATACTGCTTGACAGAATCAAGGATCATAAGCAAGTTATGCTTGAGATATTAGAAGATATTTTTAATAGATAATTTTGTACAAAAAAGATAATTCTTTTAATGTGCAAAATTGGGACATCTAATCTCCTTAAAACAAATTAACGTAAAAAATTAAGGAGAAAATTATGGATACAAAATATTTTACACGTAAAGAAACCGCAGAATATCTCTCAAAAACTCTAGGCTTACCTACCAGCCCTAAAACTTTGGCAAAATTAGCAACTATTGGCGGTGGCCCCGAATACCAACGCTTTGGAAATAGACGCGTCGTTTATACGCTAACATCTATCACGAAGTGGGCTCAAGCAAAACTATCCAAGCCTATTTTTAACACCTCTCAAGAACTTTAATCCGGTCAACAACAAAATTGTTTTCTCGTTCTTCTATCTTTTGATTGAGGATTTGTTTGGCATACTTTTTAGGTGACAATATGGTAAAAAAGAAAAAAAATTGTGCTGATTGGAGAGAGCTTGAAAACCAAGCAAGCGACCTAATTCTGAGTATTTTCAGCCGAGTAAAAGCACCATTTTCTTCAGTTGAGTTAAAAAAATATATTTATTATAAATTACCTCGTTGGCGAGACTTACTTCAATGGCTAAAGCTCTCCGTACTGTTTCGTTGTGTTTTAAATACCAATGAGTACTCGGCATTCACTTTGAGGTTTTCAAAAGACAAAATTGAAAAAGCCTTAAAATCTGCTAAAAACACTCTCCCAGACTATCTGAGAAGAAGAATATCTCAGTCTCTGAAAAACAAGCTGGGATTTGTTCCTGAGTATTTATTCGGAATACATATTGATGGTGATGCAAGCTTTCATATTCATGGCATTATCAAGCTTGGGAGCAATGAAAAAAGCATTAGAGAAGCTCTGAAATTAGCCGCTTTCGGAGTTAATTATAAAAAACATAAGATACACCGCAATATTTTATGTTTTAGAGAGTTATTTTCATCAGAAGGATGGCTTCGGTATATATTTAAGTACAAAAACTATGATGAAGCCATCTATCAAAGCAGAACACTTTCTCAACGAACTCAACGATTTTACGAATCCATTCGTAATAAATTATAAAAACAAAAGAGCTTGGACCGCCAAGAGTCAAAAGCTCTTTTGTTAAATATTATTTGTCCTTATTATTTGTACACATTTTAGCTGCTTCAGCCACAATATCCGTTAGTTTACTTCCATCATTTTTTCCCAAAGCCACATTACGCAATATTTGAGAACGCTCTGCCCTTGATATTTTTTGATTAACATAATAATCAATACATTGACAAACTGCAGGATTATTGAATTTCAACTTCTTACAAAATTCTGATCCGATTTTATCCTCAACATCTTTATTCATATTTCCTAACACTAAAACAAGTATTATCAAAATAAGGGTACAAACTTTAAGTACAAGCCATTTGTTTAATTCCGGCTTACTCCAAATGCTGATAAGAAGTGCCAATATAGCAATGTATGACACGAATCCTAAATAAATGCCTCTATCCTTCAAATAACCAACTGTATAAAAAAATATCAATAGAGCAAGCACTGCTATGGTCTGGATAATTTTTTTACTCACAACCTTTTCCTTTCATCTTATACAGCTAATGTCTTCAATATATGCCCAGCGGCTAACTTTTTCACTATTGACCTGAGAAAATTTTGATAGGAGCATATCTCCATTTTCCATGCAAAATAAGGCCATCCTTTGTTCATCAGAAGACCAGCATTTATTATCATTCCAAATAGAACGCCCATACTGGAATTTGCATGACGCTTTTCTATAATTTTTTACCATATCTGCCATTTTATCTATTCGTAATTGGTTATAAGATCCCCAAACAAGAGTAATAATAAATAATGCCTGATATGGTGAGAACCATCTTAAATGAACAAAAAACCCTGAAATCACTATGATGGCAAGAAAACAATAACCCTTTGCAGACATACCCACCTCGCTTTTATTATGCAAAAAAGCCGCCCGGATGAAGTGGCGACTGGAAGTTGGTAACTACAATAAGATAGTGCGACATATTGACTGAATACAGCTTATTTTGCCGCCTTCCAGTCATGAGACTTTCAGGCATGCAAAATTTCGTCTTTAAACAGACGCTTATTGAGAGGTTACCACACCCCAAAACAATCATCACTTGTTTCGCTATAAGAGTATCCATAACTATACAACAATGCAAGCTATTTTTAGATAAAAAAGAAAAGATAAGTCGATCTATAAAAAAAGATATTTAAAGCGATAAAAAAAGATATTTCGAGCGGTAAAAAGATGGGGTACTTAGTTTGCATTTCCTCAACATTTAAAGCTATAACTCTTAAATATAAAATTTGTCATGCAGATTTTACTTTGAGAACTATAAATATGATTTATTTTATTGGGAATTAAAAAGTGAATAAAGCAAAAATTCTTTCTATATAGTTAATCTCTTAAAATTTTATATATTTATAGTTCGTAGTTAAAAAAAATCAGAAAAAAATCTTGTACATGGGGCACAATATGATACTGGGATCTTTATCCCATCTATTTCTATTTCGTTATTTTTGTATAAAGAACTAGATTTATTTGGAACAGATAATCTCGACAAAGCATCCCTAAATGGGCTGTTTACTCCAGGATTACATCTAACAAGAAATGCTTTGATAGATTTTAATTCTTCACGCCCAAAAGCGGAGTATATTTTTTTTAAAATTTTACATGTCCCTTCTATCTTTTCATTAACATCCGTTGTTGCTCCTGATGTAGATGGCTTAAGCTCCACTAAAAATATGTTTTTGCCTTTATACCCCAAAACATCACAACTTTTTATACCTCGACGGTCTACATGCGTCAATGCTTGGTCCTTAATCATATCTGGATACCAAACCTTACACAACTCCTTTGTATGACGACAATTACTATATTTACCACATGTAGTAGTAGAACAAAAGCCTCCATAGCAAACTTCATTTTTATATTCTTCTAGACATTTTAATAAAGACATTGTACTAGTCCCAAACCAACTGTTCCAATGGCTTTGATAGTTTATCAAATATTATAGATAAATCTTTTGTCTCTTTTATCTCTGTATAATTTTCTTTATCCGTTTTTTCCGTATAATAAAAAGCGACTTTACTTTCATCCAACTTCTTTTTCGCGTAAAAATACAGCGCTTCAATCATGTATGGACTATGAGAAGTTATTATAACGCTTGCTCCTTCTGCAACTAAATTAACTATCAATTCTGCATACCTTAATTGCCATTCAGGATGTAAATGATTTTCTGGTTCATCAACTATCAACAATTTTGATACCTCCCCTATATAACCACCTTGTGCTAATAGTTGGAGTATGTTAAACGACTTGACGCCTGAAGCCATAGCTGATAAAGATAATTCCATCGCTGACGGGGCAACCTTATATAAAAATTTGCCATTTTCAAAACTAATCTCTCCAGGAATTTTATCAAGAATGTATTTAATTTTTTCATTTTTCGGTAATTTAGCAGATTTTATTTTATTAACAACATCTGCAAAGGATGATCTAGAATGAAAACTCAAATTAAATTCTTCATTAATTAATAGCGGAGTCTCTATATATGTTGCGTCATCAAATATGTAATCAAAACTTCCTTCATCATATTTATTAACAAGTATTGTTTCTTTATTCAAAGACATTTCCAAAATTTCTTTATTTTGTAAATACAAAGAAACTTTACCTTCATCATCTGGATGCATCGAATTAATATATACACCACCAATACATTGTTTAAATTCAAAATATAAATCTGTTGATAATCTTATTCTTTCACTCAAGTACGTTTGAATAACTTCTGCTAGGTGATCTATTTTTTCTTTAAGAACGTTGTCTTTCCAATATTGGTTATTTTTTGCATATGTATCTATTTTTTTTATCAAAACATCCAACTTTTGAAAATCCAAGGAAGTAATTATTTGTTCATACTTCTCTTTATCATCATCTTCATTATCTGTAACAAATCTAATATAATTCCCATGCAAATAAGAAACATCATGGCGAATATAATAAAAAATATCTTTTCTTATTTCCTCAAACTTTTTGGTCTTTCGTTTAATTAGTCGACCCATTAATCTTATAAGATCCCCCATACGTCCCAATATTGCCCTCTTTATTTCATTGGCACCCGATGTTTTGTATCCGTTAAGGGATTTAATTGTTGAATATATAGCCTTTCCAACAGTACTTTTACCTGTATCATTTTCACCAGAAATTACTGTTAAGCCATTAATTTTCACATCTGCTTTTTTGATTTTTGCAAGATTAGATATAGAGATACTTATACTCATTGTTTTTCCTGATCAAATAAACATATATTTATATATAGTTACATACAACAATAAAGTAAACAAAAATTACACTTTTATTTACTTTTAATTAACTCATAGCAACTTGTTACCTATGTGTTACCTAAAACGAAAGGCTTTCGGAAGTCAATCTTCTGAAAGCCTTTATTTAATTGGTGGGAGTGGCAGGACTCGAACCTGCGACCTCTACGATGTCAACGTAACGCTCTAACCACCTGAGCTACACACCCATGTAAACGAAAAATCTTAATAATTCGGTCGCAGGTAAACCTGCTCTTGCTCCTAAGCTCTGACGCTGCCGCGCCTTCGCTAACTCGCTTCGGTCACTCGGTTTGTAACGTTTATTTCACTGCGCCAATGGCTTGTTCATAAACTAACAAACTCTCGCCTCTCGTTGAAAACCGCTCCACCGGAGCTGTTTTCTGCCTCAAGCCTCTCAGATGTCAACGTAACGCGGCTGACCACCTGAGCTACACACCCATGTATAGGCATACTAGATAATATATTTGTATTTTAATTGCAAGTGTTTTTTCTTTCCTCTTAGCAATTAGTTAAGCTTTGCTGTGATATATTAAAAAATGACCTGGTTTTTATATGGGAGCTTGCTTTTTATGAATGATAAAATCTTGGACTTTAGAGTTGATTACAGCAAACTTAAAATCTTTGATGAATTTAACACCAAAGATTTTAAATTTCCGATTGTTATGTCATCTCCTCATGCGGGAAAGGTGTTTCCTCCTGAGTTTTTGCAAAATTCCGCTCTGACCGAACATGAACTACGGGCCTCTGAAGATTGCTATGTTACAGATTTGGTGAAAGAAGCATCTGATGCCGGTATCCCATTGCTAAGCCTTAACCTGCCACGAACATTTATTGATGTAAACCGAGATAAAATCGAACTTGACGAAACAATGTTCTTTGATGCACCCAAACATAATGACATAAACTCAAGAAGATGCCGTGTGGGGCTTGGGGTGTTGCACCGCGTGGTCTATCAAAACAAAAATATTTATGACGGGTTGCTAAGCTTTGAAGAAGCAAAAGAACGTATTAAAAATGTGTATGATCCTTATCATAAACGCTTGAAACAACTGGTGGATAAATGTGTACGCAAATTTGGTTTTTGCTTTTTGATTGACTGTCACTCCATGCCCTCAATGATTTGCAATATTATGAACGAATCCAAAGCGCTTGACTTTTGTATCTGCAATTTATTTGATGAAAGTTGTCCTGTCGAAGTGTCGCAAAAACTATATCAGGAACTTGAAAACAGAGGTTTCAGAGCCGAGTTTAATCGCCCGTATTCAGGTGCTTTTATAACTTTTAACTATTGCCAACCTCGTAAAAATATCTATACCTTGCAAATAGAGGTTAATCGCAGCATTTATATGGACGAGTTGTCCTATCAAAAAAATAAGAATTTTCAATCTGTTGCCGATGCTATCAGCCAATCTATCATTAGCTTGGGAAATTTTTTACTGGATTTTAAAAAATAATTATGCTATAAGCAGCTCTTGTGTGTTAATAATTCGTTAATATATTAATGACGAATTAGATGCTTTTCGCGGAATATTTTCTAAGAAAAGCTTGGAGAAACGAACCTTAAGTTTTTTTATAATTGTTGATATGATATTTTGCCGCTAAGCAAGTTGAAATTGGCATATTTGTTGCATAAGGGATACTTGTGGCGAACTTAAGGGAACAGAGGGATGCGACTTTTCGTATCAAAATTTTTGATGTTTTTGTTATTCTTGCTGATGTTTATTCAGCCGGTGGAAGCTTCTGAATACCCTAAATATGTTGATGATGAAGAAGTTTGCACCATCGCCGCTCAGCAATTTGAGAAAAAATACCAAATTAAAAAGCACCTCCTTTCAACTATAACCAATGTCGAATCCGGACGTTGGAATCAGGAGCATCAGCGCAATATGGCTTGGCCGTGGACGGTTAATGCTCAAGGAAAAGGTCGCTATTTTGAAACCAAACGCGAGGCTATTGCCGAGGTTAAACGCTTGCAAGCCAAAGGTGTAAAAAGCATTGATGTCGGTTGTATGCAGATTAATCTTGCATATCATCCGGATGCGTTTGAAAATCTTGATCAGGCATTTAACCCATATAAAAACGTTGAGTATGGCGCTAAGTTTTTGAAAAAGTTGTATGCCCAAAAAGGATACGACTGGAATAAAGCTGCTACGGCTTATCACTCTAGCCTGCCTCGCAAGGCAAAAAAATATGCCCAAAGGTTGTCAAAGGCTTATGAGTGTATCGTAGCCAGCCTTGAGAATAAGGCTGTTAATAAAGCAATCAATAATACAAAAAGACTTGAAAAAGATAAGCTTTTGGCTAAAAATAAGACCGAAATAGAGGCCAAGGTTGCCAACGCAGCCAATGCTTGGCGCGAGGCTAAACTAGCCGAATATCGATTGAAAAAGGCTAAACGACTTTAATTTTTTCGGGTTTTTAGATGAACGGCTTTATGCAGGACACGGGGTTGTATTGGCGTCCGTTGGGTGGAAACAATATAGACCAAATAAGCGGGCACTGTTACCAATACACCTGTGTTCGGCAATGCCAGAACAAAATAAAAAAATCTACCATCGTTGTTGATTTGGGCAAATTTGACAACCACCCTGCTTTGGGGGTAAAAAATTCGGTTGCTGCCGTGCCTGATATCAGAGCTCTGCTTGAAGACAAATCTTTTAACTTTAAGGCACTGTTTTTAACCCACTCTCACCCCGACCATTTGAACGGAATTATTCACTATATTAGGGCCGGATATAAATTACCAACCTTGTACGGCGGCAAATATACTCGCTTGATATTACAAGATTTGTATCAAAGATATGATATCGGAAAGACCCAACAACCGACATTTGTTGAAATAGCTGACGGTGAAAAATTTAAATTTGGTGATATTGAGATTGAACCGGTCAATGCTTCGCACACTTGTTTTGACTGTTTTGGTTTTATTATCTCCGACGGACAAACAACCATATATCACAGCGGCGACCTAAAAACTGATCAGTCGACCTATTTTCGCAAACCAACCAACCTTAAAAAACTAAAACAATATGCCGAGAAAATTAATTTTGTCGTGGCTGATTTTTGCGGAATTGTCAACGATGGAATCGCCTGGAAAGAAAAAGATGTTTTGAAAAAGCTGGTCGAAGTAATTCGCAAATCTCGAAAGCGCAAAATATTTTTGCCGGTATACCCAACTCATACCGAGATGTATATATTGGCTTTTTTGGCTGCACTCAAATTACGCAAAAATATTGTGTTTTACGGCAATGATGATTTCTACACCTATCTTGAAATAATAAAAAAACGCGGAATCGATTTTGAAAAAATTGCCGGCAACAGAATCAAAATAGTTGAGGGATTGCCAAATGATCTTGCCGCACTCAACAACAACTTCGTGGTTATCGGGTCGTTCAACGATATTGGCGAATGGTTTGATGCCTCGCCCAAAGATTCTTTTGCCTTAATAACCGCACGCACCTATTTTAATCCCTTAAAAGGACAGATGAATGTCCGCAACATAAAATTCATAACCCTTAAAGACTATCCTATTTTGCAAGGAGCCGGTCATGCTTTTTTGGGCGATTGGGAAATTATCCATAATATTTTGCCACACGCGATATTTATTCCCAAGCACTGCCCTTGCTATGTTGCCGAAAGTTTTAGACCTTTGGCCAAATTTTTGAACTTTGAAATGATAAAACCCACCCCAAAAAATAATGACCTATTTAAACTTTGTGGTAACCAATATGAATTAATATCAACATCGCCTGCCGTATGGTTGGTGGCAAAAGACGACTGCTCTTTTACCGAGGTTTGGCAAAAGCCGACATCTGGGACGGGAATATTGAAAAGAACTTTTAGTCGCCGCAAAACAGATGAAAATTTTAAGATTATGATGTGCAAACGGAGAAAATAGATGGAGCCTGCTAAATATAGCAAACAATATAATATCAGATCTTATGAGTGTGATCGTAATAATAACTTGCGAATCCTGACATTAATGAACATTTTTCAGGATATGGCCGACGATGATGCGGCGCGCTTGGGCTTTGGATTGCAGTTTTGTATTGCAAACGGAATGACTTGGGTTGGAACCAACTATGCACTCGAAATCGACAGACTTCCAAAAATGCACGAGACCATAACCATTGAGACCTGGCCATCGGCAAAAAGCAAATTGTCGGCTTATCGTGATTATGAAGTATTTGGTCAAGACGGGACATCTATCATTCGGGCATCAAGCAAATGGGCGCTGATTGACCTGCAAAAAAAACGTCCTCTGTCGGTGGAGGAGAGAATGCCGCGGCATCGACCTTTGGAAGTACGAGCATTAAACACCGAATTTCCCAGACTGGAAGAGATTACAGAAGGCGACAGTCAATTTAAATTTCGGGTCAGATTTGATGATATTGATTTGAACAAGCATATAAATAATGCCGTATATATTTTGTGGGCAACAGAGGCTGTTGAGCCTGAATTCAGATTGGCCCACGACCCTAAAAAAATTGATATTAATTTCCGCAAAGAGGGATATATGGGCGAAAAAATTCGGGTTACCACCCAAATGGCAGGAAATAAGTCATTGCACAGCATTCACACTTATGATTCAGATAATGAGCGCGAATTGGCCAGGGCGGTTATTGAGTGGCAATGACACCTCAAACAGAAACCTCTTCTTAAAATAAGAAAGCGGTTTCACCTTAACACTTATAATATGAACATTCGACCAACTCTTTGACCCGGCCGTATTCCGGATGTGAAGAGCTCATTTGGTCGAAAAACTTCCTGAGACGATTGATCTCTTCAAAACCGGCATACATAAGCCAGATGTAAGAGTTTTCATATATTATATTCAATCGCTCAGTCAGATTTTTGCCTTGCAAGCGGACTGACATATGTTTGTATGTATCATACATTTGAAAACATACCCGCGTGTTGGCATAGCACAAAACAATTACAATTCCCAATAAAATTGAGATAATCCATAATTGTAAAAAGGCACATAATGCGCCCATTAATACTGCTCCAAAAATTATACTGATGGTTACAGTTGATTGTTTTTTAGTTTTTCCATAATTATTTAAAATTTATATTTCAGTATTTTTACTTTCGGCACAATTATGCCGTGTTGGCAAGAATATTTTGTACTGGATTTTTTGGCATATAACGTTTAGGATTGTCATAAATTAACGGAGCGACAAAATTATGTCATATTGTAGTGATTATTTGCTGGATAAAAAAGTCAAAATCTATCAACCGCAAAACGGATATAAAGCATCGTCGGATGCGGTTTGGTTGGCGGCGGCCGTTACAAATGTTGCCAAAGGCGACAGCATCCTCGATGTTGGATCGGGAACCGGTGCAATAAGCTTGTGTCTGGCTCACCGCTTTGCCGGCAAGGATATAACCATTACCGGCATAGAAGAACAAAAGTTGCTGGCTGATGCCGCAGTATTGAGCGCCGAAGATAATGGGTTTTCGTTTGTTAAATTTATTAATGACAATATTTTTGCAACCAAACTAAAACCTTGTTCGTTTAATCATGTGATAACCAACCCGCCATATGCCTTGGCCGATATGCCATCGCCTAACATCTCCAAAGCCAAAGCGCATAATTTTGCCAATGCCGACTTGGCAAAGTGGTTGGCTTTTTGCATCAAAATGCTTAAACCCAAAGGACATTTATACATAATCAATCGGGCGGAGGCTTTGGAACAAATTATTACCAGCTTGAGCAGCAAAGTCGGCAAAATAGAAATATTGCCGCTATATTCCAAATTAAGCCAGCCGGCCAAAAGAGTAATTGTCAGGGCCCAAAAAGATTCTAAGGCTCCATTGCTTATCCATGAAGGAATTATAATACATAATGAAGATGGCTCCTACTCGCCAAAAGCACAGAGTGTTTTGCGACAAGGAAATGCAATTTAATATTGACATAACAATATTTTGGCTTTATAAAGCAGCTTGTCCGAGGACTCCGGCCGTTGAATTGCCGGAGCTTTAAATAACAATAATTAACCGGAGAAAAATAATGAAACGTACATATCAACCGTCAAAATTGATCAGAAAACGTCGTCACGGGTTTCGTACTCGTATGGCTACTGCAGGAGGCCGCAAGATATTGTCTGCAAGACGCGCTCATAATCGCAAGAAAATTTCTGCTTAATTTTTGCTGAGATGAAAGTTTTTATCTTAAAAAAACGCAAAGATTTTGTTGAAGCCGCCAAGGAATTCAAAGTTGTTGTCAACGGGGTAGTTCTGCAGGCGGCTTTAAGTTTATCACCAATTTGTGATGATATTTGCTTTGTCGGTTATACTGCCACAAAAAAACTGGGTAAAGCCCATGTAAGGAATCGTACCAAACGACGCTTGCGTGCCGCGGCCGCTTTGGTTATGCCTAAAGCCGGAATGAAAGGCGTGAAATATGTAATGATAGGCCGACACAATACCACCAGTCTTAATTTTGCTTATCTTACAAGAAAATTACTTGAGGCAGTTACGGAAATAAATAAACAAATCTGTGAGAAAGAAGGCAAAGATGTTGCGCTGGCTGATGATTAAACTGATAAAAGGATATCAACATTTTATTTCGCCAATGTTACCTAATGTATGTCGTTTCAAACCAAGCTGTTCGGAATATTTTATTGAGGCGCTGCAAATTCATGGTGTAATAAAGGGAAGCTGGCTCGGGGTAAAAAGACTGTTGCGTTGTCATCCGTGGGGCGGAAGCGGTTTTGACCCGGTGCCACCAAAACAACAAAAAAATGATAAACCCTGATATTAGCTTGCCTTCGTAATTTATTTATAATAAATATAAAAAAAGCTTTTTTTAGTTTTAGGAGTTTTTGCAAAAGATGAAAGAAGAGACCAGGGGCTTGTATGCCGCCATTGTACTGTCAATAATCGCTATTTTGTTGGTTAATATCATCTGGCCAAACGACAGGCCTGCAACAAATCGTCCTGAACCGGTGGTTGCCGAGGAAACTACACCGGAGGCTGCTGATGATAAATTGCCGCTTGCTGCAGAACACAATGCGCTAACCAGCCAGGATGCTCTCAAACAGGACAAAAGAATAGAGATTGCCAATGATAAAATTGCCGGATCACTGCGAATAAAAGGCGCAAGATTTGATAATATTTATTTGACCAAATATAAGCAAACTCTTGAGGCCGACAGCCCCGACGTAGAACTGCTTAGCCCCGCTAAAACAAAAGCTCCTTATTATGCCCAATTTGGCTGGTTGAGCAATGATAAAGCACTGAAATTGCCAAATGCCAACACCTTGTGGAAAGTAACCGACGGAAAATTAACGCCAAAATCCCCGGTAACTTTGGAATGGAACAATGGCCAAGGAATAAAATTTGTGCGCAAAATATCCTTGGATAATAACTATATGTTTCATATTGAACAGATTGTCGAAAACAACTCCGGCAAAGCCATAACACTTTATCCTTACGGATTAATAAACCGGGTTTATGATAATAATGAAAATTCATCGGCTGTTGTCCATGAGGGGTTGCTTGGTGTTATAAATTCAAGCCTTAAAGAGTTTAAGCCCAAAGACCTGGATAAGGGCGAGAAAAAAGAATTTGAAACAACCGGAGGATGGCTTGGTTTTGGAGAAAGATATTGGTTTAGTGCCATTGCTCTTAACAATAATACTACAAGCCGTGCCAGCTTTAGCAAAATCGGCGATAACACTTATCAAGCAGATTATGTGGGCGAACCGACAACCATCTCAAACGGATCGGTTGCAACCAGCAGCGTCAATTTCTTTGCCGGAGCAAAAGAAATTGCCATGTTGGACGACTATACCAAAAATTTGGGAATCGACAAGTTTGATTTGGCGGTTGATTTTGGCTGGTATTATTTCTTAACCAAACCGTTCTTTTATATCTTGGACTTTTTGTATCATCTTATCGGCAATATGGGGTGGGCTATTTTGCTGTTTGCCGCTTTGTTGCGATTGGTGATGTTCCCGATTGCCAACAAGTCGTATGAAAGCATGTCAAAGATGAAAAAAGTACAGCCCAAGATATTGTCCATTCAAGAAACCTATAAAGACGACAAAATGCGTTTACAACAAGAAATGATGACCCTTTATAAAAAAGAGAAAATAAATCCGGCATCGGGATGTCTGCCGCTGCTTATTCAGATTCCGGTGTTCTTTTCTCTGTATAAGGTGCTTAATATTGCCATAGAAATCAGGCATGCGCCTTTTATTGGTTGGATTAAGGATTTGTCAGCTCCAGACCCGATGACAATCTCGGCCATGACAGGGCTGCCGATACCGTCGTTGCTTGATTTGGGAGTTTGGCCGATTTTGATGGGTGTGACTATGTATATTCAACAAAAATTATCACCAAAACCAGCCAATAAAGATCAGGCAAGGATGTTTGCCTTGATGCCTGTCATCTTTACTTTTATGTTGGGGCATTTTGCATCAGGATTGGTTATTTACTGGACATTAAGCAATGTGTTGTCAATTATTCAACAACGCATAATTATGAAAAAAGTGGGAGTTGATTAATGTCCCTTGCCACGCCTAAAGATGCCCCGGTGCAAACAGCCGACGTAAAAGATTTGTTCTCTAACCGGGCAAAGTTTGTTTTGGGTGTGGCCGAGTTGCAACAATTGCCAATTACAAAAATGCCGGAGGTTGCCTTTGCCGGCAGATCCAATGTAGGTAAATCAAGCCTTATCAACGCCATCACCAACCAAAAGGGACTGGCCAAGACTTCAAATACTCCGGGAAGGACACAGCAACTAAACTTTTTTTGCCTTGATGATAAAATCTACATGGTAGACTTACCAGGCTATGGCTATGCAAAAGCACCCGACTCTCAGGTGCGTAAATGGCAACAAATTATATTTGCTTATTTGCAAGGACGCGTTAACCTAAAAAGAGTGTTCTTGTTGATCGATGCTCGTCATGGTATTAAAAAAAATGATCAAGAAATAATGAATATGCTGGATGCAGCAGCGGTTACTTATCAGATTGTGCTCACCAAAATAGATAAAATATCCAAGGCGGAACTTGAAACCGTGCTGAGTGCTGCAATTATTGCGACCAAAGAACATCCGGCCGCATATGTAAAGGTATTGGCAACAAGCTCTGAGAAAAACATCGGAATTAGCGATTTGCAGGCGGAAATTGCGTCGCTAATCTAGAGTTTTAATTTCTATTTCGCGAAAAATACTTTCAAATTCGGTATTGCCGGGGGAACAAGCATAGGCACCGATATCGATGATATCGCCTGTTTTGGGCAGATGAGAAAGGCGAATTTGCTTAAAATCATTGCCATCTAAAGAATACCAAACAACAAAATCTTTGCCACGGCGACGCAACTTGAGCCATAGTTTGCGACACTCAGACGGAATATCGACAATTGACCAATCGCTTGCCCCTTGGTTGGAGCTTACGACACCAATTTGCGGTACATCTGCATTTGTCGAATAAAGGCCGGCCTTAATCCAATTGTGCTGGTCTGACCTTATCATCAGACCACACTGGGCCTTTTCTTTAACAACCGGAAAAGAGCATGAAACACTTAATACAAAATCGCCGCCAACCTGCTTAAAGAAAAAATGACCATCGTCTTTGACAAAACTGCAATCAACATTTTGCCAAAAATCAGTATGCGGTTTGGTTTCGATTAACATCCCCTCTTCCACAAAACGAACATTTTGCGGATCATTATACCACTCAAAGTCTCGTATGTTTTCAAGCAGCATTAAAAGGTCCTGACGGTTTCATCCGGCATTTGAAGCAGAGCTTTTTCGAGCTCGGTGCTTTTGTTTTTGGGCATAACTACTTTTAGTGTCATAATCTGATCGCCGCCTTTAACGCCCTTGCCTTTAAGACGCAACTTTTCGCCGGTGGTTGCATAAGGCGGAATATTAACAGCTACTTTGCCACTAATGGTCGGAACTGTTACTTTGGCCCCTAAAATTGCCTCTTTTAATGTGATGGGGAGCTCTAACAAAATGTTTTTGTCTTCCAACGTAAAATATGGGTGACGGTCGACATTAAGGGTTATCAAGACATCGCCGGCCGGACCGCCGTTGAAGCCTGCCTCGCCCAGCCCTTTAAGACGCAGAGTTTGGCCGTTTACGGTACCGGCAGGTATTTTGACATTAATATTTTTTCCATTGATATTAACCGTTTTTTCAGAGCCTTTGACAGCAGAAAGGAAGTCTATACGCATCGTATAACTGATGTCAGAACCTTTGCGCGGGCGTCTTGATGCGCCGCCAAAACCACCGCCAAACGGCCCTGCTCCCTGAGAAGAGAAGCCGGAAAAAATATCATCTCCAAAAATAGAAGAAAAATCAAACGATGCTCCTTGACTGCCGCCAAAAGGATTGCCCCCGGTGGAGTATGATTGATAACCTCCGTTGCCAAACCCGCTGGCACCAAAGCCTGTAGGCTTGCCTTCGGCATCAATTTCGTTATTGTCATATTTTTGCCGTTTCTCTTTATCACCAAGAATATCATATGCACCGGAAACCTCTTTAAATTTCTCGGCAGCATTTTTGTCGTCTTTATTCAAGTCGGGGTGATATTTACGTGCAAGTTTACGGTAAGCAGATTTTATCTCGCTTTCCGAAGCATCTTTTGAAACCCCTAAAACATCATATAAATTTTTATTCATCTTTTTGACCCGTTAAAACTTATTGTATAATTGTTATATAGGTAGGCGAAAGATGCTTTGCAAGTTGCTTTATTGACAAACAAAAGTGGCGCGACGTTTGTGATCAGGACGAAGATTTATGTCATAAAGCGATGATTTACGCCCACCATGATCATGGCAATATATGGCAGCCACAGGAGCTATCTCGTCTACCCTGATATCGGAATATTCATAAACTACATAATTGGAATTTTGCTCAACAACCACCGCATGAGCTACAATGTGATTGTAATCTGGTGCAACATAGACCCCGTGATTGTAGCTTGAACATGACGAAAGTAATATGGCCAATGCCAAGCAAGAAAAAAATTTTTTCATATATCGGACTCCCTGGTTTTGGATGATACGGCTGATGATTTAACCTTGGATGTTTCAATAGGCGTCAGGCCCTCGACCGATTTGCCTTTTACCGCAATCACTTTGGCACGCATTTTATCAATGCTGGCCTTAAATGATTTGATTTTTGATTTATCCATGTCCTTACTCCTTGGCGATGTCATTGACTGATTTTGATTTTAATCAGCAGGCGTTAATTTATGATTAATTAAGCTCATTATAGACATCTTTGCCAGCTTTGAGCAAAATCTTATACACTCTGGAATTGGTGGAATTTTTGGTGCGCCGATTAGATAATTTGGCAAGCATTTTGGTTAAATCTTGATTGAAGCGCCTATTTTCTCTTAAAGACTCTATATCGGCATAATTTTCTTCATCATTAATCTTATAATCAACAACTGCTTTTAAGGTAGCCATATATTTGGCTTTATTTTGCGCAGAATATTGCGCAGCGGCGCTTTTGGCCGACAAAAAAAGTCCTAAAATAACCAAATAAAATATTTTCACTTGTTAAACTCCCTAAATTAATGGCTTGTTTTAATTGTTATGCTTTTTATAATATAGGCATTAGAATCGGTTGACTACGACTTTTTGAAAGTTATTAAATATGAAACGAACTTTGTGGATTTTGGCCGATGACCGCCGCGGAAGCGTCGGCCAGGCTAAGGGTATTGCCATGGCTTTGCAAAATGAGCTAAATATCGTCGAAAAAAATATTGTCTATAATTTTTTGGGTAGTTTGCCCAATGTGTTGCGAGGCCGCACCCTTATCGGGGTTGACACCAAAAAATCAGATCCGTTAACTGCACCTTGGCCAGATTTAATCTTGTCAATTTCTCGTCGAACGGTGCCGGTTGCTCGTTATATCCGCAAACAATCGAAAAACAAGGCCAAAATAATCCAATTAATGTTTCCAAGCGGCGGAGGAATTGATGATATGGAAATGTTAATTGTTCCAGCTCATGATAAGCTCCAAAATCGTCAAAACCCGAAATCTTTGGTGATTACCGGGGCTCCGACAAGAATATTTACCGAGTTTCTTGAGCAAGACCGCAAAAAATGGATGCCGATTTTTGAAAATTTGCCCAAACCGCTGATTGCCGTTATTATCGGCGGAGCAATAAAAAATAAACCCTGGCCATTGGATAATGCCGAAGAATTGGGTGATGAATTAAAACAACTACATCAAAAACTGGGCGGGTCTTTTCTTATAACCTCTTCCAGAAGGACCGGGGAGAAGGCTGAAAAAATCATTATGGAAAAAATTAAAGGTATTCCGTCCTATACCTATATGTGGGGCGAAAAAAAAGAAAATCCGATTATGGGATTTTATACCTGCGCCGATTTAATTATTGCCACCGCAGATTCAGTTTCAATGTGTTCTGAGGCATGCGGAACCGGGGCGCCGGTATTGTTGTTTACCGGGCATAATTGGCTCACTAAAAAGCATCAACGATTTGCAAAGTCTTTGGTTGACCAAGGATATGCAACCACCATAGACTCTCCTGATGCCTTAAGCTTTACGCCCAAAGCAACACTCAATGATGCAAAACTAATTGCCGCTAAAATTTTAGAAATCAGCTAAACCGGCCGGCCCATCGCCAAAAAACTGGCGGTCTTCTGTGGTAGCAGGGGTTTCCAGCGGGTTTTCTTTGCGAACGGCAACAAGCTTTTGGAACATACGCCCAAAATAAGTGCTTTTGCGCCAAATAAACTCAGGTTTTAGCTCAGCTGAGACATATGTATCGATTTCGCGATCCCAAAGACGCTCAACAAAAGGATTATAAAGACGATTATACATCCTGACGACATAACGAAGAGGATGATAATAAAGCGGATTATGCCAATCGACAAATATAACTTTGCCACCGGGTTTGACCATTTGCAACGCATTATTAATTATTTTTGATTTGGTGGCTGACGGAACCTCGGAAAGCAGCATAAAACAAACAACCGCATCATAAGTGCCTGACAGCTTTAGGCAAGATGCATCTTGCTTAAAGACTTTCATCCCTTGATATACTTTCCAATATTTATCGGTTATACGGTTGACTTGCACGGGGCTGATGTCAACAATATCATATTGACCATATGCGCCAATCGCCATAGCCACTTCGTCGATTTCATTACCAAAGACAACCCCCAACTGCAAAACGCTTTGATTCATCTTGAGCTCGTGTACAACCGAATTTACAAGCCTTTTATATTGAAAAAAAGTTTTAATATTGCTCAAAAAGTTATTGTCACGCCGAGTACACTCATCAGCACTGTTGTAGATATCACCATAAATAACATCAAGATATGCCGGTAAATCGGATTTTGATATTTTACTGGTTGTCATGATCCCTCTCTTGCATAATTTCAATAACCTTGAGAACGCTTTTTTGGTAACAATCCTGGCTTTCGGAAATCAGATTTGATAATTTGGTAAGGCGATTGTTGAGCATATCGTCTTCTATCTTGGTGCAAAGCTTGGAAAAATCTTCCATTCCAAAAACCAAACTGCTGGAACGCCAACAGTGAAATACCCTTTGTTTTTCGGAATCAGATATTTTATCCAAAGATTCCCATGATTTGGTCGATTGAGCCAAATAATCCTTGAGCAAACTTCTCATCGTGTTTTTGCCAAAAATATCAAGATATTCTGCCAGTTGTTTTTGATTAATCTTAGTCATTTTCTTTTAATAGCCCCGAATGTGTTGCCGCGGCTACTGCCCCGGTGCGGTTATAGACATTAAGTATTTTTAATATTGCCGTTATGTGCAATTTGACGGTGCCTTCACTTAAGCCCAAGTCAAATGCTATTTGTTTGTTTGACTTGCCCTTGGCAATAAGCCGAAGAACATCTATTTGACGAGGTGTCAAAATTTTGACCTTTTCCGAGATATCATCGGTCTCGGGCAGCTTCTCAATTTCTTTAAGCATATTAAAATCATTTTGTAAAGTATCTTGTAAAAGCTCCTTGGGTATATAAACCCCACCAGACAAAACCAGATTAATGGCCGAGATAATAACCGCATTGCTCGAGGTTTTGGGAATATATCCGGCCGCACCAAGCTCTATGCTCTTTTGCACAATTTCCTTATCAAATACCGCAGATAAAATAATAATCGGTGTTTCGGGAAGTTGATGGTGTATTTTTTGCAAAGCCTCAAGCCACTGTGAACCAGGCATCGCTAAATCAGTTAAAATCAAATCAAATGATTGATCTTGCTCAATTATTTTAAATATCTCGGTATAGTTTTTGGCCTTGATCAGTTTTGCATCCGGTAAAGAATCTGTAAGAATGAACTCAAGCCCTTTGAGAAACAATTCATGATCGTCTGCTATCAATATCTTCATTTGCCATCTCCTGAATGATACCAATCACCGGCAATTGCCTGCCACAAAGCAAGCGCTGAAACCGCTGCGGTTTCGGCCCGTAAGATGCGCGGCCCCAAACTAATATTGGTTACGAAATCAAGACTGTTTAGCATGGTTGCTTCCTCGTTGCTAAAACCACCCTCAGGGCCAATCAAAATAGCTGCCGATGCTTTGGATTGAGAAAAAGCATCCACCGCCGTTGCCCCTTGGCGACGTTCGTCCATAAAAAATAATTCTCTTGAATTGTCATATGAGGCCAAGAAATCGGAAAAATCCGTAAGAGGTGTTATTTCCGGAATGGTAAGCCGCTTACTTTGCTCTGCTGCCTCAATGGCCTGAGCACGAAGTCTGTCAGGCTTGATGCGCTCGCAATTAGTATACCTGGTCACAACCGGAATAAGCTTACTGGCACCGAGTTCAACCGCTTTTTCGATAAGAAAGTCGGTGCGATCTTTTTTTAGCGGTGCAAAAACCAACCAAATATCAGCCCTTGCGTCACCAGCCTTTTGCAAGCAACTCTGCACCCTTACTTCTACATTTTTCTTTCCGCAGTTTTCTATTTGACATAAAAATTCGCCGTCGGCTCCGTTAAAACAGGTTATTATATCGCCGATTTTGCAGCGCATAACGTTGATAAGATAGTGAGACTGTTTGTCCGATAGCTCAAAGGCCATATCGGGAGCTAGTTTATTTTCGATATAAAGCCTGATATCACTCATTCTTCAACCTGGACATACACAGCCTTATTTTCGACAGTTTTGCCTGTGGAAGAATCAACTTTATCAAGATAAATTGCGCTATCTGCCTCGCTGCGTTGCATAAACATAATGTTGCGGACATCTTCATCAACTTCATTGCCTGATAATGCAAGATTATTTGCATCATACGATATGTCCCAACCATATGATGCCACCTCAGGTACCTGAACAACAAATTGTTCATTTGGCGATACCGATACACTTTTGCTGACACTGTTTAACATATCTACAGTTTGTAATTGCAAAGGGTCGGTAGTAGTGTGATCATCTAAGACAGCTGTCGGCTTTAGGCTTGAGGTCGTGACAAGATTGCCGCTTACGACATTGCGGTATGACAAGGCCTCTGATGCCTTTTGCCTAACCAAAGCTTTTGCATCGAACGAAACGCCTATAAGCAGAATTAATATTAATACCAGGTGCTTATACATATGATTAATCCTTATAAAAAATATGCACATTAGCTTTTTTGCTCTTTCTTTCTTAATTATATAGTTTATTTTATTTCAATAAAAGTGAAAAAATCGTTACAAAATAAAATTTTGGGCTATTTTATGATTATAACTATTGATGGACCGGCCGCTGCCGGAAAAGGAACTCTGGCAAAACGTTTGGCCGAAAAATATAAGTTGGCTTATTTTGACACGGGGATGGTTTATCGCGCCGTCGGATGCGATTTGATGAACAACGGCTTTAGTGTTGATGATGCAGCGGCCGCCGCAGCAGCTGCGCAAAATATGACTTTCGGCAAAATGATGTCTTTGGCTAATCATCCTGACTTTCGCTCGGCAATTGGCGGGCAGGCCGCGTCCAAAGTTGCCGCAATGCCCAAAGTTCGCCAGGCTTTGCTAAAAATGCAGCAAGATTTTGCCAAAAATCCCGTTGCCTCTGACGGAACAAAAGTGGCTGGTGTCGTCTATGACGGACGCGATACCGGAACCGTGGTTTGTCCCGATGCCGACATAAAATTGTTTATCACTGCATCGCCAGAGGTCAGAGCCATGCGTCGCCATAAAGAATATTTGCAAAAAGGTTTACCGTCGTCATACGATGATGTTTTGGCCCAAACCAAAGAGCGCGATCAAAGAGATTCTTCAAGGTCATCGGCTCCGCTGCGTCCGGCAGATGACGCGATTATAATTGACACCTCAGACATGGATATCGATCAGGTCTTTAATAGCGTGTGCAAAATTATTGACCAACGATAATTTTGCTTAAGAGAATCAGCATAACAATATAAAATTTTACTTGAAAAATAAATATTTATGTGTATAACTGACATCACTTGATTTGTCGGGGTGCGCCGATGAGTTTCGTATTAACTCGCACAAGTCCGCCGCAATAGTGTTGCGGGTCTGGCATTTTGAAATAATATTTTATGACAAATACTGAATTTAAAATTCCCGAAACAAACGAAAATTTTGAAGCTTTGCTGAATGAGCAATTCGGCGACAACGGTATTACCGGCTCGGTTGTTAAGGGTACCATTATCCGTTTAACTCCAGATTTTGCAACTGTTGATGTCGGCTTGAAATCAGAAGGCCGTATTCCTTTGCGCGAATTTGGGCAAAACCCTGAATTAAAAGTCGGCGACACGGTTGAGGTTTATGTCGATCGTTACGAAGACAAAGACGGAAATATCGTTTTGTCGCGTGAAAAAGCTCGTCGCGAAGAAGCTTGGCATGATTTGGAAAAATCATTTAATGCCGGCGAAAGAGTTAACGGTGTTATTTTTGGTCGCGTTAAAGGCGGATTTACAGTTGATTTGAACGGTGCAATTGCTTTCTTGCCCGGTTCGCAAATCGATATCAGACCTATTCGTGATATTACTCCGTTGATGGGTGTGGTTCAACCTTTCCAAATTTTGAAAATGGATAAGGCCAGAGGCAACATCGTTGTTTCTCGTCGTGTGGTTTTGGAAGAAACCAGAGCCGAAGCCAGAGCCGAATTGATCAGCGATCTTAAAGAAGGCTCCGTATTGGAAGGCGTTGTTAAAAACATCACCGATTATGGTGCATTTATTGATTTGGGCGGTGTTGACGGTTTGTTGCACGTTACCGACATTTCTTGGAAACGCATCAACCATCCGGCTGAGGTTTTGTCGGTCGGTCAAACCGTTAAAGCTCAAGTTATCAAATTCAACGAAGATACTCAACGCATCAGCTTGGGTATGAAACAGCTTGAAGATGATCCTTGGGCAAAAGTCGAAGGTAAATACAAAGTCGGCGAAATCTACACCGGTAAAGTTACCAACATCACCGACTATGGTGCTTTTGTTGAACTTGAAGACGGTATTGAAGGTTTGGTTCATGTTTCAGAAATGAGCTGGACTCGCAAAAACGTTCATCCGGGTAAAATCGTTTCGACCTCACAAGAGGTTCAGGTCAAAGTTTTGGAAGTTGATGCCGAAAAGAGACGTATCAGCCTTGGCATTAAACAGTGCACTCCAAATCCTTGGGCTGCTTATATTGAAGAACATCCGCTCGGATCGGTTATTGAAGGAAAAATCAAAAACATTACCGAGTTTGGTTTGTTTGTCGGCCTTACCGATGAAATCGACGGCATGATTCATTTGTCTGATATCTCTTGGGATAAACCAGGCGAAGAAGCCGTTAAAGATTATAGCAAAGGACAAGATATCCAAGCTAAAATCATTGATGTTGATGTTGAAAAAGAGCGTATCAGCCTCGGAATCAAACAATTAACCGAGAATACGGTAGCTCAGGCTTTGGAAAACATCAAAAAAGGTGATGTCGTAAAAGCTACTGTTACAGCTATTGACGATAAAGGTATTACCGTTAACCTTAACGGTTTGACATCTTATATCAAAAAAGCTGACTTAGCTAAAGATAAAGCCGCACAAAATGTCGAAAACTTCAAAGAAGGCGATAATGTTGAAGCCAAAGTAACTTCGGTTGATAAGAAGAACTCTAAAGTTAACTTGTCTATCAAGGCTTTGGAAATTGACGAAGAAAAGAAAGCTTTGGAAGAATATTCCTCTGCTTCAGGAAACTCAGCTCTTGGCGATGCCTTGGGCGAAGCCCTGAAAAAGAACGCCTAACAGATTGATTTGACGTTGGAAGGCCTCCTTATTTTTAAGGGGGCCTTTTTTATGATGTTTTTTTGATAAAAATTATGTTATTATATTTTTAGAACATGTTTTAACAGGACTATGAATAATGGTGCAAGAACAAGAAACCGAAGAAACGACATCTCTCAATAAAAAAATTGAAGAGCTTGATAAAACAGATCCTGAATACGCTCAAAAAAGAGATTTGCTGATGGAATCGCTGCAAAAACTTGAGCAAGGAATGCAAAAACTGCAAAAAAAATTGAAAAAACAACAGGAAGAAATGCGGATTGCCACCAAAGTACTCAGAGAATATATCAAAAAAGATCCTGAGAATAAGGAGCTTGCTACACTGCTGAATGATACGTCCAAAGACTGTAAATTTTTGACCAGAGCCGTGGCCGAGATTATAAGTGTCAGAGGCAATACCAAAAATGAAATTAACCGTCTAAAGGGGAGCCAGGAATTTAAATTGCCGCTTGATGTTAAGGCCGTAACAGCGGTTGAACTTAAACCTTTGCCCAGCTCCCGCACCGAAAAACGCAAAGAGCAAATAAATAATCAAACCAAGAAGAAACAACCGTCTTTACGCCAGAAAATTGCGGCACTTCGAATGTCTTTGCCCAAAACAACATCCCGGCAAACCACCACAGACCGAACCAGAACCAGATAATAAAAAAGCCGCTTTAGAAGCGGCTTTTTTATTATCTTATAGTTTTAACGGACAAAAACCATGACCGCCGGAACAGACGCCTTGGCGTCGGTTTTGGCCGAAATATTAACTTTGTCAGCACTTATACCCAAATTGATGATATCTTGAAATACTTTTGAGGCATATTGCTGTGCATTGCTGCCTTGCGGAGAATTAATCGCAACCACATCAAAAACCACATCGGGCTTTTTGGCAACAGCGTTGGCAACAGCTTGCTTTAGACCTTCTTGATATTTGACATCGGCCGATGTAAATTTAATTGCCATTAGAGGCTTGCCGCTGATTAATGCAGGCGAAGCTTTTGCATTTGTCTCACCAGCATTGGCAAAAGCTAAAGGGGAGCGCATCATCGGTACATTGTTAACACCGTAGCTGCCAACACGAATGGCATCGCTTAGTTTTACAATGTTGTTGTTAGCGGTTTCAATATATTGTTGCTGACGAGAAATATCGCTGTTGACCTCGTTTAATAATGAATGCATCAAAATCGATGTTTGTCCGGCTTCGTTTTCCAAGACATGCAACTGACGGTGATCTTCATCAACCGCACCGGAAATACTGTAGGCCGAGCGAATAGACTCTACCAAATAATCAGTGTTTGCAGTATCTGCCGCAACCTTGGCCGAAAGCTGGTTCAATGTGGCAGAATTGGTGCTCATAACCTGAATGTTGTTTTGGGCCTGAGCTAACATCTCAAACATCCGCGGGTTGCCAGGGGTTGTCCCAACTTGTAATTTGGCCTCGATCATACCGATAGTCTTGTGATACTGCAAAGCATTGTTAACAACCGAATCTCTAATGCCTTGCAACTGAGCATTGTTGGCCTTGATAGAAGACTGCAACTGGCTTAGTTCGTTGCGGAAAGTGATAACCTTTTGCCCGACAAACGTACCGGTGTTGCTGACCTCTGATATTGTAACCGGCTCGAAATTGGTTGTGCCAAGGACAATCCCTGCCTCGGCAGCTTCATTTTCTTGCGAAACAGCCTCCGAATCATCACCAAACAAAGACGGAAAAATTGCATCAGACGAATAAGTACACCCGCTCAACACCACGGTTGCCAGTAACAAAGATGATAATTTTGCTAATTTTGTCATTGAAAAAGCACCTTAATTTAAAAAATAACTTTCTTTTTTGTTTTACACTATCTGCCGTTTTTGTAAAGGAAATTTTTTATAAAAAACAAAAATTACCTCGGCCTTTGATGTTTAACATAATCATTATTTATTAAATTATTGGTAAAGAAAAAATAATTTTTAAAAAATTTCTTGCTTTTTTGGTTTTGATGATGTAATAACTATTTTCACAAGATAAGATGCGCCCGTAGCTCAATTGGATAGAGCATCTGACTACGGATCAGAAGGTTGTAAGTTCGAATCCTGCCGGGCGCGCCATTTATATTGAAATCTCCCTGCAAAATCGGAGGTTTTTTTATTTTTAATTAACTAATTGTTTACCCATAATATGGTATTCTAAACTCGTGCGGAGTAATTGACCGCACGAGTTCGTTTTTGTACAAAAGGGATACAACAGGATGTTGTTTCAAGGATTGAGACATAGCCCTCGGCGCAAGGGGGATTTGGGCTTTCTGCCAT
>CALXTM010000008.1 GCA_944391415.1 uncultured Alphaproteobacteria bacterium
TCGCAAGCCTAACGGCTGGGCAGGTATGTCTACATCTACCTGCTTACGCAGGTAGTGTTACGTTCGAATCATAAAACAAGTAATGTGTATGAATGAAAAATAACCTTTGATATCGTATCTAAAACACCATAATCATCCAGTTTAAACGGCTCTAGTATTGTGGTAAAAAAGAAACAGAGAGTTACAAATATTATTATCAATGTTCCTTTGCGGTTGATATCTCGGCATCGCTTTTGAAATGCTATCAGCATTATATAGCCATAGATAATATTGCGCAGTGTCAACGACAAATCAAACTTCTCTAAAATGCTATTAACAAAAGAGGATATTAAAACAGCCGAGAAAAACTGAGATCCGTCTATAAAACCTTTGAATGAGAGAAAATAGCGCAACGAAAGTTCTTTGGCGCGATTTAACAGAGCTTGTTTGCTTGTATCTGACATTGATGTTTCCTTTATTGTCTGAGGCAGATATCTTTAATATCTGCCTCATATTTATCTACTAAATTATTTTGTTCTTTTCAACCAATTTGTTATGCTATAATAGCCTTTAAATCCTTGCGTAAAAATATGTACTCATCATTATAAGTAAAAATATTACAAAACATATTCCTGTATATAAATAAGGCCTCTTAAGTAAAGGACTTGAGAGATGTAAAATTTTGTTTTTAGACCCCGGAATTAAAAGAAGTAAAATCTGCAATACCAAAAATGGACTTGCAATAAGTATCATCATACTTTTTACATTATCTTCAACGTAAATTTCATTATTTTTGATATACTTTAAACATTCAATCAGCGGAAAAGCTATGGAAAATATCAAAATACCTATAGTTCCGTTGAAATTAAAGTCTCTGCACCTTTTTTGTATGGCGGCAACAGATGAATAAAACACAAAAGGATAAATTATAATCTCCCCTACCAATCCAACATATTTTGATACCATAACCAAAATGCTGTTTAACAATAAAAAAACACCAAAAAAGCCTAAACGTCCTAGAGTGCCGTTGAGCGAAAACAGACTTGACGACAAGCTTTCTTTATCTTTTGCTGAAATTGTTTGATTTTCTTTATTTAATACGTTATTTGGCATTTTTATTCCTCCCATAATCCGGCATTCAATGTATTGAATGCCGGATTAATTTAATAAATCATAATATTCATTTTATCTTATTATAGCCATGTAAAACAAAATTGGTAATACTTTTTGCACCTTTAGCTATTGGTAAATTAGCAAACGAATTATCTATTATATAATTTGCATATTTATACGGCTTGGATAAGCCTGATTGCGTAGCTAAGTTTTCTAGTTGTTTTTGTCTTTGAGAATAACCCCCGTCAAAGAATGTATCACTGGCAAAATCATACAACCCCAAACTTGCCGCATTTATTCCTCGTTCAAGTGCTCCCAGCATACCCGCGCCAGCCCCTTGTAGAGCAGCTGCTGCTATCTCTTGATTATGACTTGTAGTATTAGGTGTTGGTATGCCGACGGCGGTATAAAAGCTGTTTTGATTATCAAGATCATTGCTTGCCAATGTATTGGCGGAATTTGAGCTGATATTGGCACCGGAATTTATGTCCTTACCCAACTCGGCAGAAAGACGGTTTAGCTCGTCTAAATCAAAACGTGTTTGAAGCTCGTCTCTTAAACTCATATTGCTATAGTCTATCGTCTCAGGTGATTGATATTTTGATTGCAACTCATTAAAGCGCCTTTCATTACCAGCCCTTTTAAGTTCATCCAGCTGTTGCTGGAATAATGTCTTGTTGATGCTCATTCCTTGATGTTCCCTTCCTAAAAATGATATTGATTAAATATGTAGTCCATTTTGGATGGATAGAACATTTGTTGAACTTTGTCAATATTAGCAAAGACTTATCAACAACTTTTATTTTTATAAAATGCTCACAACTAAACCTATGGTTGTTTGGCGCCCTACAAAAAAGCGGGCCCTTATCAAGCCCGCTCGGTGTCTTACAAAACATCTCAACTTGAGTGCAACTACTCGCCTTTGCTATCTTCTGCGTTGGCTTTGGCTGTTGCTGTCAAATCGTCGGCAATACGTGCAGAACGGCCGCGCAATGCACGCAAGAAATACAATTTGGCACGACGAACTTTACCAATACGAGATACCTCGATCTTGGCAACGTTTGGTGAATACAGAGGAAATACTCTCTCTACACCCTCGCCAAACGAAATTTTGCGAACGGTAAATGATGAATTTAAGCCGTCGTTTTTGCGAGCAATGCATACTCCTTCATAAACCTGAATACGCTCTCTGTCACCCTCTTTTACTTTGGTATGAACTTTAAGAGTGTCGCCGGGTTTGAAATCGGGAAGATTTTTGCCTTCAAGCAATTTTGCAATCTGCTCTTTTTCAATATTTTCGATAATGTTCATAGTTTTACCCTTTTCCATTATATTTGGTTAGCTTTTTACACCTAATTGTTTTTAGATGCAAGATATTTTTTCCACAGGTCGGGCCTGCGTTGTTTAGTTACTTCTTCTGATTGGAGATGACGCCACGCGGCTATTTTTTGGTGATGACCCGATAATAAAATATCAGGTATCGGATGCCCTTGCCACTCGGTCGGTCGCGTGTATTGCGGATACTCCAACAAGCCATCCTCAAAACTCTCTTCCGAGCTTGATTCTTCATTGCCCAAAACCCCTGGCAACAGCCTTATTATTGCATCAAGCATTATCATCGCCGCTTGCTCGCCGCCGGTTAGAATATAATCGCCAATCGATATATCCTCGGCACCGTAGGTCTCCAACACCCGCTCGTCTATGCCCTCAAAGCGCGAACAGATAATCGTTAGCTCTTCCTCCTTGGCAAGCTCGTGAACTTTAGCCTGAGTAAGAGGTGTGCCCCTTGGCGACATATTGATAAGCCGGCCTGTATGGTAATTGGCTTGAAGCGCCGCACCCAAAACATCTGCACGCATTATCATCCCTGCACCGCCGCCCGAGGGTGTATCATCAACCGAGCCATGTTTGTCAAAGGCATAGTCTCTGATATTTATTGCCTCAAACGACCATTTGCCGTCATCTAATGCCTTGCCGGTTAAAGATGTTCCCAAAAATCCGGGAAAAAGCTCTGGAAATATGGTTAATATCTTAACCTTCATTACCTTCTGCCTCATCTTCAACAAAATGCATCATCTCAATAATAATATAACCGTCTTTGATATTTATAACCGGGACAAAGCTCTTGGTAAAAGGAACCATCTCCAAAGAACCATTGTTCATCTTAATTTCCAAAATATCACCGGCACCAAAATTATAAAGTGCATTAACCTGACCTAAAACTTCACTCGAAGAATTTTTGACCTCAAGCCCTATCAAATCAGTATGATAAAACTCTTCGTCTTTTAACTCAGGCAATAACGCGCGGTCGATATACAATCCCGTACCGATTAAAGTCTCGGCTGTGGTCCTGTCATCAACGCCTTTTATCTTGCAGCGCAACAGCTCTTTGGAATGACCAACAATTTTTAGTTCAAAGCGCTTGTCGCCCTTGTCATTGCTTAAAAGGCCATAGCGGGTCAGGTTCTTCTCATCAGAAGAAAAACTCTTTACCTTTACCTCGCCTCTTATGCCATGTACACCGACAATGGCGCCTAAACAAACTTTGTCTTCAGTCATAGCCAATCAAAAACCTTTAATAACTAATAAATTATTCAGCAGAAGACTCTTCTGCAGGAGCTTCAGCCTGAGCAGCAGCGGCTTCAGCCTCGGCTTTGGCAGCCTCGGCAGCCTCAGCAGCAGCTTTAGCCTTCTCTTCTTTTTCTTTGATACGCTCTAAAGCTTTGGCCTTAGGAGCAGATTTTTTTGGTTGATCGCGCAAAGCAGGAGCTTTTACCAAACCCAAAGATGACAACATTTTGGCCAATCTTTCGGTCGGCTCGGCGCCGTTTGACAACCAATATTTTACTCTTTCTTCATTGATGACAAATCTGTCGGCGTGATCCTTGGGGAGCATCGGGTTGTAAGAGCCCAATCTCTCAATAAATCTACCGTCACGAGGAGCGCGCTGATCGGCTGCAACTACCTTGTAAAACGGACGTTTCTTAGAACCACCACGAGACAGTCTGATACGTACTGACATTTGTTTTCCTTTCTTAAGTATTAACCTTTGGCAAAAACCTTAAAAAGGCAATTTGCCGCCCATTCCTCCAAATGGCATGCCGCCAAAAGGAGATTTTTTTAATAAAGACGAACCAAGCAGTTTTGACATACCACCCAGTTTGCCCATTTGCTTCATCATGGCAGACATCTGCTCGTAGGATTTGAGCAGCTTGTTTACCTCGTGAACCTCTACTCCGGCCCCTTGCGCAATTCTTTTCTTGCGCGAAGCCTTGATTATGTCCGGGTTTCTCCTCTCTTTAATCGTCATTGAAAGAATTATCGCCTCTTGCTTTTTTATAAGCTTGTCGCCACCGGCGGCTTCTATCTGAGACGAAAATTTGGACAACCCGGGCAACATTCCCATTATGCCGCCAAGCGAACCAATCTTTTGAATCTGCTTTAGCTGTGAAAGCATATCCTCCAGATTAAACGAGCCTTTCATCATTTTTTGAGCCAGCTTTTCGGCATCTTCTTTATCGACATTGTCCATCGCCTTTTCCACAAGCGATACAACATCGCCTTGACCCAAGATGCGCCCGGCCAGCCTGTCGGCATGAAATTCTTCTATCTCATCTAATTTTTCACCAAGGCCTAAAAATTTTATCGGCACGCCAGATACCATCTTCATCGACAAGGCTGCACCTGCTCTTGAGGAACCATCAATCCTTGTCAAAACAAGACCGGTGATACCTATTTGCTCGTTAAACTCACGGGCAACATTGCAGGCGTCTTGACCGATCATGGCATCGGCAACCAACAAAACCTCAGTCGGATTGGCTATCTTTTTGATCTCTTTGACCTCGTCCATCAAAACCTGGTCAATATGCAAACGACCGGCCGTATCCAAAATAATGACATCAAAGCCACCCTTCTTGGCAAAATCTATTGCCCGTTTGGTGGTTGAAGCAGGCTTTTCACCCTTGACAATCGGCAAAGAAAAACCGCCGATTTGGCTTGCCAACTGAGCAAGCTGCTCTTGCGCCGCCGGACGATAAATATCAAGTGAGACAAGCAAAACTTTCTTCTTGTTTTTTGATGCCAGCCTTTTGGCCAACTTGGCCGAAGTGGTCGTCTTGCCGGAGCCTTGAAGACCTACCATCAACACACAAACCGGTGCCGGAGCATTGAGATTTAGCTCTTCATCACCGGAGCTTAAGAGTTTTAATAACTCGTCATGGACAATTTTTACAACCATTTGTCCCGGTTGAATCGAGCGAACAACCTTCTCACCCAAAGCCTCAGCTTTGACATGGGCAATAAAATCTTTGACCACAGGAAGCGAAACATCGGCCTCAAGCAAGGCAACCCTTATCTCGCGCATGGCCGTATTAATATCATCCTCAGACAAAACACCGCGCGAGGTGATTTTGTTGAAAATGCCGGTTAATTTATCGCTCAATGCTTCAAACATTTGTTATCAAAACCTTATATACATACTATTGCATGCCAGTGTGCGAACCCTCGCTGACTGGCGGCACTCCGTAGAGTGTGTTGAATTTTCAGACCTTTTAATTAGAAAATCTGCTTGGTTTATAATCAAAAAATATTGAATTGTCAAGCACTAAAAACATAAATAAATCACCGACAAATATAGAAGAAAAATTAGCAGTTCGCAGAAAAATTTGCAAAATTGCTAAAAAAATGCTTGCAAGTTATAAATTTTTAGATTATCAAGAGGATGTCTTTGTAAGGTCCCATCGTCTAGCGGCCTAGGACATCGCCCTCTCACGGCGGTAACGCGAGTTCGATTCTCGCTGGGATCACCAATTCAAAAGTGCCTTAACGGCACTTTTTTTGTTGATCTTAGCGAGACTATTCAATTCCGACTATTGCCTTTGCCTCGCTGCGCTCGCTTGCTTGCAAAGCCAAGTCTCATTGCTTGGCTTATAAAAAACACCGGAGCAACGGTGTTTTTTATCTCGCAGCACTGGGATCACCAATTCAAACGGCAGGTATGAAAACTGCCGTTTTTGCGCCGCTACGAAAGCTAAAGCTTTCTACTTGCGCGAACAACTAACCTTTGCCGTGGTCGTTCCTCCCTTGCAAAGCTAAGAGAAGTTTCTTTTATAAATCAAGCGCTTAATCTAGTTCGAATGTTCATTTTGGGAAAATGTCATTTGGGGATAATTTTCCGAACTCGTTTGAGAAAAAGTCTTTGTTTTTCAATAGTTTGTCTGAGTTGGAATCTCGCCCAAGTCTTTGCGGTGCTTTTTGTAACCAATAAAGTTTGAAACATGCCAGAAAGAAAAGTTTTTTTGTATTAACGGCAATGATTTTGGAGCATAGTCGTTAAGGGGATTGCCTTTTTATTTTGTGTTGTCTTTGGTTCATACAGTTCGAATTGCAAATCTTCTCTACAATGTTTTATTCCTTCATAAACAATTGCGCGCAATTCTTCTTTTTTATCTGATTTGCATTTTAACAATAATTCTTCTACTATGTTGTCAATGTTATTTGGTTGGGCGGATGATGGAGGATTGTTTTGCGATTTGTTGGCGGCGTGCATTATTTTTTCTTCAGGCAGAGTTAAATTTTTATTTTCTCCATTTATGTTAGGAATACAGCCGACAATGTATTTACTGTCTATTGTTCCTTTTATGAGGCGTCCATATTTTTTCAGCAAACAAAATTCATCTATTGGCATATCAAAAACAATTTTTGTGTCAGCATATCGAGCATTGTCATAACATGAAAAATTATCATGACACATACTTTTCCAAAATGAGGCTTCATTATAAACAGAGGCCATTGAGGCTATATCGGAATAAGAACCGCCTTTTTGCCATGAAGATAGTTGTGCTGCATTTTTATTAAAGACAAGACCGTTTTTTTTAATGCTGTTTACATTATTTTTATATATGCAACGATGCACCAGACGAACCCATCCTTTTTTTAGAGAGGGTAAATTTTCCAATTTATCGTATTGTTGTGCATTGTCCATATCGTTTTTCCTTTTATGCTGATAATAACATAAAAATATAATTTTATCTATTATTTTTTTCATTAACTCGTTCGGAAACCATGCGTTAAGCATCACCAATTAAAAGCGCCCTTTTTTAAAGGGTGTTTTTTTGTATTGAAAAGTAAAGTTTTTTTTGGGAAAAATAAAAAATTCAATTCTGTTAAAAAGTTTTGAATATTTTGTTTGAAGGCAAATTATTTTATGATAAAAATAACTTGACTTAGAGCTTACTCTAAAAATTATAATATCAAACAGAATCGAAAATTGATAAGGGAGTTGTTGCGTATATGTTGTCTTGGAGTGTGATGGCATCAATGGTAGGTTGCACCATAACCATGTATTTGTTTATAAGATATGTGTTGATGTCATCCTTAAGCTGGCCTATTGCCATAATCTTGTTATTTGTTTTGCTCTTGATTGGTTGCGTGCAGCCGTTAAGCAGCTATGGCTTTGAAAGCCTATTGGGCAAATACTACCCCTTATATCGCTACATAATCTATTTCTTATTTGTCGGTTGCGTAATTTTGGCCGGGCTTACTTTGGTTTGCGACAGTTTATGGTTTGTTGCCTACAAAACAGGGCTTATCAACTGCTCTTCTTTTAGCCCAAGTATTTGTGTCAAAGTTAATTGGTGTTTGATTATCGCCGCTTTGATGCTAAGTTTATATGCCCTATATGAGGGAACAAAAGTACCAAATGTCAAAGAGCTTGATATTTATTCCGATAAAATTACCGCGGATAAAAAAATTGTGGTATTAAGCGATATACATATTCATCGGGTCATATCCTCAAACAAAGTGAAAAAAATTGTAGAACGAACCAATCTGCTCAAACCTGACATAATTATTCTGGCAGGCGATGTCGTGGATGATAATATCAACAAAATTGGCAATGTTGTTGATTTGCTGGGCGGGCTTAAAGCCAAAGACGGTGTTTATTTTGTAAGCGGCAATCACGAATTTTATGCCGGATATCGCGATAGTTTGGTTGCCCTGAAAAAGCTTGGTTTCAAACAAATCGAAAACTCCGGTGTCGATTTGGGTGATATCTCACTGGCAGGAATTCCCGATTGGCGGACGGCACAACGCATCGGCCTTTTGATAAGGCTTGATGCAGCCTTTGCCAAGGCGAAACCCAATCAATTTAAGATTTTGGCATCGCATACTCCGGTTAGCTTTGGCAAGGAAAATAATTTTGATTTGCAAGTGGCAGGACATACTCACGGCGGGCAAATTTTTCCGTTTCATATCTTATCTGCATGGCATAATAAATATCTCTCAGGATTATATGACATCGAAAATAATGCGAAAATTTATGTATCTCGCGGAGCCGGACAGTGGGGGCCGCAAATGCGCCTGTTGGCACCTTCTGAGATTACTTTGATTAACCTTAAACCAGAAAAAAAGGAGAATAAAAATGAGTTTTAATTTCTATGTACCGGTTAATGTGTTTTTTGGGCGTGGCGAATTGGACAAACTCTCCGAGCGTAACTTGCCTGGCAAAAAAGCCTTGGTGGTTATCTCCAACGGCAAATCGGCAAGAGCCAACGGCTATCTTGACCGCTTGCTCGGTCAACTAAAAAAAGCCAATATCGACTATGCAATATTTGATAAAGTTGAACCAAATCCACTAAAATCGACAGTTATGGCCGGAGCCAAAACGGCCAAAGAAAACGCTTGCGACTTTGTGGTTGCGCTTGGCGGCGGAAGCGTGATGGATGCGGCCAAGGCAATTGCCGGCATGGCCACCAACGATGGCGATTTGTGGGAATATATGCCCTGGGGTACCGGCAAGGCCAAAGCACTCAAGAACAAGGCCCTGTCATTGGTTTGTATCTCCACCACGGCCGGAACCGGATCGGAAATTGACAACGGTGCCGTAATTACTAACCCTGAAACAAATGAAAAAACCGCTTATTTCGGCGAGTTCCCATATCTGTCGATTGTTGATGCCGATTTGATGGCAAGTGTTCCGCCAAGACAAACCGCTTATCAGGGGTTTGATGCTCTCTTCCACTCAACCGAGGCCTATATCGCCACCACTGCTAATTTGATGAGTGATATGTTTGCCAGAGCGGCAATTGAGAATGTTGGCAAATACTTGGCCAGAGCCGTTAAAAATGGCCAGGATATGGAGGCAAGAGAGGGTATGGCTTTTGCCAACTCGATGTCGGGATATGTGATGTGTGTGGGCTCTTGCACCAGCGAGCACTCGTTGGAGCATGCGTTGTCGGCCTATCATCAGGAACTGCCGCACGGCGCCGGATTGATTATGATTTCTAAAGCCTATTATACCCACATGATTAAATCAGGCGTTAGAAAAGAGCGTTTTGTTGATATGGCAAAATTTTTGGGCCTTAATGATGCCAAAGAGCCAATGGATTTTATCAAAGCTTTGGATAAATTGCAGCATGAGTGCGGAGTTGACAACCTTAAGATGTCTGACTACGGCATCAGTGAAGATGAGTTTGCAACTATGGCCCAAAATGCCAAAGAATGCATGAGCTTGTTGTTTGAATTTGATCCTGTCAAACTATCTTTGCAAGATTGTCAAAACATATATCAGGCATCTTATAAATAAAATCGGATTATTAGGAATTTTTCTTGCCTAGTAAACGATAAAAATATGTAACCAGCTGGCTGCGTGGTTTGAGAATATTTAAAATCTCTGCTCCGCAGCCTTTTATTTTGGCAACACGATATGCATCGGGACAATCAACTTCCAAATAAGATGGATTTAATCCTAAAATATTGCCAGACTGCGGCAATTTAGATAAGGCAATACGTTGACCATAAAAAAGCGTCAGTTTGGCTCTGACGCTTGAAAAATCGAGATGACTTGCTTCGCTCGGTATTCTTAAAATATCGAGCGAATAACCATCCTTGCTACAAACAGTGTCAAAATTGTTATGCAGCATATAAAGCTCTAGATTAGGAATATTAAGAAATGTTTTGACACCTTTTTTGGTTTTTGGCAAATATTGATAGCGGCTGATCATTCCTTTGTCAACTATGGCAGACGTAACCACCACATCATTCCAGTTAAGGCCTTTTTTTACGCGTTGATTGATTTTGAGAGTGCCTAAAAGATGGATCATGCCATCGTTATAATGACGCGGATCTTTGCTGATTTCTTTTTGTCTGATAAGGTGGGTGATGTACTCTTCTTTTGTATCAAAAATACAAGAGATTGAATTCGTTTGGCTATTATTCTTAACTCCGTGGTTAACCGGAGCTGTTATCGTAACCGGCATCCTCAATGCACCACTTAAATTATTAACACTAAGTTAATATTAGCCGTATTTTTTGTCTAAATCAAGTATTTTTTATCTAATCAGCCAAAAGCATTGATTTTGCTTGGATTCTGGCCAATTCATCGACTCGTTCGTTTTCGGCATGGCCATTGTGGCCTTTGACCCAAACCCATTTAATCTGGTGTTTTTGAATGAGCGACTCGAGAGATTGCCACAAATCTATATTTTTGACCGGTGTTTTTTTATTGGCTGTGCGCCAACCATTGTTTTGCCAGTTGGGCAACCATTTGGTAACTCCATCCATAACATAGCGGCTGTCTGTATAGATGATAAGCTCGCAGCTTTTGGTCAAAGCTTTTAATGCCTCTATAACCGCGGTTAACTCCATGCGGTTGTTGGTGGTATTGGCCTGGCCTCCGGAAAGTTCTTTTTCAACTCCGTTGCACCTCAAAATTACACCCCATCCCCCTGCTCCGGGATTGCCCGAACAAGCCCCGTCGGTATAAATTTCCACTTTTGGCATTAGAACTCTCCACGGAAATAATCATTAAAAAATTCGTTCATTATCATATTATAATCTTCTTCGCCACGAATAATTTTGGCTACAAAAGAGCGCAATTTGTTTTTGGGTATATAAATTCTGAAATCCTTTGGCATGGCCATATTGGCACCTATCACGCCTTCAAGCCTAAAATCATCTTCGATAAACGGCGACAACAAAATATCAACATTGCAAAATTTAATGGCCCCGCGCGGAGGCAAACGAAGCTCTGGCCTGGTAATAATATTTAGCTGGCCCTCTATACCTGATATAACTTCCATTTGATTGTAGTTGGAAAAACGTACTTTGTTATATTCTCCTCCGTCGTTTAGAACTTCTACCGACAAAAACATCTCGCGAGCAATGACATTGGAAACATTTGCGCCCTGAATTTCAAAAGAAATTTTGACATATTGCTCAGGCGGATTGTCTATACTGTTGGGATAGAGCATATCTTCATCTTGATTTTCCAAAGCCTCAATGCTTTTGTTGGCAATCTTTAGCTCTATGTTGGGTTGCGGATAACGACCGAACATACCCGCAATAACCGCATATGGCGCCGGAACATTGTTGGAACCTGAGCGAATGTAAATTGCTGGGTTACTGGTGGTCATTAACGGTGCAACATCACTTTTGGGAATATAGGTGGCAACAAAGCCATCTCCGTTATCATCGGCACTGATGATATGGTTCCTTACCTTATTGTGGCTCGGGATGGTGCAGCCTGAAATTGCGTTTTCCAGCCAGCTTAGAAAACGATGGACATTTTTTACCTTTACCTTGGCCTTGGCAACATCCCCTATTTCGCAATCTCTGGAACACTCAACGCCCCAAATGATGACCCCTCCTTCGGAATTGCCAAAGCCCGATATTGCCTTGGACAAATTCTTGCGATCATCACGATGAAGCGTATTAAAATTTTTGCCGTCTGAGGCTGCTTGTTTAAAGTCAATAAACAATTCTTCACTTTGGCGATTGATAATAAACTCATCTATGGCATCCTCACCAAAATAAACCAGTTTTTGAAAAATATCTTCAGCTCGTGACATTATTTTCTCCGCAAACTAAAATAACGGCATATCATGCCGTTATTTTAAGCATATAATCTTTAATATTTTATTTATGCCAATGCTTTTTGCAAATCGTTATATTCCATGTATTTATCTACCGCTCCAAGCAAAGTATATGTCGGATTGGATGCAAAAACATCAATGGCGACATTGCGGATATCGTCAACACTAACAGCATCTATTTTACCGATTACTTCGTCTATGGTAAGACTGCGGTTATAGATTAAATTTTGACGAGCAAGAACCTCGGCCGTGGATGATGAACTTTCAAGTCCCATTTTGATACTGGCCTTAAGCTGCATCTTGGCACGAGAAAACTCTTTTTCACTTACACGCTCATTGCAAATTTTTTTAATTTCATCAATTACAACCGGCATAAGAACAGGCAAATCTTCGGCCTCGGTTCCGGCGTAGATGCCAAACAAACCGGCATGCGTATGCGAGGCCGTAAAACTGTATACAGAATAGACCAAGCCCCTTTTTTCTCTTATCTCTTGAAATAATCTTGAGGACATGCCGCCACCAAGTATCATCGATAAAACCGCCAGGTCATAATAATGATCACTTTTATATGGATAGCCATTGAAGCCCAAAACGACATGACTTTGTTCAATGGGGCGTTTTTCAATGAAAAAGCCTCCTTGATAAGTTTGTTTTTCTATCGTGAAATTCGTTTTTTTATCAAATTTCAGCATCCGGCTTTTAACCATATTTACAAAATCTTGATGTTTTATGTTGCCTACGGCGCAAAAAACCATATTGTCTGCTCCGTAGTTGGTGTTGATGTAATTTAAAAGTGTGTTTTTTGTAAAATTACGAACGGTGTCTTGCGGTCCGAGAATAGAACGACCCAAGGCCTGATCGGGGAAAGCTGTCTCTTGAAAATAATCAAAAACAATATCATCGGGAGTATCTATGGTTTGTTTGATTTCTTGAATAACGACATCTCGCTCCTTAACCAACTCTTCCTCGGGAAAGGTTGAATTAAGCAAAGAATCGGTAATGACATCTACGGCAAGCTCGGCATCTTCTTTCATCATCTTGGCATAGTAGGCCGTAAACTCTCTTGAAGTATAGGCGTTTGATTGTCCACCGACGTTCTCAATCTCTTCCGAGATTTGAAGTGCCGTACGCGTATTGGTCCCCTTAAACGACATATGCTCCAAAAAATGAGAAATACCGTTGTTTTGCTTGGTCTCATAGGCGGAGCCGGTTTTAACCCAAGCACCTAAAGAAACCGTCTCAAGTTGAGGCCGCTCTGAGGTAATTATTCTTAAACCATTGGATAAAGTTGTTATTTCGGAATTCATTTGATTTCGTCCTATATAATGTTATGCCGTTTTTAGTGCCGTATTGATAGCCCTTTTGGCCGAGTTAAACGCTGTTTCCATGCAGCAAGGATAGTCCTTCATGCTCCAATCCCCGGCAACAAATACATTGGGATATTGGCTGAATGCATTGTCCGGGCGGTGCGAATTGTTAATAATATCTTGTTTGATAGTGGCGTTTTTGATGCAAACGGCCTTAAATGCAGGCATAAACGCCGAATTAACACCTCTTATTTTGTCAATCTCTCCCCATATTTTGATGGCTAAATGCGACAAATTATCTTGCTCCGGTATATAATCAGAAATAACCGCCGTTAACAAATTAGAGTTGCTAAACAGCCAATCAAAACTGCCTCCTTTTACACCTATAAACGAGCTTCCTTGCGGTAAAAATATAGTTTGAGAGGTCTGATATATTATATTTACTATTGCGTTATGCTCAAGCGGAATCGTGTGCAAAATTTTGCTACAATTTAAATTATCCAAAGCCAAAATTATCTTATCATTAGCCCCAATATCAACCTGATGACTGCCAAAATCTAACTGCGCCGCCATTCCGAACTGGCTGATTATTTTGTGGAGTTTGTGTCGAAGGCAGACCTCATCGGCATAGCCAGATAACACATTTATAATTCGCTGGCTTAGGTTTTGCTCGGAAAACCATACTCTGCGTTTTGCAGGAGTAAACGGGAAAAACGAGCGCAATATCTTGCGCTTTATTTGCGGTGCGACATCTTTGGATGCTGTATTGCAAAAACTCTTTAAGAGCAAATCTTGATTGGCATAAACAGAACCATCAATTTGCCCCGAAGTGATATCAAAAAACAGCGGTGATTTTTTCCATTCACTTTTTTTTACAAAACGAGACATAAAACTGTTGGCTCCGACAACCGCATGCAACGAATTGTCCAAAACGCGAGAAAGAGTTTTGTCCTGATACGAATAGGCCCGGCCACCCAAATGATCTCCTGCTTCATAAATAACCGAGCGAATAGCCGGATGTTTTTCCTTTAGCAACCAGGCACAGGCAAGTCCGGCTATGCCGCCGCCGACAATATGATAGGTTACGGCAGATACGGCGTTCATCATTATTTCCCCAAAAAGGCTCTCACTATAAGCAAGGCTTTGGCAAAACGCCCTATTTTCGGTTTGGGAGAAATGACCTCCCAACCACGATTTTGCATAATATCAAAATATTTTTTATAGATATAGGCAATGGCACGAATATTGCGCGATGATTTTTTATCTAATTTATTGATCAAAGCAAAGGCCTTGTCATAATTATCCTCGGCCACTCTTGAAAGCTCTTCTCTGGCAATGGCAAGATTTTTGTCAACGACAACACTCATCGGATCAGTCGAAGTAATTCCGGCTTTTTGCAAAAACTCTCGTGGAATGTAAAGCCGGCCCAAAACGGCATCATCCCTTACATCTCGTAAAATATTGGTTATTTGCATTGCCAGGCCTAAGGATATCGAAAGCTCTTTGATTAAGTTCTCGTCTTTGCAGCCCAAAATCCTTAAAGACAAAGCACCTGGAGCACAAGCCACTCCCAAGCAATAGCGTTTAAATTCAGCAAGACTTGGTGCTTGGATAGGGTTGGGCAAATCCATCGATATGCTATCTAACAAATCTAACAATTCTTGTTTGGGAAGATTAAAACGCATACAATTTTTGTAAATATTACGACCAATTTCCGAGGCTGGAACTTTTTTGTCATAGATATTATCTATTTCCTTGCGCCAGGCAGCCAAAAACTCTGTCTTGTGCGTTAGGCTCTCGTCACTGTCAACAATATCATCAATATGCCGACAAAAGGCATATAGCGTGTATATGGCCTGGCGCTCTTTGGTTGGCAAAATATGCATTCCCCAAAAGAAGGAAGAGCCTGATTTCTTGACAATTTTATTTATCAATTTATTCATAAAAACAAGTCCTTTGAATATCTATCTGCGAAATAATGCACGCCACAGGCCGACTATAATACTCTTCATCCAAGTCCACTTATCAGGCCGCGGGGGATTTTGCAGAATATCCCTATTTTTACATTGTTTTAACACAGAATTAGTTAAGGAAAGAATAACGCAGACCTCAAAACGCAATCTAAAATTTTTGATAAGCCGCGGCAAGACTTGTGCATCGGCCAACATTGCCGAGGTTTTTGCCGCCAAATCATGCAAAAGGTTTATAACTTCGACAGAGCTGTAACTTAGGCCAAAATCACTTGTTTTAAGCCCATGGCTTTGTATCATATCAAGCGGAATGTAGCAACGCTTTAACCAACTTAAATCGTCTTTGATATGCCCAAGATGATTTAATATTTGCAAAACAATACATAAATTTTCACCCGGCAAATAGGTCATCGGATGTTCTTGGTAAAGAGCCAACATAAACCGCCCTACCGGCGCTGCCGAATAACGACAATATTGTATCAATTCTTGAAAAACGCGTATTGAAGAAAAGTCAGAATCTTGCTCAAAAGCTCTTAGAAGATCAAGATACAAGGACCGATCGAGATTGTGAGCAACAAAAATGCTGCTAAGCTTGCGAATTATCGGCAAATTGTCTGCCTGGTCTGGATGTAAAAAAGCTTGCCGAACGGCTTCCAGCTTTTGTAATTTGTCCTGAGAGGATATAAACGGATTATCTGCAACATCGTCGGCAAAACGAGCAGCTGTATAATATGTTGCAATTGCCGTTCTGAGCTCTCCTGAGGCAAGAAAACACACCGGAAAATCTTCGTCTTTATCTGTTTTATGCATCATTATGCTTTAGGCCTTATTTGTTCAATCCACGGCAAGATATCGGCCAGAGCACGACGGCAATATGCCTCTTTGCGCTCGCGTCCTTTAATCTTCCTGAGCTTACCATTGGATGTAGTTTCACAATTTATGATTGGGAAAAGCCCAAAATTGACATTCATCGGCTGATAATTATTAATATCGGTATCATCGCGTAAATGTTGCCAAACAGCCCCGAAAGCAGTTGTCGACGGAGGAATGGCTACCGGCTTGTCGCAAAGCAGGCAGGCCTTAAAATAACCGGCCAAATAGCCAACGGCGGCACTTTCAACATAGCCTTCACAACCGGTAATTTGCCCCGCAAATGAAATATGTGGTTTGCTTTTCAGGCGCAAATAGTCATCAAGCAAAATCGGTGATTTGATAAAAGTGTTTTTATGAATACCGCCAAGCCTGGCAAAGACAGCATTTTCAAGTCCGGGAATGGTGCGAAAAATCTTTTCTTGCTCGCCATATTTCATTTTGGTTTGGAAACCGACAATATTGCGCAATGTATCTTCTTTATTGTCTTGACGCAACTGAACAACCGAATAGGGTTTTTGCGCTGGATTATGCGGGTTGGTTAACCCGACCGGCTTCATGGGCCCGAAAAGCAATGTATCCTTGCCACGCATGGCCATGACCTCTATCGGAAGACATCCGTCAAAATATGCTTCTTTTTCAAAATCATGAAATTCCTTTTGCTCAGAATTGCACAAAGCCTCAACAAACGAATAATATTGCTCTTTGGTCAGCGGGCAATTGATATAATCGAATTTTTCGCCTTTGTCATAGCGAGATTGATACCAGGCTATGCTAAAATCTATGCTGTCTTTATAAACTACCGGTGCAATAGCATCAAAAAAATTGAGGCTGTTGGGTCCGATCTCTTGTTGGATACTTGCAGTTAGACGCTCGGAGGCCAATGGGCCTGCGGCAATAATCGTCTGACAATCGGAGGGTGGAAGCGAGGTAACCTCTTCGGCCACAAATTCAATTAACGGATGAGCGTGCAGTTTAGCATCAATATATTCCGAAAAGCCACATCGATCAACAGCCAATGCGCCACCGGCCGGTACTTTGGTCGCGTCGGCTGCCTCCATAATCAGAGATGAGGCAAGCCGCATTTCTTGATGCAAAAGCCCGATTGCGCTATTAGTATAATCATCCGAACGCAAAGAGTTTGAGCATACCAACTCGGCACATTTGGCTGTTTTATGCGCCGGTGAGCTTTTAAGCGGACGCATTTCATGAATTATTGCCTTTATTCCTCTTGAAGCCAACTGCCAAGCCGCCTCGGAACCGGCAAGCCCCGCCCCTATTATATGAATAACTTTATCTTGCATAGACAAATCTTACATCAAAACATTAACAAATGTTGCTTTTATAACGTTTTTTATCATAAAAGTAAATAAAAACTTCCGTTTATAAGTCGTGCATAATGTTTGCGTTTGTAAATAAAAAAATTTATAATCGGGAAAGTTAAAATATGAAAGGGATTGTTGATGACCTCTTTGAGGTATCTGATTTTGATTGTGGTTATGTTGTTTGGAGCCGTCTCAGCTTTGGCCAGCGAAGATCCGGAGGAATATCCGTTTGCCGATGATTTTTCGTTTGATGATTTGCCGGATATCGAATTGCCAAATGACGAACAACAAGCTCAAGCCCCTGATGTTGACAATATATCGACCACCAAGCAACAATCATTACAAGATAACTCGCCAAATCTGTTGCCTTCGACACAATATCTTCCGGCCTCCGGTAAAGTATCGGCCGCCGAAAAAAATGTTGAGGCCGCAGATGTGGTAAAAATGCCGACCAAGCGCGATGAGGCAGTAGAAAGCTCTGCTTCAACGGGTAAAAGTCTGACCGAGACCCTAAAAGAAGATGCCGAGAAAACCGGCAAAAATTTGATTGAAGGTACTTGGGTCGAAAAATTAACCTCGTCAAATCCTCTGTCTTTATTGGAGCTAAAAACTTATGACGATGATTCAGCAGACAGCGATGATGACGAACTCGAAAGTTTGGTTAAAACCTCACGCAACAAAGAAAAGACCGGCAGATCGAATGCATCGGTGTTTGATATTGCCGGAGTTATGTTGCGAATGAGTTTGCAACAAACCGAAAGAACTCTCCAAAATCGTGGTTTTCGTAAAATAAATGCAAAATTTCAGATTCCCAATTTTATTAAATGGAGAAACGAGGAGACTTGTCGAAGCGAGGGGGTCGTCGGTTATGAACGGCTGGAGGCATGTGTAATAAACAAATCCAAAAAAGGCGGATATCAGTATCTGCAAATGTTGGAGTATGCCAAATTTGATTCAAAAGAGGAAATAGAAATTTATTTTACCAGCAATTTTACTCAAAACAAAGTTTATAAAATCGTATACCGCTCAAGAATCGCATCAATTACCGGAAATTCACCCAAAGCCGTATATATCCGCAATGTGAAAATTTATGATTTCTGGAAAAAAATTAATCAGAAATATGGGCAACCCGACAACAAAACGACCGTTACCTGGGGCATGGGCGGAAACAAGCCTTATCTAAAAGCCTCAACCGGATATCTGCTGTTGGAGGACCCGATGTTCAGAGAAATGGACTATACCCGCATGTCTCGTGAAGATCAGCGATTCATTAACAGTGATTTTTATAATTTTTAAATCTTTGGTGTTTAGAATAGCTGTCATGTTGTGAATTTTTTGGGGAATCTATGATGAATAACAATCTGATTACTGAATTGGTTTGCACTCGCATAAGTCATGATATTATTGGAAATATCGGTGCAGTGGCCAATGCTGTCGAACTTTTGGAAGAAGGCGACTTGGATTTTTTGGACGATATCAAATCAATCCTTAAAAACAGCTCGCAGACTTTGACCGCCAGAATGAAATTTTTTAGAATGGCCTTCGGAATTGATAATAACAATTTGGAAGATAAAAAATTGGTAGAAAATATGGCCAGAGATTATCTTAAAACCATTGGCAACAAAGATTTTCCTATTGGCCTTTCGTTTGATGTGCAATCAACCAAGGGGTGTAAGCCTGCTTTGCTGATGATTATGATATTGGCTGATTTGCTGATAAGAGGCGGAGACATCAAGGTTGAAGAGCAAAAAGGAGCAATTACGGCAAGCATTGAGACAACGGCAAAAATATCAACAGATAAGTTGCAAAAACTGGAAAATGCCGTATACAATAAAATTTGGGAGGCAGACGCCGGAATGGCTCCTTTTTATGACCTGCTTAACCTTTGCTCTCCGGCTAAAATAAATTTGCGTAAAGATGAGCAAAAAATAGAACTTGTAACTGATATGGAATAACGAAATGTCAAGCTGTTTGATTGCCGACGATTCTAAAATTATGCGGATGTTGCTGTCCAAAATCATGAGTAATTTCGGGTATGTGGTTACCGAGGCGGAAGATGGCGAAGACTTGCTGGAACAATGTGCGCAAAATATGCCTGATTTAATAATCAGTGACTGGAATTTACCGCTGATGGACGGAATTGATATTTTGTATAAAATCCGCTCAGATAAAAAAATAAAACAGCCGATTTTCTTTTTTTGCTCTTACATTAAAGATGTAAACATAATATCTCAGGCTATCAAAGGCGGAGCCGATGACTTTATTATGCGGCCTTTTGATGAAGATATAATTGCCTCAAAACTAAAAATCATTAAAGTTTTACGGGAGGCAAAATAATGCGGCGACAAGATTTTGAATTTTTGCTTGATTTGTTGAAACAAAATGCCGGTTGGGAATTTGACGAATCACAATATTTTATTATTGATAAAAAAATATCTAATTTTATCAGAACAAAAGATTATAACACGGTGGAAGATCTGATTATGGATCTTAAAACAGGGAAAAAATCTCTTGTTTCTCAGGTAGTAGAGGCTATGGCCTTTTCTGATACGTCATTTTTTAGAGATTTTGATGTTTTTTATAAATTTCAAAAAAATTTGCTGCCGGAACTTAAAGAAAAATGTCGAGCCACCAAAAAACTTAACATCTGGAGCTTGGGGTGCTCAACCGGGCAAGAAGCTTATTCTGCCGCAATTGCCATTAACAGAGCCGATAAAATGTTTGCCGACTGGGAAATCAATATCTTGGGATCGGATCTGTCGTCATTGTCTATTAGTAGAGCACAGCATGGCTTATATAATACGTTTGAAATTCAAACCGGGCTCAATGCCGCAACAATACTAAAATATTTTACGCCTCAAGATGATCAATGGCTGATTAACGAAAATATCAGGCAAATGATTGAATTCAGACGTTATAATGTTTTGGATGAGGCTATTGTAAAATCAAAATTTGAGGTCGTATTTTGTCGCAATGTTTTGAGGTATTTTGCTGCCGAACATCAAGATGAAATTTTGCAACGTATATGCGCCAATCAGCCACAAGGCGGGTATTTGTATTTGGGCAAAAACGAATATATACCGATGATTGAAAAATATTACTACCGCTTGGACGAAAAGACAGGTGCTTATATTGCCAGAGGTAATCCAAACACTCTTAATATAAATACTGACCAACCAGCCAATACTGCATCTACCAAGCCTGTCATGCCAAGCTTTATCAGACCAAATAATTTAATAAAATGAACCTCCACCGGCTAATGCAAGTGGTATTACCTGTTCCGAACTACGTTCGCCCTGCCCAAAGGCTTCGCAAGCCTAACGGCTGGGCAGGTATGTCTACATCTACCTGCTTACGCAGGTAGTGTTACGTTCGAATCATAAAAAACTAAGGCTCTATTCAAGAGCCTTAGTTTTTTAGAAGAATTGATAGCGTTGCGACTTACTGTTTATATGCACGCCACCAATAGAGCTTGCCGCCCCAACAATCAGTACCACAAGAATAGTCATACTGGCCTGTTGGACATTGTTCTGGCTCAGGCTCAGGTTCAATCTCTTTACGGCAAACTATCTGAGGAGCTGAAGAGTTCGGATAAGCATGAACTTCATATGTCTTAGAGCCTGAGGTCGTATATGAAGACGCTGCCTTACAATTACCTTTACATGCCTCAGTATAAGGTGAAGCACATCCCGTAACCTTGGTACAGCTTATGCTACCAAGTGATGATGAACTATATCTAAAGTAGCTACTGTTTACTGATGTGGCCGTATTACAGATATAACCATTATATAAACCTGTTTTGCAACCAGTCGGCTTATAGCAAGTGGTACCACTGCTGTTATTCGTAGTGGCTTTAATACAATCTGGAAGATTTGGATAATATCCACCCGATGTGTTACATCCACTTGGTGTACGACAAACAATTTGGCCATCGTTCATGGTTAGTTGCTGAACATCATAGCTAGTCGAGCCTGACGTTTTGTATGAATCAAGCGATGACTGAGCTACACCAAAATAAGCCTTGCTGTAAGGTGATGTACAGCCGGTAACCTTAACACAGCTGGCGCTGCCTTTAGCAATTTTGGTCGAGGCAAAATATGCACTATTAACCGAATATGATGTGGAAGAACCACACAAATAACTACCCTGTAAACCATTTTGACACCCGGTAACCTTGTAACAGGTAATGCCGCTTGCTGAATCTTTCTGGGTATTATACGATATACAGTCGTTAATTGAAGTGGTACAATTACCACTATTGGAACAGCCGGTAAAATAGTACAGGTAAATAGGATTTTTTAATGAGCTTAAGTAAACAGAATTATGCGTTAAACAGTCATAACCGCTTGAAGGAAGTGATGTCCTATATTTGCTGCTGGCAGTATAACCACTAACACATTTAAGTGAGCTACCACTGTATGGTGTTTGAGTTGTATAAGTAACCCCGCTAACACCAGGATTGGCTGAAAACCGTTTATACCCACTAGCACAAGCAAAACCCGATGTCTTATAGCACTTGGTACCATCATCACCGGTAACAGGAGAAGGGTATGAAATACTGCTTAAATTGGTTTTAACCGACGACGAATTTACATATCCGTTAGCACAAGAACATGAGGCATATTTGGCCGGACCATCTGCCGTACACGCACTGCCGTTGGGAACAACGCCCGTCGTATTACAGCTGTATTTGAAATTGGATTTACAGTGGCAATCATAACAAACCGTGCCATCTATCAAGTTCTTTTGAATACAATCAGCATTGGCTTTGGTTGAGGATGACAAACCATAGGCCGAACAAGAAAGGTTAATCTGCGAACTGGCAGAATCCAAAAGCACCGGGTTGTATTCTGGTAATGGAACGACTTTAGCTTGCGCCGAAACGGCTAATAAGAAAGACATAGCTATTGCAGCATGTATGTAAATTTTCTTTATCATATCAAAGATCCTTCTTCTGACATCATAATAATCATTATGTTTATTTTACCATGTGTTTATTAAAAAAGCAATAATTTAATATATTATATTATATAAAAGTTTTGGCACTTTAAGCTATAACAAAGCTATGTTTTCCAGATATTTAATTATATCTTCGGGCGAATGAGATAAATCGAGCCTCAAACCTTGAGATATTGTGCATGTATTGCTTGCTTGGTCATACAGGCAAAAAGGCGTTGAAAACCAACGCAGATATTCTTTACTGTCATCTATATGAAAATTGATATGGTTGCGTCTGCAAAAATCAGCTTTGGCCTTATTCCAACAATGCTCAGGAACAACCAGATCTCCGCTTAGATCCTGCTCTATTTCGCCCAAAGCCTGGCAATAATCTGAAATGGCAAAAATAAAATCGTATTCAATACCTTGCTTTGTAAGTAATTGCCTGACTTTGAACATGGGACCGCCGGTGATGATATAAATTAAATGTCCTCGATGTCTGGCCAAAGCACAAAAATCGGCAAAATAGCTTAATTTGCAATCAATTACACCGTGATAGTCCAAGCCGATTTTTAGCTTATGACTAGTCATTGTTTGCTCCAAAATTATTTTGCCAAAATTCTTTAAGAGAATTGGGGCTTAATGCCGAAAGCGGATTAATACCGATGGTCGGATCAGAAACATTGCCGCTAATCGAATAATTTACTGCAAAAACCGTTCCGTCTTTGCCGCTTAATAATGATCCTACAAGCGGTATCTTGCCCAAAAAGCTGTTGATGCCATAAGCAGGAGCTATCATGCCCTTAAAATCAAGAGACTGCTGTTCACTGTTATATTGGCCAGCAGCAGATATGCCAAGTACATTACCTAATGCTTTGGCATCACTGAGCTTTAGGACATCGTCTTGATATGTAAACGGGGCATCAAAATGCGTAAATGCTATGCCCTCACCCGATAGCATATCTACTATGCCGCTTAATGAGGCCAAAGTCAGTAATTTGGTAAAGATATTGGTTTTAACCATGTTGAAATCACGGGCTTTGATATGACCTACAAATTTTTTATCCGATCCTCGCTTGGCGCTTATGTTTAAGCTGCCGCCGTCAATATAATCATAAAGATGCAAAAACTTTAAGGCCGAGCCAGCGTCATTACTGTCTATGTTTAACAAATATTCATTATTAGGACGCTGATTGTAATCAAGTTTAAGATATGGCAAATTTTTGTTTTTATGTTTGCTAGATTTAAAATTGCCAACCAAATGCATATCATTAATACCTATTTTGTTTAGTATTTTGGCAGAACCGGCGAAATTGTTTAGCGACACCTCCGAATCGGTCCACAATTGGTCAACGGCAATGCTTATATCGGTATTGGGAATTTCGGCCCAGATATCTTCTTTTGCCGTATCTTTGGCAGGAGTTGCGGCCTTAACCATCGGAGATTGCTTAGGGGCTTCCTCGGGCTCAAAAAAGGCCGATAGATCATAGGATGACCCCGATACGATAATCTTGATATGCTCGGGCTTTGATGCGCTAAAGCTGATCTTTGCCGAGGCATTGGTCTTTGGTCCTTTGATTTGCGTAATGTCAATAACCGAAATATTGCCCTGCTTATCTAATGCCATTTTGCCATTAAGCCTGAAATCGGGCTTTGATAAGGAAAAAGACGGAATTTCTGTTATCTTATTATCAGCAATGTTAAGCTGTGCGGTTATCTCTCCGTTAACACCTGATGATTTCTTAAACCCTAAAAATGAATAATCTATTGCCGTTTGCCTTAAATTACCATGGGCATCAACAATCGTGCGCCCGTCAGGATAAACCGTAATAACCGCCTTGGCAGGAACAGAACCGTTAAGATAAGGTTTTTCTAGCGGTGCTAACTTGATCCCCAGTTTTTCCTTAAAACTATCATCAAAATTAAAGCCAACCTCATATCTGCGTTGATATTGTTTGGAGACAAAATCCTCCTCCCAAGCAAAGCTTATCGGCAGCCCTTCTATGCTGGCCACGCCGCTAATATTCATTTGCTCGTTGTTAAGCGAAAAATCCAAGGTCTTGGCATCAATTGATTTGCCTTTTATAACATCTTTTATCTCTACATCACGCAATAAAGCTTTGACGTTTACTTTGACATCTTCGGGTGCAAGATCTTGACGAAGTTCAAAATCCAACCCCAAATTGGTAATGGCGCTGCCTTTGATACTATCTGGATTAAGCCCAAGCGAACTCGGATACTTTAACGGCTCATGATCTATCAACTTTAGTATATCGCTGATAGCGCCAATACCGTTTAACTCAAGTTTTAGAAAGTTGTCTTCTTTGTCCAAATCATATAAATCAACATAGCCATGATTTAACACAACATCATCAGAAATGGCTTTGTTTACATCTATTCTGATATTGTGTTCACTAAAATGAGCTCGCCCATATATGCCGGTTACTTTGGGCATTTCATTTAAATACAACAGGCTGCCTCCATCAATGTCGGCAGTTCCCGATAACGCCTTAAAGGACACCCCGCCAGTTGATTTATCATAACCAAAATCAAAAGCAAATTGACCGTTTTTGATATAACCGTCAAACAAACTTTCATGACACCATTGCCAAGCCTTATCACCAAAATATTTGGGCCAAAATTTGCTTAGATCATTGGTTTTAAGTTCTTTGATAGATGCCGATATCCTAATTTGTAAATTTTGCTTGGAAGAGTGCAGCAGATATTCTTTGAGCCCTTTGATTTCAAGCCCCAAAGATGCCTGTTGATTGTCCAAATTGAGCCTTGCATCATTAATCTTTATCTCCTCAAGATTTCCGCTTAACTCACCCCGCAAAATAAGGCCTGAAATATCATAATCATAATTTTCGTCCTCAGAAAACTTGATAGTACCCTTTTCACCATCGAGTTCAAACGATATTTTATCAACAATTTGGCCGCTGTGACCCAAAATATCATCTTTATATTCTCGCAAATTTTCAAGATTAAGAGCGGCACTTAGACTGCCATGCATGGGTATTCTGATATTATAAAAATCTTTTGATGCCGTGGCGGGTGTGATAATCTGCAGCAGATTGGCCGGAATAAGGTCTGAGAAATAAAATTTGATATCGGCTTTGGATTTGGCATAGCTGTAATCAACCGACAAACCTACCGACGAGGTACTGTCGTCAAATGGCATCAGGGCATTTATTTCCGTACTTAATGAGCCAAAACCACGGTCAAAATAGTAATTAACATCGCTAAACTGCCATTTTTTACCGAGATCAACCTCCAAAAGCTCTACATCTGCCTTGGTTATCTCAATAGTATTAATATAACTTTCGGGATAGGTGTGATCTTCTGAATTGAAACGCTCCCAAAAATCATCGGCCAAATTAAAATAATATTCCAGTTTTTTACGGCTAACATCGGAAGATGGTTGCTCTTTTTTAAGCCCGTATTTGCTAAAAATAAAAATTTGCGGATGATTTATCTCGATGGTACTTGGAGCAATAATACCTCTTAACAAGGCTCTAATATTGAATGCCAAGGCTACTTTTGGCGCGTTGATTGTTATATCGCCTTCTTTTTTATAGACAACATTATTGGCTATAATACGCAGCGGCTGAACGGAGCGAACCAACTCCAAATTTACACTATCAAGCGTTACCTGATAATCGGTATCGTCATGATTTAGAGCCCTAATAATATATGGCTTCAGAAATGGCAAACCTATTGATCCGCGATATAACTGCCATATAAACAACAAAAGACTTACCAGTAATATAACACCGGCAAAATCAGCAATCTTATGCATGGTATAACTGCGATTACTTAGTTTTTTCATTGTCTTTGAGCCAGTTTAAGATATCAATATAGTTGTCATGATGATATAATTCGGAATGACCTGCCTGCGGATAAACAATCATTTTTTTAGGGTCGTTGGCTGCCTCATAAAGAGCCTTGGCCCTTGGTAGCGGAACCACCTTGTCTTCGGCTGCCCCCATAATCAAAACAGGCAAATGTAACTGTTTAATTTTGCTTACGTTGTCATAATCATCTTTGATAATCAAATCAAACGGAAAAAGCGGCCAAATACGTTGTTTGACCACATTAATCAGACTATCAAACGGAACTTCCAATATTAAAGCGGCAAAAGAATCTTGCAAACCTTTGGTGTATGCAGTATTTACCGCCGAAAAGCTACCAAGCGACATACCGTAAATTATCAATGATGAATTGTGATAGCCCAAAGAATTAAGATAATCTATTGCCGCTTGAGAATCTGCTGCAATATTGGCCTCGTTTATAGTGCCTTCAATTCCGCCAAAACCTCTGTATTCCCCGATAAAAACTCCATAACCTGCGGAAACAAACGGTATAAGTTTGTGATAAAATGCCGCAATATTATATGAATTGCCATGAAAATAAACTATAATCTTATGACCTGGTTGCGGCTTAACAAACCAACCATATAATTTGGTATTGTCGGCAGATAAATACTCGACCTCCTTTGCATTGAAACCGGACAAAACAGCCTGCGATAAGTCTGAGTGCTCAGTTGTTGGATTATAAAAGAAATAGCGCGGGAAAAAATAAACCGCCAAACAAAAGCCTATATAACCAGCTACCATCAGCCCCAAAACTATTCGCAAAAGGCGTTTATGCATTGGCACCTCCTAACTTGTCGGCTAAAGCAGCTGACAAAAATAAATCTATATCGCCGTCCAAAACTGCCTTGGTATCTGAGGTCTCAACCTCAGTACGCAAATCTTTTACCATTTTGTATGGTTGCAAAACATATGAGCGAATCTGGTATCCCCAACCATTATCACCTTGATTGTCTCGCTGCTCCGAGGCTTTGGCCTCACGCTTTTTTATTTCAAGCTCATATAATTTTGCTTTGAGCATTTTCCAGGCGGCTTCTCGGTTTTGGAATTGAGAACGCTGATTTTGACACTGAACGACTATACCGGTTGGCAAGTGTGTAATTCGCACCGCGGAATCGGTTTTGTTAATGTGTTGTCCACCAGCACCCGAGGCACGATATGTATCAACGCGACAGTCGGCCTCATTAATATTAATTTCGATACTGTCATCAATGACCGGATAAACTCCGACAGAGGCAAAACTTGTATGTCTTCTGGCGTTGCTGTCAAAAGGCGAAATTCTAACCAACCGATGAACTCCGCTTTCGGATTTAAGCCAGCCATATGCATTGCGGCCTGATATCCTTAATGTGGCGGATTTAATCCCGGCAACATCACCTTCGGTTTCCTCAATATATTCAACCTTATAATGATGCGCCTCTGCCCAACGAGAATACATCCTTACCAACATTTCTGCCCAATCTTGCGCTTCCGTGCCGCCAGAGCCTGAGTGTACCTCAACAAAAGCATCGTTGCCGTCTGCCTCGCCGGACAATAATGCCTCCAGCTCACAATGTTTGACTTTGCTTTGAAGCTCTTTTAGCTGTTCATATATATAATCCAGCTCTTTGTCTTGATCCTCAATCTCGGCAAGCTCCCGCAAATCATCAAAATTATGCTTCATTTCATTGAAATTGTTCAGATTGAACTCAAGCGTATTTTTTTCCGTCATCAACTTTTGAGCCTTGGCCGGAGATGACCAAAGATTGGCATCCGAGGTTAAACTTTCTAACTCTGACAAACGCAATAGCGCATTGTCATAGTCAAAGAGACCTCCTCAGCAATGCTAAAGATTGCTCAATGTTTTGGCTGATTTCATAGATGTCTGCTCGCATATCGGTCTTATCTCCTTAATACTCGCTTCCGAATTGTATTTCATCGTCGCTGTTTTGCTCATAACTTATCTGCGGGGCTACATCATCGGTCGCATTTTCGGTTGAGGTTGTTTTTTCATCCTCGCCTATCACCTTTTGCTGCATGGCGCGTTTGGCTGCCTCGGGTTTAAGCGCTTCCCAAATAACACTTGTATCATTCGGAGTGGCCGGTTTGCCGGTGTCATGATTAATACGAACAAGCTTAATACCGCTTGGAATACGGAAAGGAACATCGGCCTGGGTGTCAAGAGCATCTTTCATAAAACTATAGAAAATCGGCAAAGCGGCTGCCGCACCTGTTTCATAGCGGCCAAGAGAACGAGGATTATCAAACCCGACATAAACCCCAACAACCAAATCAGGCGAAAATCCCACAAACCAAGCATCCTGATTCTTGTTGGTGGTTCCGGTCTTGCCGGCCAAATGTTTGCCCAGCGAACGCAATTTGCCGCCGGTGCCATATTGTACGACACCTTCCAAAATACTTACCATCTGATATGCACTGAGAGGGTCCAAAACTTGTTCTCTTACATCTTGAAGCTCCGGTACTGGCTGATCTTCCCATTTATCAACCGAACAGCCATTGCATTCACGTCCGTCATGGCGATAGATAGTGGCACCGTTGCGGTCTTGAATACGCTCAATTAAATAAGGAGTTATCTTTTTGCCGCCGTTTACAAACATCCCGTAGGCCGAGGCCATGTTGATAAGTTTGGTCTCGCCGGCTCCAAGCGACATCGACAACAACTCGGGCAAATTATCATTAACGCCCATTTTTTTGGCATATTCGGCGACCTTGTCCATGCCGACTTCTTGTGCCAGACGAACAGTCATTAAGTTGCGTGATTTTTCAATTCCCTGACGCAAAGTCATCAGACCATAAAACTTCTTGGAATAATTAACCGGCTTCCATACCGGCTGGCCCTTACCCTGGTCGAGCACAAACGGAGCATCCAAAATAAGATCCGTCGGTTCATAGCCGTTTTCAAGCGCTGCTATGTAAACAATCGGCTTAAAGGCTGAACCGGTTTGACGTTTGGCCTGGGTTGCTCTGTTATATTGTGATTTTTGGAAAGAATAGCCGCCAACCATGGCTAAAATTTTGCCAGTGTGCGGATCAAGAGCTATCAAGGCTCCCTCGACATTTGGAATCTGCCGCAAATAATAGCTATTGGCCGAAAGTTTGTGTTTTGAAGCATCTTGCTCGGAAAGTTTCTCAACCAAAATTACATCGCCTTGTTTAAGAACATCAGAGACTTTTTGCGGTTGACCACCAACTGATTGATTGCGCAAATTTTTGCGAGCCCAGGAAAGAACACTAAGCGGAATCTCGCCTTTGGCACCCGACTGGGTCTCGATATCGGCTTTAGCTGATGATATATTCGAAACTATGGCTATCTCCCAGCTGTCTTTGGCCCCGCCAGGCTTTTTTACAGCACGAAATTTTTCCTGCCAACCTTCATCCAGCGTAATTGTTTGCAAAGCCTGACGCCAGCCATGTCGACGATCATAATTTTCCAGTTCTGCACTAAAGGCTTTGGTAGCAATTTCCTGAAGACGCGGATTAAGCGTGGTGCGGATTAGAAGCCCGCCCTCATAGAGTGCATCCTCGCCGAATTCTTTATTGACCTGGCGTCTGACATCTTCACTAAAATATTGCGCATATTTTACCAACTCTCCGCGACCCGATATTACCTCAAGCGGCTGCGATCTTGCTTCAAGTGCCTCGTCTTCGGTAATATAGCCTTCCTCACACATGCGATCGATAACCCAATTGCGGCGTGATACTGCCGCGTCATATTTGGTCTTGGGATTATAATTATTTGGCCCCTTGGGAAGTGCTGCCAAATATGCCGCCTCGGCAATGCTTAACTCATCCAGCGATTTGCCAAAATAATTCATGGCCGCGGCCGCAACACCATATGAGCGATTGCCCAGATAGATTTCGTTTAGATACAGCTCCAAAATATGCTCTTTGCTAAAAGCTTGCTCCATTTTGATTGCCAACAAAGCCTCTTTAATCTTACGTTTGTAGGATAATTCTGACGACAGCAGAAAATTTTTGGCTACCTGTTGGGTAATGGTTGATGCCCCTGACGGACGTTTGCCACTGCCAAAATGCTTAATATTGGTTAATACTGCTCGGATAATACCTATAAAGTCGACCCCAAAATGATGATAAAAATTTTTGTCTTCGGCCGAAATAAAGGCCTGTTTAACCAAATCAGGAATTTTATTTTCCGGAACAAACAATCTTTTTTCGGCGGCATATTCCATCATTACCTGACCATCACCCGCATATAATCTGGTTGTAACGGCAGGTTCATATTTTTCAAGTTGCCTATATTCCGGCAACTCTTGAGATATTTGCCAAACCGATGTGATAATTACGATAAGAGCTATCACCGCAAAGAAAAAGCAAGTGCTGAGAAATGATGACAGAGTTTTTAGCATTGGTATCCCGATTAATGATTTTATTTACCTACTACTTGTAGTAAAATTTTATTGTCATGTCAAATATTAATGCTTGGGGTTTTGAAAATATTTGTCAATTGCTTTGACAGCTGCTTCACCCAATTTGCGACGATAAGATTTTTGGCGCAACTGGCGTTCCTCGGTTGGGTTGGATAAATATCCCAATTCCAGCAAAACAGAAGGAACATCGGGGGCTTTTAACACAGCAAAACCGGCAAATCGATGTGTGTTGCTTACGGTTTTGGCAACCTTTGACATTTGCGCGCTTAAAAGTGAGGCAAATTCCGCTGATGAATTATTAGTTTCTCTTTGAGCAAGATTAAGCAATATATCACTTACTTCTTTTGAGTGTTCGGCAAAATTTAGCCCGGCAACAATGTCGGCTTTGTTTTCTTTTTCGGCCAAAGCCGCAGCCTCCTTGTCTGAGGCGGTTTCGGACAAGGTATATACCGAAAGTCCTACGGCTTTGCGGTTTTTGGCACTGTCAGCGTGGACAGATATAAACAAATCGGCATCATGGCTACGTGAGATTTTTACCCTTTCACGCAACGGAATAAATACATCGCGACTTCTGGTTAAATAAACTTTATATTTGCCTTTTTGATCCAAAAGCTCTTTGAGCTCTTTGGCCATGGAAAGTGTGATATTTTTTTCATAGGTGCCGTTATATCCGATTGCTCCGGGGTCAACGCCACCGTGGCCCGCATCAATAACAATTATCTTGCGTTGTTTGGCTTTGGTTGCAGGAGAAGTGGCTGCAGCCTTGGTTGAAACCGAGGTATCGGCCGGATTATAATCATTACTGCTTACGGCGTGAGAATTGCCTATTTTAGACAAGAACTCTCGCTCGGAAGTTGCCTCCAAATCAATAGCAAAACGCCAATTAAAATTGCTCTGCGGCGAAAGCATAAACACTTTTTTGATGAGAATCGGCTTTTTAAGGTCAAAAACAATACGTATGCCGTTAACCCCGACTGTGCCTATCCTTATATTATCAACAAAAATATTATTGTCTTTGTTTTTGGCAACCTCGGGAGAAACATCAACCCCTTGCGCGTCTATAACCAATCTGTTTGGCTCACTTAAAGTAAAGACCTTGTAATCGAATTTAGAATCGGCATCAAATACTATTCTGACACTGCCTATCCCCTGGCCTATTCTAAGCCCGGTTATCTTGCCGGCCCAAGCATTTGAAGAGAATGCAAGACCCATCACGGCAATAACCATTGCCGTGAACACCAGCTTAATTGTTTGGGTTAATCGTTGCATTCTCAAACCTTTCCATTATGAGATTGAAGTATACGGAATAGTTATTTACAATATCTTAAAAAAATATGACAGATCTAAAAAATATTGTTGTGTTTTAAATTAAAGCGTATATGCTGATGAATAAGTTTTGACGGAATTTATCGTGTCGAGCCGAATTTGATGAAACCAAAAACAACTAATTGACCATGCTTCGGTCTTGACACCGCCGCTTTTTCAATGAGATCAAGTGTGCACCGCAAAACTCTTTAGAGGCAAATTTTGCCGGAAGAAATTGCAAGATTTTTGAAGTCGGCCGCCAATCAACAATAACAAATTTTGAGCCGCCTTTTTATCGCCAATATGATCCGCATCAATACGAGCTGTAAGTCGGGTCAGGCACAAAAATAAAAAAGCACATATTTTGTGTGGTTTGGCATATTTGGATCTTTGATGTTTTCTCCGGCACTATAAAATAACATAACAGTCATTTTATCATGACTGACAAACGGAGATTTTTTTATGACTAAAAGAATGTTAATTGATGACACCCAGCCCGAAGAAACACGGGTGGTGGTTGTTAACGGCAATAAGCTTGAGGATGTAGAATTTGAAAGCTCTAATCGCAAACAAATCAAAGGCAATATATATTTGGGAAAAATCATGCGTGTTGAACCTTCGTTGCAGGCATGTTTTGTTGATTATGGCGGAAACAGACATGGTTTTATGGCCTTTGGCGAAATACACCCTGACTATTACAATGTCACCGATGAAGAACTGGCTGAAGTCGATAATGAAGTCAATGAGATAATTGAAAATAAAAAAAGAATAATTAAAGAACGTGAAATAGAGCGTGAACGCCGGGCCAAGGAAAAAGCTTTAGCCAGAGAGGAGGCTCTCAGATTAAAAGCACAGGAAGAGGCAGAAAGACTTGCCGAGCAAAATAATGATAACAAAGAACCGACTGTGGCTGAAGCCAAAGAGGAAGTCCTGGAAACAAACGCTGATCAAACTGCTGAAAACGTATATGTAACCGAGGAGGAGTTCATTGCCGAAGAAGAAGCCAAAGAGGAAGAAGGCGGCAAGAAACGGACCAAACGTCGGATGCTTAAGAAAAAATACCGCAAGCAAATTGCTGCCGAAAGCAATAACGACACCAATAAAGATGCAAAAGAAATAAAAGTTATGGCCGAGGATGTCGGGTTGGAAGAAGATGTAATATCATCCGGCGAAATCGACGATGCGGATGATGTTTGTGAAACAGATGACGATTACGAAGAAGATGATGACAGCCTAGATTTTGAAATACAACGCAAATTGATTAAGGCTCGCAAATTATATCATCGTCATAAGATTCAAGATGTTATCAAAGAAGGTCAAACCGTATTGGTTCAAGTGGTTAAAGAAGAACGCGGAAACAAAGGTGCGGCTTTAACAACTTATTTATCGTTGGCCGGAAGATATTGCGTTTTGATGCCAAACAGGATAAAAAGCGGCGGGGTATCAAGAAAAATAACCAATGCTGCCGACCGAACAAGGCTTAAAGAAATTGTCAAAGAATTGCCGCTTAACCCGGATATGTCAATTATCGTAAGGACAGCCGGTGAAGAAAAGACTAAATCAGATATTGTAAGAGACTACAATTATCTTATAAGGGCTTGGAATCAGATTAGAATTGATGCACTCAAAAATAAAGCACCAAAACTTATTCATGAAGAAGGAAATTTGATTAAAAGAGCTTTACGCGATATCTATACCAAAGATATTTCGGAAATATTGGTGGCTGGCGAGGATGCATTTAAATCGGCCAAAGATTTCTTCCGAATTTTGTCGCCGCATAATTTGAAAAAAATCAAAAGTTATCGCAACAATGATATTCCGCTGTTTCAACGTTTTCAAGTCGAAGGCCAGTTGGACAAATTGCATGATCCGAATGCTCAGCTGGAATCGGGCGGTTATTTGGTAATTAATCCGACCGAGGCTTTGGTGTCGATCGATGTTAACTCCGGTCGTGCAACTAAAGAGCAGGATTTGGAAGAAACCGCACTCAAAACCAATCTGGAAGCTTGTGATGAAATTGCCAGACAGTTGAGATTACGTAATTTGGCCGGGTTGGTGGTAATCGACTTTATCGACATGGATGAGCCGGCCAACAACCATGCAGTTGAAAAACGCATGAAAGAGGCTTTGAAAAAAGACCGCTCGCGTATTCAGGTTGGTAAAATGAGTATGTTTGGTCTTTTGGAATTATCAAGACAAAGAATGCACTCTGCTTTTTGGGAAAGCAATTATCAAGTTTGTCCTTATTGCCACGGCAAAGGAATTACCAGAACTCTTGAATCAGCCGGAATGTATATATTGCGCATGATTGAAGAAGAAGGAACAAGAAACCGTTCTGCTAAAATCAATGTTGCTGTTCCGCCGGAGGTAGCTATCTATTTGCTTAATCACAAACGTAAGACCTTGGTCGATTTGGAGCAAAAATATAAGCTTGATATTGTAATCAGCGCCGACGATGATGTTAAATGCGTGGCTGATTACAAAATAGAAAGAACCAAAGCCGTTACGGCCAAAGAAGACGAGAAAATCGTGGCCGAACAACCACAAAAAGCCGATGAAATTCAAGATGTAACAGAGGCATCGGAGCCGGAAGAAGATCAGCAAAAAGAGCAAAATACTCGCCGCAAAGGACGTCGCGGACGTTTTGACCGCCGCAGAGGCAAAAACTCTAATCGAAGAGATAATCAACCAATGCAACAACCTCAGGAGGCAGTGATTTTATATGACAGTTATGCCCCTGCCGCACCGAAAGAAGAACCAGAAGCGGCATCAGAACCGGAAAAGAAAGGGAAATCCGCCTGGTGGAGAAAACTTATAAAAGGATAAAAAAAACTAAACTATGGCAAAAAAGGCTGGCCGCAATATTAATTGCGGTTTCGGTCTTTTTGTCTTTTGGAGCGAGAGCCAATGATGGAATAAGAATTATTTCGGACGAGGAGACCGAGCAGCTTTTGGCCGATATAATTAAACCTTTGTTCAATGCTGCCGGTCTAAAGTTTAATCGTAACAATATATTTATTGTGGAAGATAATTCCCTTAATGCTTTTGTTGCAGACGGGAATCGGTTGTTTGTTCATACCGGAACCATTATAAGGGCCGATAATGTTAATGAGTTGGTCGGGGTTATTGCTCATGAAACCGGGCATATCATGGGAGGACATATCTTACGCCAAAAGCTTAAAGCACAAGATATGAGTGAGGTTTCTTTGGTGTCGGCTATTTTGGCCGGTGCGGGAGCGGCATTGAGCGGCCGCGGTGATGTGGCAATGGCTGTCATGCTGGGCGGACAAACATCAATGCTAAACCACTATACCGCATATCGTACCGGTGAGGAACGTTCGGCCGATGAAGCTGCGGTTAAACTGCTCAATAGCACCGGACAATCGCCTAAAGGTATCTTGCAATTTATGAAAAAAATATCGCAGGACAATATGTTAAACGGCAGAGTGGAAATTCCCTATTTTAGAACACACCCTATCACATCGGAACGAATAAACTTTTTTGAAAAACAAAGCGAAATCTCGCCTTATCCTGCGACATCTGATTATGATGATGAATTTTTGCGGATTAAGGCCAAATTAAAAGCATATTTGCTATCCCCTCAACAAACATTTAAGGAATATCCTTTAACAAAAAACGATATTCCGTCTTTGTATGCCCAAGCGGTTGCTTATCTAAAACAGCTTAAATTTGATAAAGCGGCAGATAAAATAAATATTCTGATAAAAAAAGAACCTAATAATCCGTTCTTTTATGAGTTAAAAGGCCAGATATTGCTTGAAACGGGAAATCTGGCAAAAGCAAAAGAATGTTTTGCCAAAGCCTATGATTTGCTGCCTAATTCGGCATTGATGCAAATTAATTATGCGCAGGCTGTTTTGGAAGATAGTCCTGATCAAAAAGATGCACGCCTGGCCATAAATTTGTTGAACAAATCTTTAATCTCGGCTCCAAAGGGATTTGCTTGGATGCTGCTGGCAAAAGCTTATGGAATTGTCGGCGATATGGCTGAGGCCAATTATGCCGCGGCTGAGTATTCATTGAGAATCGGAGCGTTGCAAACAGCGCAAAATCAATTAAAAAACGCTGCCAAATATCCGATGTCAAAACAATTAAAATTAAAATGTGAAGACTTGGCACAAAGAATTAAAGCAATCAAACAAGGCTGAGTGAAAACTGCCTTGTTATTTTCAATTGTAGAAAATTTATTTTTGTGTTATGATGTCGGTAGATTGGCACAAACAAGGATGATATGTCATGGTTGATAAAAAAACTCAGGAAGATGCTTTTCAAAAAATTATTGATTGGATAAAAAGCTCTGATTTTGAGCAGGAAAAATTGCCGCTTAAGATAGCCGAAGCTTGCAATAACAAGCAAGAATATCAAAATTTTCTAACTTATTTGCTAAAAATATCAAATCTTGCCGGTAAAGCCGAGCGCGATAAATTAAAACTTGCGCAGAACATCGCCAATAAAAAAATTAAAGAATTGAACAAGCAAGCGGAAAATAACGCTACACCACAGGAACAAAAAAAAGTTACGACTCTGTCGTCGGGCAAAAAAGATGAGGAAACTGATAAACAACAAAGCGAAGAAACAAAAAATACCTCTGTTGCCCTGCCCAAAATAGTGAATGATTTTGAAACTGCATTTCGGGAAAGAAAAATTGTGGCTTTGCCGCACAATAAAGACCAGAAAGAATTTCCGTTTGGTTATGATTTGTATAAACCAGGTATTACACCATCACGCGATGATCAGCCGACCGGAAATGTCACTATCGAAAGTGAAAACCTTGTTACACTGACCAGTGATGATTTGCAGCACTTTATTGCAACAGTTATGGCCATTAAAAACTCGGGCTCTGATAAAATTGAGCTTAGTTTGGATAACGGCACCGAAGAAGAAAAGAAAGCTTTTGCCGCTAATGCGATTATTGCCGGTGCTTTGGTGGGAATTAAAGTAGAAAATTCACCCTATTCGTTGGAAGAACTTAAAGACGTTAACGCTATGGTCGGACATGTAATTAATTTGCAACAAAAACAGCAAGAAATCGCGTCTTTGGCAGAAAAACAAAATCATAAGCCTGAAGATTTGGAAGCCAAAATTACCGATACTTTTGACTATTATGAAAAGTTCAGCAAAGACTTAATTCCACCTAAAGAGCAGTTAAAAATCTTTGAGTGCGGAATCCGGGCGGCCAAACAAGATAAAATACGCAATGCCGCTTTGAATGTTTTGCGCCAAAAAAAGGCGAACAGCAAATAACCGGCCCGATACTAGGACTGTTGATGCCAGCTGCCGTTATTGTCTTGTTGCCAATAAACGCACTCGTTGCCGCTGTTTTTTACCTGTCGCCAAAAATCTCTTGCCTGAGACAGGCTATCAGGATCTGAACCATCAAACAAATTAAGTACTCTGGCAAATTGCGATAAGCTGTCGATAGCGATTTTGGCACCATCGACCAAAAAAAGCATCTCGGCTTGATTGGGATTGTCATCACCTGATGTAAGCCAAATCGGCTGCAGAGCAGCGTTGCCGTCTTTTTTTGTGCCGTGAGGCAAAAAAGATTCATCTTCATAGGTCCACAAAGCCGTATTCAGAAAATCTACTCTGGCCTCGTTACCAACCTTGACCAAGACACGTTTGCCGGTGGTATAGGCTTTTTCCAACAATTTTGGCAGCACCTGCTCTACCGAACTTAACTGCATGTGATAAAAATCAACTCTCATTTTAGGCACCCAAGTTTAGTTTAAGGGTTTGGATGATGCCATCGCTCATAATCTCAACCGTAACATCTATTTTATTTTGTGCTTTGGCATAGGAAATATAAGAATAGATATCTTCAACAGATGATACCTCCTGGCCATCAAATTTGCGAATAACATCACCTGCTTTAACTCCTTTGGCTGCGGCATCAGAATCTGCCAATACTTCATTGACCGTAACCTTATTATTATCTTGTCCGACAATAAGCCCCAAAGTTTCAATATAACCATTAGGTATTTCCGGTGAATGCGATTTTGGAACAGAGGGCGTGTCAGGCATCAAGGCTATTTGAACTTCGAGATCTTTAATTTTATTATTGCGCCAAATCCGTAAAATAACGGTTGTACCGATTTTGGTTTCGGCAATACGACGCGAAAAACTTTTGACATCGGCAATATTATTGCCATCAATCGACATGATAATATCGCCAGCCTCTATTCCGGCTTGGGCTGCAGGCGAATTTTCGCTTAGTGAGTTTACAATAACGCCGCCGGTAAATATTTCATTTTCGCTAAGCGAAATATTTTGGGTCGAGGTCGAACCTTTAACACCTATCCATCCACGCTCTACTTTGCCTTTAGCAATCAGCTCTTCAATCACAAATTTGCTCAGATTTATCGGCGTGGCAAAACCTATCCCCATACTGGCACCGGTGGAAGAAAATATGGCTGTATTAATGCCTACTACCTTGCCTTGCATATTAAACATCGGCCCCCCTGAAGAACCTTGGTTGATTGAGGCATCTGTTTGAATAAAATTGTCATATGAACCGGCATCAATGTCCCTGGATTTGGCACTGACGATACCTGCAGTGACACTACCTCCAAGACCAAAAGGATTGCCAATTGCCAAAATCCAATCGCCAACCTTAAGAGCGTCAGAATCACCAAATTCAACAAACGGCAGCGATTTGTTTGCATCTATCTTTATCAAAGCCAAATCCGTCATTTTGTCTTTGCCAATGACAACGGCATTGTAGCGGCTATCATCAAACAGTGTGACAACTATTTCGTCGGCTTTATCAATAACATGATTATTGGTAATGATATACCCCTTGGGATCAATTAAAAAACCTGAACCAAGAGAGGTCATACCACCGTCATCTTGCAAAAAATAGTTGCGAATGTAGTCGTTTGCACTGGTGATGTCGGCCCTTTCGCCGGACAACGGCTCGGTGCGAACAGTCGAAATATTGACAACCCCCGGCAACAATTTTTCAACCAAAGGAGCAAAAGAAACTCCGACCATGTCTTTATTTTGCGAATTGGCCGCAAAAGGAAACAAACAAAAACAAATAAGCAAGAATATTTTGCGTAACAAATTATAACGTCCCTATTTTGAAGTCTGTTTGAAATATTCAAAAAATTCTGAATCCGGCGACAAAACCAATGACGTGTCACCTTGACCGCTAAGCGAATTTTTATAGGCCTCCAAAGAGCGATAAAAGGCAAAAAACTTAGGATCGACACCGGCGGCAGAATTCCAAATTTCAATTGCTTGCTTATCCCCCTCGCCGCGGATAATTTGCGCTTGTTTTTCGGCCTCGGCAAGAATCACTGCTTGTTCTTTTTCGGCCTCGGCGCGGATTTTTTGTGCCTCTTGTTGGCCGGTTGCTCTGAACTCTTTGGCCTCGCGCTCACGCTCGGTCTTCATGCGGGCATTGATAGCTTGCAAAACCTCGACCGGTAAGTCGGCACGACGAATTCTTACATCGGCAACGCTGACACCGATTTGCTCGGCATCGACTTTGACCGCTTGGGATATATCGGCCATAATTTCGGTCCTTTGACTGGAGAGCAACTCCTGTAAAGTAGAACGCCCCAAAACCTTGCGTACCGAAGAATTAACAATCTCCTCCAACTTGGAACGGGCTTGTGCTTCGGTACGAACCGTCTGATAAAATTTGAGCGGATCGACTATGCGATAGCGGGTAAAGTTGTCAACATCCAAACGTTTTTTATCATTCAAAACGACCTCTTGGGCCGGCGGCTCAAGATTGAGCAAGCGGTTATCATAAAAAATGACTTTTTGAATAAAAGGCAATTTAAGTTTAAGACCGGGATTTTTAATTTCTCTGATCGGCTCACCAAATTGCAAGACAATGGCCTGTTCGGTTTGTGACAAAACAAACAATGAATCTGCCGCCACAATCAGAACTGCCGCAATAATAACCCCCAAAACCACTTTCATCTTATCTTGCATTAGTTGCCTCCCTTGTTTAATTTATCTAACGGCAGATATGGTATAACTCCGTTTTTGCCAGAATCGATAATTACCTTGTCTGAATTGCCCAATACTTTTTCCATGGTCTCCAAATACAAACGCTTGGTGGTGACATCTTTGCCATTTTTATAGGCACCGTAAACTGATAAAAATCTGTCGGCCTCACCTTGGGCTTTGTTGACGACAGCTTGGCGATAGGCCTCGGCATTTTGCAGGCGCTGAGCCGCCTCACCGCGTGATTTTGGCAAAATCTCGTTGCGATAGGCCTCAGCCTCGTTTTTGAAACGCTCCATATCGGCTTTGGCACGCTGAACCTCGTTAAAAGCATCGACAACTTGCTTCGGAGGATCGGCTTTTTGCAATTTGACACGGACAATTCTGATACCGGCGCCAAATTCGTTTAGAACTTTTTGCAGCTCTTCTTTGGTCTCGTCTTCTACCTTACCACGGTCACCAGAGATAATCGGCATCATCTGAGATTGGCCGACAATTTCGCGCAAAACCGACTGCGCCGCCACTCTGACCGTTTGATCGGGATTTTGCATATTAAACAAATAGTCTTTGGCATTTTCAACCCGCCAAACAATGGTTAAGTTAATATCAACAATATTTTCATCCCCTGTCAGCATATGGCTTTCGGTAAACGTGTTGGCAGATATATTTTGGGATTCTTGCACACCAAGATTGATGCTGCGCTCTTGAGTGATGTTTACCTTGTGTACGTTTTCTATCGGATATGGCAGGTGATAATGCAAACCGGGCATGGTCGTCTCGTGATATGCGCCAAACCGCAAAACAACACCTTCCTCATTGGGCTGGACCTGATATAAACCCGAGGCCAACCACAACAAAACCAACACCAATGCAACCCACCACCACTTAAACTCAAAATTTATTGTCGGTTGCAGATTTTTCTTCGTGGATGGAGCAGATGAAACGTCATTTTCCGGCCACGGATTATTATTGTCATCATTGTCCCAAGGACTTGGTGTCTTTGCCATAACTGTATTTCTCCAATTTTTTAGTTGCATTGCGATGATTATATAATATAAATATCTCAAGAAAACAATAATTGCTAATCTATCAACAGGGGATAATTATGGAAAACGACATAAGACAAACGGTATTGAAATATTTTGCCGAGGATAGCATATCGGCCATTAACGTGACAGCAAACCGTATTATCGTTACCTTGCAAAACACTCAAGAAGACGTCAAAAAAGCCGATCAGTTAAAAGCCGAATTATTGAAATTTGACGGCATCAACAAGGTAAACATCATCTTTACCGCCGCCAAAAGCGCATCGCCGCTACAAGAAGGGCCAAAAAAATGGCAAGTCAACGGGGTTAAAAGAATAATTGCCGTGGCCTCGGGCAAAGGCGGGGTCGGCAAATCCACCACTGCGGTTAATCTGGCATTGGCGTTGAGCAAGCTGGGCAAAAAGGTGGCAATATTTGATGCCGATATTTACGGACCGTCACTGCCGACTATGCTCGGATACGAAAATCAGCCGGCAGTATCTTTTGACGGCAAAACATTTGAGGCGTTTGAGGCGTTTGGTCTAAAGTCGATGTCCATCGGCTCGATGATTGATCGCGATACGCCGATAATTTGGCGCGGCGCAAAGGCCTGCGGCGCAATTGAACAGCTATTGGAAGAGACCAACTGGGGCGAAATTGATGTTATGGTGCTTGATATGCCGCCAGGCACCGGCGATATTCAAATCAGCATATCCCAACAGCTTAAACTTGACGGTGCCGTCATTGTATCTACCCCGCAAGATATTGCTTTGATTGATGCGGTTAAAGGGGTTAATATGTTTAGAAAAGTTGATGTGCCGGTGTTGGGGATTGTGGAAAATATGAGCTATTATATCTGCCCCAAATGCGGCAACCGCGACGAGATTTTCGGCCATGCCGGGGCCAAAGAAACCGCCGAGCGCTTGGGAGTAAGATTCTTGGGCGAAATTCCGCTTAACTTTGCTATCCGTACTCACTCTGACGACGGCGAGCCGATTGTTGAGGCCGAGCCGGAGAGTGTTTATGCCAAAGCATATTTGGAAATTGCTAAAAAAATAGCTTAAAAAGCTATTTCCTTAAAAATGGGGAGTGCGTGATATAAGCATGCTTTGCATGACGAATAAACGCGACTGTCTACATGCAGTTTGTGAGCTCCCCGCCTTATAAATTACATTCTGACGGAGCAATGATGGCTTCGTTTTTTTTGGCAAAATTTAGCGGCGATTAAAATAAAACTTGCATTTTTTACTGATTTAGCTAATATGAGTTTGCTTGAGGCGAGTTGCCTCGAGTGGTGTTTCACAACACCGTCCTACAGACTAGTTCCCTGAATGGGGAGCTGTCGATATAAGCATGCTTGCATGACGAATAAGACAGGCTGTCTGTAGGCAGTTGTGAACTCCCCGCCTTGTTTTTAAAACAAAGGCGGTTGTTTTTTAGCAACGAACCCAAAGGAGAGCCTCCATGCCAAATACCGCCAAACCTAACAAACCGGCCAAATCACGCTTAACCTCGCGCGGCAAAAATCCCAACGGTCTGCCCAACCCGGTTGATATTCATATCGGTAACCGCATCAGGCTCAAACGCCAGGCTTTGGGATGGTCGCAAGATTATTTGTCAAAGATGCTAGGCATTACCTTTCAACAAGTGCAAAAATATGAAAAAGGACAAAACCGTATCTCCGGCAGCAGGTTGTATGATTTTGCCGTTTTGTTTGGGGTGGATGTCAACTTTTTCTATCAGGATATGCCGCAAAATGTTGCCAAGCAAAGCCCGCGCTATTTTTCGACCACCGCCGCACCAACCGGAAACGAAAATATGGTCAGTGGCAAGTTTGACGAGCTAAAAAGCGAACGCGCGCTCAAACTCTTGCGTACTTTCTTAAAAATTAACAACAAAAAAATCGCCGATAAACTGTTTGAATTTTTGGTGGCGCTTTCTCATTCGTAATATGATTTGAACAAAACCAATCGACTTGCTCTATTCTTGAGCAAATTTTTTGACATCACTTGGGTAATTGACATCAAAAAACTTTTTCTTATCTTTGATTTCAACGGTCTTGATATAGTCTGAATGTTCAACAAATATTGTTCTTACTTGTGAGTTCTCCGGCACTATATCGGCATAATCATAAAGCGATTTGCTCCACAAAACCGGGTTGCTCTTAATACCGTAGTTACTCATCATACAAATTTGTTTGTCAACCTTGGTATCAAAAACATTTATCAATTTATTCAAATCTGCGGCTTTGATATTTGGCATGTCTGCCGGCAGCAAAATTGCCCCGTCACAAGACGACGGTATTGACCTAAGCCCTAAAGAAATCGATGTCTTGATGCCCGAGGTATATGACGGATTATATAAAACATTGATATCATATTTATCAAGCCATTCTTCCATCTCTTCATGTCGATAGCCGGTAATGACAAAAACAGGCCTTGCATCCGACGCCACAGCCGCTTTTACGGCATGCATAAACAACGGCTCTCCGTTTTTGTCCTCAATCATAAGTTTGTTGGCTCCGGCACGACGTCCCTGCCCGGCTGCCAGAATAACTATACCAACACTGGCTTTTGCACCATCTGATGATTTGGCTGTCGATCTGATTAGTTTGTTTTGCTTGTTGGCGGCAAGCTTTGAACCATATGCCAACCAAGCCGGACGTTTGTGTGTAAAATCGGCCTCGGTCAACTGCGATGTAAATAATGCATGTTTAATCAGGCTATCTATTGCTACCGTATCAACTCGGCCATACGAGTGCGGCAAAACAATTATGGTCGTATTGCCTTTTTTGCCAATCAGCAAGTCAGACGCTCCGACCTGAGGATAAAAATAATTAAAAATTTTATCAGATACGATCTTGAGACTGGCTGCCAACACATTATTGCTGCCAGATGAGCACAACGGGCTTATCACAAAAACAACATCTGCTCCTGATTTGCACGCGTCAAATAAAGATTCTGCTAAAATATTCTTTTCATATTGACTGTTAATCTCGTGGGCAAACTTTAGCCCCATACCTTCAAAATTGGTGACAAGTTTCATTACCACCGAGGTAAAATCCATATTCTCGCTTTCATCGCGGATGAGATTGGTGTAGACCAAACTAACCTGGCGCTCCTTGATGGTGCCTATCTTCATCAAACAAACATTGCCAGACAGCCGAAACAGCATATCGTTTATTTCATCTTCGTGCAATAAGGTGGGAGTTACTTCCAATTCGGCTATAATATCGCCTGATTTGACAACCGTATAAGGAGATATCGTATTTAAAATAAAATGCTCATTGAAGCCATTGAATTTATCAAGCCGGTTTTCGTCGGCAATATAAATGCCGTCAAAAATTGCAACTACCTTGCAAAGACCATCGTCATCAACAAAATAACCCAACCCTTCGCCACAAATTTTGGCGGCAACCTGAGTTAATGCCGTCCGATAGTCAATATCTCCTTCTTCAAAAACAACACCGAAAACTTTATTGATATTATATTTTTTTAAGATATCAATATCCTCTGCCGTCAGAGCGTGTCCTTTGACATAATATTTTTCATCTAATGAAACATTGCGGCAAAGTCTTACGCCGATGGCCTGATTGGTGTTGAATTCTCCGTATTGCATATATCCCAAACCCTACCTTACTTCAAATAATTCAAAAGCGACAGATTCATTGCGCTACTCAAAACCTGGTATGAGGCTTCCAATGAATTTTGCGCAGCCAACAATTTTACCGTGGCTTCGGTTTTATCAACATTTTTGACAGAATACACACTGTTTTCCAATGTGGTCTGATTAAGCTCTAAGGTTTCGTTGACGTTGTTTAGCGTAACATAATTGGCCGATATTTTGGCTATTACCAAAGACAAAGTCTCGTTTGTGCCATTGGTGGCTTGACCATTGTTGTCAATGGCTGACTGCAACATATCCATCGCCGAGTTTACCAATTGATTAACCTCGTCGGCGTTGGTCACGTTGCCGTCTGCATCGGTTTGTATCAAATTGCCTTGGGCAATCTGGCCAAAGGCTATAAACAGTTTGTTAAATACACTGTCATTGGCGCTGATATCCATCGTGATGCTCTGATTTTCAGATACACGGAAAGTCTCTGTTGCCGACCTGCCAACATAATAACTATTAGAGCTCATGCTCCACTTAGCATCGGCATCAACAGTTATCGGCAAATTGTCAAAATAACTGGGATCGGCGCGAACAATCAAATCACCATTGTTTTGAATGCCTATCACTTGCATGGTGGGGGCTACATTGGCCGAACCGGAAAAATCGACCACCGTACCAATAGCAAACGAGGTACTGAGCGAAACTGCTTTGCCATTGGCACCAACGCCATTGGTGTAAGCGGCATCGGCTGCCACCGGCGTGGTGTCAGAAAATGTAATCGTCTTGCCATCGGTTGAAACCGATTCAACAATATAGGCCGTGGTATTGCCATCTTCATCGGTAAAGACCATCGTATCACCGGCACCAATCGTATTAAACGCTCCCCTGATAGATGCTTTTAATGTGTTATCGGTTGCCGAAAATGTCAAATCACCCGTGGTCGATGCACCACCCGTAACCGCATTGTTCAAAAAGCCGTTGGTCGAAGATAATATAAACTGATTGTCTGCCGTGGCATCTTGCGTAAAAGTTAAATCCCCGCTACCTGCCGCATTGGCTACACGACTTGATAAATTGGCATTAAAAGTTGACGGATATTGAATGTTAATTCCATCGTAATAGCTTTGAAAATCAGCCAAAGAGGAAAATTTGAACTGGGTCGGCGCAGATGAGGAGCCTGCTCCAAAAATATATTTGCCGGCAACCGAAGTATTAAGGGCGTCTGCCAACAGCGACATACCAGAGAAAGCTATGGTTTGCAACTCAGAAATCGAGGCAGAGACCTCAGATGTCACGGCCTCGCCGTTTTTTAGGTCGGTTAACGCTGAAAGCGCATTATTAAGCTGGCTTTTAAATGAACTGACCGAATCTTCAACACTCTCCATAACCGTGCTCATCGCCTCAATCGTAGTGTTGAGAATAACATTATTGTTTGTAAAATTTTGGTTCACCGCCATCGAAGCTTCCAAGTTAACAATATTGGAGGCACTCATGCCATAACCGCCATAATTGGCATATTTAATGCCGGTGGTGGCTTGATAGCTGTACATATCAACCATGGACTTGGTATTCATGGTGCTGCTTAATAAATTCATATAACTTGCATAAGTAGGAACTCTTACCATCGCTCAATCCTCCCTATTCTAATTAACTATGCCAAGCAAAACATCAAGTATCTCCCTTGATGCGGTGAAAACTTGGGCACAGGCCGCATATGATTGTTGATATATAATCATTTGCGATAATTCTTCATCCAAATCTATGCCGCTAACCTCGGCCTCTTTATAAGAAATTGCCTCGGTCAAAGCGGTTTGATACTCGTAAGATGTTTGCGCCGTGTTGGTCAGACTTGCCACGTTGCCGACAAATGTCGAAGTATAGTTGGCAATTGTGGTCGAGGTTTGAGCCATATCTCCAGATTGCTTAAAACTTTGGGTGGAGGTGAAAACATCTGCCAGCTGATTGGCTATGTTGTTGGATGCACCGTTGATTATATATGCCCCCTTGGTGGCATTAAAGTTTGGCGTGCCGGCGGCAATCAAATTGGCATTGTTCAAAATATCTTCTCTTACCCCTAAGACCGCAGCATAGCCACAATTCGACGGAGCCATGTCAAGTTTATCTAAAACTCCGCCACCTGCCGTCTCGGCTATTTCCAATTGCGCTCCCTCCAGACTTGCGATACGCAACATATAGCCATCTCCGTTGGCAACTACCGATGCCGTTATGTGCGTGTTCAAATCCGCATTGGCATTAATCTCATTGGCAATGTCTTGAATCGTCATGGAGCGAGTAATGTTGATGGAACCATAGTTCAAGCCATTGACCGAATCTGAAAAACTCCAAGTTGTAGGAGTATTTACCCCGACCGAGGCCGTATTGCTTACGACTTTGGAGTCATAAATATATTCGGTCTTGTCGGTTACAAAAAAGTCGTTAAGGCCAAAAAAGTCCGAAAATCCACTGGCCGTCGTGTCATACTTGCCATCACCGTTGACATCAAAACTTAAAGATACATTTTGCTGTCCGGAACCGGGAGTCGAGCTTGCTTCATCAATAATCGAGATGGTGTAGTCACTGTCTCCGGTGCTGATGACCAAATTGCCATTGCCGTTCATAGAAACACTGGCATCGGGCAAATTGGCGCCGGTTGCCGATTGCATCCAGCCTTGTAAGTCATTCATCATCTGAGTCAGAGAACCTTGGCTAAAACCTATACCCCCTACTAATGTCGTGGTGGCTGCTTGATTGCCGTTTTCATCAAAAATGATGAACCTGACATCGCCACTGTCAATCTTGATACCTTGATTATACTCTCCCGTCGCATTATTGCCGATAAAAGTTGCCGTACCGGTCATTTCATAGGGCATGTTGGGATAGGCCGTGCCTTGGTTATGAACCGAATTGATTTGTGTGTAAACAACATAGGCCAACTCGTCCAGCTGACTTTGCAACGACGGCAAAGTATTGTCTCTGATTTCTATCAGACCGCCAATGCTGCCACCGGTTAATTGCGAGGTGATATCAACACCATCAACATATATACCCTGAATATTGCCGGTATCATAACTGTTGTCTGCTCCAACTTGCGCCAAAGCAGCATGTGATAACTCGTGAACTTCGTTGTCCAAAAGCATCACCCCAGAGGTGGTTTGAATTACAACCTCGCCGTTGTCTCTGGTATAGTAAGTGATATCAAGATATTCACTTAAATCTCTTAGAGCCTCGTCCCTTTGGTCTTGCAAATTGGCAACCCCGTCGCGGTTGAGAACATTATATTTAACAATGTCGGTATTTAACGCCTTAATGCTTTGCAATAAAGAATTGATATTGGCTACAGCATCGTTGATCTCCATATCGGCATCACCGCGAAGAGTTTGAATATTGCTTGATAAATAATTGAGTTTGTTGGTCAGATTCTGAGCCTCGCTCAATAGTGAATAACGCGATGCAGCCGATGTAACATTGGTCGAAAATGTCTCAAAAGCACTCTGCAACGAACTTACATTTGAGGCTATCGAGTTGCCGGCTGCGGTTGTTCCCATAAGGTTGTCCAACCGGCTTAGATAGTCATATTGCGAAGACAATGATGACGTCAAAGCATTGGATGACAAAAAGCTTTTTAACAAACCCTCGTCAACCGTCCTTTGGATATTGCCCATTTTAACGCCCATCGTGTTACCGGCAACAACATTGGCCGATTGACTGGCACTCTTGCGGGTATAACCCTTGGTATCAACATTGGCGATGTTGTTGCTTACTATCTCCAATTGAGACTGGGCTACTTTCATTCCCGATAATGAGCTCGAAATACTGCTTAATAATGCCATTTTCTTTCTCCCGCTTATAATGTCCGGTTAAATGCCAACGCATTGCGATTGTTGTCAAGCGGCGTATAGGTGCCGTGCGACCCATATGAGGTTGCATTGGATTTGTTGACATTTTTGGCTATGTTGATAATGGTGTCCATAACCTTTTTGCCGGCTTCCATTCTGGTTTTTAATAATAGCTCGTTGGTATGCAAAGCCTTGTCAAGCTCTGCCGATAGCTCTTTTAATTCGTCTTTTTCTTTGCCGGTATAGGCGGCAACAAGCGCACGATTTTTGATAAAAAACGCACTGGCCGAACGATACGCCGCAACGGTTTTTATTTTTTGTTCATACAAAACTTTGACCCCTGCAATATCTCCTTTTTGCAAGGCATCGTTTTCTTTGATGATCACATCTTTGAAACCCAAAACTACCTGCTTCATAAGATCGATTTTTTCTAAAATGTCTTTTTCTTGCAATTCTGCCATGGCTTCCTCCCAGTAAATTATATTTTAACACCGGCGGATGCATTCTCCTGAAGCTTTAGTATCGCATCCATAACATAATCTTTTACGCCGACCGTGCCAAGTTTGGCCATTTCTTTGCCGTATTCATCCAAAAGAAGTGAACGATAGATCTTTTCTGCCTCGCCACCGCCAAACATTCCGTCGGTCGATACTCCTTCAAACATGCTCTCCATCATGCGGCTTAGAAAAAATGCTTCGAAATCTTGGGCCGCAGCCTCGGCTTTGGCCTTATCCGCAGAGTTGAGATCAGACAAATCGGGCTTCTTTGTCTGGGGTATATTATAAATTGCATTATTTAAGTTTATGTCGGTAACCATGCCCTGCCTCCTTAAATAATCTCTATCTCGGCCTGAAGTGCACCGCTTGCTTTAATTGCCTGCAAAATGCCTATTAAATCACGCGGGGTTACACCTAAGGCATTGAGCCCGTCAACCAACTCTTGCAAATTAATTCCGGTGTCTAATACCTGCATCTTGGCCTCGGTATCTTCTTCAATATCAATAAGCGAAGTATTAACAACTACCGGCTCGCCCATGGTAAACGGCTCTGGTTGAGAAATAAGTGGAATGTCGGTTATCTTGATGGTCAAATTTCCTTGAGCTATGGCCAGACGATTAATTTTGACATCTTTGCCGATAACTACAATGCCGGAACTTTCATCAACCACCACTTTGGCTGATTGATCAGGTTGGACCTGTAATTGCTCAACCTTGGTCATTAAACCTACAATATTATCCTGATATTCATACGGAACATCAAGCGTAACCGTACCCGGATCCAGCGCCTTGGCCGCGGTTGTTCCCAACATCGCATTAATGGCACCGGCAATGCGTCGCGATGTCGTAAAGTCAGGATTGCGCAAAGCTATGTTGATACTGTCCAAACTATCAAGCTCAAAAGGAATCTCTTTTTCGATAATTGCTCCGCTTGCTATACGACCTGCCGTCGGAACACCTTTGACAATTGAAGAACCCGAAGTATTGCTGCTGCCGGCTACCGCCCCTGTGGCAATAGTGCCTTGAGCAACCGCATAAACCTCGCCGTCTGCACCTTTCAAGGTGGTGGCTATCAAGGTGCCTCCTTGCAAATCTTTGGCATCGCCAAGAGCCGAAACCGTTACGTCAATACGAGAGCCTTGACGGGCAAAGGCCGGCAAGTTGGCCGTTACCATTACGGCAGCTACGTTTTTAGCCTTGATCTGACCATCGCGGGCGTTGACACCAACCATATCCAACATCGAAATCAAACTTTCTTTGGCAAAATCTACCGATTTGATATTATCGCCGGTGCCGTTTAAGCCGACAACCAGGCCATAACCTACCAATTGGTTATCTCTGACCCCTTCAAAATCGGCAATATCTTTTATGCGCGAAACCGCAAATGCCCGATTGCTAAAGGTCAAAGACGACAGCACTATCGTTATAAATCCCAATATTTTCAATGTGTTAGCAAGTTTCATTTTACATATTCCCAACAAAGGTGCAGTTAACTTTGCTAAAATATATGCAAAATGTATGCCAAAAAAACATAAACACCAATAAAAAAACAGCAAAACCTGTTTTCACGGTTTTTGCTGTTTAGTAGTGATAATAGTTGATCGAGGTGGTGTCTTGAGCAGAATCAATACCCAAATCACGCTGCAGCACATCATAGTTGGCTTTGCTGTTGTTAACCAGGTGCTGAAAACTCTGCAATGTTCTGTCAGTGGCATTTAAAAAACTAATCAGTGACGAACATCCGCTCAGACTAAATACAGCCACCAAAGCTAAAAATAATAATATTTTCTTTTTCATAATTTATAAATTTTAATTTTGTGGTTTAGTTATAACATAGAATGCTTTATCTTGCAAGATAAAAGCCGCAAGCCTTTTGCTCAACAGCGACTGAAAAAATATGCAACTTAACTTTAATTGATTGTGGATGGTTAAAAAGGTTTACATCCTAAAATTTTGAGATTATTTTTAAGAATGAACAACAAAGGATTATAAATATGAACTCTCAATATAATGATTTTGACATAAAGGCAATGAAGGAAGCTATTAAACTCTCTGCTTCTTCGCTTGAATGCAAGGATATTCCAGATGGCGGGCCTTTTGGCGCGGTAATCTATGATAAAAACGGAAATTTTGTGGCCGGAGGATATAATCATGTATTGGCCAACCACGACCCATCGGCTCATGGCGAAGTACAGGCCATAAGAGCGGCCGGGCAAAAACTCAAAACTTGGGATTTGACAGGTTGCACGCTTTATACCAGCTGCGAGCCCTGCCCAATGTGCCTGATGACCGCCAAATGGGCCAACATCAACAAAATATTTTTTGCCGCAACCAGAAAAGACGCCGCCAATATCGGCTTTCGAGATGATGATTTGTATGAGCTCTTAAAACCCAATGTTTTTGCCACGCAAATTACCGAATGTCACAATGAGGCGGTTGAGGTAATGCAAAAATGGCTTGCCAAATTCGACAACAACGGAAGTTATTAAAAAAAAGAGGTGCAAAAACCGCACCTCTTTGTAATTTGAGCCTGAACCCCAACGATTAACGTTTAGAGAACTGATAAGAACGACGGGCTTTGGCACGACCGTATTTCTTACGCTCTACCGTTCTGTCATCACGGGTCAAGAAACCAGCCTTCTTCAAGCAATCGCGCAATTCCGGCTCATACTCGTTCAAAGCCTTGGAAATACCGTGTTTGATGGCACCGGCCTGACCAGACAAGCCACCGCCTTTTACCGTACAAACTACGTCAAACTCATTTACACGATTGGCAACCTCAAAAGGTTGGTTAATAATCATCTTCAATACCGGACGAGCAAAATACTGATCAATCGATTTCTCGTTGATGGTGATATTGCCTTTGCCAGCCTTAATCCATACACGGGCAACAGCATCTTTTCTCTTGCCGGTAGCATATGCACGGCCTTGCTTGTCTTTTTTGGCCTTGCGAACAACAGCCTCTGCGCCAGATTCAACCTTGGCTGCCTTTTTGATGTCTTGTAATGATTCTATTTTCTCAGCCATGGTTATCTGCTCCTTTTATTCTTCGGGTTCTGAGATGCAATGTCCAAAACTGTCGGGTTTTGGGCGGTGTGCGGATGCTCACTGCCGGCATAAACTTTGAGCTTGGTCATTTGCTGACGGCCCATCGGATTGCGCGAAAGCATACGCTCAACAGCCTTGATGATAACTCTCTCAGGAAAACGACCATGCAAGAGTTTCTCGGCTGTGGTCTCTTTGATGCCACCAATCCAGCCGGTGTGTTTGAAATATTTCTTGGCAGACAGTTTGTTGCCGGTTAATTTTACTTTGTCAGCATTGATTACTACGACATAGTCGCCGCAATCAAGGTTGGGAACAAAGTTGGGTTTGTGTTTGCCGCGCAAAATCTTGGCGATCTCGGCCGATAAACGACCCAATACTACGCCCTCGGCATCAACTACATACCATTTTCTCTCAATATCTGAGGGTTTTGTTGCATATGTGCTCATTGATCTTCCTCTTTAGGTTAGAAATAAAATTCGTTGCCAATATACATAATTAAATTTTATTGTCAATAAAAAAATTTGCATATTTTTCAATATATTATTTAATGGTATTATAATACCGTTTGCTAATATACTGATTTTTCATATTTTTTGTGTTTTATTGGAAAAATATTTTTACACCTATTGTATAATCATCTTTTGCGCTTATTTAAGTTTAATAAAAACTTATACAAAGCGGAAGTTTGGAAAAAATGCGGTTTGTATCCTATAAATATGTTGCTGTTTTCATTGCTTTGGGCCTGATGAGTGCGTTGCTTGGCAATACCTCCTCTGCCGAAAGCGCAAAAGAAAAAACTCTGACCTTAAAAGTGGCCGAACTAAAAAAACAAAATGTTGATATCACCAATCGCTACACCGGATATATCACCCCGATTAAATCGGTTGCGCTGGTACCAAATGTCTCGGGCTATATTGACGAAGTATGGGCCGAGGGCGGACAAACGGTTGCAATAGGCGATAATTTGGTTTTGATTGACCAACGCCAATACAAGGCCGAGCTTGATGCCGCCAAGGCCTCTATTGCCCAAGCAAAGGCTGATTTTATCAACGCCCAAACCTATTATAACCGCATGAAAAAAGCCGGTGAAAAAGCAATATCGGCCTCGTCTTTGGATCAGGCCAAAGCGCAGTTTTTGGCAAGCCAGGCCTCTCTTAACCAAGCAAAAGCCAATGCCCAAAAGGCTCAAACCATGTTTGATTATACCATATTGCAGGCGCCAATTTCAGGAATTATCGGCAATGTCAACCTTACAAAAGGAAACTATGTTGCCCCAGGAGGTGAGCCGTTGCTCAGCATCATCCAATTTGACCCCATAAGGGTTATGTTTGCCATATCCGACAAAGAATATCTTACGGAAATTAAACAAAACCCTGACGGCAAGTTATTTAGCGGCGAAACAATCAACATAAAACTGGCCAGCGGCGACATCTATCCCCTGCAAGGCAAATTTGCCTTTGCCGATAATCAGGTTGACAAAAGCACCGACTCTGTTTCCGTGTTTGCCGATTTTGAAAACCCCAACCGCCAACTTTTGGCCAATTCTTATGTCGACGTTATCATCGGCCGCAAACTAAACAATGTATATCTTATCCGCCAAAATTATGCCACGCTTAATACCGACGGCGCTTTTATCAACACCATCCAAAACGGAAAAATAAAAAAGACACCGTTTAACATCATCGGCTATCTGGGTGATTTTTATGTTACCGACACCAAGTTTGCCAAAGATGAATATGTTATCATCGACAAGCTAGGGCGTATTGCTCAGGGGACGACCGTCAAATTACAGGTAGTAAACCCAGCAACGGAGGATAAATAATGTTTTCCGAGTATTTTATCGATCGTCCGAGATTTGCCGGTGTCGTCTCTATTATATTGGTGCTGCTTGGGCTGTTGGCAATCGTGGTGTTGCCGGTGTCGCAATATCCCAATATTACCCCGCCGCAAATAGTGGTGAAAGCAACCTACCCCGGCGCCTCGGCTCAGGTGTTGGTTGACACGGTGGCCATTCCGATTGAAAACGCCATTAACGGAGTGGAAGACATGCTTTATATGTCGTCTACATCCGATGATAACGGAAGCTATAATCTTACCATTACTTTTAATATCGGAACCGACCCAGATATGGCAAGGGTCAAGGTGCAAAACCGCTTGCAACAGGTTAACTCACAATTGCCGGAGGTGGTCAACAAACAAGGAATAGACATTACATCGCAAATGTCAAATATGTTGGCGATGTTGGTGTTGCGCTCGCCGGACAATACTTATGACAGTTTGTATTTGTCAAACTTCGCTTATAACAACGTGCAAAATCCTTTGCTTAGAATTAACGGTATGGGAAGCGCCGATGTATACGGACCGCAGTACTCAATGCGAATTTGGCTTAATCCGGCCAAAATTACCGCTCTTGGTTTAAGCAGCAATGATGTGATTAATGCGGTTGCCGCCCAAAATACCCAAGCATCTATCGGAGCGGTCGGCGCGGCGCCAAGCCCCAAAGATAATCCGATTGTTGTTACTTTAACCGCCAAAGGATTGCTAAATACAGTCGGTGATTTTGAAAATATTGTGGTGGCAACATCGCCAAACGGCGGCATAATCCGCCTAAAAGACGTGGCCAGAATTGAAATCGGTGCCGACAGCTATAATGTCGTATCGCATTTTAATAATGCACCGGCGGTGATTATCGCCTTGAGCCAAACACCTAACTCCAACTCGCTTGATATTATGGACGATGTCAAAAAAGAAATTGATGTCTTGAATCAGACTTTTCCTGCCGATATAAGACTTGAGGTGGCTTATGATTCAACCGATTTTGTAAGATCTTCGATTGCCAATATTATTGAAACATTGCTGATTACATTTTCGCTGGTGGTATTGGTTACCTATATATTTTTGCAAAAAATACGCACCACAATCATCCCGCTTATCACCATTCCGGTGTCTTTGATTGCCACATTTGCGGTAATCTATGTATTGGGATTTGATATCAACATCTTGACCTTGTTTGCCATGATTTTGGCAATCGGATTGGTGGTTGATGATGCCATTATCGTGGTCGAGCGCGTGGAATATCTGATGGCAAACGAAAAGCTTGATGCCAAAGCCGCTTCAATTAAGGCAATGCAGCAAATCGGAAGCGCCATTGTGGCCACAACCTTTGTCTTGTTGTCAATTTTTATTCCAGTGGCCTTGATGGCCGGTATCACGGGCAAAATATATCAACAATTTGCCGTTACCATTGCAACCTCGGTCGTATTTTCGGCCATTAATGCTTTGACTTTGAGCCCTTCATTATGTGCCATATTTTTGCAAGACAACCAACAAACAAAAACCAGCGGATTTTTCAAAAAATTTGATGAGATTGTTGAAGACGGAAGGCAAAAATACTTAAAATTCGTAACTTTCTTTTCCTCGCATATCAAAACAACGGCTTTGGTTATCGTGGCCACAATTGTCTTAATTGCCATCGGATTTAAGCTTACGCCCAATTCGTTTTTGCCCGAAGAAGACCAAGGCATTATTTTTGCCAATGTGCAACTTGCCAATACCGCAACCATCAACCAAACCAACGATGTTTTGGCCCAAATGGCAGAAAATATTTTGCCGATGGACGGAGTTAAATATTTTATTGCGGTGGCAGGATATTCAATCCTTGGCGGAGGTGGCGAAAATGTGGCGCTTGGCGTGGTGGGGCTTGAAAACTGGAACAAACGCAAGGCTAAAAATCTATCGATGGAAGCCTTGAGCCAAAAACTTATGGCCCTATATGCCGAAAACCCCGATGCGCAAATAGACTTTTTTGCACCGCCGTCAATTCCCGGTATCGGCAACGCCAATGGTTTGTCGTTTGAGTTGTTGGCCACAAGCGGAAACATAACCGGGTTGCAACTTTTTGAGCAAATGGAAAAATTTTTGTATGGGCTTAACAAATCCTCAGATTTGAGTTATGCTTTTAGCACTTATACGGCTGATACGCCACATATTTTCCTTGATATTGACCGCACCAAAATTGAAAACTACGGTATATCGGTGGCTTCGTTGTTTAGCGTGCTAAACAACAATTTGGGCTCAAGTTATATCAACAACATTACCTTGGACGGACAAGTTAACAAGGTGATTGCCCAAGCCGATTATCCATACCGCAAAAATGTTGAAAACGTGCTTGATCTTTATGTTAAATCCAATAACGGCGGAATCGTAAGAATGCGCAATTTTGCCACCACCAAGACCGAAATATCGCCCAAAACACTTTACCGCTATAACCTTTATACCGCGGCGGCAATTACGGCACAATCAGCAAGCGGAATAAGCAGCGGCACGGCAATTGACACGGTAAGAGACGTTGCCGCCCAAATTTTGCCAAAGGACTACAAAATTGCCTGGACTGGCTTGAGCTTGCAAGAGGTTGAAACTGAAGGTCTGGCCATAATATTGATTATTTTGGCTTTGATATTTTGCTACCTATTTTTGGTGGCGCTTTATGAAAGCTGGATGCTGGCGTTTGCCGTGATGTTTTCAACCGTGTTTGCCATTTTGGGAGCTTTAATCGGGCTTCATATCATGAGCGAACCTTTGAGTATTTACTCGCAGCTGGGGTTAATCATGCTTATCGGACTGGCGGCAAAAAATGCCATTCTGATTGTGGAATTTACCAAAGAATATCGTGACAATGGGGCCTCTATTTTGGAGGCGGCCGAAAAAGGCGCCGGCGAGAGATTCCGTGCAGTATTGATGACGGCGCTTACCTTTATTTTGGGTGTGTTCCCGATGATTGGGGCAAAAGGTGCTGGAGCGGCAAGCCAAATTGCCATCGGGTCGTCGGTGTTTTTTGGCATGATTGCGGCAACGGCTGTGGGAATTGTCTTTATCCCGGCCTTGTTTGCTTTGTTTGAACACCTAAAAGAATGGCGCCCCTTAAAACAGGAGAAAAAAGATGAATAAATTTATCCTGTGTAACGGTTTGCTCTTATTATGTGCGGCGTGCAGTGTCGGGCCGGATTATGAGCGCCCTAAGATATTTGATGATGATAAAACGGCAGCCTACCTCGGGCTAAGCAAAAATCATAATTGGCAACCAGATAAAGATTGGTATAAAAATTTTAACGATGCCGACTTAAATAACTTGGTGGCAACGGCGCTAAAAAACAGCCCCAATATCAAAACCGCAATCGAAAATATGCGCCAGGCAAGATATCAACTTTATATCGACCGAGCCGGTTTTTTGCCGACATTTGACGCCCAAGGAGCATACAACAAAAGCAATGAAACGCTGGCCGGGTTATTCCCGATTAAAAGCGAATATTATCAGCTTGGTGCCGATGCATCATGGGAGCTTGATATTTGGGGCGGACAAAGGCGCTTGAGCGAAAGTGCGGCAGCTTTGCTTAAAGCGGCAGCAGCTGATTTTGATAATGTCAAAATCTCTTTGACCTCAGAAATTGCCGCCAACTATATTAACTGGCGACTGGCCGAGAAAATGCTGGCTTTAACCGAAAAAAATCTTACAATGCAACAAGAAATTTTTGATATTGTCAAAGCGCAATATGACGCAGGATTGGCAGATGATTTGGCTTATAAACAAGCGCAGTCAATCCTTGATACCACCAAAATGCAATTGCCTACAATACGCGCCCAAGAAAAGGCTTATCAAAACGCATTGGCAGTTTTGGTCGGAAAGATGCCCTATGACATCAGCAAAAGCAAATCAGACATCCCAAACAGCAAGCCAGTTTTTGAGATTGCTAACCTTACCAATATGCCGATTGAGGTTATTCGCAACCGCCCCGACGTAAGAGCCGCCGAGGAGCAACTGGTGGCACAAAATGCGCTTATCGGCAAGGCTGTGGCTAATTTGTTTCCGTCGGTCTCTTTGAGTGCGTTTTTGGGATATCAAAACAAAACTTTATCACCGATATTTGGCCCGGATTATAATATGTATACATTATCCGGTGCAGTTAATTTGCCTTTGTTGCACTGGGGAGAGTTGATAAATCAGGTAAATTTGCAAAAATCTGCCACCAAACAAGCGCTGGCAACTTATCAGGCGGCAATTTTGACCGCCGTTGCCGATATCAGCAATGCACAGAAGACTCTGGAAGAAGAAGAAAAACGCAACACCCTGGCTCAAGACAGTATGGCGTCCATGCAAGAAATTTTGGACTTGAGTCTTGCCAAATATCAGAACGGACTGATTGATTTTTCCGATGTTTTAACGGCCGAACAAAATAAACTTGCGGCCGAACAAGAATATTTAAGCAGCAATGCTGCCTTGTACCTTGATATTATCAATTTTTATAAAGCTATAGGTAGTAAAATAAACTGAGATATCAGGAAACAATTAATCAAAAAATTTCCTTAATGTCCAGAGCGATAGAGATTGATATTGGTAATCTCCGGAATATCATGAGTACGGGGCCTATATCCTTTGTTTTTCATGCAGCGATTATACTCCCAAGGGCTGATGTCTTCATCATCATAGCGTGAATTGACAATCAACGGCTGAGCCCCCGGATAAGGAACATAGGTTGCCCAAATGCCACGGTCAGAATTCCAATCGGCTCTGGTGTTAAGCTTGGTTTCTTCGGTATAAAACCAAGAGCGATAATCGGGAAAAAATTGTATGGCTTTGGCCTCAAGCAGACACTCTCCGTGATCACTGGCAAATTTTTGAACACCGGTATTGTCGCGCTCCCAATGATACACAACCTGCCCGTATCCTCCAACAAAATAGGAGCAGGAACATAATGCCAAACAAAACAGAACAATACTATTTCTCATGTTAAAAATCCAAATTAGTATAATTGCGTGCCGGTAAAATACCGCGAATGGTATCTTTTAGCAAATCCTTAAATGCCGGGCGAGATTTAATTTTTGAATACCATAATTTGCTGGATGAAAATTCATCCCACGGAACATCGCCCAAATAATCAATGATTGAAAAATGGGCCGCCGCTGTCAAATCAGCCAATGTTAAATCGTCACCGGCCAGATACTGTCTTTTGTCCAAAAGCCACTCAATATATTCAAGGTGATAGCCGATATTGTTCAAGCCAATCTTTAAGATTTTAGAATCGGGAGCAAGCCCTTTGGCAAAACGCTTATGAACTTTTTCGACCACAATATTGCGGTATACTTCCCGATAAAATTTGTTGTCAAACCAGTCAATCATCCGACGAATCTCGGCTTTTTGTTTGGGTGAGCCAAAAATAAGCGGTATTTCCTGTGAAACCTCTTCCAAATATTCCGAGATGGCATAATGCCCGACAATAACATTGCCGTCATTTAAGAAGACAGGTAATTCACCGGCCGGATTTAGTTTGTATAAATCGGCCGAAAGATTCCACGGCTCTTCTTCTTTGAGGATGAAGAGCATCTTTTTTTCACTCATTTGCAGGCGAATCTTGCGGGCAAACGGCGATGTCGTATGATGAACCAATAAAACCATAGCGCTAAAGAATATATATGCTCTTTTATTTGTCGTCAAGCTTGTTATCGAGATTTTCATCTGCCTGTTTTTCCAGACCGAAAGTCGGTGGAACAACACCATAATACTTGGTTTCGAAATCTTTTATCATGGTTTGCAAATTGCGTTTTATTGTCTCTAGATTGTTTTTATCTTGCAGATACCTTGTCAGATAGCGCGATATCAACTCACGATGGCGCGAGGTTTTGGAAACGCCGACAAACATCGGAATATTCCACAAACTTTGCTTAGAAGCGGCAATTTGTTGCTGAATACCTAATTTTATGGCCTCAAACATGCCATAATAATAGCTGGTAATTACATAATCTGCCTCGCGGGTAAACAATTTTTCAAACATTTTATAGGAAGAATCAACCACGATGGGGTTGAGTTCGGCCACTTTCTTTTCCACAAAGTCGCTGAAAAATTCATTGCTGTTGCGAACACCTTTGAGCTTTTGCAAATCGGCGGTTGATTTTACCTCGTTAATACGATTGGGCAACATAAATACCGTGATGGGGTTGTAAATTACGGCCGGATACAATAAGTCGAGCCCCTTAAAAAGCTCGGTCTGATAATAGGCCCCGACCAAAAAATCAATATCGCCCTGGCGGACTTTTTGTGTAAGATCATCAAAAGTGCGTTGTTGCAAATTATAATGCATTTTTAAGTTGGCATCTTTGATAAATTGGTCAATCATCGGTTGAAAAACCGTGTGAAAACTGCCATAAACAACCTCGTCCGGATAATCCACAAAACCAAAAGGCGCATAATCGATATAACCTGTCATCTCAAGCTCGGTAATCTTTTGGGGGCGTTTTTCTTCATAACGGACAAAAGCAAAACTTTGCCAAGACACTATAACACCAAACAGTATAATAAAAACTGTGAGCAGTATTTTTTTCATGGTTGCTTTTATCTCCGCCGTTTATTATATTGGAATACAAATTTAGGGATATTATATCCAGATAGAGTTAAAAAATCTTTTATTTTAAGGAATTTAAATATGTCTACTCTTCAGGGCTATAACCAAACTGAAGTTGCCGGCATGAACGAGGCAGAACTTGAAACCAGAGCTTTGATCAAAGCTGCATCAGCCCTTAATAAAGCAAAAGAAAACTGGGGACAATCCAAAGATGAACTGTTGCAGGCTTTGGACAGAAACCGCCGGTTGTGGAGTATTTTGGCTGCAGCCATGAAAGAAGATGACTGCCCGCAGCCCAAAGAAATAAAACAAAATATTCTTAACTTGGCATCTTTTATCTTTAAACGTACAATGGACGTTATTGCCCACCCCGAGCCGCAAAAACTTGATATCCTTATCAATATAAACATGAATATCGCCCGCGGACTTTCAGGCAAAGCCGAATAATGTTAAAAAAAATTATTTTTATAAAAAAAGTTATTGACTATAACAAATAAATATATTATCAATGCTTTCAGCTTTTGGGGGTATGGCGGAATTGGTAGACGCGCTAGACTCAAAATCTTGTGGCCTCAGGCCGTGTCAGTTCGAGTCTGACTACCCCTACCAAAAAAAAGAAAAGTCCGGATTTTGTAGCCGGGCTTTTTTTGTTTTGGCACAAAGGTGTAGCTGCCGGATAATTAATTGTTGAAAATCAATGCTGTGGTCCAGCCATTGGATAAGTTATTAAAAAAAGGTTTATTTTTTGGAAAATTCTGTTATAAACAAAATACGTTTTTAATAACCGGGCCGTGATTAATGAAATATAAGGCAAAGTTGAAGTTTAAACAAAAATATTCGCCGCATTATACGGAAAAAAAGCCGTTCTTTTCTGAAAAAGAAATAATTTTCAGAAGTGCCGGAAAGGCCATGGTTTTTAAAATTTCATCTAAAATGCAGCTAATCTTGCTTACGATGTTTTGTTTGATTGCCTCGTGGAGCTTTTATGCTTATTATATGTATAATAAATCGGGGCGGATTATCCTTAACAAGGACCAGGAGCTGGTTGAAACACGCGATGCATATGTCGATTTGATGGGTGATTTTGTCGCAATTCAAAAAAATATTGACGAGGTTTTGACCTCTATGAGCAATGATAAAAGCAAAGAAATTGACAAATACAAACGCCAGGCTATGGTGGTGGAGGACAAAATCAAACAAATAACGGCTGAAAAATCGTGGGCAGACGACAAGGCCATTACCGACAAAGCCAACATAAACGAGGTTATTTTGCAGCGTGATTTGGCCGCCGCCGAACGTGATGCCTTGCGTGAACAATTAAAAGAGCTGGAAAAAGCGGTACAAAATATCAAACAAGCCGAATTGGACGTGTTCGCCAAAGTGGAATCCATCGCCTCGAAAGAAATCGGCAAAATTAAAAGTGCTTTTACCAAAGTAAACGGTGCTTTGCGGCAACAAGGTTTGTATTTTAACCCTTTGGCAAACTCTAAAAAACGCGAAGCCAAGGGGGGCACATTTGTTCCTGATTCGGCACTTGAACTCCAAGATGAAGTGATTATTGATAAAATAAGCAGTATTTATAAGGCTGTCGATGATTTGGAATATTACCGCGAAGTGGCAAAATACGTCCCTATCGGAAAACCGGTTTGGAGCTATTGGGTAAGCTCAAAATTTGGCACAAGGGAAGATCCTTTTAACAAAAAAGCCGCAAGACATAAGGGAATTGACCTAGCCTCAAGGCAAGGCAACAAAATCAAAACCATGGCCAAAGGCAAAGTTATCAGAGTCAACTATTCCAACAAAGGATATGGTAATTTGGTTGAGATAGATCATGGTAACGGGTTTAAGACTAAATATGCACATATGAGTAAAATTTATGTAAAAGAAGGCGATGTCCTTGATATTAATGATGCTGTCGGCGAGGTCGGATCTACCGGTCGTTCTACCGGTCCGCATCTGCACTATGAAGTATTGTATCAAGGCAGGCCGGTTAATCCGATGCCTTTTATGCAGGCTAAGATATCGTAATTTTTGACAAGGGGAAATAGCATGAAAAGACTTAAAAGACTTATTTATTTGAAACTGGCACGTCGCCTAAGCAAAAGTACTACCGGAGCTCCGGTTCCCAGTATTGTCAGCGAAAACACCAAAGTAAAAGGCGATATAGTAAGCGACGGAATTATCCATGTCGATGGCCAGGTCGAGGGGGATATTGCTTGCGATGAACTTGTTATCGGTGTTAAAGGAAGTGTGGCCGGCGCCGTCACCGCAAATAATTTGCAATTATATGGAACCCTAAAAGGCAAAGCCTTGGTCGATAATTTGTTTGTAGCCAAATCGGCCAAATTGTTGGGTGATGCCGTTCACAACACTATTGCCATTGAGCCGGGGGCTTATATTGACGGGCATTGTATCCGCCAGGGCGGCCCTATTCCGGCAGAAGCGGCAAAACCTGATTTGATGTTGGTTGACAAAACCAAAAAAACTAAATCTGCTTAAAAAAATAATCTTTAGCTCCTTTGTAAAAAAGGAGCTTTTTTTAATTAAACAGGCTCAAGACGCTTTGCGCCGATTGGGCGGCCAAAGACAAAGAGTTGAGCGCCAGTTGTTGGCGGGTTTGCAGCGACAGATATTGGGCCGAGGGCTATGTCTCAATCCTTGAAACAACATCCTGTTGTATCCCTTTAAGTACCTAAAAAAGAACTCGTGCGGTCAATTACTCCGCACGAGTTTAGAATACCATCTAGATCGTAAACAACAGGTTAATTCTTGGCATCATCAACAAACAAAATTTTGGCACAATATTTGCATATATATTGGTGGATTAATGTAGATAAAGGGGATGAAAAATGACACTGGCCAGTTTTATTCCGTCGGTTACAGGCATGAATGCCATGAGCCACGCCCAGCAGACAGTAGCGGAAAATATTGCCAACATGAACACCACCGGTTATAAGCAAAACGAAACTTTGTTTTATAGCCTGCTTGGGTCGTCAGGGCTTAATGTCGGAACGCAAAGCGGTCTGTCGTCTTCCAGAGTGTCGATTGACGGTGTGGGATGCTATGACCGTACTAACATTGGAATCGAGGGAACTTTGCAAAACACCGGCAATGTGTTTGACGTTGCACTCAATGGCAATAGCAACGCATTTTTCACCTTGGACGACGGATATGGCAATATTTATTATACCAGAGCCGGTGATTTTACCAAATTAACCCAAGACGATGTGACATATCTGGTATCGAGCAGCGGATTGTTTGTTCAAGGATTTCAGGCAATTGACAATGGTGATGGCGGGTTTAGTACTACTGCATCGGATATTGTTGTTGATGCGCCGCAAACCATACCGCAAAAGGAAACGACTCAGGCCTCAATAATTGCCAATGTTCCGGCAAATGATGTCGATAAAAGCGTGTATAGCATTAGAATCTATTCTAACAATTATGATGGAGCCAATTTGAATATGGTTCTGGAAAAAATTGAGGGAAGAGAAAATTCATGGGTGCTTTCTTTTGAACTGGAAGACGGAACTGCCGTCGGCAACACAACCGAAGTGATATTTAATACCGACGGAACAATCAAAACGCCGGAAAATATCGATGTGGCTATTGCCTGGAACGACGGAAGCACCAGTAATGTAAATGTCGATATCTCAAAAATGACCCAGTATGGCGAAAGCTCACAAGTAACTAAAATCGAACAAAACGGTTTTCCGTCAGGGAACTTGCTCTCGGTCGGGTTTGATGATGAAGGAGTTTTGCGCGCCTATTACAGCAATGATAATGATATTGCTATTGCTCAGTTGGCCATAACCGGGTTTACCGCACCGGAAAATTTGACACCTTATAACAATACTTTGTTTGAGGCCAACGGCGAAACCGGAAACAGCTATTATGTCGACCCGGACGGAATTGTGGTGGCCGAATCGTTGGAGAACTCATCGGTGGATATTGAAAAAGAATTCTCGCAAATGATTATAGTTCAGCGAGCTTATAGCCTTAATGCTCAGAGCTTTACCGTAAACGATGAAATGTTGTCTGTTTTGATAGACTTAAAGAGCTAAACAATGATACAAATGTTTTGGCGGATATGGAATTTTTGGTTTAGACTGCCTGACAAAATACGCTTCTTGTTGGTGGGCGGGTTTAATGCAACCGTGTCGTATTTGATGTATGTCGGGTTTGTCTTGTTGCTTGGCGAAAATAAATATTGGTTATCGATGACGCTGGCCTGGGTATTTTCTTCTTTTACATCTTTTGCAACCCAAAAAATATTTGTGTTTTGTACCAAAGGTGACTTTGGCGTTTGGGTGCGCGAATATATAAAATGTGTCGGCGTGTGGATTGTGGCATATACTATAAACGCAGTAATGTTGGAAGTGTTTGTAAGAATTGCCGAGATTAATGTATATTTGTCTCAATTTTTGGCTATAGTTTGCACCACTGTCTCGAGCTATATATTGTTTAAATATTTTGCATTTAAACATTAATCAAAATCTCCGCAAAAGCGGAGATTTTGATTAAACGAATAAGATTTTATCTCAAATTATTTTGACTTTTTGGCAGTGCTTTTTTTAGCAACCGTCTTTTTAGCAGCAACCTTCTTCGGAGCTGCTTTGGCAACCGTTTTCTTGACGGTTGTTTTGGCAGCAACCTTCTTCGGAGCTGATTTAGCAACCGTTTTCTTGACGGTTGTTTTGGCAGCAGCTTTCTTCGGGGCTGCTTTGGCAACCGTTTTCTTGGCGGTTGTTTTGGCAGCAGCTTTCTTCGGGGCTGCTGTTTTGCTGGTTGCTTTCTTGGTGGCCGAGGCTAATGATTTAAGAGCCGATGCCGGTTTTAAGATAATTGATTTGACATTTTGCAGCGGTGATACTTTTTTGGCTGCTTTGTTTGGAACCAGTAATTTTACCGAAGAGGCTTTCTTCGGTGCTTTCAAAAAACAGCCGGCATTGCAGGCCAATTGATTGATGGCAGCATCCCAGTCGCTTAGGCTGGAGTTTGCAGGACAGCCGTTGTTTTTCCATATATAATATGCAGCTTCTCGAATTGCATCTTCATTAAAATTATACATATCAGTTCTCCAAAAAAAAATAAATTAGCACATTCTGTAGAATTGCATTTATAAAGAGTATTTATTAAAAATTAGTTTAGATATTTAACCAATCAATAATATTTTTTTAATTATTTTACCATACACTAATTAAAGTTCTGATTATAAGGGAGTTCTAATATGGAAAATAATTTTAATGAATTGTCGGCATTTGCATATGCGTCGCCTGATAAAGGATATCAAAACCAACTAATCGGAGCATTGAATGCTTTGGCCGAAATTACCGGTGAAACCTGTGATATGTCAAAGGCATTTTTGATGCCAGAAGAAGTATCAGATATCAGCCAACTGGAAAAAAATGTCTTATATTCCGATATAAAAAACTATCAAAACTTTCGCAAAAAAATATTTGCCATGCTCGATGCTTATATGAAAAAAACAAACACGACGCCGCGAATTTTTATAACGGTCTATAACATGACAGAAAGTTTGATGGCCGGAAAAAATACCGACAAATTATGCCAGGCCGTAAAAGAATATTATGCCGAACATAATTTGGGATATATATTTACCACGGTATTGACCAGTAAACTCCACAATTACAAATATGTTGATTTGGTAAATATTCCCAAACACTTATTGACTTTTGCAACCAGAATAAGGTTGTTGCAAAACAAAAGGCTTCGCAAAAGAGCTCTTATTACCGTTGGAATAATCAATAATTTCAGCCAGAGGTTTGTTAAACAAAAAAATAAAGAATTATGCTCCTTACTTAATAAATTAAAAAAAGAAAATGAGCTAAGTGATATTTGTGCAAAAATTGATGCTTTTTGCGCTAAATCAAAACGTGTGGTCTTTTGTCTGGGAGGAAGAGTCGAAGGCAATGAAATTGTTTTTGATTTGGCTTATATCAAAAAATTATATGCATCGGCACTTAAACTGGTGCAAAGCGGCTTTGGCGTGGCTTTTGTTAATGGCCCGAGGACCCCAAACGATGTTACTGATTTCCTATATGAAAAATCATTGCAAGACCCGCAAATACTGTTTCAAAACTGCAAAAAAATTGCACAAACAGATGAGGAGCGGAAACCTAAAAATTGGCGCATTTACTCCGGAAAACATGAAGAAGAATTTAAGGCCTTGCAGAAATTAGGCAATATTTATCCGGGCATTGTCGGGTTTGGCAACACCTTGGTCGTACACTCCGCTGACACTTATGCCTCTTGCGAAACGGCTAATGCTAATATCCCGACAGCAATTAGCAAGGGACTTTATATTGATCCCAAGATACGTTATGACTGCATTAATTTATATAAATTGCTCTGCCCGAAATATGCCATTGATTTTGATGATTTTGTATATTTTGCCTGCACTATGAAAATCGAACCGCAAGATTTGCATCCACAAATATTATCAAGCCCAATACGCGTGTTTGCAGAAACGGTGATTAATCGGTTCAATAAACTATTGACCAAAAAGGCTCTTACTTCAGCAAGGGTCTGATGTTGGATATTACCTTGTCGATGGCAATGTCCTCGGCAAAAGACTCCATATTTTGGTTTAAGGTAAATTCTGCTTTGAAGGGACGGCCAATTTGTAAAAGCGATAAAGCTTTGGCCGTTCCCACAGCAGCCAAAATATCGGTAAGATTATCGGCCTTGACAATATCACAATCGCCTTTGCCGGCAAGCGAAAGATAAAACTTATTGTTGCTATAGTCGCGCTTTACGTCTATTCCCAAATAGCCAAGTGTCGAAATATCCTTGTAAATCGACTGGATATCTTCGCGTCCTAAACGCATAATATATTTTATGGCAATTGTCAGCGCAACATATGGCTTATATGCCTCGGTTGCCGATTTGGCATCGGCAACTTTTAGAACTGCGCAGTCAATATTGTTGTCTATTTGGCAGGAGGCAATAAACAAAGCCAATGCAAAATCATTAAACGAAAATGATTTGGCTTGGCTGCGCACAATCACAACCGATTCTTGAGCAAAACGCGATACTAAATCACGAGCCAATTCGTTGTATGAACTACGATTAAATGAGGCCTGGTCATTAATTATAAAAACCGGGCGTTCTTTGCCATAAAAATTATTGCCTTCGTGGCTGTCTAGAACAATTTCTATCATAACATAGTTCTCTGAAATTTGATTAATCTATACTGCTATATTTATATCTTGATTGGTTACAAATTTGTTAATAACAAAAAAGAAGCTTTGGAAAAATCCAAAGCTTCTTTTTTCATTCATACCCTAAAGGATGTTGTTCAAAAGGATTTCCATCTCTTTTGAGAATTCGGCGAAATCGGTGGTTTCGTCGAAACCCAAAGGGTAGACTTGATATCCGGCATCGCGATAGGCCTGACCGATGAGATCCCATCGCTCTACCCCCTTTTTGTTATAGAGGATAACCTGAGGAATCTCAGGAAACATGGTAAGCATATACCATGTTTGGGTGCCGGCAATGCCAATTGATGCATTCAGCTGCCGGTACATATTGTAGTACAGCTTGTGCTGTACTCCGCGTATGCCCAACACCTCAGGATGCTCGCTCTTCCCCGGAAGATAGGCCTGATACTCGGCACAGGTCTTCTCCACATTGGCAAGGTCTGAGACCTTGTTGAAATGCTGGCCGAAGACCAGTCTGATATCCGCCTTGGCTTTGAGGAACTCAAATGCCTCAAGCGGAAGAGACTGCTGCCCGGCCGAAAGCCCACAAAGTCCATCGGTGATGAACTTCTGCGGCACCCAAAGAACGTTCTTCTTCCCTTTGAGGCCGTCAAAAGCCGGAATGCCTACCAAAGCATCGGGCTTGGCAATAAGCCTGGTGCGGGCAAATTGGCTCCACAGGTTGTTGTCAAATCTACCTGAGGTGAGCTCTGCTACAGGGTCGCTGCAACGCAGAGAATTTTTGTCTTCAAACGGCACCTTGAGCGCACGTTCAAAGAACAAAAAATTATCTATGGTTGCCTGCTGGACGGCATTGTAGTCCGCTTTGAGATCTTTCTCCGGTATGGTTGCCAGATAGGCTTGACTCATCTTGGCAACAACTGATGTAAAAAATCCATGTCCCATTGCGTCGCGCAGACGCACAAAATTAAAATTTTTCATCTTTATTTATTTTTTAATATAATATCTCTATAATAATATGTTTCGATATGGATATTATAGCATATTTTTCTGTCTTGTGCAACATGTGCTTTTTTTCAAAAAAATAAGCAAAATCAATATTAAATAACCAATTAGTGTTTAGCACCCGCAAGACGGGCTTAGTGTTCCGTCGCAACATCTGGCCCTTCCCAGCGAACAGCCGCAAACCCCGCCATGATGCGAACAACAACCAGATCGTTGCGGAATTGGAGTATATTGATAGCCCGAGGTTAGCTCGGTAAAGCAAAAAAACAACAAAGTATAAATAAATATTTTTTTCATGTTTCCCCCTTCATAATTTAGATTTTATGTTTGTTAAACCATTGATCTGATTTTTCCTGCGTGTTTATTTGCCAAAGATATTCAAACCTATTTCGGTAGGCTTCTACAATCGGCTGATTATCTTTGAAAAATATGCAGTTTTCACTGTTTTGGCGTGAGGCCGGATTAGTCCAATTGTAGGATCCGCCTGAGACATATTTATCATCAAAAATTGCAAATTTATTATGCTCGATTTTGTATTTGGAATTGACCTTGATGTCAAAACCAAGCGTATAAAGCTCCCTTGCTTTCGAGCTTTTGTTGGATGCTTGCAAACGGTCGGTCAAAATTCTTATCTTGACACCGCGGCTGAAGGCTTGTTTGAGCGCGGCAACAATATTGTCATTGTTGATGGCATAGACTGCTATGTCTATCTTGTAGCGGCTTTGGTTGATAAGCCGAATAATCTCATCTTCGCACTGAGAAGACGGCGAAAAAAATACATATTCAACCGCAATTGCTGGGCTACTTAAAAACACAAGCAAAATAAAATATATGATAAATCGGCATTGTCTCATTTTGCACACCAAAAAACAGTACACTTAATCTTAATACTATTTTTGGTTTAAATGCAAGTATTTTTACCCTATAACTTGTAGCTACAAAGAACACACAAAAAACCGCCTCAAACGGCGGTTTTATTTAATGGCGGGAGTGGACTTAGGCTCCTCCAGTTTGAGTTGTAACGCTTGCCGATTGGCACATAAATGTTTTCGGCGCGCTAACAACTCTGCACCGCAAAGGCCTCGCAGCCAAATCGTTGGCTGCTCCTCACTTTGCGCCACGCGACAAGGTCACGGCTCCAAGCGCGCACTCCTTAACGCCACAAAAAACCGCCTCAAACGGCGGTTTTATTTAATGGCGGGAGTGGACTTAGGCTCCTCCAGTTTGAGTTGTAACG
>CALXTM010000009.1 GCA_944391415.1 uncultured Alphaproteobacteria bacterium
ATTGCCTTCCTTGTTTATGTTTGTTTATATCTTTTAGCCCTAAGCCATCATGCTTAGGGCTTTATATTTATCCGTTACATTAATTTTTTGTCCGGAAAAAGTTACTTTTTTAGTATTGCCGGCAGATGTTGAGTGTGTTGTCCCATGTTCCATGCTCGACTGCTGAGCAATTAAGACTGTCTTTAATCGGTGAGCTGTTGTCTAGCAGTAAGAAAATAATCAGGCTTGAAAAAAAGACCGCATAAGAAATTTTGCTTATCTTGGGAAAAATAGTAAGTCCTATTGAGGCAACACAAGCAATGAGAGAGATGAAATATGCAAATAACAAATAAGGATTGATATTGGTTACTTCCTTATATTTTATTGCCAAAATCACCAACAAACAAAAGCCGATGAAAGCTTTTGCCGAAAAGATAAGACCATGCCATAGTTTTTGTATCATTTTATATTCTCCTCATTTTCATTGTCAAGCTAACACAATATAAAGCAGACTAAATAAGGCGATAGCTATAACCGCACCCCAAGCATAAAAGAGGGATAATTTAAACAAAGAATGCAAACAAATTATAATCTTTTCGGTCATTTGATTATCCTTATTTTAATTAAAACGAGCTGGCATTTAGGCGATAGATTTTTGCAAAATGCCAGCACGGATACTAATCAAGAAAATTTCCAAAAATCATGGCCGCAAATATAACGCTTGCCAAAGTAAAGCTACCCAATATTGAAATAGCTATGATATATAGAAATATTTTTAAGTATTTACCATTGTTTTTTGATATATTTTCCCACCAGTTCATTACAATTTCCTAAGTATTGTTAGTTTTTATACAAAGCACGATAGAACAAAATAAAAACATTGTAAAGATAATTTTGGCAATATAGCAAGCATTTGTACTTGTGCCATAAGTTGTTAGCTTGAGGTTAAAAATAAAAACTGCTTGCTAAAAAAAGCAAATTGTTTTAGGCTGATTTTGCTTGAGGCGAGTTGCCTTGAGTGTCCAAGATGTGGCCTTGCAAACGCCACTATCGATGAACATGATTGTCTTGATGGAGCAGGGCGCTCCGCTTGCTGCCCGCCATTACCAGCGCCTGATCAAATTCTATGGCAAAAAAGTTGAGTTTTGTATCAATAACTGTATAGTTGTGGATTCAAGTTTAAATTTAATCTTGGATTTTAAGCTTCTGTTTTAAAACGCTAATTTTGAACTCGCGGAAACGCGGGCCAAAGCTTTGGTCTTTGGGCAAAAGCTCAAAATTTTGCATGTCGGTGGCTTTGATATTTGATAAAATATCGTGAACTTTTTGCAAAAAAGCAACATCTTCAGCAAAATCGGTTTGCTCTTTCTCACTGATATTGTAACTGCGGCCTAAAAAATCGGCTTGGCAAACGGTGATAAAATCGTTGATATCTTTGCCAAGAGATGCGACAAAATCAACCAAGGTGGCCATTCTCATCTGATGGACCAAGTGCAATTTCATATGTTTTTGACAACACAAAATGGCAAAGTTTTTATATTCATGTGGCACTTTAAGACGAGAACAGATGTCACTGATTAGTTTGGAGCCAGCATTGTCATGTCCGGGATGATGCGGCAGAGCGTCTTTTGGGGTGAGGGTTTTGCCGATGTCGTGCAGCAGGGTGGCAAACTTTATCTTGGGGCTTTGCAAAGCGACATTTTTTAGGCAGAGCAGAGTATGCGCGCCGGAGTTGCCCTCGGGGTGATAGTCTAAGCGCTCGGGCGTTGCAAAAAGAGCTGCAACCTCGGGCAATATCTTGTCTAAGGCGCCACAGGTTTGCATGGTGGTGATAAATATAGCAAAATTTTTTGTCTCCAGAGCGCGATATATCTCTTGCCAGATACGTTCGGCCGAAAGATGTGATAACATATCATCATTAACCATTTGGCGGGCAAGCGACATGGTCTGCGGTGCTATCTTAAAATTGAGCTGGGCTGAAAAACGGCACATGCGCAAAACTCGGAGCGGATCCTCTGCAAAATGAGGGCTAATGTGACGAAGAATGCCGTCTTTGATATCTTGTTGGCCGTTGAAGTAGTCGATGATCTGGTTGGTGTCTCTGTCCAAGGCAAGAGCATTACAGGTAAAGTCGCGACGGATTAGATCTTCTTTGAGGCTGATTGTGGGCGAAAATTCAAACCTAAAATCACAATGTTTAGTGCCTGATTTTTGCTCCTTGCGGGCAAGGGCATATTCCGAGCCGTCTTGGGGGTTGATAAAAACCGGAAAACCTTTGCCAACCTGCTTAAAACCCAAAGATAACATTTCTTGCGGGGTTGAGCCGACTACGACATAGTCGATGTCGTGAGCGGGAAGATGCATTATTTTGTCGCGGACGGAGCCGCCCACCTGATAAATTTTCATTACTGTTGCCTAAAGATATGTTGTGGCTTATAAATATAGATGATGAGGGCGTATTTGTCATCATAAAAAATTTATTTTATTGATTTATGCAAAACTTGGCTTATGCTATCTCTTGATATGAATAAAAATTGATATTTGAAATTAAGAATAGGCAGAAAATGAAAAACACGATTATTTGGGATATGGATGGAACAATATTAAACACACTTGATGATTTGCGGGACAGTGTTAACTATACCATGGAAAAATCTGGTTTTGGAACTTTTAATCATCAAGAAATTAAAGCAATGTTGGGTAATGGTTTGAAATTGTTGATTGAACAAGCATTGCCCGAGGGCAGAAACAATCCAAAATTTGATGATTGTTTGAGGGTGTTTAAGGAGTATTATAATTTGCATATGAACGATAAAACCAGGCCGTATCCGCAAATTGCCGAGGTGATGGAAATACTGCGGAAAAAAGGATATAAACAGGCTATCGTTTCAAACAAAATTGATATGGCTGTACAAAAATTGGCTGAAGATTATTATCCATTTGTTGATGTGGCTTTGGGTGAGAGAGAGGGAATAAAGCGGAAACCTGCTCCTGATATGGTGGATTTGGCATTAACAGAGCTTAATGCCGCTAAAAATGAGGCCGTGTATATCGGTGATTCCGAGGTAGATTTGGCCACTGCCAAAAATTCGGGGCTTGATTGCATAAGTGTGTTGTGGGGATTTAGAGACAGACAAGATCTTTTGAATGCCGGGGCTAAATATTTAGCCGAAAATCCAATGCAAATTTTGGATATTTTGCAACAGATGAGCTAATAATAGATTATAGCTTATTTTTTAGTGCGTTTGGCTTGAAAAAATTGTTTTAATAAAGCAGAACATTCATCTTCCAAAATGCCACAAGTTACTTGTGGACGATGATGGCATGTAGGTTGGTCATAGAATTTGATGCCGTTGACAACCGCACCGCCTTTCTCGTCATAGGCACCAAAAAACAGGTGATTGATGCGGGCAAATGAAATGGCAGCCGCACACATGGCGCAAGGTTCCAATGTAACGTACATATTCATATCGCGCAGACGATTTTGCCCGAGCTTTTGGCAGGCATCTCTTATGGCCAAAACCTCGGCATGGGCAGTGGCATCGGCACTGTGTTGACTGAGATTGTGGGCGGAAGATATGATGGCTCCGGTTGAGGGAGAGACAATTACGCAACCAACCGGAACTTCGTCGGCTGAAAAAGCTTGTCTTGCCAAAATAAGAGCTTGTTGCATGTAATAGGCGTCATCCATGAAATATACCTTTTTTGTTGTATTTTTGAAAGATTATGATAGAAGAAATAAAAAAAGGAAAGAAAAAAATGTCAATGCGAATTGCAAAATTTATGGCGCATGCCGGGGTGTGCTCCAGACGAGACGCTGAAGAGCTAATAAAACAACAACGAGTGACTGTTAATGGCGAGGTTGTTGTTAATCCGGCAGTAAATGTGACTGGAGACGAAAAAATCTTGCTGGACGGTGAAAAATTGCCCCAGGCAGAAAAGGTTAGATTGTGGCTTTATCATAAACCTGCCGGTTTGGTCACAACTCATAAGGATGAGAAAAGTCGCTCGACGGTATTTGCTAATTTGCCGAAAAGTTTGCCTCGTGTAATTTCGGTCGGAAGGCTCGATTTGAACTCTGAAGGATTGTTGCTGTTGACCAATAACGGTGAATTATCACGCAAGTTGGAATTGCCTTCAAACGGCTGGAGCAGGCGGTATAAGGTCAGAGTTTTTGGCAAAGTTACTAAAGAAATGCTTGATAAATTGAAAAACGGAATTATGGTTGATAAAGTTGAATATGGTCCGATTAAAGCCGAGATTGAAACAACTATGGGGGCAAATTCGTGGATTATTGTTACATTGACCGAGGGTAAAAACCGTGAGATCAGAAAAGTAATGAAATATCTGGGGTTGGAGGTATCAAGACTTATTAGGCTGTCGTATGGACCGTTTCAGCTTGGCAACCTTAAAAAAGGTGAAGTGCGCGAGGTGCCGCAAAAAGTATTGCGCGAACAATTGGGAAATAAGTTTGAGATATGAGAATAATCGGCGGAAAATACAGAGGTAAAAAGCTTATCTCTCCGATGTCTGAAAAAATAAGACCGACATCAGATAAGGCGCGGGAGGCGTTGTTTAATATTTTACGCAGTCGTTTGGGCAGTGATTTTGGCGGGCTTAAGTTGATTGACGTGTTTGCCGGCAGTGGGGCGTTTGGTCTGGAGGCTATATCGCAGGGGTTTGCCGAGGTCGTGTTGGTGGATATTGATCCGACAGATTTGCAGAAGAATGTGGCATTGTTTGCTAATGAAAAAAATAAAATCGGTATTGTTAAAGCGGATGCCACAAAAAAATTGCTGCTTGATAAAAAGTTTGATGTTTTGTTTATGGATGCCCCATATCATAAAAATTTGACCGAAAAAGCGTTGATTGCGCTTAAAGACTTATTGAATAAGCAAGCACTTTGTTTGATAGAAGTTTGTCATGATGAAATTTGTAATCTGCCTGACGGCTATGAGACGGTAGACGAACGCAAATATGGACAAGCCAAAGTTTTAATTGCGAAGGTTACTTGTTAAAATCTTTGATAGTCAAATTTTCAATTGAGATTTTACCGTCGGAATAACTTATTGGCGTTGAAACTGTCATTTCGCTGTCTTCAGGGTTTAGTTTGTAGGCCTTGTTGGAAAGCAAGATATTGGCAACAAAAACATTTTTACTCTCTAAGAAATTGTTTTCTTGAAGATCTTGCAGAAGGCGCAAGATGCCCTTGGACGAGGTATTGAAATTAATCCGCGGAGAAAGTTTTTCGTTAAAGTTAATATCGCCACGTCCAACCAGGGTCAACGGAGACCATTGGACGATTAAATTGGGTATTTCGATGAAACCGCCGTCATGTAGCCAGGTTTCTAAGGTCGTAAGCAAACTGGAATCGGGATTAACCCGGCCGATAATGTTGGCTTTGGCATAGAGCAAGGTAAGGTGAGATGATAACGGATAATTGAGCAGGCCGTTAATCTCAACATTGTTAACCTCAAACAAGCTTTCAAAAGATGGAAGAGTTATTGATGAGTTGGTATCAATTCTGGTCTGTGGCAGGCTTTCCAACAAGTAGGTAATATTTTCTATTTTGGCAAAATCGTGGATGTTTATATCTTCAGAATGAAACATAAGGTTTTCGAAACCAGATGTGCCGGCGGTAATATCAAGAAATGTTTGAGCGCTGCTCATGTCGGAAAGAAAGTCGTTGAAAATAAATTTGCCGCCGCCTTCAGAGGTAAAACGAATGCGCTTTGCACCGAAAATGTTGGGATAAGCGTTTATCTTGTCAAAGCGCAAAGTCCAGGTTAAGCCCTTGATGTTGTAAATTTGAAAATTGTCAATGGTAACCAGAGGAAAAAAGAAAACAGAATTAAACTCTATCTTGTCATAAGATATATCAAGGCCTATTTCATTAAGCCAGCCAATTGTTTTGACCATTTCGGAGCGGATTTGTTTGATGGCAATGGTACGTGATGCCGTGATATAAATGCCGCCAAAAACTATGCAGAAAGAAAACAGACAAGCAAAAATCGCCGCAACACGATGTCTGATGAAAGTAAACGGCTTGGAAATATTGCTCCAAATAAGACCCAAATATTGCAAGATGAATTTTTTCACTTAGTTTGATCCTTGTTGTGTATAAAGCATTTTTTGTAAGTGCGGATATTCTCTTATGGTTTCCATATTAAGTTCATGGCATTTTTGTTCAATAGAATTTTGCAGTTTTTCCATAAACTGTTGTTTGTTGAGGCCAGGGGCTATGGGGGGCAAAAATTCAAAAATTATTTTGCCCGGATAGCGGAAAAAGGAGTTTTTGGCCCAAAAAAATCCGGTGTTTGAGGCGATGGGAATGACAGGCAGAGCAAGATGCTGATATAAAAGAGCAACACCTGGTTTGTAAACCGGAGGTTGACCAGGGCGACGGCGAGTGCCCTCTGGAAAAATGACAATCGGGCGATGGTCGCGGTTCATTGCTTGGGCGTGGCGCAACATGTCTTTCATGGCTGCAGAACCAGCCGAGCGGTTAATCGGAATCATACCATAGAGCGCCTGTGCCCACCCAAAAATCGGAATATACGTCAGCTCTTTTTTCATGACAAAAGTGGCTCGTTTGAGGTAGTTGCTTAAGACATAAGTTTCAACAGCAGATTCGTGTTTGCTGGCATAGATGCCAGATGTTTGGTTGATGTATTCTTGACCGCGGATTTCTATTTTGATGCCGGCAATGTATCTTAGGGACAAGACAATGCCCGGAATGAAAAAATAATTCCAAAATTTCATGGTGGCATTGCGTGAAAATAAGCCAACAATTGAGTTGGTTATGCAACCAATGGCAATGATGCCGTAACAGAATATGTTAAAAATAAGAGAGCGGATAAACAGCATGATAATCCTTCAGATGTTTGGGGTTTAGAATAAATTTCTTACATAAGCATATAAAAATTTATTATATTCTTTGAAAATAAGCGAGAAAGTTTGCCAACTCGTCCACCATTTTTTTTCGATGTTTTCGGAATAAACCGGATGCAATATAATCTTAAGATCGGGATTGCAGCGGCGAAATTCCGTTAAAGAACGCAAAATATGGTAATTAGATGTAACAAGCCGAATCGACTTGATATGGTTTTTTTTAATCCATTGCGTGGTTTCTTGTGCGTTTTCAACCGTATTGGATGCATTGTGGCCAATATCTATATTGTTTTTGCGTGGAACAGAAAAGCGTTGGGTCGCTTGAATGTCATGCAGGGAAATGTCTTTGTCGACACCTGATATAAAAAGGCGATCGGCGCGGCCATGGGATAAGAGATTGACTGCTTCGGTAATGCGGTTGCGGCCACCGGTGAGTGCTATTATGGCGTCGGTCTTATCTGCGGTGTCAGCAGAAAAATGATTGATCTGCCAGGCAAAAACAAAAAAGCCAATAAGCCAAATCAATAATACGGCAAGACCTGCAAAGAGACATATTCTTTTGATCATAGCATCTTCTTTAGTGTTTTCTTTACGGTATAATAAGCCGTAAGCATTGCAATTAACATCGAAAATAACGGTAAGGCAAAAATGATGCACCAATCAAAAATACTTAACCCGGCCTCACTAATAATTCCTCCCTCAATGTCAACAGCCAAATTGCCGATGAAAAAGATGGAAGGAATGGCAAATAAAAGGCCGATGACACCACCCATAAAGCCCAAAAAGGCCATGCGTTTGGCATATTGTTGAGCAACATAGGCATCTTTGGCACCGACAATATGAAGAATCTCAATTATGTTATGATGCAGCCCCAAGCTCATTTGGGTGGTATAAAAAATTGCTCCGGAAGTAATTGCCGCAACCAAAAGCAAAATCGTGGAGGCAATAAGATTTAGGCCGTCGGCAAAAGCAATAAGTTTGTTGAGCCAAAGCTTGTGGTTGTCTAAGGAAGCCTGCGGAGAGGCAACGGCCAAATCTTGAGCAAGCTGTGTAAAATCAATATCGGCATCGGGAGAAATTTTGACATCAATAATGCGCGGAGCCGGAAGATCGTTGATGTTTACCTCATCACCGAGCCAGGGGCTTAGAAGTTCGTTTAGTTGTTCATCCGAAAGAGGTGTTACTTTGAGGACACCATTGACCGACTGCAAAAATTCGACAGCTTTTTCTTGATAGGCTAAAGCAGCCGCTTTGGCCTTGTCTTTGTCGGTTTCATCGGTGGGGATTATTTGAACGGTAAGAGACCCCAGAATACTGCGATTCCAATTATTGATCATCGAATCGATAGATAAGACACCAGACAAAGTTATAGCAAAGATAAAAACCGCAATCGAAATAATTACTTGCAAAAATACAGAAGTGTTTTCACCTTTGAGCGGAAGCTCCTGCTTGCGGGAAATGTATATGTTCTCAGACATTGATGCCTCTCAAAACAGAAGTGTCGGCCGGGTAATATATATGGAGGCCGCGGTTTTGCAAATGTAGTCTTGGATATGGAAAATCGTTGATTATTTTGTCTGAGTGGGTGGCAATGACAACCGTGGTGCCAAGTTTGTTAAGCTCGACAAACAGTTTCATCAATTTGCCGGCAATTATGTTGTCGACGTTACCGGTTGGTTCGTCGGCAAGCAAAAGATCCGGACGATTGATAACAGCGCGAGCTATCGCAACACGTTGTTTTTCTCCACCAGATAGTGTAGAGGTTTTATCGGACATATGGGCATCAAGTTCAACCCAGGTCAAAAGCTCGGTAACGCGTTTGCGTATCTCTCGCTCGTCCATGCCGCTTACCCTAAGGGGAAGAGCAACATTGTCAAAGGCAGACAAATGTTCAATCAGGCGGAAATCCTGAAAAACGACTCCGATGTGGCGCCGCAAAGACGCCAATTGATCGCGATTGGTAAAATTGATGTTGTGGTTAAATACGCTGATTTGCCCGCGACTTGGCTTTTGAGCAAGGTACATAAGACTCAAAAGCGAAGTTTTACCGGCGCCGCTTTGACCGGTTAAAAAATGAAAAGAACCCTGCGCAAGCGAAAGTTTGATATCGCTTAATATTTCTGGGCCTTGGTCATAGCGAATGCCGACATTATTCATTTCAATGATATTGTTATTTTGATCTGACACAGAAAATCTCCATTTCGCAATATAAGATATAGTCAATTAATTATTTAATAAAGTGTTTTTTTTCTTTGATTAAAATCTTTTTCATTTTATAGTTGGTTTGAATGGAGAGATTTGATGCATATTTATTGTCCTAAATGTGGTGCCGGATATGAAATCGACGAAGAGTTGATAGAAGATCAGGCTAAAAAATTAAAATGCAGTAACTGCGGTGAAATATTTGCGGTTGCTGAGGCAAATTGGGCGGAAAAGACTGCCGAAAATAATGATGAGGCAGAGCCGTTTGAGTTGCTGCATGCCGCGATGAGCGAAGAAAACGACGAAACTCCAGCTATAAAAGAACAAGACGAAAAAGATGATGCATCGGATGAAAATACTCACATAGATACAGATGTTGTGAATAATTATGAACGGATGCATGAAGAAGATGTCGTAACAGAAAAGGTTGATGAGCCGGAAGACGCCAATACAAACGAAAATAATCTTGATACGGCCTTGGATGCGCAAGAGCAAGAAGATGCGGTAAAACAGCAAACATCCGATGATAGTGATGAAAATGTTAATCTTGAAAATATTTTTATGCGTTTGTCTGAACACACAGAACATCTTATGGAGCAAGAAAAAAAGTTGCCGTTTTATGAAAAGTTGTGGTTGCAGATTAAAAACATCTTGGGATTCCATTTTAAAATAAGGTGGGCATATGTAGCACTATTTGTGACGGTGTTTGTGTTGTTGTCGTTGTTTAATAATCGGTATCAGATTGTAAGAGAAATTCCTGCTTTGAATTCTTTGTACAAGGTTTTTGGAATCAATGCCAAAATTCCCGGAGAAGGCTTGGAATTTCAAAATATAGGATGGGAATTTTTTGATGATGAGGTTAGCCGCTTGGAAATTAAGGGCTTTGTATATAATAATTCCGAACGCGATGTAGCGTTGCCGATGATTCACATTGAGATGCTTGATAAAGATACAGTCCTGTTGCAGAGCCAAAATCGAGAAAGCGAGACCAAAGTCGTGGAATCGCATGCCAAAATTCCGCTCAATTTGGTAGTGGAGAATCCGGCTCCGACGACCAAATATGTATATTTGACTTTTATTGAGGCTGATTAGAAGTTGCGGCTTATGATAAAATCGGCAAGTTGCTTTAGCGGAGATGCTTTGTCACCAAACGAGGCGAGTTCTTGTTTGGCCTGATCAATTAAATCGGCAGCAATAAGCCGGGCCTTGTCAAGGCCATAGAGCGAAACAAAAGTTAGTTTGTTTTGAGCTGTGTCTTTGCCAAGTGTCTTGCCCATAAGGGAAGAATCGCCGGTTACATCAAGAATGTCATCGGAAATTTGAAAAGCTATGCCGATTTTGCGGGCATAGGATGTTATGTCAGAATATTGCTTGGTTGAGGCCTGCCCGAGTATTGCACCGGCTTGGGCGGCATAGGCAATAAGACAACCGGTTTTCATCTCTTCAATGTGTTTGATTATTTCTGCTGATGAAAGTTGGGGCGAGCGGTCAATTTGCAAATCAAGCATTTGTCCGGCAATCATTCCGTTAAAAGCGCCGGCTCGTTCGGCAAGTAATCGGCAAAGACGAACTTTGATCTCATCTTTAATATTTTCGGCTTGGGCCAAAATTTCAAAAGCATAAGTAAGCAGTCCGTCTCCGGCGAGGATGGCCGTGGCCTCGTCAAATTGTTTGTGACAGGTAGGCTTACCACGGCGAAAATCATCATTGTCCATGGCAGGAAGATCGTCATGAATGAGCGAGTAGGTATGCAACATTTCCAATGAGGCCGCAACCCAAAAAGCTTGATCCGGTATGACATCAAACAATTGTGAGGTTTGGTAGACCAAAAATGGACGCAGCCGTTTGCCACCGTTCATCAAAGAATAGTACATCGCTTGGGATACGCGTTGTTCGGCCCCGTTTGGAAAACGAAAAAGGGTTGCCAGTCGATTATTAAAATCGGTACTGAAGTTTTTGAGATCTTCTGCAAAATCTGCCATTCTTATGCCTCCGGAACTTCAAACTCCGAAGAGCTTACTTTGTCGTCTGGAGTAATCTCGAGTTTTTCAATCTTGAGCCTGGCCGAGTTGAGACGTTCTTCGCAGAAGTGTTTGAGCTTGGTGGCTTGTTCATAAGCAGAAACGGCGTCATCAAGTTTGATCTTGCCGCTTTCAAGCTCTTGGACGATGCTTTCAAGTTTGGCCAGAGCATCTTCAAAACTCAAATTTTGTAATTCATTATTTTCCATAGTTTTATCTCGTAAGTTGGTATTGTTTCGGAAACGATGTTAAATCATTTAATTCGGTTTAGCAATACCTAAGTATATCTATCAAATAGCTTTAGAGGACTTAAATAAACCATGATTAATTGCTAAATTAGCATGAGGAAAGGAATGAGGTGACAGAAGATGGAAAATCAAAAAATAACTAAGATGGCAAATGTGCTAAAGGCAATGGCAAATGAAAAACGCTTGGAAATTTTGTATCATATTGCCGAGCAAGAATATAGCGTGGGTGAAATTGAAAAAATGGTGCAACTCAGCCAGTCGGCATTATCACAGCATTTGGCAGTTTTGAGGGCCAAAGGTTTGGTCGAAACAAGACGAAAATCACAAACGATTTTTTATAGCCTGAAAGACGGAAAAGTTACAAAAATTTTGTTTTTGTTAAGTCAATTATTTTGATATTGTGATGAAATCAAAAAGTTTGGTGTCGGGATTATAGGCTATGGCTGTTTGGCCACGGCATATCTTTTGGGCCAGATAGCCGAATATTTCATAGCGCCAGCCATGTAAAAACGAGGCATCATAGTCGTGGTTATGACAAAAGTATTTGAGCTCATCGTCATCGGCTAACATATGCGGGATAATTTTTTGTTCGCGCGCAACGATTTTTTGCAATAATTTCAGGAGCTCCAATAAAGAAGTGTCGGTGTTGGGAATCTCTTGCGGCCGGGGAGGTACGACATATGAAGCTTTATCAATTTTTTTTGCAGCATCCAAGACAGCGATGATTTCATCGCCCAGTTTGCCCAAAGCCAAATCGGAACGCATTCCCCTGACCGAGGCCAATTCTTGCTTGGAGCAGGGCATGGCGGCACAAATATTAAGCAAAACATCGTCTTTTAACAATGATTGTCGGGGCGTGTCTTTGTCGATGGAGCGTTGTTCGCGCCAGGCGGCAAGTTCGCGCAGGACTGTTAAGAAAAAAGCATTGTGCGAGCGGTGGCGTATGCGTTTCCAGGCATCTTGGGGTAAAGTTACATAAAGCGAGGGGGATTGCAGAGCGTCTAATTCTTCTTGAATCCAAGAAAGACGATTATGGTCGGTGAGCCAAGATTTAAGGTATTGATAGATTGCAACCATATGCGTTACATCGGAAAGAGCATATTTTTGCTGAGATTGACTTAAAGGGCGTTTGCTCCAATCGGAAAGACGAGAGCTTTTGTCAAGGCTGATATGTAAAATGTGATTGACCAGATTTTCATAGCTTATGGCTTCACCAAAACCGGCCGCTTGGGCAGCAATTTGCGTGTCAAACAGCGGAAAGGGAATTTTGCCGCTTAGATGATAGATAATTTCTAGGTCTTGGCGGCCGGAATGAAATACTTTGGTGATGGCAGAATTTTGCATTAGATCAAAAAAACTTTGCAAATTAAGCTCGGGCGAAAGCGGATCAATAATGGCAGAAATGTCAGGAGAGGCAATTTGAATGAGGCAAAGCTTGGCAAAATAACTGTGTTCGCGCAAAAACTCCAGATCAATACAGATAAATTCTTGGCTCAAAAGGCTGTTATACAGGTTGTTTAAATCGGCAGTGGTTTCAATAAATTGCATGATATATTTTCACAATAAAACATTAACTTTACATCAATTTATAATCCAATAAATTTAATTTTGATTTAATATGGGCTAAGCAAATAATTTCAAAATGAATTTTTACGCGCAAAATCGTTTATTATGGTTGATTTTTGAGAGATTTGGGGCTAAAAGAAAAAGAACTTGTGACAATTTTAACAGAGGTTTTGATGATGCAAACTTATCGCACACATACCTGCGGCGAGCTCCGCAGAGAAGATATCGGCAAAAAAGTGAAGTTGGCCGGTTGGATACAACGTAAACGTAATTTGGGCAATTTGTGTTTTGTCGATTTGCGAGATCATTATGGTATTACTCAATGTGTGTTCAACAGCAGCTCTGATTTGTTTGCCAAGATTGAGGCTATAAGACCTGAGTCGGTGATAGGAATCGACGGCGAAGTTGTGTTGCGCGAAAGTATCAATAAAAATATGCCAACCGGTGAGATAGAGATTAAAGTAACCGATTTGGTGCTGTATTCGGCAGCAGAGGTATTGCCGTTTCAAATTGCGGTGGAAGATGACGCTCCAGAGGAAATCAGATTAAAATATCGTTTTTTGGATTTGCGTAAAGAGCGAATTCATAAAAATATTTTGTTGCGCTCGGCGGTTATTCAACGTTCACGAGAATTAATGAGAGAACAGGGATTTACCGAATATCAAACCCCCATTTTAACGGCTTCATCGCCGGAGGGTGCACGCGACTTTTTGGTGCCGTCAAGACTTAATCCGGGCAAGTTTTATGCCTTGCCGCAGGCTCCGCAACAATTTAAACAGTTGTTGATGGTGTCGGGATTTGATAAATATTTCCAAATAGCACCTTGTTTCAGAGATGAGGATCCGCGGGCTGATCGCTCACCTGGTGAGTTCTACCAGATGGATATGGAAATGAGCTTTGCCACACAGGAAGATGTGTTTGAGGTAATTGAGCACACTTTGGGAACAATCTTTAATGAATTTGCCAATGGTAAAAAGGTTGATAAGGCACCGTTCGTGCATATACCATTCCGTGAGGCGATGGCCAAATATGGTTCTGATAAGCCAGATTTGCGCAACCCGCTGGTATTGCAAAATGCCACGAGCTTCTTTGGTAATAGCGGTTTTGGCGTCTATGATAATATGGTTAAAGAGGGCAAAACGGTTAAAGCAATGGTGCTTAAAGGTATGGCCGAAAAGCCTCGTTCTTTCTTTGATAAATTGGATGCGTTTGCCAAAGAAGAGGAAATGGGCGGTATTGCTTATGTGGCTTTGGCTGCGGCCGGAGCAAAGGGTATTGCCAAGATGCTTTCAGAAGAGAAAATGAGCGAACTTAAAGCTAATTTTGGTGTGGCAGCCGGTGATGCAATTATCTTTATGGTTGGCAAAGGAATGAAGTTTGATAAATTCAGCGGTCGTTTGCGCAATAAAGTCGGCGAAGAGCTGGGGCTTGTTGATAAAAACTCGTTTAAGATGTGCTGGATTGTTGATTTTCCGTTTTATGAGGAAAATGAAGAGACCGGGGCTGTTGAGTTCTCACATAATCCGTTCTCAATGCCGCAAGGCGGAATGGATGCTTTGCTTAATAAGAATCCATTGGATATTTTGGCTTATCAATATGATTTTGTTTGCAACGGTGTGGAGCTGTTGTCGGGAGCAGTTAGAAATCATCAGCCAGAGATTATGTATAAGGCTTTTGAAATTGCCGGTTATGACAACAGCGTGGTTGATAACAAATTCGGCGGGATGATTAATGCATTTAAATTCGGGGCACCACCGCACGCCGGCTCGGCCTATGGTGTGGACAGGTTGGTAATGTTGTTGCTGGATGAAGAAATTATTCGCGATGTGATTGCATTCCCGCTCAACGGCAAGGCGCAAGATTTGCTGATGCAGGCACCCAACGAGCCAACCGAACAGCAACTGAAAGAGCTGCATATTAAGCTTGATTTGGATAAATAATTAAAAAAAGCTCTCCAACGCAAGGCGGAGAGCTTTTTTATGATTCGAACGTAACACTACCTGCGTAAGCAGGTAGATGTAGACATACCTGCCCAGCCGTTAGGCTTGCGAAGCCTTTGGGCAGGGCGAACGTAGTTCGGAACAGGTAATACCACTTGCGTTAGCTAGTGGAAGTTTATGTAAGGTTAGTATCTTCAATAAAGAAATGTACCGCAGAACCAAAATGAGTTTCTTTGGTAAGGCCCATTTGCAAAATTGCCCAATCAGCCAAATTTGTGAATATTTCTAACATAAACAACCTTCGTCACAACAATCTGTTAGCAAGAATTTGGTAATTTCCTTAATTTGCTTGCAGGTTGGTTTGTAAAATATCTGTTTGCCTCGTTTGCTTGAAGAACAAAGTCCGACATTGCTCATTAAACTTAAATGGAATGACAGTGTATTTCTGGGAAAATCATTCATCAAATAAGATATTTCCGTTGGGGTAATTCCTTCTTTGCTATGTTCTACCAAGATACGAAAAATGTGCAAACGTGTTTCGTTGCTTAAAGCATCAAATACCGCCGCAATATCGGTTAAATTATTTGTCATGTGTTCTCTTTCTTGTATATATATTATTTCAATGTTTCTAGAATTATAGAAATATTTGGAAAAGTCAATAGTCAATTTGAATTTATGTAGACACTTTTTACTATTACCATGTCAGCCTTAAAAACAAAAAAACGCCTCTTAAAGGCGCATTTTGTTTTTAATGGTGCGAGAGCAGAGAGACTTGCTCTTGTTCGTATGGCTCAAAATAATTTTTCGCCAACTCACTTCGGTCACTTGTTTTGTAAATCTCGCTTCGTTTGTTTACACTTCACTCGCTCGCTAACAAAACTACGCCTCTTGCGGCAAAAAACACCGGAGCATCGGTGTTTTTTGTCCTCGTCTTGTTCGTATGGCTCAAATAATTTTTCGCCAACTCACTTCGGTCACTTGTTTTGTAAATCTCGCTTCGTTTGTTTACACTTCACTCGCTCGCTAACAAAACTACGCCTCTTGCGGCAAAAAACACCGGAGCATCGGTGTTTTTTGTCCTCGAGCCCAACCCATGTGGGCCGTGAGTTCAAATCTCAATCGACTTTAAAAACAAAAAAACGCCTCTTAAAGGCGCATTTTGTTTTTAATGGTGCCGACAGAGAGACTCGAACTCCCGACCCACTGATTACAAATCAGTTGCTCTACCAACTGAGCTATGTCGGCTTGCTTAATGCCGCATTTTATATACTAGCAAGGTTGGCTTGTCAATAAAAATATGCTCCCTTGCATAAAAATCATTTGTAATATTTAGTAACAACTGTTTTTTGTGATAAAACGAGATTTTGCTTGGTATTTGAAGCAGAGTGTTTTAGACTCAGGTCTATTGTGAGTTTTGATGAGAGGGATGTTATCATGACAAAAAATAAATGGTTTGGCACAGATGGCGTAAGAGGCGTGGCCAATGAATTTCCGATGACGGCAGAATTTGCGTTTAGACTGGGGTGCGCCGCAGCAGAAATTGTTTGTACAGATAAGAAAAAAGTGGCGATTGCCAAAGACACTAGAATATCTGCCGATATGTTGGAGGCATCACTTTGTGCAGCTTTTACTGCCAAAGGGATAGATGTGATAAGGCTTGGGGTTATTCCGACACCTACAGTAACAGCTTTTGCTGATACTTTGGGTGTTGATATGGCTTTGATGATTACGGCATCACATAATCCATATTATGATAACGGCATTAAACTGATTGCACCGAATGGGGATAAGTTTTCGGATGAGACAACGGCCGAGCTTGAAACATTAATCGAAAAAAATGACTTTTCTTTTGATAAAAATAAAATCGGAAAAATAACCGAAAATTTTTCGATTGTTGAAAAATATATGCAACAAGCAATAAATTTGTTCGGCAATGTAAAATTGAACGGAATGAAAATCGTGGTTGATTGTGCAAACGGATGTTTCAGTAATATTTTGCCGGAAGTTTTGCGCCAAGCCGGTGCCGAGGTTGTTGCAATCGGAGTTTCGCCTGATGGCTATAACATAAATAAAGACTGCGGATCGCAACATGTTGAGGCAATGCTTGAAGAGGCCAAAAATCAACGGGCAGATTTAGGTATTGCCGTTGACGGTGACGGGGATAGAATTAAAGTTTGTAACGAAAAAGGCGTTTTGATAAAAAGTGATCAGCTGATAGCGTTTTTGGCAAAATATCTACAACAAAGCGGTGAGAACAGATCACGACCGATTGTCTCAACCAAATTGTCTAATACCGGATTGGAGAGATATATCAAAAATATTCTTGGTTTGGAATATTATGTCTCGGCGGTGGGTGAACGTCATGTCATTAAGCTGTTAAAAGAAAAAGGCGGTGTGATCGGCGGTGAAGAATCGGGGCATATCGTTTTGCTTGATTATGTAAAATCAGGAGATGCCATGATGACGGCTTTGATGTTGATAAAAGGATTGGTTGCATTAGGCCAAAAATCAAGCGAGATATTTCCTTTGTTTAAGGAAGATTTTTTGTATTTTGAAAATTTTGCGGTAAAAAATATGGCGCAAGTAAAAGAAATTACTTCTGATGCAGGACTGGCAAAAATATTGGATTGTACCAGCCAAGAAATGATTGGGCACGGTAGAGTGGTGATACATCCGTCTGGTACAGAGCCAAAAATAAGAGTGTGGGTTTGCGGCGATGACGAAAACTTGGTGAAATCTTGCGGGCAAAAATTGTGGAACAAAATTGAAGATTTGGCTAAAAGTGCATAACCGGACATATTAATATTTTATTTACCTTTTGGCCATATCTTTTTTAATATAGTGATTTTTGTATAAAGGAGCTTTAAGATAATGAGGCAGAGTATTGATAAAAGTTTTTTTGATTGGAGCAGGGATAAAAGCCCAAGAATCCAAAGCAGGGGAATCGCTGCCATAGTTCAACATTCAATAAAAGAGGGGCAAACGGGCAAATCCGCCGGAACAACAAGATGTGTGTGGCCGATATCGCTTGCCAAAGGAGAGACTCGTTATCTTAGCCGCAGAATATGGATGAGCTAGGTTAAGATGATTAAAGGTTTGATATCTTTATTTACAACCGGAGCAATATTTAATCCTTTGGTGATATTGGGGATTATCTCCGGTTTTTTTGCGGTAATAAAGCTGCAGCCGGAAACAATACGTGAGTTGTTTGGTGATTATCATTTTTATGGGGTAATTGCGGTGGTGGCAGTTTTATATACGGTAGTCTTTGCCAAAATATATAAGGAAGGCGGCATAGAAATCGATTGGCCGGCCACGTTGGGCAAGGCTTTGTGGAATTTTGTAAAATATTTTATTGCTTTTGTTTTGTCGATGTCTTTTTTGATGATGATAGCTTTTTAGATGCTGACATCAACAACGGTTCCCTTATCATTTGAGGCAGTAACCATGCGGTCGGGGTTGAGCAAAATCTCGGTTACCTGCTGTTGCATTTCGGCAGTTTGTTTGATGAGATTGAGCTGCAGTTGCTGCATGGCCAATGCATAAGAACTTATTGCTCCGATTCCTTCCATCTATTATCTCCTTAAATATTGTTATAATCATAGCATAAAATTACTTAAAAATCATTAATTTTGTGATGATTACTTGTTGGCTGGGCAGAAAATGATTATATCTACTCCAAACAAATTAAGGAGAGATGATGATGAGTATATTTGTGACAATGATAGCGGCAGCTCTGGTTGGTAGTATAAATGTTGCCAAGGCGCAAAATAATGAAGATCCTACAGTGGTTTTTGGAGCGGCAGCTACGGCTGATGGAGGACAAAATACTTTTGTGGTGGAACAGCCCAAAGGGGCAGAAAATCCGCTTGGCGACCCTATTGTGGGGCCTAATACACCACCGCAGGTGTTTGATGTGCCGGCAGAAATGACCAACCAACCTGTACAGGACAATGCTAATATTTCCCAGCCGATTGCCGATCCAAATGCTTTGAGCGAGCAGAATACGGTAGCGCCAAATAGCGGAAGCAATAACAGCCTGCCGGAAGAAGCCCAAGAACTTGGACAAGATTTTCAAAATACCGTTACCGAGGCAAACGGAAGAATATATGATATCCAGTCATATCCTGAGCAAGATGTAAATGTGATGAGCAATCCCAGTGACCCGCAAACTATTTATTCGCCAAATGTAAATAACTAATTACATTCTTGTTGCTTGCGGGAGAGTTTGCCGCATTGCCATTGGTCTTTGAGAAGATTGGAGGGCTCAAGAACTAAGGACTGCTGCTTGGTTTCAACAGATGATCCCAAATGGGTGAGGTACATATCATCACAACTGATGTCGGTATTTTCGGTCATTAAATATTCGGTATTATCCAGAATGCTGATAATCTTGGAATATTTTTGGAGATGAATGGTGCTTAGCATGTTGGTCATGTTGGGGTTGTTGGTGGTGGATACCAGTTTAATATAAGGAGTGTCCAAAATGGAGCGCTGCTTAATTATGATATCTGATGTTTCGGCAATGATGCCGCCCATTATTTTGACCCTGGAGTTACAGCCAAATAAGATGCCAGCCGAATCATCGGTTAGTTTGGTTTCATCAGTAGATTTTAGGATCCCTTTGATAAAAATTTGGGCATAGGATTGGCTGGTAAGCTGGCCAATAAGATTTCCTTTGATGCCCAAAGATGCATCTTTGCCAAGAGTGATATCTCCGGTAACATCACCGGTGGTGATAAATTTGGATGAATCGGCAACATTTACAGCGGCGCAAACATTGGGAGCTCCAACCAAACTTACGGTTTGTTTGACGTTGAATAAATTGCCTTGCAAGGGGCAGTTTGGAATGTCGCCTGTAACAGTTATGCGTACATTGGTCAGAGTGCCGTTAATGGGCAGAGAAAGAGGTTTTTCAAAATTGATGATAAAATTGAGGTTTTCAATATCATGGTTGAAAATTTGCGAATAAACCTCAAAATTGGTGTCGTTCAGATTAATGGTTATTTCGGGACGGACGTCTGATACACATTCGTCGGAAAGATTACCATAGAGCGAACGAAACACCGGTTTTGACATGTCGAATATCGGGTTTGTTTCATCAGCATTGATAATTTCGGCCTCAGGAAATTTTTGTTGGGCCAACTTATAGCAGTTGGTAGTGCATTTTTTGAAATTGGGATCTTCGGGGCAAAATTGCGAATCTTGAGTAATGGTGCAAGACGAGTATAAAAAGCCTTTTTCTTTGCAGGCCATTTCGGCGGTCTTGCAGGCAGTGTAGAGTGTGCGCTCGCCTTTGATGCAAGAAGGAGTTTGCTCTGACAAGGGGCCAAAAGGACAATCTTCATAGCCTTCACAAGGTGCTTCAATGACATTGGTTTTGATTATGCCATTACAGGTCGTACATGTTGGGCCGTCGGCAACATAGCCGGAAGGAATTTGATCAATAGCATAGGCAAAATCAGGGCAATCATCACAACATTTGCCATAGTCAGAATTATAGGGGCAACGGGTGTCGGTTAATTGACATTTGTCTTTGTGGGTAAAGCCGGCATCCAAACAAGCTTTGGCAACATCTTCAACACAGGCGCGATATATTGGGTATTGGTTGTCACATTTTTTGACCGGAAAAGTCGGCAATTCACAATCTTTGGCCAAAAAAGTGAAGTTATTGTTGCGGCACCATTGTTCTTGAGAGCAGGTGCGATAATAAGAATCATGATATGGACAACGATCAGTAGGAGCCGTTTGATTGGTGCAGCTGGCATAGGTTACTTTGTAGCCTTCTTCAATACATTTCTTTTCGGCGCGGGTAAGCGAATGATCTGTATAGGTGTTGGTGGCATATTCCGGCAAAACCGCCGCCGCAGCAGACCCGGCAAAAAACAGCAGACAAAGAAAAAATAACTTGTTAATCTTAAGATCCAGCATTTATTTTTCCTGTAACAAATCAATAAAAAAGCATATTTGTATAGTAGTATAGGCAAAATTAATTTAAGGTTAAAAAAATTTTTGACAAAATATGCTTTTTTTGACTAGATTTAAACCCAATTTTGTGGTATGTTAACACTCGCAAAGGGAAAATACAACTTGAATTTAATAACAGGCAGGAAAATATGAACAAAAAAATATCTGTAAAAAATCCTTATGTCACCGGTGAATATGTAGTATATCCGGCTCATGGTGTCGGACAAGTGTCTGATGTTACCAAGCAGACGGTGGCGGGAACTGAACTGGAGTTAATCGTTGTCAATTTTGATAAGGATAAAATGACTTTGCGTATTCCTATGGCCAAAGCTGCCACAACCGGGTTGCGCAAAATTTCAAGCGCTGAGACAATTGCCGATGCTTTGAATACCCTAAAAGGCAAAGCAAAAGTTAAAAAGGTTATGTGGTCGAGACGGGCGCAGGAATATGAAAATAAAATAAATTCGGGAAGCCCCGTTGCAATAGCCGAGGTTATTCGCGATTTGCATCGTAATGAAAATTTGGCCGAGCAATCATATAGCGAAAGGCAGATTTATGAACAAGCTTTGGACAGATTGTCTAATGAATATGCCGTTTGCGAGAATATATCGGCGGCTGATGCAACCAAAAGAATTCTTGATATTTTAAGCAAGTGATTTTATATAATTTGCTGTTAAATAAGGCTCATCAAGTAAGAATGAGCCTTATTTTTTTATTTAAGGTAAGAGTTTTTAAGCGTCAGAATTTTAAATAAAAGTGGATAAGCTTGGGGATAAGAATCCTTTGAGCTTGTTTTCTCCCGGCGACAATTTAGGATTGTGGTTAATAAAAAGTTAACAGACATCTTTGCCGTTTGAGGGGAATAAACGTGAGCGTATCTGATGATTTGGTTAGCCTGCAGACCGATGGAATCGTTGTTTCGGCCGGTCCGGTATTGGTAGATCGAGAAGACCTGCAAAACAAGTATATGTGGGGATATTATTTGTGTATTGAAAATAATTCATCGGAAAAAATCAGATTGCTTGGCAAAGATTGGAATATTACCGACGATAAAGGAAATCTCTATAATGATTCTTCGGCCGGGTTTAAGGGCGAGCTGCCGGAGCTTGAGCCTGGAGAGGTGTTTGAATATACATCATATGCACCATTAAAGGCGGCAAATGCCGTGTTCTACGGTTCGTGTAAAGTAGAGGCCTTCGGGCAAAATAAAATAAAAAATATCAAAGTGCCGACTTTTAGTTTGTCGGCTAATCAGCCTAAAACGAATCGTGTCTTGAATTAGTAATAAGTCGGGGTGAGTTCCTGGCTTACAACAAAAGCGTTTAGATATTGATGAATATTGGCGCTCATGCGCTCGTTGAAATCTTTGAAAAGTTTTTCGACCATTTGATTCCAGTAGATTTCTTTGCCGGCAATGTCGGTTGAGGCAGGTATGGTCAGGCTGCGCCAGGCTTCTACCTCGGTTGAGGCCTGTGCCAGGCTTGATGGGTCGGTGATCTTAATTGAGACAACCAAACGAGCCGAATATTTGACTTTGTCTTGCTCAAAAATTTGACTGCCTTCTTCCAACTCTTCAGTAACAGAGGCGTCTTTGATGATGACCTCGGCAATTTTTGGTGATGAAAAATCAGCTGCTTTGAGGCGGTCTTGCGCCCATAATTTGGCAGTTTTTTCAATGGATACCGGAAACAGGTGTTCAACATGCGGACGGGTAAACGTCGGGGTAAACTCTGAAATGACATCAACTTTGTTTACTTTGAGCTCAATGGGGGCTTCGGTATTAAAACGAGGCTCACTGTAACGCGGAAGCTCATCTTCCGGGGTGCCATATAAAGTGCCGCATGCACTTAAGGCAAAAGTTAGACCGAGCAGTGTCAAAAATTTTTTAGCTGATTTCATTGTTTTCTGTCCCAAGTTTATTACAAACAGCGAGTATAATCCTTATCTCGCTGGTTGTAGTATATAAAATAATTAATTAAAATCTGGTTAACCTATTGTTTTATCAGCTCTGAGGGGTCAAAGACATATTGCTCGGAACAAAAATGGCAAGTGGCGGTTATTTTGCCGTTTTCTACCATGTCGGCAATTTCTTCTTGCGAAAAGGTGCTTAGAGTGTTGAGCAATTTATCGCGGGAGCAACGACAGGCAAAAGAATATTCTTTGGTCTGTAAGATTTGTAAATTGTTATTATGAAATAATCGATGTAAAATTTTGGCAGAGGTGAGATTGGCATCAAAGACCTCGTCTTCGGACAGGCTTTCCATAAAAATATTGGCCTCATTCCAGCTCTCGGCTGCGGCTTGCTCATCTTCTATCTCATGGCCGCCATGAAGCGGCATCTTTTGTAGCATTATACCGGCGGCAAACCATGATGAATTTTCACCATGTGGCGGCAGCATAAACAGTTTGAGATTGGTGTCTATCTGCTCAGATTGCTTAAAATAGCGCAGAGCACACTCGGTCAAAGTTTTGCCTTGCAAATCAACAATACCTTGATAAAGCTCGCATCCTTTGCCTTGGTCAACCGTAAAGGCCAAATGCCCACCCCCCATTAAGTGCGGCGCAGGTTCTATTTGACCAAGAGTTTTGCGAAGTTCTTGGCCTGCGTTTAGTCTTTCTTCGTCAAAGCGTGCACAGGACCTTATTTTGCCAGAAGAGGTGACATCAACAACCACCATCGAAACCGGGCCGTTGCTTTGGGTCTGAAGGGTGAAAAGTCCGTCATATTTGAGAGTGCTTGCAAGCATTGCCGCTAAAACCGTGCTTTCGGCAATGACTGCTGAAACCGGTGTCGGATAGCGATGTTTGGTCAAAATGGTGTTGATGACCTCGTTTAGTCTGATAAGCCGCCCTTGAAATGCACCATTGTTAATAAAAAACGATACACAATTATCAAAATTTTTGTTAGGCATTGTTAAAATTCCTTAGTATAGTGTCATTAAGATTTTTTAAGCTATTGTATAATGTAAAATGAAGGATTTTTCAAGTGCTGGCAGAAAATAAAGTAGCGACCAAACGTAAAATGCTAAAAAAAATTACTCCGCAAAGATTAAGGAATATTGCGCTTTATTATCTGAAAAGGTTTGAAACATCAACCAAAAATTTGCGTGATGTATTGCGTAGCAGGGTGGATAAATATGCCTATCAAAATAAAGACTTTGATAAAATGGAGGCCTATAAATGGGTGGACGAGCTGGTGGATGATTTTGTCAGGCTTAAGTATGTTGACGACAAGCGATTTGCCGATATCAGAGTGCGCGGATATTTGGCGGCGGGAAAATCTCCGCGCTATATTTTGGGAAAATTGAAAGAAAAAGGGATTGATGAAGCAACAGCCGAGGAAATTTTGCAAGAGCAAGAATATGATCCGTTGGCCTCGGCCATGAAATTGGCAAAAAAGAAAAAAATCGGTCCGTTTAGCTCCAGTGAGGAAATCAGGCGCGAACGCAGGTCGAAAGATTTGGCCGTGTTGGTTAGAGCAGGGTTTGATTATGATATTGCAATCAAAGTATTGGAAAGTGATGGATAAATATAAAGAAAAGCCTCAGGAGAGATCCTTGAGGCTTTGATTTTAGTTGTTTTTTTGGTGAGCCAGCTCTTTGTGGGTATAAAACGGAGCAACTGCCAAGGTGATGGCCGAAAGCCCGACCAAAACATAAACAATGCGGCTTAAAATACTCAATGGACCAAACAAGTAGGCAACGAGGTCAAGATCAAACAACCCGACAAAACCCCAGTTTAGTCCGCCGACAATGGTTAGAAAAAGTGCGGTATTATATAAAAAATTATTCATGATTAAATCTCCTTTATTTTTTGATGCTTCTATGATATATAGCCGATAGATGAATTTTCAATATTGATGAGGAAGAGTTTTTGTATAGCGATAAATTTCAGACATTTATTGATATGTGGCGCGAGGAATTTGCCATAGAACGGTCGATTGATGAAAAGGTTTGTCTGGATCGTGACGGCAACCCAATACCATGGTACACTTATCCGGCAATTGAGTATTTGAGCCAGTTTGACTATCATGATAAAAAAATTTTTGAATATGGATGCGGATATTCGTCGCTTTTTTGGGCCAAAAGAGCAAAACAGGTTGTCTCGATTGAAGATAATCCCCGCTGGTTTGAAAAATGGCAAAAAGAGTTTAGTAAGCCCAATTTGCAAATACGTTGGCGCGATGAGGGTGAAATTTATGAAAATGCCATATTTGAAGATGATACCAAATATGATGTAATTGTTATCGACGGCAAGAGGCGTGCACAATGTGCAAAAGCAGCCATCCAAGCACTTAATGATGGTGGGATAATCATCTTGGACGACAGTGACAGAATTAACACTTCAAAAGAATATATGGAGGCTGTTGCCAATCTTAAGTCTAAAAATTTGCTACAAGTTGATTTCTATGGTTTTTGCCCGATGAATAATTATACCAAAACAACGTCAATATTCTTATGCCGGGATTTTAATTTTGAATCTTTATACAAAGTTCAGCCCATCAACGGTTGGGGCAACCTATGGTCAAAATCGCGCAAAGACCGCAAAGAAGTTTATCGTAAAAATAAATAATATTTATATTTAAATTAGCTTGGCTAAAGCATATATATTCCGCAAACAAATGCGGAGGTTTTGGTTTTGCTTTGGATAATTAACGGCTTGATTTATGGCTTTTTTACGGCGCTTTATACGCTGGTGAACGAAAAGCACAAGTTTAACGGCTATGTGTTGGGAATTTGGCGTGGTTTGGGAATATCATGTTTGTTTTTGCCGTTGTTATTTTTGGTGCCGCTGCAAACCGATTGGCGTAATTGGATGTTGCTTATTTTACAAGGGATACTTATCGGAATATATGATTCGCACTTGTTTTTTGCCTCGGCCAAATATGGTGCCGGAGTGACATCAAGAATTATGGCTTTGAGTGTTTTGATAACAACTTGTATCTGGTGGGCATTAACTCCAAAATTGTTTATCAAGCTGTTTGATAACGGAAGTGTCTTTATAACTTTGCTATTGGCATTGTCAGGGTTTTCAGTGTGCTATTGGTATATGATGAAAAGCAAGATTACCCGCAAAGCCTTTTTTTATATGCTGCCTGCGGTGTTGGCTTTGGCCGGGATGAGTGCTGCCACCAAAGAAATTGCCATGATGGGGCAAGATGTGTGGAATAATATCTTATATTATATGGTGGTGGCAACTTTGGTGTCGGGAATATATAATCTGATTTGTTTTAAGGTATCGTCAAAGCTAAATGCCAAGCAAATGGCTAGGGCAATTTTTGCGCCCGAGATTATTCACACCGGAATTTATATTGTCGGGTTTTCGGCAGCGTTGATTGCCTCTAAAACCATGGCAATGCGCTTGGCTCCTAACCCTGGATATGTGGTAACTTTGTTGTTAACCTCGCCATTTTTTGTTTTTGTGTTAGGGGCTAAGAAAAAGAGTGAGAGTATGTTCTCATTAAAAGCCGGTTTGGCGATGGTGTTTTTTCTCGTGATGATTATGGTGCTGGTAAACGGTAATTTTCAGGTAATAGACTAGGCACCGCAAAGACCCGATATCAGATAGTTCAAAAGCAAAAAACCTTCTTTGGTGGCCTTGAGGGTGGTGGCATCGTCAACAAGCAAACCTTGTTTTTGACAACGATTTTTAAAATCTTGGTTGATAAAAGCATCAAAATCAAGCCCACAACAAAGTTTGAAATCTGATTTATTTATGCCAGAACTTAAACGCAGGCCCATGATTATCAGTTCTTCGGCACGCTCGCTCGGGCTAAGCTCCTCAAATAACATAGGATCGGTAACGGCAAAGATTTTGCCATCAAGATGAAGCCTGCCATGGGCGCTTTGGCCAATGCCGATATAGTCTTGCCCAATCCAATAGGCTTTGTTGTGGACTGATTGATAGCCTGGGCGAGAATAGTTTGAAACCTCGTATTTGGCATAGCCTTGAGAGGCTAAAAAATCGTCGCTAAATTGATAAAGTTGAGCCGCTTTTTCTTCATCCATTGCCTTAATACCTTTTTTATAAAATACGGTATTTTCTTCAATGGTGAGCTGATAAAGCGACAAGTGTTTTAAGCCCAAAGAGCTTATTTGGTTGAGCTCTTTTTGCCAAGTATCAAAGGTTTGATGGGGCAGGGCATAGATTAGGTCAATGGAGTGATTGGTATAGTTTTTTAGGACATCGTCAATGGCTTGAAGCGCTTGTTTTGCAGTATGAGTACGGCCCAAAAATTTTAGCTCCGTATCATCCAAGGACTGAACCCCAAGTGAAAGTCGGTTAATGCCTGAGTGTGCAAGGTCTGAAAATAGAGTTGGGGTTTGAGTGTTGGGGTTGGCCTCTAAAGAAACCTCGATATTTGGCGAAACATGCCATAATTTGTTGATACTATTTAGTATTTTTTCGATGTTTTGCGGGGTTATCAACGATGGAGTGCCGCCGCCAAAAAAGACCGAAACAACCTCTCGGTCTTTGGTCCGTGATGCATAATTTTCGAGCTGTTTAATATAGCCTTCGATTATGGCATCTTGGTCAATATTCTTTTTGACTTTGGAAAAAAAATCGCAGTATGGACATTTGCTCTTGCAAAAGGGCCAGTGCAAATAAATGCTCAAGTCATTTAAGATATTGTTTGCCATTACAAAATAAACTTAGACAAATCGGTTTGGACGGTATATTTGCTTAGCTTGTCTTCAACCATTTGGGCGGTAATGGTTATTTCTTCGCCGCTTTTATCCGAGGCCGAAAAACTAATGTCCTCAAGCAATATCTCCAGTACGGTGTGCAGTCTGCGGGCACCGATATTTTCAACGTTTTCATTAATGGCGACGGCAATATCGGCAATCTTGTCAATAGCCTCGGGCGCAAAATGAAGATGAAAATTCTCGGTTGCCAAAAGGGCTTCATATTGCTCAATCAAATTGGCCTCAGGCTCAGTCAAAATACGGACAAAGTCATTGTGGGTTAGGGCTTTGAGCTCAACGCGAATCGGCAGCCTTCCTTGTAATTCCGGCAACATATCCGATGGTTTGGCCAGATGAAAGGCGCCTGAGCAAATAAACAATATATGGTCGGTTTTGACCATGCCATATTTGGTCGAGACGGTGGTTCCTTCGATTAACGGCAGCAAATCTCTTTGGACACCCTCGCGGGAGATATCGGCACGATTGCCTTCGGATTTGCCGGTAATCTTGTCTATCTCGTCAATAAACACAATACCGTCATTTTCTACAGCCTTGATGGCTTCCAAGGTAATATTCTCATTATCTAAAAGTTTGTCGCTTTCCTCATCTATCAATGCTTTGAGGGCGTCTTTAACTTTGAGCTTGCGGGTTTTGTATTTTTGCGGTGTGCCGCCCAATAAATCACCAAGACTTATCATGCCCATTGAGGCGCCCGGCATGCCGGGAATGTCAATGGTCGGCATAGACGAATTGGAAGTATCGAGAAGTGATATTTCAACCTCGCGATCATCAAGCTGATGCTCTCGCAACATTTGCAAAAATTTGGCTTTGGTTTCATCGCCGGATGATGAACCGACCAGAGCTTCAATAAGACGTTTTTCGGCAGCAGCTTCAGCACTTGCAGCAACGCTTTTGCGCAGTCTTTTGCGGGTTTGCACCAATGATATTTCAACCAAATCGCGGATGATACTTTCGACATCGCGTCCGACATAGCCAATCTCGGTAAACTTGGTGGCTTCTACCTTGATAAAAGGTGCTTTGGCAAGTTTGGCCAGACGGCGCGAAATCTCGGTTTTGCCGACACCGGTTGGGCCAATCATCAAAATATTCTTGGGGACAATCTCTTCTTTTAGACGATCGGGTAATTGCATCCGACGCCAACGATTGCGCAGAGCAACCGCGACAGCTTTTTTGGCGTCGTCTTGGCCGATGATATATTTATCAAGTTCAGAAACAATTTCACGCGGACTAAAGTTACTCATTTGTTATGCTTTCAATAATTACGTTGTGGTTGGTATAAATATCAATATCGCCGGCAATCTTCATTGCTTTTTGGGCAATATCTTCTAAAGACAGACCTTCAATATCATATAAGGCTTTGGCTGCGGCCATGGCATAGTTGCCGCCAGAGCCAATGCCAATGATGCCATCATCTGGCTCCATAACCTCGCCGGTGCCGGATATGACCAATGATGTATCTTTATCGGCAACAATCATGAATGCTTGTAATTGGCGCAGATATTTATCCATACGCCAATCTTTGGCCAGCTCTACGGCAGCACGTTTTAATTGATTGGCGTGTTTTTCAAGCTTGGCCTCTAAGCGCTCAATCAAGGTAATGCCATCGGCTGCAGCGCCTGCAAAACCGGCAATTATTTGTCCGTTGCCAATACGGCGAACTTTGACAGAATGGGATTTGAAAACAACAGATTCACCCAAGGTCGCTTGGCCATCACCTGCCATAACAACCTTGTTGCCTTTACGGATACATAAAATGGTAGTCATATAAAAAAATCTCCGACATATTAACCTATATGGATTATGTAGGTAAAAATTGCTTGAGATGCAAGGGTTAAATACAAAAAAAGAGTGCGTTGATATTTATCAAAGCACTCTTTAGAGCTATAGATAATTATTTACGTTTCATACCACTCATCGGTTTGGGCGATTTGTCAACCGGTGAGTTGTCAATCGCATCAGCAATGGGGGTAAAAATTTGGACAGCTTTGGGTTTGGCAGGTGCGGATTTTTGACCGCAGATTTCCAAGCCCAAGCTCTTCAAGGCTGTTTCTATCGGAATAAACAAGTCTGGCGAATTGTCTGATTTTTTGCTCTCATGAGCAATACCGATAATATTGCCTTTTTGGTCAATCAAGGCACCGCCCAAGGTTACAGTCTGAACAAAAGTATCAACAATAATTTCGGCGCCTTTGTCTTCAGACCAACGATAGCCAACAACTCGGCCTTCGTTGTCAATATAGTTTTCACCTTCTTCATCAAAATCAAGCAATCCCAAAGTCAGGAGAATATCTTTGTTGACCTCAGGCAGGTCAAGAGAAAGAGGAAGCGGTTGAAATTCGGTTGGCCTGTCAAGCAGCAGAACCGCAACATTTTTGCTTGGATTAACCCGAAAAGCCGAGGCCTTGAAAGTTTTGCCGTTGATGGTCTCAAGGTCGTAAATATTGTTGTCTTTTTGAATCAAATCGGCCGATGTCAGAACCATATTGTTGGCGATTAGCAAACCGGCACCTTTTTTGCCGGCCGAGTTTTTGACCGATACGATAGATGCACGCAATTTGTAGAGATTGTGAGCATTCAAGTTTTCGTAAGGTGGGTTATTGACAATACAAAATTCGCTGTCAATCGTGGCAAAAGAAGATTCGCCGATTTCGTTTATTTTGATATCGGCATTGGAGCCAGTACCGCTGGAGCCGCCTTCTTCAATGACGGCAGAGGTTTGGACATCATCAATTTCCAGCGGAATATCAACAAAATAATCATCGCTTATCGTGACATTATCAAGGCTTTTAACCGTGGAACCGCCAACCTCGACTATTTCAACAGAGCGGCAATCAGGTGAAACCTCGTAGTGATTTTCATATACACCGCCGGCAGTTGCACAAGAAATTTCTTGGCAAGCAGGTTGGCACTCTTGCAGCATGCTGATGCCATGAAGCTCATCGGCATACTGGGTGGCAAAACAACTCGGACAATTGTCAGCAAGGTTGGCACGCGCCAGTTGAGCCGCTAAATCTTCGGGGCGGATACGCAAAGATAGTGTCTGGTTGAAACAGCTTATTTCCGGTAATTTGACCAAGGCGTCTTCAAAGGCTCTTTCGGCCAAGAGAGTTTCACCATTGGGTTCACCTTCCAAAATTTGACCATAACCGGTGGTGGTTCCGCGGCAATAAACCTCGTCTTTGGCAACATTCATTACACGCCAAACAACCGTCATCTCGGAGGTGCCGTTGCGCAACTGTCTTGATTTGGCGGCATCCCAGTCAAACTCATCACAAATATTCATAAAATAATCGGTAATTTCGGCAGTTAATAAATATTCGGCCTGAGGAATTTTGTCAGAATCGGCATAATAGACATTCGACGGGTCAACGACTACCGGATAATAATCGTTCATTGTTTCATAAAAGACATCAAAAAAGTGCATGTCTTTTTGCATGGAGCGCCCCTGGTTAAGAAAAGCGTTTTTGGTCTCTCTGCGGCAGCCGAAAATGCGAAAACGGTAGTCGCCGAGTTTGGTGTTGTATTCGTCATATTTACGGTTTTTCTTGATGCGAAAATCAACATTTTCCAGTTTTATCGGAGCAAAAGAATCGCGGCTTTGGTGCAACATTACATAGGCATTGTATTGGTCTTGATCAATAATCAAGGTTTGATAGCGAATCTTTTGTTTGTCCTCAAGGTAGGATATTCTTCTGACGGGGCGTTTTTGGGCCGGTTCGCACATACAATCAAACAAACCCAAGGTAGAATCGGCATTGGGATCACACATGCAAGGGATAAGCTCGGGACTTTCTTTGTCACAGGCCGAAAGCGCCAGCAAAGAAACAAATAATGACAGATGTAAGTATTTACGCATTTTGGGACAAACTCCTGATAGATATTCTACAAATAGCGACTTTGTCGATATGACAGAGCCTCAGCTATATGCAGTTTAAGAAGTTTTGATTCATTTTGCAAGTCTGCAATCGTTCTTGCTAACCGCAAAGTGCGATGATAGGCTCTGGCTGATAAAGAATTTTTTTCGGCAAAAGCAATGAGCAGTTGTTTGGCCTCGTTGTCAAGAGAGCATATCTCTTCTAAAAGAGAGCCCTTGAGTCTTGCATTGACACAAATATCTTTGATGCCAAGAGCTTGCAGCCTTTCTTTTTGGATACGACGCGCGGCAATGACACGCTCTCTTATGGCAGAGGAGCTTTCGCCCGGTTTTGCATTGGCCAGATCCCAAGGGCTGACAGGCGCAACTTCAATTTTGATATCGATACGATCGAGCAAAGGCCCTGAGATTTTTGACATGTATTCTTGTGCGCAAAGAGGGGCTTTGGCACATTCTTTTTCTTTGATGCCAAGATAACCGCAACGGCAGGGATTCATGGCGGCAATTAATTGAAATTCGGCCGGGTAGGTCGTGTGAGCATTGACACGCGAAATCTGAATTACGCCATTTTCCAATGGTTGGCGCAGAGCCTCAAGAGTTGAGCGATTGAATTCCGGTAATTCATCCAAAAATAACACACCATTGTGTGCCAAAGAAATTTCTCCCGGAGTTCCTTTGCGACCACCGCCGACCAAGGCAGGAGTTGAGGCATTATGATGTGGGGAACGAAAAGGCGGGGTGAAGTTGAGCCCGGTGCTTGGCAGCTCGCCTGCAACCGATTGAATCATTGCTGTTGCAAGGGCTTCTTCAATGCTAAGTGGCGGCAAGATGGATGGCAAACGAGCTGCCAACATCGATTTGCCGGACCCCGGAGGACCAACCATAAGCATATTATGACCACCGGCTGCAGCAATTTCTAGGGCTCTTTTGGCCATTTCTTGTCCTTTGACATCGAACATATCCAACAAAGACTTGGTTGTAGATGGTTGATTCTTTGAAGGACGGGCAAGCAAAGATGTGGAATTAAGGTGGTTGATAAGTTGTGTCAAATCAGGTGCGGCAATAATGTCTTCTAAGTTGGTCCAGGCGGCTTCGGAACCATTTGCGGCCGGGCATATCAGGCCAAGCTTGTCGTTAAATGCTTGAAAAGCAACCGGCAGAACTCCGTTGACCGGCAAAATGGCCGCGTCAAGCCCCAGTTCGCCCATAACCATGTAGGAACGAAGTTTGGCGGCCGGAATAATCCCCATAACCCCCAAAATACCCAAGGCTATCGGCAAATCAAAATGCGACCCTTCTTTTAGCAAATCGGCCGGGGCAAGATTGATGACAATGCGTTTGGGCGGAAGCTCCAATCCAATTGATTGCAGAGCAGCTCTTATACGTTCTTTGCTTTCGGCAATGGCTTTGTCGGGTAGGCCGACAATAATAAAATTGGGTAAACCGGAGGATATCTGAGCCTGCAAATCAACCCGTAGGACCTCAAGGCCGTTGAATGTCAAAGTGTTGATGTGGGTCAGCATAAAATATCCTTTACCAACGAGGGGTTAGTTCGCCGTCACGCCAACGTCTGGTCGGATAGGTGTCAACGGTAAGAAAATCATAGCGGGCTGTCTTGGTCGGAATGTCGGTCATGCGGGTATAACCTTTGCTTTCAAAATATGACGCGCATTCCTCGGCCGAATAGCGGGAATTGGCATAACAATATACAATCTCACGACTAAAAGGATTTTGCAGCCCGATGCGGTCTGATGTGGCCGCAAAAACAGAAGCGGCAAAAATCAAACAGAAAAAAGCAATAATGCTGCAAATGCTTAAAATACGTGTTAAGGTCATGGTCGGTTCCTTCGTTTTCTTGTAAGCGATAGTAGCAAAAAAAGATTAATGCTTCTTTAAAAATGCGGAATAAAAAACTTGCAAAATAAAGATTTTGTGATATAAAAGGCTTCGTCCTTGCCGCAAGGATGGTGATTTGCGGCTATACAAAAGGCGGCTTTGGCTTAAATAAGCCAAGGTCAATTGTTGAGAATCCATAAGGAGTTTAATTAAAAATGAATAAATATGAAAGCGTGTTAATTGCACGTCAGGATTTGGGCGCTTCGCAAGTAAGTTCTTTGGTCGATGACCTGAAAAAGGTTGTGGCCGAGCAGGGCGGCGAGGTTGTTCGGGTTGATAACTGGGGTTTGAAAAACCTGGCTTATCGTATTAAGAAAAACCGTAAAGGCTATTATGTTCTTTTGAATATTGAGGCTCCGGCTAAGGCTGTTGCCGAATATGAAAGAGTTATGCGTGTTAACGAAGATATCATCCGTTATATGACGGTTAAAGTTGAGGAATTTTCTGAGGCTGCAACCGATGATGAAACGGTTGATGCGGCTGTTGAGGCTGTTGAGGAATAGGAGAACATAAAATGGCTAAACAAGTATTTTTCAGAAGAAAGAAAAGTTGCCCGTTTTCCGGCGAAGACGGACTCAAAATCGACTATAAGGATGTAAAACTTTTGTCTCGTTATATTTCGGAAAAAGGCAAAATCATTCCAAGTCGTATTACTTCTGTTTCGGCTAAAAAACAAAGAGAGTTGGCTCGCGCTATTAAAAGAGCTCGCTATCTTGGTTTGTTGCCTTATGTTGCAATGTAGTTTGAGGGAGAAAGAAAATGGAAGTTATCTTGCTTGAACACATTGAAAAATTGGGCAAAATGGGCGAAAAAGTTAATGTTAAAAACGGTTATGCCCGTAACTATTTGTTGCCTCAGGGCAAAGCTTTGCGCGCAACAGAGGCTAACTTGGCCGTTTATGAAAAACAAAAAGCCGAGTTGGAAGCTCATAACAAAAAATTGTTTGAAACCGCATCTCAGTTGGCAGAATCTCTTAAAGGTTTTTCGGCTGTGTTGATTCGTCAAGCTGCCGAAACCGGACAATTGTATGGCTCGGTTACCATCAGAGATATTGCCGCAGCTATTAAAGCTGCAGGATTTGCAGTTGAACGTCGTCAGGTATTTTTGGACAAGACAATCAAAGATTTGGGTGTTTATCAGGTTAAATTGAATTTACATCCTGAGGTTACACAAACCATTTTGGTTAATGTTGCCAGAACCGACGATGAAGCCAAAAAACAGGCAAAAGCTTTTGAAAATGCCTAAGGGTATTTCTTGAGTTTAATTAAAAAAAGCTCCTTTGTAAAAAAGGAGCTTTTTTTAATTAAACAGGTTCAGGACGCTTTGCGCCGATTGCGCGGCCAAAGACAGCGAGTTGAGTGCCAGTTGCTGGCGTGTTTGCAGCGACAGATATTGGGCCGAGGGCTATGTCTCAATCCTTGAAACAACATCCTGTTGTATCCCTTTAAGTACCTAAAAAAGAACTCGTGCGGTCAATTACTCCGCACGAGTTTAGAATACCACCTAGATCGTAAACAACAGGTTAATTCTTGGCATCATCAACAAACAAAATTAGTCGCGGTAAAGAGAACTTTTTTTGTATTTGCTGATGGCAAAACGAACCAAAACACCAATTATGGCGGCCATTGGAACGGCTATCATCAAACCTAAAAAGCCCAGTAAAACACCACCGGCCAACAAGGCAAACATAACCCATACCGGGTGCAAGCCAACCGAATCGCCAACCAATTTTGGGGTTAAGAAATTGCCCTCTAAAAACTGACCGACAAAGAAAACACCGGCAACTTGTGCAATCGGAATCCAACTGTCAAATTGGGCAAAGGCAATGGCCATCGCCGAGATAAAACCAACTATTGACCCGACATAGGGGATAAATGATATTACGCCGGCAATAAAACCAACCAACATTCCTAAATCAAGACCAACAAAAGTTAAACCTACGGCATAAAAAGTGCCAAGCAAAACACATACCGAAAGTTGACCGCGGATAAAAGAAGATATAATTTTATCAATTGCTTTGGCTTGAGCTTCGATTTCTCTTTTGTAGAGTTTGGGCAACAGACTGTCGACTTTTTTGATGAAATTGTCCCAGTCTCGCAGCATATAAAATGCAACTACCGGAGTAATTAACAAAAGCGATAAAATGTTAAACAAAGCATAGCCGCTGGTGATTAATTTGCGCAAAACACCGCCTAATAGTTTGAGCCCGTTTGACATGTTGCCTTGCAGATATTCGCTTATTTTTTCACGGCTAAAACTGGGGATGCGTTCTTGCAAGGCTAAAATGGCAGGCTCAATCTTTTTGCTGAGAGAGGTCATGTAGCCCGGAACCGAGTTGATAAATTGGGAGAGCTGTTCATCGATCATGCCGACAAGGGCAATAATGGCCGGAATCAAAATAACCGCAACCAAAAACAAAACCAGAAAAGTGGCGGCTGTGCGTCCGATTTTAAGACGCTCGAATTTGCTGGCCAGAGGGTCTAACAAATAACCGATTACGATGCCTGCCACAAACGGCAGTAATACCGAGCGCAAGATATATACCATAAGCGCAAAGAACCCGAAAAGAACTAGCCAAAATATCCAGTTTTTGTTTTCTGATTTGGTTGGTGAGGGCATTGTGTCATTCTCCAATGTTGCGTAAAATCATATAATTGCCGCCGTTTTCAAGACGGTAGCCTTTTTGTAAAAGTTGACGTTGCAAAAAGCCAAGATCGCCACGATAACGAATTTTGAATTGGGCTTTGCCTTGCGCCATGGCTTGGACCTGCAAAGCAGCAACTTCAGGCAAACTTTTGATATTTTGCTCGGCCTCGATCCAGCGACCAAGCGATGAAAACGGATATAAAATTGTAAGCTCGCTTTCGTTGGCGATTTGTTGCGCGGTATCATCCAAAACTAATTGCTCTATAAGCTGGCGTACCTCTGTAACGGCTTGGTTAAAAAGCGCGGCTCCGGAAGATTTGGCCCCGGCAACTTTCAGAGTTTGATGTTTGCCAGAAAGCGAAGATATATCTATTTTTAGGCCTTCGACTCCGTCATAGGTGGCATCAAGCACATAGACATCACTGGCGCCTGACATACGCATGACTTTTGAGAGAGCAGTCGTATCGATTGTTGCGGCTTTAACTGCGTCTAAAGCCTCTGTGTTGCCGCTTGAACTTTGAATCGGAAAAATTTTGACGGCAGAGAGGCTGCCTGAGTTGTCCCAAGCTTGTTTCCAAGGGTTGTCAACCTCCCATAGAAGAGGCGTGTCGTCGCTGAATTCCCTAAACAAAGGAATAACCATGATTGAGGAGTTGTTGCGAGAAATTAGAGGAATGTTGCGCTCTTTCATGTATTCTTTGAGCAAGTCTTCGTTGACAATAATACGTAAATCGGCAATGTAGCGAACGGCAGAATTTTGCTCGCTGATAACCGATGTCTCTTTGATGAAATTGATGAGTTGTGCATCGGTCATGGCGGAAATGCGCTTAACTCCGTCTTGGGTCGAAATGCGACCGGCAACCGCCGTAACCGCAGCACGAGTTGCGTTGGTCATGGCTTTTTCGCGAGCAATAGAAGCATTTTCGTCGGTTACATCAACCTTAATTTCAACCGTAAAACGCTCATCGGCAGCCTGAGCCGAAAAGCTTAACAGTAGGGCAAAAGCACAAAAAAACGAAATAAGTTTGGACAATCTTTAAGGCTCCGTCTAAAAAATGTCAATGTTGCTGAAAAAATAGCTGATTTCGCGGGCAGCACTTTTGGGCGAATCCGAACCGTGAACGGAATTTTTGTCAATTGACAAAGCATAGGTTTTGCGAATTGTACCTTCCTCGGCAACGGCCGGGTTGGTTGCGCCCATGATTTTGCGGTAGCGAGTAATGGCATCGTCAGCCTCAAGTACTTGAACAATTATCGGGGCAGAACTCATAAATTTGACAAGATTGTCGAAAAATGATTTGCCTTTGTGTTCGGCATAAAAACCTTCGGCTTGAGCCGGTGAAAGCTGGATCATTTTTTGGGCAACAATTTTGAGACCGGCATCTTCAATCATGGAATTTATTTTGCCGGTGATGTTGCGGGTGGTGGCATCGGGTTTGATTATAGAAAGAGTTCTTTCCATCTGTTTTCTCCTAATAAACTAAAAATTTATAAGCAAGATATAATACTTTATCCAAATAATCAAAAGATATTTTGACTTTTGGATAAGAAAGTTGTTTATTATAGCAAAAACAATTTTATATAAATGAAAGGCATGATTATGAAAAGGTTTATTGACGAGGTAATTAGCAAAGCACAAAGTGCTTATAAAACAATTGTCCTGCCGGAAGGAGATGATGAGCGCGTATTGGATGCCGCAAGAATATTGACGGATCAAAAAATTGCCAAAGTGATTTTGTTGGGTGATGTAGAAAAAATTAAAGCAAAAGGAAAAAATGTCGAGGGAATACAAGTTATTGATCCCGAAAAGTCAGATAAACTTAATCAATATGCCGAGTTATTTTATGAATTACGCAAAGAAAAAGGCGTAAGCAAAGAAGAGGCTTTGGCAAAGGCTAAAGATGCAAATTATTTTGCGACGTTGATGGTAAAAAGCGGTGATGCCGACGGAATGGTATCAGGGGCGGTACACTCTACCGCAGATACGGTGCGTCCGGCTTTGCAAATTGTTAAATCGGCTCGCAAGGATATGAATGTTTCATCGTTTTTCTTGATGAATAAGGGAGAGCAAACTTTGGTGTTTGCAGATTGCGCAATTACTCCTAACCCAACCGACCAGGAGCTGGCAAATATTGCTATTCAGGCAGGGCAAACGGCTGTGAGATTTGGTATTAAACCTGATGTGGCAATGTTGTCTTATTCGTCTTATGGATCGGGCAAGGGCGAAACGGTGGAAAAAGTACAGCGTGCGGTGAAAATTGCCAAGGAAATGGCAGCATCCGATGAGTTTAAAAGTTTTGAGATTAATGTCGATGGAGAGTTGCAGGCTGATGCGGCTTTGGTTGAGACTGTGGCAAAATTGAAAGCCCCGACAAGTAGTGTTGCCGGACATGCCAAAGTTTTGGTCTTCCCGGATTTAAATGCCGGAAATATTGCTTATAAATTAGTGCAAAGACTGGGCGGATATGAAGCATATGGTCCGGTGTTGCAGGGGCTGCGTGCGCCTATTAATGATTTGTCGCGCGGTTGCTCGGCCAACGATATTGTTTGCACAGTAGCTTTGACTGCTGTTCAGGTAAGTTAGTTTTGAATTTTGGTTTAAGGATAAAAATATGCAAAAAATTTTGGTGTTGAATTCGGGTTCATCTTCTTTGAAATACCAATTGTTTGATGTGGAAGGTGAGGTATATAAGGTTGTAGCTAAAGGTTTGGCTGAAAGAATAGGAATCGACGGCGCTAAAGTCAGTATAAAATATGCCGACGGTACCAAAAAAGAAGTGGTTACACCGTTGCCTACTCATACTGAAGCTTTGAGAGAAGTATTTGATTTGTTGTTGTGCGGTGCGATAAACAGCTTGAACGAAATATCTGCAGTCGGGCACAGAATTGTACATGGAGGCGAAATCTTCAAAGAATCGGTTTTGCTGAATGAAACTTCAATTAATGCTATTGAGGATTTGTCGGCATTGGCTCCGTTGCACAATCCTGCTGCGGTTTTGGGAATAAGAGCCGTGCAGGCATTGTTGCCTAATGTGGCACAAACGGCAGTGTTTGATACGGCGTTTCATCAAAGTATGCCTAAAGAAGCTTTTCTGTATGGTTTGCCTTTGGAACAATATACCAAACATCAAATTCGTCGCTATGGTATGCACGGGACATCGCATCGATATATAGCTGAGGAAACAGCAAAAATTATCGGCGAAAATAAGAAAATTATTTCGTGCCATTTGGGCAACGGTGCGTCGATTGCAGCAATTAAAGACGGAAAATGTGTCGACACGTCAATGGGATTTACCCCACTGGCCGGTATTATCATGGGAACACGCTCAGGTGATATTGACCCTTATATTCCGCTGCATATTATGAAAGAGCAAAATTTGAATGCCGATGAGGTTAATATATTGCTGAATAAAAAGAGCGGAATGCTTGGATTGACAGGGTTTTCGGATATGCGTGATGTTGAGGCGGCATATCTTAAAAAAGAAAAAAATGCAGTGGTCGGTATGCAAACCTATGTATATAGTATTGTCAAATTTATCGGAAGCTATATTGCGGCGATGGGCGGAGTGGACGCAATCGTATTTACAGCCGGAATCGGCGAAAACTCTCCGATTATTAGGAAATTGGTGTTGGAGAGATTGAGCTATTTGGGCATTGAGATTGATGAAGATGCCAATAATCGTCGCGGTGGAATTGAGGAGATATCTACTAAAAACTCAAAGGTCAGAGCTTTTGTAATTCCGACAGACGAGGAAATGATGATTGCCAAAGATACGGTTGCATTGACAGCATAAGGGTTGACGGCAAGGTATTAAAAAACAGCTCTGCATTTTACGCAGAGCTGTTTTTTTTTAATTTATGGATTTGGCACCGGCAACTTAATTGGCCCTGATGGCTGGGTGGTAGATGTTTGATCAGCAACCGGGGCATTGGGTCCTTTGGGAATTATAGGTCCTGCAGCCGGAGCATTGGGTCCTTTGGGGATTACCGGTCCTGCAACCGGAGCATTGGGTCCTTTGGGGATTACCGGTCCTGCAGCCGGAGCATTGGGTCCTTTGGGAATTATAGGTCCTGCGGCAGAGGCACCTGGTTGCTGGGGCAAAGGAGTGTCGGAAAGGGTGGTAAGATTATTAAAAATGGCGTGGTTTATTTTGTCACCGACTTTGATGCCATAGCGTTTTACTTGGCCGGCGTTCAACTCGATTACGGCGCGTACAGGATCACGCGAGAGAATAATGTCTTCAGACATCGGAGTGGCGTTTTCTTTGATCATGCTGATGGTGGCATCGGGAGCGATGAACAACATATCCAGAGATATTTTGGTGTTTTTCATCCACATGCCGGTAGGACGCACCGGGTAGATGCTGAATATCATACCATTGTTTAACGGCATCTGGGTGCGATACATAAGCCCGGTTTGTAATTCTTTGGGAGTTTGGGCTAATTCAACATTGAAGCGAATTTCGCCGTTTGACGTATTAATAACCAGCGGAGTTGTAGGCTTTTGCTCGATCTCCTCGGAGCAAGCAAATAAAAAAACGGCAGCAAAAATGGCAGAAAGAGTTTTTAACATTATTTTATTCTCCTTATTTCTTGGAATTTAATTTGCGAGGATGCCAGGCCGAAACACGGACAGGTCCGTGTTGAGATAACATGATTTTTGAGGAAGGATTCGATAAATCAGACGAATGTTTTTCTTTGATGGATGATGCAAAAGAATCGGCAAGACGAATTACATCAACAATAACATCTCTCTCGGGACGGTAAGATTGTTTCCAGCAGTCAAGCGAAATGATAAAACGATTGAGTTGTGGTTCATCCTGATGACTGTATTTTTGCCAAATCAGCTCAAGAAAATCATTGGTCGAGGCATCAAACGACGGTTTGGCCATTAACGGAAGCCCAAACTGCATAATGGTGCGAATATTAGGCTCGTAAAAACCGGAACGTCCGCAAACAAATAACGATGGCATCAGACAATGGCCGGATTTGAGAGCAAAGTGAATTTGAGCAAGAAAAAGTAAATGCTGAATTTTGGCCTCAGGCAATACGGTCCCTTCGGTCTGAGCGCGTTGACAAAGCCAGTTGGTGATGTCAAGGGCAGAGGTTATTTTTCGGTCGGTCATGGCGGCTCCAATCGTATAATTAACGTGACAAAAATTATAATACAGTTACAATAAATTACAAATGATATTTGAGAGATAATCACTTGTTGATGTAATTTTTGCTAAAAAGTAAGTTTTTGTTCTTGTGAAAAAATAAGAAATGTTTTATCTTGCCAAGAGTATGTTCTTTTGGGAGTGAGGTTAATAAAAATGCTGTTGCAAAAAAGTTTGAAAATGTTAGGTGCGTTTTTGGTCGCAGGTGTTATGCTTGGCGGGTGCTCAAGTATGGTGTTTCCCGATTTTGAAGATGATAATAGCGAGGTTATAATTCATGAGGGCGGCAAAGTTGAAATTCGTAAAGTGAATGAAGACGGAGTGTTGGTATCCGACAAGGAAAATGCCGCTTATGAAGATGAAAATGAGGCCGAAGGTGCTGAAGAAAAAACAGAAGAAACCGAGGACAAAAAGGCTGAGGTTGAACAAGTGATGCCGGCAAGAACCGTAGAGGTTAAAAAAGAAAGCATAGAGCCGATAGAAGATGACAGCACGAAAGTTGCTAAAGGAAAGACAGATGAAAGCACTAAAGCAGCTCCAAAAGAAGACAAAGTGCCGACAATGCATTATCTGGCAGCAACTATATATTTTGAAAACGGCGGAGCTGTGGTCGGCAGTTCATATAACAAAATTTTGCGCAATATAGCTAAACTGGTAAAAGAAAATGATGCCATGGTTACCGTGTACGGATTTGCATCGTCAAGAACCAGAGATACAGATCCCGTAAGCCATAAATTGGCCAACTTTAATGTCTCGGCTGAGAGGGCTCAAAACACGGCAAAAGCTTTGCGCAGAATGGGTGTGCCGGCTGATAAAATAATTACACAGGCTTTGTCGGATTCAATGCCTCTTTATCAAGAAGTTATGCCCGAGGGAGAGCGCTTAAATCGTCGAGCTGAAATATATTTGACATATTAAGCTGTTGATGGATAAAGAAATTAAATATAACGATGTTTCTTTGGGAGGCAATCTGTGGCAGATTGCCTCCGTTGATGAACGCAAAGCAGAAATGTTTGCGCAAAAGTTTAATATGCCTTACATCGTTGCCAAAATTTTGGCTATGCGTCAGATCGAAGAAAAAGATGTGGAGAATTTTCTAAATCCCAAAATAAGTAATCTGATGCCGGATCCTTTTGTGCTTAAAGATATGCAAAAAGCGGCAGAAAGGATTGCCGCGGCAATAATTGAGAAACAAAAAATTGGGATTATCGGTGATTATGATGTTGACGGAGCAACATCGACCTCGGTGTTTAAGTTGTTTCTTCGGCAATTGGGAATTGAACCGGAAATACATATCCCGGACAGAGAAGAGGGATATGGTCCGAGTAAACAAGCCATCGATGATTTTAAGGGACAAGGGGTAGAGCTGGTGTTGACACTTGATTGTGGTACAACAGCTTTTGAGCCGCTTGAATATGCAACGTCGTTGGGGATGGATGTGGTGGTGGTAGATCACCACGAGGCCGAGACCAAACTGCCCAAAATATATGCAGTGGTTAACCCCAAACGTCTTGATGAAGAAAATGATTATCCGTATTTGAAATATTTGGCTGCCGTCGGGGTGGTGTTTATGACGGTGGTAGCTGTTAACAGATGTTTGCGGCAGAAAAAGTTTTATACAGCAGAACGACCGGAGCCTGATTTAAAAAAATGGCTCGATTTGGTTGCTTTGGGGACGGTATGTGATGTGGTGGCATTGAGAGGGCTTAACCGAGCATATGTGACCCAAGGGCTTAAAGTGATGGCAACACGCTCTAACAAAGGCCTAAAAACCTTGATGGATAAGGCGAACCTGGCAGAGCCTCCGACAGCGTTCCATTTGGGATATGTTTTGGGACCAAGAATAAATGCATGCGGCAGGGTCGGAGATGCTGATATGGGAAACCAATTGTTGTGTTGCGAAAGTGACTATCAGGCAGAATTGTTGGCCGAAAAACTCAATGAATTTAATGTTGCACGAAAAGATATTGAGAATTATGTATTGCTTGAGGCGATGAAACAATTGGAGGGAACACCGCAGCAATATCCGATTGCTTTTGTGTATGGACGCGACTGGCATCAGGGCGTGATAGGAATTGTGGCCGGAAAACTTAAAGAACGCTATAATGTTCCGGCATTTGTTATGTCGGTTGAAAAAGATGAGGTAAAAGGATCGGCAAGGTCAATTCCACAGGTCGATTTGGGATCGCTGATTATTGCCGCCAAAGAAAAAGGACTTATTACCAAAGGTGGTGGACATATTATGGCGGCAGGTTTTTCGTTGGAGGAAGAAAAAATTGAACAATTCCGAAAATTTGTCGGGGAATATGTCATAGAAAAAATAGGTACGGAGGCCATTATTCCGGTGGTGGAAATTGATGCGATGCTTGATGTGGGAGGCGCAAATACCGAACTGGCTGATTATTTGGAAAAATTGGAGCCTTTTGGGGCAGGTAATCCAGAGCCTAGATTAATGGTCAGAAATGTGAAAATAGTACGTTCTTCACTGATTGGTGTGGGGCATGTGAGATGCATTTTGACATCAGATAACGGAGCATCGATTAAGGCAATTGCTTTCAGGGTGGGAGATAATGAAATCGGCAATGCTATGCTTAATCCCGGAAATGGCAAATTTGATGCAGTCGGTGTGTTGCGGCATGACAGATGGAACGGACGAAATGAAGTGCAGTTTATTATTGAAGATTTGAGGAAAGTATCAAATGGTTGATAGAAAAGCGATTATTGAAAGAGCAAAAAAAATTAATGAAATAAAAAGAAAACGGCTCGAAAAAGAAAAAGAAGTATTTATGCAACTGGGGGCAAAACTCAGAGCATATTTGTTTACCGGTATATTGGTTACGGCGCCGGTTGCCATAACTTTTTATTTGGCATATAAATTTATTTTGTGGGTTGATGGTTTGGTAAATGAAATTTTGCCGCCGCAATATCAATTGGATAATTATTTTTCGATGAGCATTCCCGGTATCGGTTTGATTGTCTTGATTTTGTTTTTGATGTTGGTTGGAATGTTTGCCGCCGGGTTTTTGGGCAGATTTTTTATCAGATTAGGTGAATGGTTTGTGGCAAAGGTGCCTTTGATATCATCGGTGTACTCATTGCTAAAACAAATATTTGAAACTGTTTTTTCAAGTAAAACTCAAGCATTTAAAAAAGTGGTGATGTTGGAATATCCACGCAAGGGAATTTGGATTTTGGGTCTTGTAAGTGCTGATTTGCACGGTGAGGTGGAGGCCAAATTACCGGAGCCGATGATTAATGTCTTTATTCCTACAACTCCTAACCCGACATCTGGTTTTTTGATATTTGTTCCAAAAAAAGATGTAATTGAGTTGGAAATGTCAGTCGAAGAAGCAATAAAATTTATTGTCTCAGGCGGATTGGTAGAGCCTAAGATAAAAAACATTAAATCTTAAACTTTTTTTTGATGGAAACCATAGTCGGTTGCAATGCTACGCCCTATGGAGGCTATTTTGTCGCGAAGAGCAGCAAGACTATTGTCGGGGCTGACGTTGGTTGATGATTTGCCGGGGTAGAGATCATAAAATTTGCGGTAGTCATTTAAGGTAACATTGGGCATAATAACGTTGGCTCCTGATTGAAGTGCTTTGAGCTGTCCTGAGGGAGCAAGAGCTTCCATGGCGGTGGTGGCCGGAATATTGATATCTGGCAGTAAGAGCCTGGTTAAAGCCATCACCTTGAGCGAAAGGTCAAGAGTTCCACCGGAGTTGCCGGCAAGCGGAGTGTCAGGATGTGGAATAAAGGGGCCAATACCTATCATATCAGCTTTAATATCCTTAAAAAATAAAATGTCATCGGCCATGCTGGCAATGTCTTGTCCGGGAAGACCAACCATGATGCCGGTGCCTACTTCGAGACCTGCCAAACGTAAATCATCAAGGCATTGTTTACGAGCCTGCCAACTCATGCCGGGGTCAAGGCGATGGTATAAATCTTTATTTGTTGTTTCGATACGCAACAAAAAACGATTTGCCCCGGCATTTTTGTATGCCTGATATTCACTTAAGGTCTTTTCACCGATGCTTAGAGTTAGAGCCACATCAAGGGTCTTTATTTTCTTGATGATATGGCACATCCGTTTTTGGTCAAAATATAAACCCTCGCCTGATTGCAAAACAATGGTCTTTAATCCGAGATCAGTGGCAGCGTGTTCGGCAAGAGCAAAGATTTCGTCCTCGGTTAAACGGTAACGAGTAAGCTTATGATTGTCACGGCGTAGACCACAGTAGCAACAATTGTTGCGACAGATGTTGGAAAATTCGATTAATCCGCGTAGGTGAATTTGGTCGCCGACATATTGACGGCGGACAGTATCGGCAGCATTAAAGAGAGCATCTGAGCAAGAAGTATCGCTCAGCAAACAGACAAGTTCGTCTTTGCTTAGAAAATGGGTTTGGACCGCTTTGGTAATTAAATCATTATAATTCATGGCGGTGTTTTATTTTTTTAGATAATCAAGAATAAAATCAACTTGCGAATTGATGTAGTTAAGTAGTCGTTTTTCGGCTTGCTTGGTGTAGCCTTTCCAGTCCATTAGCCGACAGATAAATTCTTCGCGCGAGGCGAAAACAAACAACTGCGAAAAAAGCGGAATAATATAAAAATAGCAGTCGCGTAGGCGAATTCTTCCGCCGCTGGCCAAGTTGAGCAAGGTGGCCATGCGGTCATGTACGGGGCGAATAAGCTCATCATATAAAATATTGAACTCATCAGAGGGACTGGAATATTCAGTTAGAAATACTTTTTTTACATCATCGGAAATTTCTTTGCTGCAAACCAGAGTTAAAAATAGGCTCAACATTTCTTTCAAAAATTTACGTGCTTCGTCAGCGTCTTTGGTACGAATGACTTCTTGATAACGACTGGTGAGCTCGGCCGTAAAAGTGTTGACAATGTCGACAATCTTTTTTAGAGCCGCGGTGTAAATACCTTTTTTGCCACCAAAATAATAGAGGATTGATGAGATGTTAATATTGGCTTTGGCGGCAATATCGCGAGTTGATGCTCCGGAAAAGCCGTTTTTAGCAAATTCCTCAAAAGCACTAAGCAAAAGTTTGCTTTTTGAATCGTTGGCCATGGTGTTTATGTCCTTATTAAACATAGATTTTTAGTTTTTATAGATTATGTTACACATCGCTTAAAAAAACAACATAGTTTTATCCACTTTTGGAAAAAAATATAAATGTAGCGTAAAATCAATCGATTGAATGGGAAAAGGCGATTGCTTTTGGGGGTATAACCTTTTTTTCTCTTTACAGAATAATGATTTTCAAGTTACAAATATCTTATTATTTGAACTATGGAGAACTTCTTGTGAGAAATTTTGTAAGATTTTGCCTGCGTGTCATTTTCACAATATTTAAGGTAAGATGTGATATTCAATTTGATGCCAATAGGTTGCCAACCAAGGCTGTTTATGTTTCAAACCACGTTTCTTTTCTTGATCCGATAATGTTGTTTGCTTTTTTGCCGGGGAACCCGGTATTTGCGTTGAACGGACATCTTTACCGCAACAAGTGGATAAGGATGTTGATGCAAACGGCCGACGTTATTCCGTTTAATCCGATTGAGCCGGGTGATTTGAAAGAGTTGATTGCCAAAGTCGACAGCGGAAGATGTTGTGTGATTTTTGCCGAGGGGCGAATTACCCAAAGCGGTGGATTGATGAAAATTTATGAAGCACCAGGGTTGGTGGCAGATAAATCAAGAGCTCCGATTGTACCAGTTTGGATTGACGGTCCTCAGTTTGGTTATTTTTCAAAAACTAAGGGAAAATTACCGCATCGTCCGTTGCCACGAGTTAAAATTACGGTAAGAAAACCGGTCAAATTTAGGTTGAAAGATGAATTGCGTCGCCAAAGAGACCATATCAGCAACGAAGTATATATGATTATGCGCGATATGTGTTTTGATGCGGTTAATAATGGTAATATATCGCTTTTCGGAATGTTGATGAAAGCAGCCAAAGTTAATTCTAAACAAGGGTGGTTCCATCGGCCGAAATTTTTTGAAGATATTGCAAGAGTTCCGCAGTCATATAGAGATATTGTAATTAAATCTTTTGTGCTGGGGCGCTTTTTTAAGAAAATGACGGCACCGGGTGAGCATGTTGCGATTTTGCTGCCAAATGCTTTGGCTAATGTATGTACGTTTTTTGGCTTGTCGGCATATGAGAGAATTCCGGTAATGCTTAATTTTTCGGTCGGAGCGGCCAATATGGTGTCAATGTGTCGTACGGCTCAAGTTAAGTTGGTGATTACCTCGCATACCTTTATTCGTAATGCCAAAATGGAAAACGTAACCGACGAGTTGCAGGCCGCAGGGTACAGAATTTTTTATTTGGAAGATTTGCGCAAATATATTACGCTTAAAGACAAAATCGATGCTTATATTCGTTACAAGGTAAAAAGAGTTCCACATCCGGTGGGTGGAAACAAAAAAGCTTTGATTTTGTTTACCTCCGGTTCGGAAGGAGCACCTAAGGCAGTTGTGTTAAGTCATGCCAATATTATTTCCAATGTTGACCAGATGAGTTGTATTGAAACCATTAATACAGCAGATATTTTTCTTAATGCATTGCCGATGTTTCACAGTTTTGGACTGACGGTGGGAACATTGTTTCCGATATTTAAGGGGAGCCGGCTGTTTTTGTATCCTTCGCCGTTGCACTACCGTGTGATTGCCGAATTGTCTTATGAAATAGGGGCAACAGTTTTGCTTGGTACGGATACGTTTTTCCGTGGCTATGCCAAAATTGCTCACCCGATGGATTTCCACAGTATCAGATTGATGTATGGCGGGGCAGAGGCTATTAAACCAGATACCCGCAATATGTGGGGTGAAAGGCTTGGAATAAGTGTCAAAGAGGCGTATGGTTCGACCGAATGTTCGCCGGTGGTAACAGCCAATAATCGTATATTTAATAGGTTTGGTTCAATAGGTAAATTGTTGCCAAAAATTCAGTATAAAATCGTGCCGGTTGACGGAATTGAAAAAGGCGGTGAGCTGTGGGTTAAGGGACCAAATATTATGCTGGGTTATATTATGCCGGACAATCCAGGAGTTTTGGTGCCGTTGGAAGATGGATGGTATCATACCGGTGATGTGGTTGAAATTGACGAAATCGGTTTTGTATATATCAGAGACAGGATTAAACGATTTGCCAAGGTTGGCGGCGAAATGGTATCATTAAACGCCGTACATGAGACGGTGGTTAAGGCATTTGAAGGCGATGGGGTCGATTTTTCTTATGGTGTGGTTGCAGTACCGCATGAAAGCAAAGGCGAGCAGATTGTGTTGGTAACCAATAACAAAAATGTTACCAATGACAAACTGCATGCTTATATTAAACAAAATGGTTTGCCGGAACTTTATTTGCCAAGAGTTATTCTGTATCATGATACGTTGCCGATGTTTGCAACCGGCAAGGCTGATAACGTGACCTTGAAAAAACAGGTGATGGCAGAGTTGGGATTGTAATGTTAAAAAAACCGCTCTTACAGAAAGAGCGGTTTTTTTAATTAATATGGTTAGAAACCTTCGGTATCTAAGCGTTTGCGCAACTGTTTGCGAGCGCGGCGTACGGCCTCGGCCTGACGGCGAGCCTTTTTCTCAGAGTTCTTCTCATGGCAGCGACGCAATTTCATCTCGCGAAAGATGCCTTCACGTTGCATCTTTTTCTTCAAGACTTTCAGAGATTGTCCAACATCATTGCCGATAACAGTAACCTGAACCACTTAAATCACCTCATTTCATCAATATCTAATGGTTAACAAATCAAGTTGATTGGTTTGTAGCATTAAAGCCAAAAAAAAGCAAGAGTTTTTTTGGCAAAGGGATAATTACAACCTTATTACCACATATAGCTGCGTATCATATTGTTTTTACATAATTTATTTTGACAATTCCACAGCGTTTCAATCACTCGATTGATTTATATGATATTGTATGTTATAGATTTTTTGTTATCTAACCTTATAAGGACTTTTATATGAAAAAAATTGTGACTTTGACGGCTTTGGGTGCTATTTTGGCCGTGACCAATGCCAATGCTGCCGGTTTTCACTTGCGTGAGCAGTCGGCCGCAGCTTTAGGAAACGCTTTTGCCGGAGCTACGGCAGGGGCTGAGAATAACTCTTATTCTTATTTTAACGTCGCCGGTTTGACCAAACAAAAAGGAACTCAGGTTAACGTTGGCGGTACTTACATCATCCCGAGAGCCGAGGCTCATGATATTTATGATGCTTCCGGTACTGATAGAAACCAAGATGTAAATAATATTGTGCATGCGGCGATTGCTCCCAATGCTACAATCTCACACCAGTTAAATGACGAGGTTTATTTAGGGCTTTCAATGAATGTGCCGTTTGGTATGATTACCAAATATGACGGTGATTGGGTTGGAGCTGACCATGGTGTGACATCAAAAGTGATTTCGGTTACAACAACTCCGATGGTGGCATATAAAGCAACCGATAAATTGAGCATTGGTGCAGGGTTGCCAATTCAATATGTTAAGGCGAGACTGAGCAATGCCGTATTAGGAGGGGCAGGTTCTGCAACGATGGAAGGTGATACGGTTGATGTAGGTTATCAGTTGGGTGCCATGTATGAGTTTGATGACGACACTCGTATCGGTGTTGGCTATCGCAGCGAGATTAATCATAAGTTAAAAGGCGATATTTCATCTGATTTATCGGTAGCAATGCTCAATCAAGATATTTCGGCCAGACTTGATACTCCGGCAATGTTTTCGGTCGGTGCTTATCATCGCTTGAACGACAAGTGGGAAGTTATGGCTGAATATCAAAGAGTTTATTGGAACTCGTTTGACAGCTTGGATATTTATGGAAGAGAAGTTCCTTTTGTAAGCTCGACCCCGGAAAACTGGCGTGATACGAATTTTTATGCTATTGGTGCAAGCTATCAGATGGATAATCAATGGAAATTGCGTCTTGGTTTTGCCTATGACGAATCGGCAGTTAAAGAGGCTGACAGAACACCGAGAATTCCTGATTCGGACAGATACTGGTATTCTATCGGTTTGAGCTATGCTTATAGCGAAAAACTGACCTTTGATGCCGCATTTACCTATATCAAGGCCAAAGATGCAGTGGTTAATTTGCCAAATGGATATCCATCGGCAACATCAAGAGGTGTTTATGCCGAATATGACAACTCGGTCAAATTGGTTGGTTTGTCTCTGAACTACAAGTTCTAAACTAAAATTAATTGTAAAAAGCGGTGAGCGATGCTTGCCGCTTTTTTTGTTGATTGTTAGGCAAAAAGATGTTATCATGACGAAAATTGACAAAAATGGAGACTGTCTGATGTCCGAGATAAGCGATGATCCAAGATGTAAAAAAATAGATCAAGAACTTGATGATTATGCTGAAAAAGTGCGTTGGTGGACAATAAAAAAATCTTGGTATGAAAGGAATGGGTATGGAAATAAATTTCAGTATGCTGAAGAGTATCCTCACCCAGATGATAATAAAGCTACTCAGAAAGACATAAAGGATGAAATAGATAATAAAATAGATGCTTATGTTCGTTCGTTTGAAGGAGAAAAAAGAGCTTTAGCAAACAGTCACTTTTTGTGGAAATTTACGGACTATTTTTCGTACCCAATTGCCGACTATGTTATAGGTTTGGAAGTAAAGGCAATTACTGAACGACCATTGCCAGATAAGGAAAAAATAAAATTTTTGCAATATTTATTTGGTAATAAATATACAGAAGGAGGTCGCAAATCTAAACAGTTGTTTCATCGGTTTAATGAAGACGTTATATTGAAATTACTGGATTTTAATCCAAATAATAATTTGCGAGAAGTTGATGATTTGTACGAGAAGGTATCAGCCTTTTTTGACAAACAAAAGCGCAAAAATGATAAAAAAATAAAATTGTTATACAAAATGTTTAATGTGTTTATCAAAAATGCGCGAAAAATAGCTCCTGAGGCGGTGGTGAATTATGCCGAGATTTATTTTAATATGGCTGAGCGAACTACTGAAAATTTGGATGCCGGAATATTGTTGCGTTTGGCTCAGAAAACGCCTTATGCTCTTAAACATGCGGAGATTTGCGGCGAGGCCGAAATATTGGATAAAAAGACAATAAAGGAAATTTTTAGGGCCTATGTTAATCATGTAAACCAACAAAAAGATTTTAATCAGAATCTTGGTGCATCTATGGCTAATTTAGGGTTTTATTTGTTTTCTCAATGTGGTTATACCATCAAAGAGGCCAAAGATTTAATCAATATTTTATATCCCAAAGAAAAAGATGAAAACGGGGCAATGATAAGAGATAACCAAAAAAGAAAAAGCTTGCGTTCGATAGCAAATAAGTTGGAACAGCTGGTTGATGATAATAAACGTATGAACAATAGTTTGATTAAAGATATTGATAAAGAAAATCCGGAAATAAGCGATGAAAGAATTGTCAATTATGCTCAAGCAATGTTTGAATATGTGGCAAAATCTCAAAACAATACGGCAAACCTTAATACATTGTTTAATATGCTTACTAAAGGCGGCAAAGTTAATAATGATTTGCTGCTTGAAGTGGTTGATGTCTATGGTCAGTCTGTAAAATCAGAAGATATTAACAAGGATAGACATAATCAAATAATGCATAATAAAATGACCAAGATGTTGCAAGGAATTGTGACGGAGTATGACTACACTCCGGAAGAGATGAAAGTTTTGAAAAGGCATATAGAACAAGGTGCCAATGGTCATGAAGAATTTGCCGAAATGGGGCGTGTGGTTGAGAATACATGGGCACAGAAAGGTGATTGGCGCTATGAGCAGGCCAAGAAAAATGTTATCCCCGCAATTATTCATAAAAAAGGCGGCAAAAGCTTATAATTTGTCTCTTAAGAACTTGGCTGTGTAGCTTATCTCTGATTTGGCAACTTGCTCAGGTGTGCCTTGGGCAATAATACGTCCGCCGCCGTCGCCGCCCTCGGGGCCAATATCGATGATATAATCTGCGGTTTTTATAACATCCAAGTTATGCTCAATAACAATCAACGAGTTACCTTGGTCAACCAAAGACTGCAAAATTGAAAGCAATTTATTGATATCTTCAAAATGAAGCCCGGTGGTTGGCTCATCCAAAATATATAATGTTTTGCCGGTGGCACGCTTGGATAGCTCTTTGGATAGTTTAATGCGCTGTGCTTCGCCACCGGATAAAGTGGTGGCAGGTTGGCCCAATTTGATATAGCCAAGGCCCACACGACGCAACAAATCAAGACGGTTTTTGATGGCGGGAATGTTCTCAAAAAACTTATAGGCATCTTCAACCGTCATATCCAAAACATCGGCGATAGATTTGTCTTTGTATTTGACCTCTAGAGTTTCGCGGTTGAAACGTTTGCCTTTGCAAACATCGCACTCGACATAGACATCAGGCAAAAAGTGCATTTCGATTTTGGTAACACCGTCGCCTTTGCAGGCCTCGCAACGGCCGCCGGCAACATTAAACGAAAAACGTCCGGCATTATAGCCCCTGGCTTTGGCCTCGGGCAGGGCGGCATACCAATCGCGAATAAAAGTAAATAACCCGGTATAGGTGGCAGGATTGGAGCGTGGGGTGCGGCCAATCGGCGATTGGTCGATGTTGATAATTTTATCAATATTTTCGGCTCCTAATAATTTATCATAAATTCCGGCCGGTTCACGAGAGCCGTTAATTTCTTTTTCCAGGGCTTTGCACAAGGTCTCTAAAATAAGGGATGATTTGCCACCGCCTGATACACCAGTAATGCAGGTAAACGTGCCAAGCGGAATTTTGACATCAACATTTTTTAGGTTGTTGGTTCTTACTCCTTTGAGCCCGACAAATTTGCCATTGCCTTTGCGGCGTTTTTGCGGTACGGCAATTTTTTTGAGACCGTTTAAGTATTGAGCGGTCAGACTGTCTGATTTTAAGATATCTTTGATTGTTCCTTGGGCAACGATATACCCGCCGTTGCTACCTGCTTGGGGGCCGATGTCAATGATAAAATCGGCAGAACGGATGGCATCCTCGTCGTGTTCGACCACAATGACACTGTTGCCAATATCACGCAAGCGTTCTAGTGTTTCAATTAAACGGGCGTTGTCTCTTTGGTGCAGACCAATTGAGGGTTCGTCCAAAACATATAAAACACCGGTAAGGCCGGTTCCGATTTGACTGGCAAGACGTATGCGTTGGGATTCTCCGCCCGAAAGCGAGCCCGATTGTCTGGATAGAGTTAAGTAGTCCAGGCCTACATTGTTTAAAAACTTTAGCCTTTCGCAAATCTCTTTGATTACTTTGGAGGCAATCTCTTGTTTTTGAGGAGGTAGATTGGGCTTGATGCCGTTAAACCAGATAAGGGCATCTTTGATGGACATATCGGAGGCATCCATAATATCAAGTCCGCCTATTTTGACGGCTAAAGCCTCAGGTTTAAGGCGTTTGCCATGGCAAGCTTCACAGGGGGCCGCAGATTGATAATGCGATAATTCTTCTCGCGAAGCGGCAGAATCGGTTTCAAGAAAGCGACGCTCCATATTGGGAATTACGCCCTCGAATGGTTTGTTGGTGGAAAAACGGCTAAAATACAGGGGTATGGGTTCGTCACCAGAGCCATATAAAATTATGTCACGAGCTTTCTGGGGCAAATCTTTCCAAGGAGTTTTGAGTGAAATATGCAGGTAATCGGCCAATGAGGCTAATGTTTGCTCATAAAAAGATGTTCTGAATCCGTGCCAGGGAGCAATGGCTCCTTGGGATAAAGACAGATTGACGTTTGGAACAATCAAAAGAGGATCCATATATAATTTGGCGCCGATGCCGTCACAATGAGGACAAGCCCCATATGGGTTATTAAAAGAAAAAAGTCGTGGCTCAATTTCTTCAATCGTGAAACCCGAAACAGGGCAGGCAAATTTGGAAGAAAATATTATTCTTTGACCGCTGCCAATGTTTTCTACAAAGGCTAAACCATCGCTTAGTTTAAGTGCCGTCTCGAAAGATTGGCTAAGGCGATCCTCAAGCCCCGGTTTGATTACAACACGGTCGATAACGACTTCAATATCGTGTTTTTGATTTTTATTAAGCTCCGGGGTTGCTTCAAGATCATAAATTTTACCATCGATTTTGACACGTTGGTAGCCTTGTTTTTGCAGAGTTTCGAGCTCTTTTTTATATTCGCCTTTTTTGCCGCGGGCAATGGGTGATAAAATCATAATGCGACTGCCTTCGGGAAGAGCAACCGTGCGGTCGACCATTTGGGAAACGGTTTGGCTTTCAATTGGAAGCCCTGTTGCCGGGGAGTATGGTGTGCCAACACGAGCCCACAAAAGACGCATGTAGTCATAAATTTCGGTGACGGTGCCGACGGTGGAACGCGGATTGTGCGAGGTGGTTTTTTGTTCGATGGAAATGGCCGGTGATAACCCCTCGATTGAATCTACATCGGGTTTCTTCATAAGGTCAAGAAATTGACGAGCGTAAGATGACAGACTTTCAACATAACGACGTTGACCTTCGGCATAAATGGTGTCAAATGCCAAAGACGATTTTCCCGATCCGGACAGGCCGGTAATGACAGTTAATTTGTTTTTGGGAATGTTGACATTGATGTTTTTAAGGTTGTGCTCTCTGGCACCTTTAATCTCAATAAAATCAGTACTCATTGTATATTTCTCCCCATGTAGAGATAATATAGGATTATTGCCGAGTAATAGCAATAAAAATATTACAAAATATTGTAGAGCCCAGCCAAAGAATGAAAAAAAGTTGCAAAGACCAGATTATCTGTTTAATATGCGAAAAGTTTTAGGTTTTGAGATAAATAAAATATGAAATCAATATTTAAGCTTTTCTTTGGTATGGTTGCTTTGTGGGCCGTTGAGGCAAAGGCGGTTAATGTGGCTGTGGTTGCGCCCAGGGTCGGATATATGGCAAAATTTGGTAATGAGTTGGCCGATGGTGCTCAAATTGCAGTTGATATTATTAACCAAAACGGAGGAATAAACGGCGAGAAAGTAAACTTGATAATGGTTGATGACAGGTGTCAAGATTCTTTTGCCGTATCGGCCGCACAAATGATGTCGATAAATTCTTCGGATAATGATAAAATAAGTTTGGTCATAGGGCCGTATTGCAATAATATGTTTGAGCAAATATCCGATATATATGCCGCAGGAAAAATCATCAGAATTGTATCAATGCCGCTTGATAGCCAACAATCTGCGGTCGAGGCAAAAGGTTTGTTTAAAATCGGCGGGTCGATGCAAAACGAGGCTGGGGCTTTTTATGGGTTTTATAAAAGTAAATTTGCCGGAAAGAATGTTGCCTTTGTATATGACAGCACAATAGCAGCTACCGTCGAAACAGCACTGAAGACGCAAGAATTGTTTAAGGACAACGGTTTGTCAAATCGCATAACATTATATGATGTGGCAAATTATAACGAAGATTATAATCAGATGGCAAAAGAGATTTTGCTTAACAACGAAATTGCGGTGTTGTTGAGTGCAGCGGAACCCACGGCCGAATTGGCGCAAAATTTACAAGAGAAAAAAGCCGATATAGTTATTTTTGTTGATGAATATTTGGCCACAACTTATTTCTTCAGAGAAATGGGGAATTTTGCCGAGGGAATTTATGTGATGAGAGTGGAAAGCTTTAAGGATAATCCATCGTTTACCGAAGATTTGGTGGCGTTAAGATTGCTTGGAAAAGAGCCCAAAGGAGTTGGCGTTTACGGATATGCCGCGGTTAAACTTTGGCAACAGGCGGCAGAAAAAGCTCAAAGCACTGATTTTGATAAAATTGACGGATTGCGTAATGCCAAATTTTTGTTGCCATGGGGTGAGGCCGAACTTTTGAACGGTAATGCCGGTGCAAATAATAAATATGATGTTTATCAGATACAAAACGGCGAATATACACAGGTTAATTGATTTTGTTTTGCAAAAGATAAATATGAATGTATAATTTGGGGCAGTTTTTAATTTTTTGTTGAGGTTAGGATAAATAAAATGGCTGGAAGCATTAATAAAGTTATTTTGGTTGGTAATTTGGGGGCCGATCCCAAAGTTAGTAATACGGCAAACGGCGCAAAAGTCGTTAATCTTAACATTGCAACCTCTGATTCTTGGAAAGACAGAGCAAGCGGTGAGCGCAAAGAAAAAACCGAGTGGCACAGAGTGGTGATTTTTAATCCGGCACTGGCTGATGTTGCAGAGAAATATTTGCGCAAAGGATCCAAGGTATATTTGGAAGGACAGTTGCAAACCAGACGCTGGGAAGACAGCAACGGACAAGAGCGCTATACCACCGAAGTGGTTTTGCAAAACTTTAACGGAAATTTGGTGCTTTTGGATGCTAAGGGTGATGGTGTTCCGGCAGGCGGTAATGATGTATTTTCAACAACTGATTCCGGTTGGGATTCAACGCCGGCGGCTGCATCGACCAATGCGTTGGATGACGATATTCCGTTTTAGTATTTAAGTAATTAAAGAAGAAAGTCCCCTGATGAAGGGGACTTTTTTTTGATCAATCAAAAATTTGGCACGGGATTTGCATATACAATGGCAACAAGTGATAAATTATCCGAACTATTGGGGAAATAGTTTTTGAATTTAGGGGAAAAATTTTATGGATAATACATCTTATATAGCGTTGTCTAGGCAAATGGCCTTGTGGAAACAAATGAATATCGTGTCAAACAATATGGCCAATATGAATACCGCCGGATATAAGCAAGATAATGCAATTTTTACGTCTTATATCAACCAGACCGAAGGAGCATCGGGTATTGGTGCTGCGCCATTGTTTTTTACGATGGATTATGGACAATTTCAGGATTTTAGCGAAGGAACTTTTAAAAGTACGGGTAATAAATTTGATTTGGCAATCAAAGGTGACGGATTTTTCTGTGTTGAAACCAAGGATGGTGAAAAATATACCCGCAAAGGGCAATTTACCTTGAATGAGGACGGTGCTTTGACTACCACGGATGGAGACTATGTCTTGAGCGAAAACAATATGCCGTTGTTTTTTGCCCCGGGAGAAACCGAAATTACCATATCCGAAAGCGGCGATGTGATGACCGAGAACGGTCTTATCGGAAGAATTAAAGTGGCAAAATTTGCCGATAATCAAAAATTGCTTAAAGTATCGGGAGTTTTGTTTGAAAACGTGGACGGCAATGCAGTCGTTTTTGGGGCGGATAACGTGCGGATTGCACAAGGTATGGTTGAGCAATCAAACGTTAATTCGATTGTCGAAATGACTAATTTGGTAAAAATTCAACGTAGCTATGATTATGTGCAACAGATGATCGATGAGGAACATGATCGGTTGTCAAATACAATTTCTACTTTTGCAGAACTGGCTTAATTTTTTAGGGGAATAACAATGAGATCTTTACAAATAGGCGCAACCGGAATGCTGGCTCAACAAACCAATGTTGATACGATAGCCAACAACATAGCCAATATGAACACCACGGCTTATACCAAAAGAAGAGCCGAATTTAGTGATTTGCTGTATCAGAATATTGTCAGACCTGGTTCGGCCTCGACAGCTGATAATACTATTGTTCCGGCCGGTATTCAGATGGGACTTGGTGTTAGAACATCGGCTATATACAGAATTACCGAGGGCGGATCTTTGACTTCGACCGGCAATGATTTGGATTTGGCCATTAGAGGAAGAGGTTATTTTACAATAGAGTTGCCGGAGGGAAAAGGAACTGCTTATACCAGAGACGGGGCATTCCAACGCAATGGTGACGGAACGATCGTTACTCATGACGGATATGTCGTACAGCCGGAAATTACTATTCCTGAGGATGCAACTGAGGTTTATGTTAACAGCTCAGGCGAGGTGTGGATTAAACAAGACGGCGAGACCGACGAGGTTAATGTAGGACAATTGGAGCTTGCAACATTTGTAAACGAAGCAGGGCTTGAGGCCTTGGGCGATAATTTGTTCTTGGAAACAGAGGCTTCGGGTGCACCGGTGGTTGATAACCCAGATGCAGAAGGGTTCGGATCGATTTTGCAAGGGTATCTGAATACTTCCAATGTTAATCCGGTTACCGAGATTACCGAATTGGTTTCGGCTCAACGTGCTTATGAAATGAATTCAAAAATAATTACTACTGCGGATTCAATGTTGAATACCATCAATCAGATGAAATAGGGCGGTTGATATGAGATTTTGGCTTGTCGTAATTACTTTGATTTTGGTGCCGTTTATGAGTTTGGCAAAAGATTTGCTGGTGGTTGGCATTGACGATGTTTCGGCTGCCGTTAGCAAAGAGTTTGTTGAGCAAGGACGAGGCTCTGATATAGAATTGGAATTTTTCGGAGGGCAGACAGGGTTTGTGTTCGAAAATGCAGATGAGGCCAAAATACTGGTTAGTGATTTGAACGTCAATGAAGAACAAAATAAATTTACCGCCACTGCCGAAATATTTGTCGATGGAAAGCTCTCTGCCGAGACAAAATTGTTCGGACGTTATTTTGATATGACAGAGGTTTGGTTGCCGGTTAAAAATATTGAAAAAGACGCAATTATAACTCAAGACGATTTGGTCAAGGCCAAAATCAGATCTAATCGTTTGCGTGATGACAATGTAGTAGATATTGATGAATTGGTCGGTAAACAGGCTGTGCGTCAAATTAAAGCTGACAGGCCGATTATGGCAAAAGATATTCAAGACGAAGTTTTGATTACCAAAGGCCAACTTGTTACGGCTGTTTATAGCTACAAGGGATTGCAGATTACATCGCGGATGGAGGCTTTGGAAGATGGAGCAAAAGGGCAGGAAATAAAACTTCTTAATACCAAGAGTAAAAAAGAAATTGTAGGCAAAGTTTTGGACGATAAAACAGTTGAGATTAGGGCAGAATAGTTGGGGAGCTATTACAATGATTAATAAAAATATTATAAAAGGAGCGGCCTTATTAATGATGGCAACATCATTATCGGGATGCGGAATGTGGTCTAAACTGACGCGGGTCGGACAAGAACCGCCACTGTCGCCGATTACCAATCCGGTTGAGGCAGAAGGATATAGGCCGGTGTCAATGCCGATGCCGGAGCAAAAAGTGCAAAAACAGGCGGCAAATTCACTTTGGCATCAGGGAGCAGACGGATTTTTTAAGGATCAACGAGCTGCCAAAGTCGGCGATATTATCACGGTTAAGATTTCAGCCAAAGATAACGCTTTGATGGAAAACGAAATGGAACAAAATCGGGATGATAACACTGATTCTATGGGAGTTTCGTCTTTGTTCGGATATGAACAATATGCCAACAAGGTATTTCCGGGTGCGGTGAATACCAGCGATTTGGTAAATATTACATCTAATCGAGAAATATCAGGCGACGGAAAAGTTGACCGAAAAGAGGATATTGATGTGACATTTGCAGCGGTGGTTACTCAAGTGTTGCCCAACGGTAATTTGGTAATTGAGGGAACTCAGGAGATCAGAGTAAGTTATGAAGTGCGTCAACTATCAATGCGCGGAATTATCAGACGGGCCGATATATCGTCGGATAACACCATAGAATCAAGCAAAATAGCCGAGTTGCGAGTTTCTTATGGTGGAGAAGGTGTGATTTCCGATGTCCAACAACCACGGTATGGACGGCAGATATTGGATATTGTCGCACCGTTCTAAGGCAAAAATTTCCCCTATTATTATGTCGTGAATGTTTTAAGGAAAAATCTCCCCAATTTTTTCTTAAGATGAATATAGTCGAAAGTAAATCGATTATATCGGACTTAAAAAAGAGGGACTTTGTTAAAAAAGCAATTTCCATATTCCCCAACAGCTTTTGGTAAAAAAGTCCCTCTTGTTTTAAGCAGTTAAAATAATTTAGAAAGTTTTTGATGATAACCAATTTAATAAACGGAAAATAAACATGTTAGATAATATCAAAGAACAAATTGACGGGGCCCGTGAGGAGGCCGAACTTTTGCGTGAATATGCCGATTCTTTGGAAAGTGCGGCTAAGTCGGAAAATGATCATTATAAATTGTTGGTGTTGGATGAAAATTTGAAAATGTGGGTGGCAATTGAAACCGAAATGAGAAGCAAGGATAATTTGATGCCGCAACAAATTAAAGATAACCTTACAAAGCTGTCTAAATATGTGGAGCAGGTTACCATATCAAAGGGTGTTGATATGACAGATAATTATTATCGCTCTTTGGCAGAGATTAATCGCCAGATATCAGAGGGATTGATGGAATCGGTTAATACCAATTTGGCACAGCAGGAAGCATATTTTTTGGCGCGGAGCGGACTTGATTTGGGAGAGGCATATAAATCTAATGATAAAAATTGGTTTGTTGAGGCGTTGGACAATAATCAGCGCTTGTGGATTATGATTAAAACATTGATGACCAAAAACAAAACCAGATTGCCGCAAAATATTAAGGAAAATTTGGTTAAACTGGCAGATTATGTGGCAGCTAATACCATAAAATTGGGTCAAAATCTTGATAATATAGATGAAAAATTGTTGGATAGTTTGATTAATATAAATCGTCAGATATCAGAGGGGTTGTTAGGACGCCGCTAAATCACAGGCGATAATTTTTATAATAAA
>CALXTM010000010.1 GCA_944391415.1 uncultured Alphaproteobacteria bacterium
CAAGGGCGCGAAGATATGGGGCAAGCTTGGCTTGAACTAAAATGATACCACCGGCATTAGCCGGTGGAGGTTCATGACTAAAAAAGGAGAAAAACGGTGTTTAAGAATTTTTTGAATGAATTTAAGAAATTTGCAATGCGGGGCAACGTTATTGATATGGCTGTCGGTATCATTATCGGTGCTGCATTTGGCAAGATTGTAGATTCGTTGGTGAAAGATGTAATTATGCCGCCGATCGGCTTGTTGTTGGGAAAAGTGGATTTTTCTAACTTATATTTGGTGCTGAAAGCAGGTAACGGTGATGCTCCTTATAACTCATTGGCTGCAGCTCAAGCCGCAGGAGCGGTGACGCTGAATTATGGGTTGTTTATCAATGCAATTATCAGTTTTATGATTGTGGCATTTGCGGTTTTTATCTTGATTAAAGGAATAAACAATTTGCAAGCCAAGATGGATAAAAAAGAAGCCCAGGACGCTGCTAAAGCTGCTCCAAAGACCAAAGTTTGTCCTTATTGTTGTTCGGAAATTCCGGCTGGGGCGGTTAGGTGCCCAAATTGCACCAGTGATTTGAATAAATAGATTAATTAAACAGGTTCAAGATGATTGATGCCAATTGATATTTTGCAGTATCAATTTTAGTTAATCAAAAACTCATGCGGTTATTGCTCCGCACGAGTTTTTGATTAATATATCAGATGCAAACCAAAAGTTAAACCTTAATAAAAGCTCCGTCGGCAACTTCTTTGATCTTTTGCTCGGAAATTCCCAAAGCACGGGCAATTTCAAAAGAAAAAGCAAAGGCTTTGCCCATGCCTTTGGCTGTAATGATGCGGCCGTCACGCTCAACATCTGACCCGGTATACTTAAAATCAGGGTTGTGCGAAAGTTGCTCGGTGCCGGGGTAGCCGGTAATACGCTTGCCTTGGGCAATGCCTGAGTCACGCAAAACAATCGGTGCGGCGCAGATGGCGGCACAAATTTTGTTGGCAGAGTAAAGTTGATTGAGTAGTCTGGTAACATCTTCGGAGTTGCGTAGATTGATTGCACCAGGAAGGCCACCGGGCAAAATTATGGCGTCGAAATCGGTTGAAGAAATATCTTTGAGCAAAATATCGGTGGCAATATCAAATCCGTGAGCTCCACGGATTTTGTGTGTCTCTAATCCGACCAAAACAACGTCGACTTCAAGACGACGTAAAATATCAGCCGGGGTGAGAGCCTCTACTTCTTCAAATCCGTCGGCCAATAAAATACATACTTTGGTATTAGTCATAGTTTAATTCTCCTTTGGATTAAGATTGTTTGGGTGAATCATCGGAGTTGTCGGTATCGTGTTCTTTGTAACGATAGAGATTGGATAAAAATTGTCTCTCGATGCTCTTGTAGCCTTTGGAAAGCCATGTCGATTTATACAAAATGACAATTACCAACCCCATAAGAGCATAGGTTACATAGAAATCTTTGGTGAAAAGATGATTGATGACAACCATGATGAAGATAATAATAACCGCCATGCGCAATATGGTGCATAAAATCAGCGGCAGGCGATTGGTAATACGTTTGTGCCATAGTGTCAGATAAATGCGGGCCAGATCGCTGTTGACACTCAATAAGCCCTGCAAAAACGGCGACATGGCAGCCAAGGTGATAATCGTTGCCAAAAAAGCCGCAACCCTGCTTGGTAAATGATTGAGCAAAAACGGTTGCAAAAGATAAAAAGATATATTGATAATAGCTATTAAAATTACTGATGCTATACATAGTTTGAAAAAGTATTTTTTAAATAGCTGTTTCCATAATTCTTCTTCGTCGCTGGGATCTTTGCGCGAAGTGGTGTGAGTGCTGAGGTAATTTTTCCAACGCTGCGGCAGATTGCGATAAAGCAAGTTGTAAAATGGTTTGGCAGATTTTATCATTAACGGAGTGGTGAAAGTGGTCAGAACCGAAACCGCAACAATGGTTGGGTAGACATAAGGACCTAATACGCCGATTGAAATGCCGGACGCCGCGATAATAAATGCAAATTCGCCCACCTGAGCCAAAGAAAAGCCACAAAGAATCGATGTTTCTAGCCGATTGCCAGACAGCAGAAAGCCGAAAGTCGATAAAATAACCTTACCAACCATGACAACCAGCGTAATGATCAAAATAGGGCCCAGATATTCGATAAACATATGCGGGTCAACCAACATCCCAACAGAGGTGAAAAAGACTGCACCAAACAAATCTTTGACCGGCTTGATAATATTTTCAATACGCTCGGCCTCATCGGTTTCGGCCAAAATAGACCCCATGATAAATGCGCCTAAGGCCGAAGAAAAACCAAAATAGGTGGCAATCCAAACCATGCCAAGGCATAAAGCCATCGAAATCAGCAAAAGTAATTCATCATTGAGTAAATAGATAACTTTTTTTAGAAAAGTGGGAACCAGATAAACCCCGGTTATAAACCATAAAATTAAGAAAAATACCAGTTTGGCCGAACTTAATAATAATGCAAGACCATCGACATTTTGCCCGATGGAGATGGTGGGGAGCAAAACCAAAAGCAAAATTCCTACAACATCTTCGACAACCAATACCCCGAAGACCAAATCGGTAAAACGCTGCCCCTTGAGCTCTAATTCTTCAAAAGCTTTGATGATAATGGTGGTTGAGGACATAGATATCATGCCGCCCAAAAATAAACTTTCGGTGGTGGACCAGCCCATGCCAAGCCCGACATGATAGCCAATGAGCAACATGAACAAAATGTTGGCACTGGCCGTGATAATGGCAGATTTGCCAACATTGACGATTTTTTTGAAACTAAACTCAAGACCAAGGCTGAAGAGTAAAAATATCACGCCGATGTCAGCCCAAATTTGAATATTGGTTTTGTCGGCAGCTGTCGGAATCAAGGCAAAATGAGGACCGACAATAATACCGGCCAAAATATAGCCCAAAACAACCGGCTGTTTAAGCCGTTTGAAAATAACCGTAATGATGCCGGCGCAAATCATAATCAGCGCCAAATCGGAAATAAGAGTGGGCAGATGATCCATATCAAAAACCTTAATCTGTATCAAATAATCGCTAAGATTATAAGGAAAAATCTTAAACAAATATTTAAAGTATTTAGTTTAGTTTGTAGAAAAATGGAGAGCAACATGAAAAAAAATAATATATTAAAATGGCTTGAAGAAAATGCTAATGCCAAAACAGCAGAATTTTCCGCATCACTGGTGCCGGGGATAAAACATAAAATCTATGGTGTTAAGTTGCCAAAACTCAATAAAAAAGCTAAAGAATTGGTTGAACAAATCGAAACGATAGGTTGGGGCAGTTGTGAGGAAATTTTGTTGAGAGCTTATGCCATAGGATATATTAAAGATGTTGATGCGCAAATGGTAAAAGTGTCGGAGTTTGTGCCAAAAATTGATAACTGGATGGTATGCGACAGCTTTTGTGCGGCCTTGAAAAATGCTAAAAAATACCAGAAACAATATTGGAAAATGATCAAACAAAAAGCCTTTAGCAATTTAGTCTATGAACAAAGATTTGCCTTTGTCATGATGTTGAAATTTTTTTGCAACGAAAAATATATTGATGAAGTGTTGGCAATTTTGGCACAGGCAAGCCCCAAAATTTGGGATACCAAACAAGGACTTGCCTGGGCAATGGCCGAATGTTTTATCAAGTTTCCGGATAAAACAAAACCATATCTATCAAAATTGTCAGACGAAATTTATAAGCTGGTTAAACGCAAAATTCTTGACTCAAAAAGAGTAAGCAAGGCGGTTAAACTGATGCTTAAAAACGAAAATCACGCTGATTTTGCTTGATAAGGGCAAGACGCTCTTTGCAGATGCGACGTACTTTTTCGTTGGGAATCGTCTCTAATTCTTGGGCAATAAGTTTCTCACCAACCGATTTGGTTTCGGCTGAGGCATAATCTTCCAAGTACTCTTGCAAGGTCATTAAGGCATTGGGCAGACAACAATTGTGAATTTGCATGTTTTTGCACAAAGCCATAAAACGATCGCCGGTGCGGCCTTCACGATAGCAGGCTGTGCAAAAACTCGGGGTATAACCAAGCTGCATAAGCCAACGAACAACCTCATCAAGCGAACGGGTGTCTGAGATATCAAATTGGGCAGAATTCTCCTCTTTGGGCTCTGGCGTGGCATAGCCGCCAACCGAGGTGCGGCTGCCGCCGGAAATCTGCGATATACCCAGATGAAGTACACGCTCACGCGATTTTTGACTCTCGCGGGTGGAAACAATCATGCCGGTGTAGGGGACTGCTATACGGATGCAGGCTACAAGCTTGGCAAAAATATCGTCGTTGATGGCATTGGAAAAAGCGGATGGGTCTATGTCATCGGCAGGGCAAATACGCGGAACGCTTATGGTGTGCGGACCAACGCCAAAGGATGCCTCTAAATGCTCGGCATGCATCAAAAGACCGGTAAACTCATAACGATAGGTTGAAAGACCATATAGAACGCCTAAACCAACATCATCAATGCCTCCTTGCATGGCGCGGTCCATGGCCTCGGTATGGTAGGCATAGTTGTGTTTGGGGCCGGTAGGATGCAAAGTTTCGTAATTTTCTTTGTTGTAGGTTTCTTGAAACAAAATGTAGGTACCGATGCCGGCCTCGTGTAATTTGCGGTAGTTTTCTACCGTGGTTGCGGCAATGTTGATATTGACGCGGCGAATGGCTCCGTTTTTGTGCTTGATACCATATATGGTTTTAATCGATTCCAAAATATATTCAATCGGGTTGTTGACCGGATCTTCGCCCGCCTCAATGGCTAAACGCTTATGCCCCATGTCTTGCAAGGCAATAACCTCGCGGGCAATTTCCTCTTGGGACATCTTTTTACGGGCAATGTGTTTGTTCTTGGCATGATAGGGGCAATAAACACAGCCGTTGACACAATAGTTTGACAGATATAGGGGAGCAAACAAAACAATACGGTTGCCATAGAAATCATTTTTAATTTGCTCGGCCAGGGCAAAAATCTCGGCATTTTTTTCTGCAATGTCACAGTCAAGCAAAACCGCAGCTTCGCGGTGACTTAGCCCCTTGCGTTGTTTGGCTTTGGTCAAAATCTCGTCGATAAGAGCGGCATTGTGCTTGTTGTTGGCTGCATATTCAAGAGTTGCAAGAATCTCTTCGTGGTTGATAAATTCTTCGGCTTTAGATGACTTTGGATTATACATTTTGTCTTTTCCTCCTTTAATCTTACTGGTTATAAGCCCGTTTGTATTAAAATGCAAAGAAATTTTCGATATATTTTGTGTATAATTTAGGATTGTAAATAGCAGCAAAATAATGTATAAATTTTGTAAATCTAACAGGGAGATAAAATGAAAAAAGAACTCTTGGCGCCGGCCGGTGATTTGGAAGCAGGATATGCTGCATTATACTATGGTGCAGATGCAGTATATTTGGGATTAAAACAATTTTCGGCCAGGGCAAATGCTCAGAATTTTGATGAGGCAGAGCTTAATGAATTTGTCGGTTATGCTCATGCCTTAAAACGTAAAGTGTTTGTGACAATTAATACGGTTGTACAACAAGGGGAACTGGATGATCTGGTAAAAAATCTTGATGTTTGCTGTCGAGCAAATGTCGATGCGGTTATTGTGCAGGATTTGGGCGTGGCAAGAGTGGTAAAAAAATATTATCCAAAGTTGGAGCTGCATGCCAGTACTCAAATGGCCGTGCACAATAAAGAAGGAGCCGAAGCACTTAAAAATTTGGGATTTACCAGAGTGGTGCTGGCAAGAGAGATGACCCTGCCGGAAATTAAAGAAATTGCCGATAATGTCGATGTCGAGTTGGAAGTTTTTGTGCATGGGGCATTGTGTTATTGCTATAGCGGAATATGTCAGTTTTCATCAATAATGGGTGGTCGCAGTGCCAACAGAGGAAAATGCCAATATCCTTGTAGGGCGTGGTTTGACAAAGAAGGAAAGCAAGAGCATTGCTTTTCGATGAAAGATTTGGCTTTGGGCGAAGATGTGCTTAAGTTGCCGGTGTATTCGCTCAAAATCGAAGGGCGCAAGAAAAACGCTCTTTATGTGGCGGCGGTGGTCGATTATTATCGCAATATCTTGGATGGTAAAGGAGCCGTGGAACAAAAAGCGCAGAATATTAAACAGATTTTTTCCAGACCTTGGTGTACATTCCATTTACAAGGAAAAAACAAAAATGTTACCGATACCAAATTTGTCGGGCACAGAGGCTTGCCGATAGGCAAAATTGAAGAGATAAAAAATAACAGCATAGTTATAACCATATCCCATAAAATAGCCAAACACGACGGCATCCAGATTGATGTTGACGGTAAAGAAAAGCCTTATGGATTTTCTGTGCAAAAAATTAAAGTCGGATTAAGACAAAAATTGATGGCCGAGCCGGGAGAAAAGGTGGAAATATTTTTGCCGCAAAAAGTTGAGGGCTTAAAAAAAGGAAATACGGTATATCTGGCATCTGCTTCCGAGGTTAAAGGCGGATATAATTATACTAAACCCAAACCAAGGGAATATTTGCAACGACTAAAAATTAATGTCAAAGTGACAGTTAAGCCAAATAAAGCAGAGGCTTTTTCTTGCGGGCAAAAAGCAGAAGTTACGGGTAAATTTGACAAGGCACTGGATATAAATAAAACCGAAGAGGCCATTAGAAAAGCTTTTAGCAAAACCGGGGAGACCAATTTTGAATTGGCGGAGTTGACAGTCGAAAATCCGGAAAAAAGATTTGTGCCGGTATCATTGTTGAATGATTTGCGACGTAGACTTTATGAACAAATTGTTCCGACAGAGCATAAGACCATAATCGACACAACGGAAATAAGACGGTATGCTGCAGAGCCTAAATGGTGTGTGAAAACCGATAATGAGGCTTGTTTAACTATGCTCGATAAAGAAAAAATAGCTGAATTTACTATATTGATTGATGAAGACAGCAGGATTGAAGACATTATAAAATTGCCAAAAGACAAGGTGAGGATAGCTTTGCCGGCGATATGTCGAAAAGTGAAAAATTTGGAACCAGTGATTAGCAAATTGTTGCGGCTGGGATACCGCAAATGGGAAATTGCCAATTATTGGGGATTTGATGTTTTGCCGCACGACGGAATAGATATCAGTTTTGATAATTTGATATATATGTTTAACACTCAAGCGATGGCGGCCGCAAAAGAAATTGGTGCTTCAAGAGTTACTCTGGCGGTAGAAGACACTTTGTCAAATATCAAAAATTTGGCGATGGAAGCACCGCTTGAAGTGGCTATGGTGGTGTATCAGGATGTGCCGTTGTTTACCTCGGCGGTTTGTATAAGAGAGAATAGCTGCAAAGAATGTGACCATAAAGCAATGTGGATGGAGTTGGTAAAAGACAATATTACATATCAGGCATTGAGTAAAAATTGCGAAACCAAAGTTTTTGCCGAAAATGCTTTTGCCGCAGCCAAACAAGCGGCAGAAGTAAAAGTTGATTGGTTAAGGGCAGATTTTTGTTATAAAAAATATACGCCAACACAAGTTAAAAACATAGTAGAACAGCTGATGAAATCAGAAAATCCGGCCAATTGTATAAGCGGAAATTTGGCAAGAAAAAACGAAATGTTTTGATTGGGTAAAAATAAAGAGCTCATTAGAGCTCTTTACTTTTTTTTGCGGGAATTTTGGGGTCGGGATAATTTTTTGGCAGAGCTTTTGGATTTTGCTGCCGGTTTGGGCCGAGATGAAATGCGGCTTAAAACCAGTTTTTCGATTTGCTCGGCTTTTTTTGAGCTCATGGCATAAAGCGGAATTGAAAAAGAACCAAACTTGGTATTACCGGCAAGACGCTGCATAAAAGTCATGTGGTAGTGGTCAAGGTGTTGCGGAGTGATTCTTAGCAAAGGACGGTCGAAACTGAATAATTTTAGATTGATTTTTTCGACCGATTTTATTTGCGTCCATTTTAATGGTTGATTGTGGTCAATTTTGATCGAAGAATCAGTGACAACAGCCAGAGGCAGGCGCACCCAAAAAACAAATAAAGAGCTTAAAATCGATAAACTGCAAGTGCCAAGAGCAAAGTAATAAATCGGTTGATAATCAGGAAAAATGCTCCAGGTAAATAGAATTGCCAAAGCCAAAAGGCCAAGGTTAAATAATAGATAAATGCCTAATTTGCGGCGGGAATAATAGAAAATTTGTTGTTTTTCGGCCATGGTGTCCTCCTTTGAAACCCTTATCTAATTATATCATACGGGTAAGAAGTTAAAATTAGATTACGGTACCAGATATAAACAAAATAAAAAGAATAACCGCGGCATACAAGCCGGCAATAATGTCGTCTAGCATGACGCCAAAGGCGTTGAGGACTTTTTGGTCGGCCCAGCTGACAGGAAATGGTTTGAAAATATCGAAAAGCCGAAAAAGAATGAAACCGCAAATATAAAACCAAACGGTGTTAAGATTGTTTTGCAGGTGGTCTGCTACCAAAGCAAAGCTTAATAATTGACCGGCTACCTCGTCAATTACCACAAAAGAAGGGTCGTGTCGGCTGGTCTTTAGAACCTCGGATGTTGCAATAAGGCCGATGAAAAAAACGATGATCGCCCCTAAAACAATGCCTAAAACCCCATAAAAATAGGCTAAGACAAAAGCCAGAGGCAAAGTGGCTAGAGAGCCAAAAGTGCCGGGGGCAAATTTTATATGGCCAATGCTAAAAAAAGTTGCAAGAAAAAAAGAAATGCGTTGTTTCATGGTATCTCCTTATCACATATTTTATTTGTATAAAACGCAAATTGCTTTTTTTGTAGTGTTTTATGACAGTTGATAACAGTTTTTAGAACTTGAAAAAAACAGAGCTTTTTGTTACAAAATAACCGTTGTATTTGGGACTAAACTATTTTTCATAAAGGGTGTATGACAATGAAAATAGCCATTATCGGAACCGGATATGTCGGATTGCCGACAGGGGTCGGGTTTGCGGAGCTTGGAAACGAGGTTGTATGTGTAGACAAACAAGCGGAAAAAGTGGCCGCACTTAAGGCCGGGGTTTTGACAATATTTGAAGTTGGCCTTGAGGAATTATTTCAGAAAAATGTTAAAAATCAAAGATTGCAATTTACTCTTGATACAAAAGAGGCCGTCCATGACGCGGATGTGGTGTTGATTGCGGTCGGAACACCGCCTAATCCGGTGACAAAAGAAGCTGATTTGCAATATATTTATGCCGCCGCAGAGGAAATGGCTGCTTACCTTAACGGTTATACCGTGGTGGCTACAAAATCGACAGTGCCGGTTGGTACCGGGGATGAAATCGAAAAGATTATCAGAGGCAAAAATCCCAATGCCGATTTTGACGCTGTTTCATTGCCGGAGTTTTTGCGCGAAGGTTTTGCCGTTCATGATTTTTTTGAGCCAGACAGAGTGGTGGTTGGTGCCGACAGCCAAAGAGCCAAAGCTATTATGGCAGAGTTGTACAAACCGTTTGTCGGAAAAACAGAGTTAATGTTTGTTAAAAGGCGTTCGGCTGAGACAATAAAATATGCATCAAATGCTTTTTTGGCAATGAAAATTCATTATATAAACGAAATGGCTGATTTTTGTGAAAAAGCCGGAGCCGATATATTTGAGGTGGCAAAAGGTATGGGAGCCGATAAAAGAATCGGAAATCGTTTTTTGAATCCGGGGCCGGGATATGGTGGAAGTTGTTTTCCGAAAGATACCAATGCAATGGCGTGCATGGGCAAAAAATATGGTGCGCCGTTGTCGTTGATTGAGGCGGCGATCAGAGGAAATGACCTGCGCAAAACCAAAATGGCGGAACGTATCTTGAAAGCGGTTAAACAAATTCCATCGGCAAAAATCGCCGTGTGGGGGTTGGCATTTAAAAACGGTACCGATGATATAAGAGAATCGCCGGCAATGCAGATTGTGGAGCAGATGTTGAAAAATAATGCCGATATTTGTGCCTATGACCCCAAAGCGGTTACTAATGCCAAAAAAGTGTTGAACGATAAGGTAAAATATGCACAATCTGCTCTGGAGGCTGCCAAAGATGCCGACGTGGTTGCGGTTTTGACAGAATGGCCTGAGTTTGCAGAAGTTAATTTGACCGAATTAAAAAGTATAATGAAAACGCCAAAAATAGTTGATTTGCGTAATATGCTAAAAGAAAAAAATCCGCAAAATGAAGGGTTTGAGTATTGGTGCATAGGCAAGAGAGATGATGCTTAAGGAGAAAATGATGCAAAGAATTATACCGCAATTGTTGAAAAAAGGCGATGAAATAAGAGTTGTTGCTCCGGCAACAAGTTGTAAAATTATTGGGGCCGATTGTCGGCAAATTGCCAAAGAGCGGTTTGAACAAATGGGGCTTAAGGTAAGCTTTGGGCAAAATACCACCGATGACAATTTTGATATGATGGCATCGACCGAGATTAAAAAAAGAGCCGATGATATTATGGCGGCTTTTAGAGATAAAAGCATCAAAGCTATATTTACGATGATAGGCGGTTTTAATTCTAATCAGCTGTTGCCGTTTTTGGATTATGAGGTTATAAAAAACAATCCGAAAATAATTTGTGGGTTTTCGGATATTACGGCATTGTTGAACGGAATATATGCCAAAACGGGGCTTGTTACCTTTTATGGACCGCATTATAGCTCAATAGGAATGAAAAAAGGATGCGAATACACATTGGAGTGTTTGCAACAAATGTTGTTTAAGGGAAAGTATCTGCTAAAAGATTCACCTGAATGGAGCGATGACTTGTGGTTTATTGACCAAGAAAAACGAGAGTTTGTTAAAAATGACGGTCGTAAGATTTGGCACGAGGCGAATGCTGAAGGGTGGCTTGTCGGCGGAAATCTTGGTACGTTGATGTTGCTTGGCGGCACACAATATCAGCCTAAATTTGAAAAAGATACCATTTTGATGGTGGAAGATTGTTTTACATCGGCCGATGCGGACGCTAAAACATTTATGCGACAGTTGCAGTCTTTGGCGCAAAGAGATGATTTTGTTAATGTAAAAGCCGTGTTAATCGGCAGATTCCAAAAAGCATCAAAAGTGAGTGCGGAACTGCTTGATTTTGTGATAACATCAATTCCACAGCTTGGGAGGATACCGGTTATTGCCAATTTGGATTTTGGCCACACTACACCGATTGCAACTTTGCCGATTGGCGGATATTGCAAAATTGCCAATAATAAAATAGAGGTTGGTTTGGTCAATGCCTGATTTTGCTTTTGAAGACAGATTGACAGGTTGCATTGCCGGTGTTGATGAGGCCGGGCGCGGGCCTTGGGCCGGTCCGGTGGTTGCCGGGGCGGTGGTGTTTTTGAGCCGTGAGGTGGATAGGTTTTTGTTGGATAATTTGGATGATTCAAAAAAACTGACGGCTAAAAAACGCGAAATGTTGTATGAAAAAATGTTTGAGGCCAAGGAAAAAGGGCAATTGTTAATCGGTATCGGACAGGCTCAAGCGCAAGAGATCGATACAATAAACATTCTGCAGGCAACGTTTTTGGCGATGAGAAGAGCTGTTATGAATCTTGGAAAAAGGCCTGATTATGCAATTATTGACGGTAACCAAACGCCAAAAGATTTTCCATGCCGTAATATAACACTGGTTAAAGGCGATGCCAGATCTTATTCGGTGGCGGCAGCATCAATTGTGGCTAAAGTGTTTAGAGATAGAATGATGCAAAAGCTGGCTTTGCAATATCCTTATTATGGATTTGAAAAAAACGCCGGATATGGCACGAAAGCACATATTGAAGGGCTTAAAGCCCATGGAATAATTGAAGGAATACATCGTAAATCCTATCGTCCGATTCAAGAATTTTTGCAAAAAGCTGCTTAAACGTTGAAAAATAATGCTTTTTTATTTTTTTTAAGTTTTATCCGTCGCTTGTTAATAAATTTATAACCTCTTTGGACCATACTGCTTATCATCAGAATTAAACTAATGACTGTATGGTTGAACAAAATGAGTAAAAGGCGGATTCAAGAACTTCTTAATACCATTATTAACGATGATTGTATTAAAGTAATGAATGAAATGGAAGAAAAATCGGTTGATTTGATATTTGCCGATCCGCCGTATAACCTCCAGCTTGGCGAGGCATTGCTGAGGCCAGATAACAGCAGTGTCAGCGGGGTATATGAGAAATGGGACAGCTTTGAAAGCATGGAAGCCTATGATGATTATACCAAAGCATGGATGAGTGCGGCCAGAAGAGTGTTGAAAGATGACGGGGCCTTGTGGGTTATTGGTTCGTACCATAATATTTTTAGGGTTGGAAAAATCTTGCAGGATTTGGGTTTTTGGATTTTGAACGATATTATTTGGCACAAAGTGAATCCAATGCCTAATTTTAAGGGAACAAGGTTTACCAATGCTCATGAAACATTGATTTGGGCTTCAAAAAATCAGAACTCAAAATATACGTTTAATTATGAGGCCATGAAAGCCCTTAACGAAGATACACAGATGCGCTCTGACTGGCATATTCCGCTATGTACCGGCAAGGAACGGCTTAAAGATAAAAATGGCGAAAAATTGCACCCGACACAAAAACCAGAGGCACTGCTTTATCGGGTGATAATGTCATCAAGCAAGGTCGGAGATGTGGTGTTGGATCCGTTTTTTGGAACAGGGACCACGGGCGCAATTGCCAAAAAACTGGGACGCAATTTTATCGGTATAGAGAATAATCCCGATTATATTAGAGGCGCTCAGGAAAGAATTGATGAGGTTGAAACAGTTAAAAACAAACTTTGTCTTGAATATGCCTGCAAGAAAAAATTGCCTCGGATACCGTTTGGTAATGTGGTTGAGCGTGGTTTACTGGAACCCGGAGATGTTTTGTATGATATAAGCCGAAAACACTGTGCGGTGGTGCGCTCTGACGGAACATTAAAAAGTGAAAATGCCGAGGGCTCAATTCATCAGGTCGGAGCGGCGGCACAAAATGCTCCGGCGTGTAATGGTTGGGTTTATTGGTATTTTGAAAATTCGCGCAAGGAATTGGTCTGTATTGATGAATTAAGACAAATGCTGCGCGCAGAGGCAGAGGCTTAAATTTTTTATAAAAAATCTGTTGTGCAAAATATAAACTTGGGCTATATTAAGCTCAAGTTTATATTTTTTTAAGACAGAAGTTTTTGAAACAAATGCGCAAGTGGTCGGAAAAAAGACAAAAAATCAGGCCCGAAAATAAAAATGGCGGAATTTTGAAAGAAATGCCGAGCGGCGAAAATTATGCGGCAATAGATTTGGGGACGAATTCTTGCAGATTGGTGATTGCAACCCCGACGCCGTCGTCGTTCAGAGTGGTGGAAACTTTTTCCAAAATTACTCGCTTGGGTGAGGGAATTATCAACAATAACGAATTGTCACACACGGCAATAAGGCGGACGATTAACGCTTTGAGAGTTTGTGCCGGGGTGTTGGAAGAGTATGCACCAATTGTTAAATCAAGGTTTGTGGCAACGGCGGCTTGCCGCAGGGCTAAAAATTGCCGCTATTTTCTGGATTTGGTAAAAAAAGAAACCGGATTGACAATCGAAACCATATCATCGCAAGAAGAATCAAGATTGGCAGTGGCAGGGTGTTTGCCGTTGCTTAATCGCAATATCAAAAGGGCTTTGGTGTTTGATATCGGCGGTGGTTCGACCGAGGTCTCGTTGGCCAGAACGACTAACTCGGGCAGGACGATTATTGAGGGATATGAGTCGCTGCCTTATGGAGTGGTTACGGTATCGGAGGCTTTTCCAAATCATGATATGACGGATTTGGCCTATAATACGATTATTGAGCGGACGCATAATATTTTGGCGGAATTTGAGGAAAAATATCATATATCGGAGGCTATCGCTGCACAAGAGATTCAGGTGCTTGGAACATCAGGTACGGTTACGGTGTTGGGGGCGGTGCATCTTAATTTGCCGCGATATAATCGCTCGGCGGTGGACGGTTTGGCTTTGAGCGTGCAGGATGTGGCAAGAACTATTACTAAAATTAAACGCATGGGTGATGAGGGCAGAAAAAAACATGCTTGTATCGGAATGCAAAAAGCCGATTTGACCATGGCAGGATGTGCCATTATCGAGGGATTGTTGTCTTTTTGGCCGATTACGGAAATCACTATCGCCGATCGCGGCATACGCGAGGGAATTTTGCTTGATATGATGCATGCTGACAAACAACAAAAGAAAAGCAAGAAGAATTTTAGATCACGATTTCCTTTTGCTAAAAAATCAAGACGATATTTTAATAATAATCACAAGGCCAAAGAGGTGGTAAATGATAAATAGAACATATGCCGGGATTGATTTGGGTTCGAATTCTTGTAAGTTGTTGATTTGTGATGAGACCGGCAGAAGATTGTGTACGGAAAATACCCAGACCAGACTGGCCGAGGGAATGTATAAGGAAAACAAAATAACTCCCGAGGCATTCGAACGGGGACTGGAGTGCTTTTTTAAATATCGGCAATTGTTGGACAAATACAATGTGGAGCCGAAGAATATGCGGGCTATTACCACGGCGGCTTGTCGCATGGCACAAAACGGCAAGGAATTTGTGAAAAAAGTATATGATGAATCACACATTAATCTTGAAATTATTGATGGTCTGGAAGAGGCAGAACTAAACCTTAAAGGGGCAATGGAGCATGTTCTTGGCAAGAGTAAATATGTGATTGTGTATGATTTGGGGGGTGGGTCGACCGAGGTTACGTTGGCAACCAATGAAGAAAAGCCCAAAATTATATATTCGGTTTCTATTCCATGGGGCGCCAGAAACTCATCGGAGGCGTTTGATTTGGTGGAATATGACCAAGCAAATGCGCAAAAACTCGCAAAAGAAGTTGATAAATATATGGATGATTTTTTGGCAAAAGCCGAGTTGGACAAACATCAGGATATTTGTTTTGTGGCTACTTCATCGACGCCGTTGCGGTTGGTGTCGATGATTAACGGTTTTGGCAACTATAATCGTGACAGAGCCGACGGGCTTAAAATGACCAAAGATGCAATGGAAGAGGCTATTGATAAGATTTTGTCATTAAGCCGCAAAGAGTTGGCCGTAAACCCATATGTCGGCGACAAAAGGTCTTATATATTTATTGCCGCGTGCGTAATCTTTAGACAAATATACCGCAGGTTGGGACTGTTGGAGGTGACGGCATCGCTGAAAAGCGCCAAAGACGGTATTGTGGCCGAGTTGATTGAACGTGACAAAGCAAAAAGGGGATGAAATGGCAAGACCAGCTAAAGCGGCAAATATTATCGGTGGCAGGCATAATCTGACAGTCAGAGTGAAGACTGCCAAATATAAGAAAAAGTCATCAAATCAGTGGCTGTTGCGGCAGCTTAATGATCCGTATGTGGCAGAGGCCAAAAGACAGGGCTATCGGTCAAGGGCGGCGTTTAAGTTGATACAATTAAATGAAAAATATCATTTTTTGGGCAAGGGCAAGACAATCGTGGATTTGGGATGTGCCCCAGGGGGGTGGACCCAGGTTGCGGTGATGAATAATAAAGGCAGCGGCAAAGTGGTCGGAATTGATATTTTGGAAACCGAACCGATAAAAGGAGCAGAACTGATTTGCCAGGATTTTACGTCAGAAGGTGCGGCGGATAAATTAAAAGCTTTGTTGGGCGGCGAAGCCGATGTTGTGATGAGCGATATGGCAGCCAATACCACCGGGCATCAACAGACGGACCATTTACGCACCATAGGATTGGTGGAGGCAGCGTATGAATTTGCCAAAGAAGTGTTGGCTCCAGGCGGAATCTTTATTGCCAAGGTTTTCCAAGGCGGTGCAGAAGGAGGGTTGTTGGCCGATGCAAAACAAAATTTTGCCAAGGTGGCTCATTTTAAGCCAGAGGCCAGCCGCAAAGAATCTCCCGAAATATATTTGGTAGCCCAGGGATTCAAAAGAAAATAAAATTTGCATTTGACTTTTTTCTTAAAAAAGTTAGCATACAAGGCTCTTGATCTATAAAAAATAAATAATTATGAAACAAAAAGTATTCCTTTCGGCCAAAAAAGTGTTTTTTCAAAGCGGGGCTTTGAAAAATTTACATGATCTTGAAAATCGGCTTGCACAGGAAATCAGAACCGAGGAGGTGATTGATACGCAGAGTGTGAGCCAAAAAATCGCGGCAGTGGACAGGCAGACAATAAAGGTTAGAAAAATGGCCGAATTGATGCTTGATAACGGCGGAAAAGCATTGGTGCTTTCAGTCAGTCGCGCAGGATTGGTAGGGATGTTTTATTACTGTGTGCAGAATGATTATCTGCAGGAGATGATAGACCCCGATGTAAAAACCCCGTATCAAATTGTTTGTTCCAAGGGATGATAAGTTAAATAAAGGTTTGTAAAAGCTTCTTGCTTTTATGAACCTTTATTTTTATAATAGGGGCTTTGTTGACGGAGAAAAATTAAATGCAAAACGGCGCACGCTATCGAGCAGTATGGGAAATTTTGGAGCAAGTGTTTGCTAATCAACAACCGGCAGATAAAATTATCAATGATTATGTGCGGGCGCGCAGATATATAGGCGCCAAAGATCGACGCTTTATTGTCGAATTGGTGTGGAAGATTGTCAGAAATCGGATGAAATTGTCGTTTGATGCCAAAAGGAGCGACGGAAGAGGTGTGTTGCTTTATGCAATGCGCGATAATTTGGCAGAGGTTTTTGATGGATCACAATATGGTATGCAACCATTGAGCAAAGAAGAACAAAATTGGCTGAGCCGAGAAAATGATGAGCCATATCCTGATTATGTTGAGGCTGAGTGTCCAAAATGGTTGTTTGATAAAATAAAAGATGTTGATTTTTGCAAAGCACTGAATCTGCCGGCATCTACCGACGTGCGTGCGCATGGTTTGGGCAGAGATGAACTGCAAAAAAAATTGGCCAAAGAGGAAATAGAGGCACGTTTTGGTGTATATGCGCCAAGTTGTCTTAAAATAGACGGTCATTTGGTTTTGAATAATTGTATGGCCTGGCAAGACGGCGAAATGGAAATTCAGGAAGAGGCCAGCCAAATGGTCTCCTTGCTGACAGATGTAAAAGCCGAACACAAAATCATAGATTATTGCTGCGGGGCCGGGGGTAAGGCCTTGGCAATGAGCGATATATTGCATAATAAGGGCAAAATTTTGGTGCATGATGTTGACAGTAAAAGGCTGGCGGCAATAAAGCCAAGGATTGACAGGCTAAAAGTTAAAAATATTGAAATAATTGATAAATTGGCCGAATCGGATAAAGATTTTGACAGGTTTATTTTGGATGCTCCATGCTCGGGCAGCGGAACCTGGCGCAGGTCGCCTGATGCCAAATTTCGGTTGAGTGAGCAAAAACTTGCAAGCTTGGTTAAAACACAGGCCGAATTGTTGGATTTGGCCGCGCAAAAGACTAAGGTTGGCGGAAGAATTGTTTATATTACCTGCTCGGTTTTGCGGGAAGAAAATGAGGACCAAATACAAGGTTTTTTGGCAAAACATAAGAATTTTGCACCAATAAATTTAAAGCTTTTGTGGCAACAGAAGACAAAGGCTTTGTATCCGTGGAAAGATGAATTTTGTTTGCGGATGTCGCCGTTTGAGTGCGGCACCGATGGTTTCTTTGTGTGTGTAGTGGAAAGAAAATTTTAAGCTTTGGCGTTTTGTTGGTAGATATATGATAAAATCTCGGCAACGGCGGCAAAAGCTTCAATGGGAATTTCCTGGTTGATATCGACTGCTTTGAGAATCTGCAAAAGATCTTGATCTTGGCGGATTTCGATGCCGTGTTCTTGGGCAAGCGCAATAATACGGGCGGCAATTTCGTCTTGTCCTTTGGCTAAAACAACGGGGGCATTGTTTTTGGTGTCGTCATAACCAAGGGCAACCGCATAGGTGCTGATTTCGCCTGTGGACAAATCAGAAGCAACATTGTGTTTGGTGGAGGATGTGTTATTATCTTGGTCGGACATGGATGAAATCTCCGTTGTGCTTGTTTGGTTAAAATAATAAGACCTGTGCGGCGGTTTGGCAAGCTTTTTTGTTTGGCACAAAACTTGCATGTCTTGCAAAGTGAGGGGACACTTTGATAATTAAATTGATTGGGGAGTTGATTGATGGATTTGAAAAATCTTACGGTTTTTAATCTGGCAAATCAAAATATGCGCTATTTGTCGGCAAGACAGAAAGTCTTGGCCGAAAATATTGCTAATGCTTCGACTCCCAACTATTTGGCCAAAGATTTGGAAAAACCGCAGTTTTTGACAGATGTTGAACAACAACACAGCAGTTTGAAAATGACGGTAACCAATCCAAAGCACTTTGCTGAGCTGGGATCTGTCAGTATGAACAAGGATGCCAATGGTTTTAGGACTTATACACCTACACCGCAGAACGCACTGACAATCGACGGCAACGGTGTTATTTTGGAAGATCAAGTGAACGAGGCAAGCAAAGCCAGCTCGGAATATAAACGGATGGTGACGATATATAATGCATATAAAAATATGTTGTCGACCGCAAACACTAAAATTACGGGGTAGTAATAAATGGCCGGTGATTTGACATTAAGTGCTGATATTGCCGCATCGGGAATGAAAGCCCAGGCCGAGCGGTTGAAGGTGATTTCGCAAAACATGGCCAATGCTGATTCGATTTCGGCAGAGCCAGGCGGCGAGCCATATAGGCGTCAGGTTGTCAGTTTTGAAAACTATATTGACAAAGAAACCGGTGCACAGCTGGTGAAGGTTGATAAAATCGTTGATGATATGTCGCCGTTTGAAAAAAAGTATGAGCCGAATCATCCGGGAGCCGATGAAGAGGGGTATGTATCTTTGCCAAATGTTAATCCGTTGATTGAAATGATGGATATGAAAGAAGCGCAAAGAGTATATGATGCCAATTTAAATATGCTTAAAACCGCAAGGGAAATGAACTCGAGCGTGTTGGATATTTTGAAGTAAGATAAAAAGGGGAATAAAAAGTGGTTAGCAGTGTTACAAATGCATTGAATGCTTATCAGGCAGCGTTGAGCCGGATTAACGGCGCACAAGGCCAGGTTGCTGAGGCAGCCAAGCCGGAAAAAAGTTTTGGCCAGGTTTTGCAAAATGTAGTGGAAGAGGCTGTTGATGCCCAAAAGCAAGCCGAGGTTACAACCATCAACGGGATTGCCGGCAAAGCGGATATTCAGGATGTGGTGTTGGCAATTTCTAACGCCGAGCAGGCTTTGGAAACGGTTGTGGCTGTGCGTGATACGGCAATCAAAGCATATAATTCGATTATGCAAATGAATATTTAGTTGTGGAGTGTAGATTTTAACTTTTTGTTCACATTTAATATGGTATTCTAAACTCGTGCGGAGTAATTGACCGCACGAGTTCTTTTTTAGTACTAAAGGGATACAACAGGATGTTGTTTCAAGGATTGAGACATAGCCCTCGGCGCAAGGGGGATTTGGGCTTTCTGCCATGGTATGGGCAGAGAGTTTTGTTGTATCTAAAAGGGGGTGTCAAATGGTAAGTAACATCACTTTGACATCACCAATCAGGAGTAATCTCCTAAGTCTTACCAACATAGCCAAACAAATGGACAAGACCCAGCTCATTCTTGCCACCGGCAAGAAGGTAAACACAGCGCTTGACAATGCGAGTGCCTATTATCAGGCGAGGTCATTGACCAATCGCTCGGCTGATTTGAATGCTTTGTTAGATGCAATGGACCAGGGTATCCAAACGATTGAGGCAGCCAGTCAAGGGATAGAGACGGCAACCTCGCTGTTGGAGCAGATGCAATCTATCACCACGCAGGCCGGGGCGGTAGGCCAGGCTTTGAGCAAGGAAGATTTGCAAGGCTTGGTCGGGACCAATGGCGCCGTGGTAGAAACCGCAGATGAATTACGCGCGGCCATCAACTCCGGCAAAGAGACGATTTGTGTCTATGGCAATATCGACTTAGGTGATATCACCGACACCGGTGGTCTGACACTCCAAGCCAACCAAAAGTTGGTCGGTGCCGGCTACTTTGGCGACAATGTCACCGCAAGCTCAATAACGGCGACATCAACAGCTGCCAACAGCCTGATAGATATCAAAAAAAATGGTTGCATTATAAGTAATCTAACTTTGAGCTATAGCAATAGCGTAGAAAACAGTGGCGTATATGTAATTAATGTTGAAGGAGGTGATGTCATTACAGATATACAAAATATCAATATAGATGCAAATTTCTCGGATATTAATCTTAACCGCAATGTTCGTACCCCTATTGCCACTCGTCTAGGTGCTACCGTAAATCTTGGAAAAAATATAAATCTATCTGTTGCAGGCTATCATGGATGTGCTTTATATTCTGTTGGAAACTCTCGGCTTAATATTTTATCAGGCGCTGATGTTAATATAAATACATCTGGTTATAGGGCATATGGAATACACACTGTAACAAATTCCCAAACCAATATTGCTGGTAATATACAAATTACAACATTGGGTGTTGAGGGTTATGGAATTGTCCACTCTGGCTACGGTAGTGGAAACTATACATATCTTGCGTCAACTGCACAAGTTTATTTTAATACTTCCAATTCAGAAATTTATCATGACAAAGATCGTGGCGGAGGTAATAATATTTTGGAGATTGCTCAAGGGGCAAAACTGGCGTTTGAGAAAAATGACAACGTCAAATGGTATGAAGTGAGCCAAGATTACAAAGATGAAAATGATAGTGGCGCAATCAAATATATTACGCCCAATAACATCACCACCATGATCCCCGGCATCTCTGAGACCACACCGTGGACTTTACCGACCGAGATTGAGACGGACAAAGAAGACGATGCCGACACCAAAGTAAATGTAACCGAATATCAAAGCCAGTTTAACACCGTGTTGGATGAATATAACAAACTGATTAACGATTGCTCTTATCAAGGTATCAATTTGCTCAAAGGCGGCAATTTGAAGGTGGTGTTTAATGAGCATCGCTCAAATGTTTTCAATGTCTTGGGGCAGGATATCACCGCCGCCGCAATCGGGCTTAACGAGGCCTTGTGGCAGACGGCAAGCGACATCAACCAATCTGTCTCAGAGCTGACCCAAGCCATCACCACTCTGCGTTCTTTGGCCGAGAGCCTGGGCAACCAATATTCCATCATCCAGACGAGAGCTGATTTTACTTCCCATTTGACTGATATATTAGAAACCGGAGCCGATGACCTGACCTTGGCTGACATGAACGAGGCATCGGCCCAATATCTGTCGCTGCAAACGCGTCAGCAACTGGCGCTTAACTCTTTGTCTTTGGCCGCCCAATCGGCACAAAGCGTCTTGAGTTTGTTCTACTAAATTGTAAAATATTTGCATATAAAAAAAGATTGTGTACATAGAGCTAAAAAATACTTGACTTAGAGTTAGCTCTAACGATTAACATATATCTTGTTTATGATTTTTTATGACGGGGGTGACTATGAAACGGAGAGATTTTTGCAAAATATCGGCCGGGGCTTTATTGTCAGGTTTTTTGGGAAGTTTGACCAAAATAAAAAATGCAACGGCAACAACCAAGATTGCACCAAATAAGTCTAAGGTTTATTTTTGTCGTGAAATTACCCCGGAAAAATTGTTGAAAATGTATTCTTTGGTTAATCAAGATATCACAGGAAAAGTGGCAATTAAATTGCATACCGGAGAGCCCAACGGCCCCAATTTGCTGCCTATTGATTTGGCCAAAACACTGCAGGCCAATATTCCGGATAGTACAATTGTGGAGTGCAATGTATTATATTCAAGCCCGAGGCAAAATACCAAAGGACATTTGGAAACCTTAAAAGTTAACGGCTGGACTTTTTGTCCGGTGGATATTATGGATGATAAAGGATATGTGAGCTTGCCAATTAAAAACGGAAAAAGACTGAAAGAAGTTGCCGTTGGTAAAAATCTGACAAATTATGATTCAATGGTGGTATATACTCACTTTAAGGGACATGCTATGGGCGGTTTTGGCGGATCGCTGAAAAATATTGCTATAGGTTGTGCCTCGGGGCAAGTCGGCAAAGCCCAGATTCATGGCCAAGGCTGGCCAATAGGGGAAGAATTTTTGGAAAGAATGGTGGAGGGTGGAAAGGCGGTTTGCGATTATTTTGGTAAACATATTACATATATTAATGTGTTGAAAAATATTTCGGTCGATTGCGACTGCGATGCCCATGGTGCCAAACCAACCTGCCCGGATATAGGAATTTTGGCTTCGACCGATATTTTGGCGATAGATCAGGCATCGGTCGATTTGGTATATGCATTGCCTGAAAAAGCCAAGCACGATATTGTCGAAAGAATAGAGTCACGCAAAGGATTGCACCAACTTGAATATATGGATAAATTAGGTATGGGTAACCGGGCCTATGAGTTAGTTGAAATTATATAACAAAGAAAAACAATATGAACAGGCGTGAGTTTTTATTTAGTACGTTGGCAACATTTGCTTTGGCGGCGTTGCCCAAGCTTACTTTGGCAGAAGAAGCGGCCGTATCGGAGGCGGTAAGAGCTAAAATTAATCCCAAAAATAAACTCGGTTTCGGGTTTATGAGATTGCCGCTTAAAAACCCCGCTGATCAGACCGATATTGATTATGACGAACTTAATAAAATGGTGGATCTGTTCTTGGAACGCGGTTTTACTTACTTTGATACCGCGTGGATGTATATGGGCTATGAAAGCGAAATTGCTTTGCGCAAGTCTTTGGTCGAGCGTCATCCGCGCAACAAGTTTACCGTGGCAAGTAAACTGCCGGTGGGGATGATAAAAAGCAAGGCCGAGCAGGAGCAAGTTTTTAACAAACAGTTGGAAAAAACCGGACTTGATTATTTTGATTATTATTTGGTGCATAATATTAATCCCAATACAATTGATAATGTGCGCAATTTTGACAGTTTTAAGTTTGTTAATGACAAAAAGAAACAAGGCAAGGTTAAAAATGTCGGGTTCTCGTTCCACGGTGATGCCGATATGTTGGAAGAGGTGATGAAAGAATACGCCGATGAGGTTGATTTTGTGCAGTTGCAGATTAACTATATTGACTGGGATAATCCGGGGATTGAGGGACGGCGCTGCTATGAAATCGTGCAAAGATATAACAAGCCGGTGATTGTGATGGAGCCGGTTAAAGGCGGAAGCTTGGCTAATTTGCCGCCCAAGGTGGAGCAAATATTTAAGAATGTGGAGCCGAATATGTCACCAGCCTCTTGGGCTATACGCTATGCGGCATCGTTGCCCGGGGTGATGATGGTCTTGAGCGGAATGAGCAACCTGGCTCAGGTGGAAGACAACACTGCTTATATGCAAAATTTTGTGCCGCTTGATGATAAAGAAAAAAGAGTTATTGAAACAGCGGTCAAAGCACTGCACGATGAATTGCAAATTCCGTGCACGGCCTGCCGCTATTGTGTTGATTCTTGTCCGATGAAAATTGCAATACCTGATTATTTTATGCTGTATAACAAGGGGGCCAACGGACGAGGAAGTAATCCTTTCAAAGCATATAAGGGGGCTTATGACAAGCTGGCTCAAACCTATGGCAAGGCATCAAGTTGTATTGCTTGCCGGTTGTGCGAGAAAAATTGTCCGCAACATATTGAAATCAGCCAATGGATGAAAAAATTGGCTAAAGTATTTGAGGCTTAAGGAAAAGGAGAAAAAAGATGAGCAAATGGTGGTTGTTTTTGCTGGTGGCAGTTGTCGGAGTGGTGTTTGCCGGATATAAGGTATTGTGGGCGCAAACCAAAGGCGAGGATTTGGCGCTCAAAGAAAATCCCAAAATTTTGATTGCTTATTATTCTTATAGCGGTAATACCAAAAAAGTGGCCGAGGCAATCAAACAAAATATCGGAGGAGATTTGTTCGAAATTAAAACGGAAGGTGAGTATCCTCAAGATTATTCGGCAATGGTGCAACAGGCAAAAAAAGAAATTGCTGCAGGATATCGCCCAAAATTGTTGAACAAAGTTGATGATATGGCGCAATATGACGTTGTGTTTATCGGCTCGCCAAACTGGTGGGGAACAATTACTCCGCAGGTCAGCAGTTTTGTTGAAACATATGATATGGCAGGAAAAGTTGTGGTGCCGTTTGTTACCCATGGCGGCGGCGGAAAACAAAATACGGTTGATGATTTGAAAGCCCAGTGCAAAGGCTGCAAGGTGAGCGACAGTGTTTGGGTCGGCTATGGCAGTGTCACAATGGGAATTGAAAATTGGCTGACAGATTTGGGGCTTAAATGAGCAAAAATTTATATTATTTGAGGTTGGCGGCGGCAATGCTCGTTGCTTGCTTGGCGGTGGCGGCATTTGCCGGTTGGTTTTATAAAATAGAGATTCTTGATTGGCAATTGGCGCCGTTGGTGCAAAAAGTGATGGTTGACTTTGCGGTGGCGGCGTTGATGATACTGCTTGCAATAGCGTTGGTTACGCTGATATTGGGCAGAGTGTATTGTGCGGTTTTGTGTCCGCTGGGGATTATGCAAGAGATATTGGAGCTTGTTTTCAGGCGCAAACGCAAATTGCAAAAAAACAGGCCTTATAAATATCTGATTGCGGCGGCGTTGTTGGGAATGATGCTTGGCGGCAGTATGATTGTGGCGCAAAAAATCGAGCCTTATACAATAGCCGGGCAAATTTTGAGCGGGGCAGGCTATGGCTTGGCAATATTGGCAGTATTGGCGGTTGCGGTTTGGTTTGGGGGCAGAGTATTTTGCACCAATGTTTGCCCGGTGGGAGCAATACTTGGAATTATGGCCAAACACTCGCTTTTTAGGATATATATTGATGACAAGGCTTGTGTTGCCTGTGGTGGATGCGCCAAAAACTGCCAGGCAGGGTGTATTGATGTTAAAAACAAAGCAATAGATAACGAAACTTGTGTCAAATGTTTGAAATGTTTGAGCGTGTGTCCTAAGGGGGCAATAAAATACGGCAGAAAGGCGAAGCCGGAACCAAAGTTTGAGCCCTCAAGACGCAGGCTGTTGGGTTTGGGCGCGGCGGTGGCCGTGTTGGCGGTGGCGGCAAAAAGCGGGGTGCTGATGGTGCAAAATGCCGCGGCCAAAATCAAAAAAGTTATTTTGCCTGCCGGTGCCGGTAATGAGCAAGAATTTGTCAACAGGTGCCTAAACTGCAATTTGTGTGTTGCAAGCTGCCCGATGAAGATTATCAAAAAAGCAAATGATGATTTTGGGGCCGTGCATATTGACTATTCGGATGGTTTTTGCAATTATGATTGTCATGAATGCTCTAGAGTTTGCCCGTCAGGGGCAATAAAATCAATAAGCCTTGAGCAAAAGCAAAAGATGCAAATCGGGTTGGCGGTGATTGATGAAAAAAAATGCGTTAAATGCGGTTTGTGTGTTATGACCTGCCCTAGAAAGGCTATTGCAAGAGAAATGGGGCAAGTGCCGACAATTGATGATACAAATTGTATCGGCTGCGGAGCATGCAAGGCAAAATGCACGGTTAAGGCAATAGAGATTGTGGCTGTGGAACAACAAAAATTTTGTAAGGAGAGGAAAAATTATGTCTTTGGGTTTGACGGAAATAGCACTTATTTTGGTGGTGGTTTTGATATTGTTTGGCGGCAAGAGAATACCTGAGCTGGCCAAGGCCTTGGGCAAGGCGCAATATGAGTATAAAAAAGCCAAGGAAATGTTGCAAAACGAGACCAAAGATTTGAAAGATATGGTGGAAAAAGCTGCCACCGAGGAAGAAAAAAACTCTGAGACTAAAAAATAATGCCGGAAGATAAAGACCAAAGTTTGATTGAACATTTGGAAGCTTTGCGCTTGATGTTGATAAGGTGTTTGACGGCACTTGCCATAGGGCTGGTGCCGATGTTTTTGCTCTCGCCTTATGTGATTGAGTGGTTGATTGGGGTGATGATTGGCGCAAATGAGGCCAAACTAAACTATTTTGCGCCGATGGAAGTGTTTATCTTGCAGATTAAAACCGCTTTGGTACTCGATTTGGCAGTTTGCCTGCCTTATGTTGCCAGGCAGATTTGGACGTTTGTTTTGCCGGGGCTTTATGACAACGAGAGAAAGTTTATCAGGTCTATTGTGCTGAGCTCGGTTGCTTTGTTTGTATTTGGGGTGGGGTTTTGTATATTTTTTATCTTGCCGTTGATTATTAATTTTGGGCTGAGTTTTGCCACCGATAACATAACGCCGATGCTTGGAATTTCAAACGTGATTAGCTTGGGATTGTGGCTGACGGTGGTGTTTGGGGTGATGTTTCAGTTTCCGCTGGTTACTTATTCGTTGGTGAAGTTCGGTGTGACATCTTATGAAGCGGTTAGGGCAAAAAGGCCTTATGTTTTGGTGGGAGTGTTGGTGGTAGCGGCGCTCTTAACTCCGCCGGATATTATCAGCCAGCTAATGTTGGCAATACCAACTTATCTGTTGTTTGAGGCGGCTCTGTGGTGGGCCAAAAGGATAAAATAAGGAGGAAATAAATGAGACATTTTTATCCGGTAATCTTGCTTGTTATATCTAATGTGTTTATGACTTTTGCCTGGTATGGGCATTTGAAATTTAAGTCGGCATCGCTGTGGTTGGTTATTTTGGCAAGCTGGGGAATTGCGTTTTTTGAGTATTGTTTTCAGGTGCCGGCAAACCGTATCGGACATGAGTATTTTGATGCGCCACAGCTTAAAGTTATGCAAGAGGCAATTACAATTGCGGTGTTTTGCGTGTTTTCCGTACTCTATCTTAAAGAGGATTTGAAATGGAATTATATCGTTGGGTTTGCGCTCATTCTGTTGGCGGTGTTTTTTGTGTTTAGAAAATGGGACTAAAGGAAAATCACCATAGATATTCTAAATTTTCTTAGCTACGATGTGAAATTATTGTCTGATATGGCTATTTGGTATTGTTTCTTGCTAAAAGATTGGCCAAGTCAGCCAGACTGTTAGACGTATTTGTAAGTTTTGGTCCTTTGGATTGTCCTTTTAATGGTTTATCAGATTGCTTTGGAGATTCTTTAATAACTTGGTTGTCTGTTTTATCTAAATCCATATTATCCAGAGCTACTTCTTCCGAATAGTAACAAATATCAGGATCATAAATGCCGTTATTGTTTTCTATATCTTTGATAACCTTTTTCTCAATATAGGCAACATTTTTCATTACAAAATCATATTCATTTCCACGTCCCTCGGACGGAGAGTCGGTAATATCAATTTTGCCATACATGTTGGTGGGAATTCCGTCCTCTTCGCAATACTCATATAAAGTTGAATAAATACGATTTCTTGAAGCTTTACTGTCTCCGGCTCTTCTATGAATTTCTCCGTTGATATTGGTTATTTCTTCAGCCACAACATCATAGTATATCTCACGAAGCTGTTTTTTATGTAGGTCGTATTGTTTATGTTGTTTTTGTAAATCAGCCGCTGCCGATTTTTCGATATCTTGTTTGAGGGAAACTTCTTCATTTGGAAAGTTCTCGTCTATAAAGTGTTGGAGCTCATCTTGATTGATAATCCTTCCGGTACTATCAAATTGTTGAGATATGTGGTCGGATATCTCGTCCAAAATATTTTGACGATGCTTTTCTTGTTCGGCCCTTTCACGAGCTTTTTCTTCCTCGTGTTGACGAATTTGCTCCTCTTTTCGTCCTACTGCCGCAAGCATAATTTTTTCAATTTCCTCGGCATTGGGATGTGTGGGAACTACTTGTGGATTGTCTTTATTTGTTTTTAGAAAATCGGCAATCTTTATGGCTATGTCTTTGTCTGCAATATTTGAGATATCTCCCAAATGTGATAAAATATTGGAAGTTAAATGACTGATATCTCTTTCATGGCGAATTCTGGCTTCGGTTTCTTTACGCTCACGAGCTTCTTGTTCTTCGCGTGCTTTTTGCAGAGCGGTTTGGCGTTCTTGTTCTTGCTTTGCTAATTCTTTTTCTTGACGTTCTTTATTGAAATCTCTTGATTTGTAAATTTTATCAGTGGCAGCTATAATCTTACTTACTCTTTCATCACTGCGCATTTTTTGTCCCAAGCTGGTCCAAATATCTCGTAAAACAGTTCCTTTGCCTTCATCAAGGTTGGACGCGATATACCCCATAAACGATTGCAATTCCTCGGCATTGTTACTTTTGAGTTCGCGATTAAAAAACATATTAAAAGGCATGGCGGTAAATTTATCTCTGAAGAAACCGGCTTTTGTAAAAGGACTGGCGCCATTGTTAAGCGCTATGACCGTTTCTTGTTTTTTTCCATGCCAAAGCATTTCGTTTAAAAATGTGGTATGAGAGTCTGATGAGTGTTGATAGGGGAAATCTAAAAGAAATACTTTTTCAAAATTATAAATTTCAGGATTGGTTATATCATCAACCTTAATATTTTTAGATTTGCTGGTGTATGATATAAGGGGTTCGGGTGATAATGATCTATAACCTCTGCGTCCAAGTTCAATTGCCAATGGCAAAGAATTAATATTTTGCGGTTTTATTTGGGCAATTTCATCAATTATTTGTGTGAAATTCTTTATCTGGTCTTTATTTGAACAAATAAATTTTCCCAAATTGTTAATGTCGCCATTGTTTGCAAGATAGTCTTTCATGCTAAATTTATCCATTAGCTTGAGCAAAGCTTGGTTGCACAAATTAACATCGGTATTGTCATAATGATTAAGCATAATGGTTATGCAGGCATTTTCTGATTTGGGGTCAAACTTAAATTTATCCATGTTATTGTGAAAAAATTCTACAAACCGAAAATTCTCGTTTGCCATATTTTTAATCCATAAATTAGGATCATAGGGAATAAATTGATTGAGATAATAAGACGCTATCTTCTTTTGCTCATCTGTTTTCGGGTATAAAGACAAACGTGTAATTGCGAGAGCCTTTTCTTCGTCTGAATTAAATTTTAATACCGGATTTTTTTCTATGTCTTTTGCGGTAAAAATCCCTTTTGTAATTAATGATGCCAAATCATAAGCATTAAACGGAGAGACACCTTTGCTATAAAAAATATTTTGCAGATTTTCATCTTGCATTATTTTATCTTTGTAATCTTTTAGGGCCTCGATTTGTTGGTCGGTAAGCATATCTTTTTGATAAAAATACAGCAAAGCATCAAAATTTGCATTAAGGAGTTCATTCGAATAGTCAAGTAATTTGGTGCCGGTTTGATGATAAATTTGGGTGTAAACTTCCGGATTGAGATGTTGGAATTTTAAGAGCTCTCTACATAATCCTGCCAATTTTTCGGTGTCTGTAATGTTCTTAATGTAATCTATCGTTCCGGGATATTGCATAATACTGCGTATGGTGTCATCCGAGTAATAATTGGAGTGTGAATGGGATTCTGATAAGATAATGTCAATCATATTAATTTCACGACTCTTACCGTTGCTGAGAACACCTAGCTCTTTGCCGGTTACTTCTTTATAATCAGCATACAAAATTTTGACCTCATCATCGTGTAACGAGGTATCATTGCGTAGATAGTAATCTATCTCGTTTAGTTGTGTTTGTTTGGGTAATGTGTCTTTCCATTTTTGATAGTTATCAAATGATCTTGTATAAGGAACTATGTCTTCTATTATTATGGAGTTCAATTGTTTAAGGCGATCTAGGCTGATTCTTCTATTATCGGAATGTTCGTCAGATGTCAGTCGTCTTAATGTATTAGGAAAAAATTCATTTAAACAATTTAAGGTGTCTAATGCTTTTTCATCAGATAGGTCTGCCTCATAAAAGTAATGGTTAATAACCTGCATGGCTATACTGCGCGATTTTAAAATATTAGTATTAGTATATATGGCTATATCGTTAGTATAGGAACTTTTTATTTCATATGGTAAAGAAGGGCTTGGACTAATATAGTTATCCAGCCATATCTTTTGATTGGGTTCCAAAATATTTGTATCGGCACCAAAATCTAAAAAATACGATGGATCTTCTAGTGAAGAATCAGCAAAAGAAAATAACTTATTAAAAAAGTCTTTTTTGTTGTCCTGCTCATCAAGATGAAATTTGCTAAAATCAATGATAACTTCGTTGTTAAGCATAAGATTTTTTATTGTTATATCGAGCTTATCTCTGGTATCTAGGTTGGATTTCCTACCTGCTGAGCTATTCCAATATAATTTTGACATTGCATCCATGTTGGTTCTCCACATTTGAAATATTAGGCGGTCAATTCTCGTAATAATAAAATTTCGAATTTACTACCATGATACTATAAATTAACGATTAATTCAAGTTGTGTATTTATGATGATGTAGTTTAATGACGAAAACTTTGACATCATAAACGACAAAGGAACAATTACAGATAGCTCATAAACTATAGTTAATTATAGTTATCGTATCGGGGTTTCAAACCCTCTCACCACAACAATACTAAAAAAGACACCGCAAGGGTGTCTTTTTGAAGGATTGGCGGATGAGGAGGGATTTGTTCTTGCTCGTAGGGCTCAAAATATTTTCGCCAACTCGCTTCGGTCACTTGTTTTTTAATTTTTGTATCGGCGATTTAAATCGCCTCACAAAAATAACAAAACTACGCCTCTTGTGGTAAAATCAACCGGAGCAACGGTTGATTTTATCCTCGAGCCCCCTTCCTCGGGGCTTCAAATCGTCTTTCCTCATCATTTACAACAAAACCCTCCGCAGGGGAGGGTTTTGTCATAAATGGCGGATGAGGAGGGATTTGAACCCCCGATACGAGTCACCCCGTATACACGATTTCGAGTCGCGCGCATTCAGCCTCTCTGCCACTCATCCATTAAAATTATGAGCTATCTATTAAACACTTTCTTTGTTTTTTGCAAGCATTTTTTTTGAGCTTAATGAAAGCTGTTTATTAGCGAGCCGGCCAACATGTACCAACCATCTATCAAAACAAAGAAAATTATTTTGAAAGGTAGAGATAAAACACTGGGGGGAAGCATCATCATACCCATTGACATCAGAATCGAGGCAATAACCATGTCGATAATCAAAAACGGAACGTATATCAAAAAGCCAATCTCAAAGGCGCGGCGCAGCTCACTTATCATAAATGCCGGAATCGTAGTTTTAAGCGAGGCCTCTTCAATGCTTTCGGGCTTTTCTTGGGCAAGGTCGGTGAACAATTGTAAATCTTTTTCACGAGTGTTTTTTACCATAAACTCTTTTAAGGGAAGAGCCGCTTTTTCAAGTCCTTCGCTGAGCTCAATCTTTTCATCAATAACCGGTTTTATACCTTGCTCCCAGGATTTTTCAAAAGTGGGGGTCATGATGAATATGGTCATAAAAAGCGCAAGAGAAATCAAAACCATATTGGGAGGTGTTGCATTGGTGGCAAGCGCCGAACGGGTAATGGAAAAAACCACGATCAGACGAGTGAATGATGTCATCATAATGACAATCGACGGGGCTAAGGATAAAACCGTTATAAGCGCCAATACACTAAATATGCGCGCAGTTGCCGTGCCGGTTGAGGCATCTCCCAAATTAAGGCTGATGTTTTGGGCAAATGCTAAATCACAGCAACAAAAAAACGTATATAAAAAAATTGATATAAAAAGCAGTCTTTTAGTCATGAGCTGAGGGCCCTTTGCGGTTTTGTCGTAAAAGTTGGTTGGAAGATGAGCCAAGGAGAAGCAAAAACTCTTCTTGGTCGTATTCTATAAGAGCTAAGGAATTTTTGGAATCAAGATGATGACGCTCTAAAATTTTGATGCGATTATCATTGCCAAAACATTTACCAATACGACAGTTTAGCCCTTTGGTTTGGCAAAATTTGATAAGCCATAAGGTGATAAACATCAACCCTAAAACAAAAATAAAAGCCAATAATGCTTGGAAAATTTGCCCCATATCCATATAATCATTCCCTATGACAACTTGTTCGTGCAAATTATAATTCCGCAAAAGTGCATTAGTCAATAAAAGCCTTGCCCTTGTTGATATTGTTTGCTACATAAATGAATATGAAAAACAAAAAAGAAATAATCAGTGATGACAGGCGTACCGGCGATTTGTCCGATATGTCGGGTTTGTTGTTGCCGTTGGCCAAAAAAATGTTGGGCAAAAAAGCTTTTGTCGAGGCTGATATAATTTGTGCCTGGAAAGATATTATCGGCGATGATATGGCAAAATTCTCACGGCCGCTAAAAATCGTGTTTGGACGAGAAGAAAGAAATAACGGTACTTTGTGGATTGAGGCGGTAAGCGGAGCGTTCGCTTTGGAATTGCAGACCAAGAGCAAAATATTGATTGAAAAGGTTAATACTTTTTTTGGTTATGCCGCGGTGGAAAAAATAAAAATCGTGCAGAATCCGTCAATAATGGAAAGTACAACGGATACTCATAACTCGGAAAAAAAACTTGTAACAAAAGAAGAAGAAACTTATATTAAAAACCTGAGTGAAGAAATCAAAACAAAAGAATTAAGTGAAGCCATAGAAAGGCTTGGATGTGCAATAATTGCTAACAATAAAAAGTGATGAAACATGAAATTTGAACAGATTATTAAAAAAATTAGTGCAATAGTGGCCGGAATTATAGTTTTCTTGCTGGCCGGCGGTTTTTATTTGCAATTAAAAGGATTTGAACCTGATCAGGAGAAAGGTTTTGTTTTGGCCAAGGCGGCAAATGCTGCCGAGACTGATAAATCGGCCAAAACAATTCCTATGAATTATGCTTTTCCGGATGATCATGTGCTGGGAAAAGCATCTGCTCCGGTAACATTGTATGAGTATTCGTCTTTTGGCTGTTTTCACTGTGCGGATTTTCATCTGTTGGTTTTGCCAGAGTTACAAAAAGAGTTTGTTGACAAAGGGTTGTTAAAGGTTGTGTTTGTACCGTTGCCGCTGGATAAAGGCTCGATGGATGCGGCATTGTTGGCAGAATGTGTCGGCAAAGATAAATATTTTGACTTTGTTGATTTGCTGTTTAAAAAACAACGCGACTGGGGAATGGCTTTTAATCCGCAAAAGGTGTTGTTGCAATATGCTGCTTTGAGTGGTGTCGGTGATGAAAAAGCTAAAGCTTGTCTTAAAGATGATGCTGTGGCTGAACGCATTCTAAAAGATCGTCAAGCAGGTTTATCTGATTTGAAAATCAGCGGAACACCGTCTTTTGTCGTATCTTCAAAATCGGGAAACCAATTGGTCGAGGGATTTAAGAATTTTGACGAGTTTAGCAAAATTATCAAATCTCATTTAGGACAGTAATATTACCATAAAAAATATTGGGTAAAAAACTGTCATATTTTAATAACTGCTTAATAATTAATGGTGTAGTGTTTTATACATGAAAAAAACGCTTGAAGATATTGAAGAACTAGCCAAAAAAATATCGGAGTTGCGGCAGAAACAAGGCCTTGGCGGAAAAAATGCCAACAAGGGAGATGTCGCCAGGGCTTCAAGAATCGGTCTGAGAATCGGGGCTGAGCTTTTATCGGCGGTGATTGTCGGTGCGGCAATAGGCTATTTGGCGGATGAACTGCTGGGGACAAAGCCTTGGTTTATGGCGGCGTTTTTGTTTTTTGGCGGAGCAGCTGGCGTTTTGAATGTTTATCGCTTGGCTAAACAGGAAGATAAAAACAGGTAAGGAGAGCAAAAGTGTCTAACCCGTTGGAACAATTCGAAATTAAACCTATTATACCGATTAATGTCGGCGGTGTTGACATATCTTTTACCAATTCATCTTTATTTATGGTGTTGGCTGTGGTGGTATCAACATTGGTATTGGGGTTGTGTCTGCGTAAAAGGACCTTAATACCGAATTTGGCTCAGTCAATCCCCGAGAGCTTGTATGAGTTTGTGGCAAACCTGCTTAAAGAAAATGTCGGAATCGAAGGATTAAAATATTTTCCGTTTATTTTTACGGTGTTTTTGTTTGTGGCATTTGGTAATTTGTTGGGGCTGTTTCCTTATTCTTTTACCTTTACATCACATCTTACGGCGGTTGGCAGTTTGTCGGTAATTGCATTGCTGTTTAACATCGGGATTGGAATCAAAAAGAAAAAAATCGGATGGTTAAGAACATTTTTGCCAAAGGGAATTCCATTGGCCTTAGCACCGTTGATTGTACCGATTGAAATGATTTCGTTCTTGTCAAAACCTTTTAGTCTGACGGTACGTTTGGTGGCTAATATGACTGTGGGGCATATTATGCTTAAGATTATTGCCGGATTTATTGTCGGACTTGGCGTGTTGGGAGCGGTTCCGTTATTGTTTGACGGAGCAATAATATGCTTTGAAATATTTATATCGCTTTTGCAGGCCTTTATTTACACTGTTCTTAGCTGCATCTATTTAGGCGATGCGTTGCATGAACACTGATTTATAATTATGTATTAAAATTAATTTTTTTGGGAAAGGATTAAAAAATGGAACCGTTAGCTTATGTTGGTGCAGGTATGTGTGCTTTGTCAATGACCATGGCTGCATGGGGTGTGTCGCAAGTATGGACAACAATTATTTCTACCGTCGGACGCAATCCGCAGGTTAAGAAAGATGTTGATATCTATGGTTGGGCAGGTTTTGCGGCTGTTGAAGCTATTGCCTTGTATGCCTTGGTTATTGCATTGGTTATGTTGACCGGAAACTAAGATTAAGTTTTGCTTTTAATGTCCTTTCGATGCGGAAGTCCTTGAAAATGTTGAGGACTTCCGCAGAAAGGGAAAAGATAAAACATAAAAAAAGAAAGCGAGAAAATAGATGCCTCAATTGGATTTCAGCGTTTTTCCGTCACAGTTGTTTTGGTTGGCTGTAAGTTTCTTTACCATGCTGTTTGTTATGAGTAAGTTTATTATTCCCAAAACAGCAGAAATGATTGATTTGCGCAAGGCAAAAATAGATGATGATTTGGAAAAAGCTGATGAAATTAAGCAACATGTTGAAGAGACTTTGGAAAAATACAACAAGGCTTTGCAAGAAGCTAATGCAAAGGCAAGCTTGTCGTTGCAAAAGACCAAAGAGGAGCTTAATGAGACCATAAACAGGAGACAGGCCGAGTTGACATCAAAGCTTAAAAGCGAAATTGCCGCGGGGGAAAAGAAAATTGCCACGGCGAAAAATAAAGCAATGGTAAAAGTGGAAGAGGCATCCACCGAATTGGCTGTCGATTTGTTAAACAAATTGGGTTTTGGCAGAATAAAAGTAGAAGATGCAGCTAATGCATTGGAAGCTTTGAAAAAGGAATAAATTAATCATGACGGAAAATTTGCCCAGTACGGATATTATCAACGCAACACAAGATGCCGTGATTAATGCGGCTTCAAGCGTGGTCGAAGCAATAGAAAATACAGCTCATGGATTTGGACCAGAGCCTTTTTATTTGGAGGCCGAATTTTGGGTCGGTGCGGCTTTTGTCATGGTGGTGTTGGGTTTGGCAAGGCCAATAGGGAAAGCTTTAATCGCGGCATTAAAGCACCGTCAGGAAATTATTGCCAAAAGTCTGAAAGATGCGGTGTGCTTGAAAGAAGATGCCCAGCGTCTTTTGGCTGAATATGAGCGCAAATTCAGAAGCGCTGAAAAAGAAGCCAATGATATTTTGCTAAAATCAGAACGCGAAATCGAAAATCTAAAAAAAGAATCTTTGGCAAAACTGGATGTCGAGATGAAAATAAAAGAAAATGAGACCAAAGCCCGTTTGAAGGCAGCGGAGAATAATGCTGCGCGTGAAATAGCAGAAAATACGGCGGATCTTACCGTGAAAATCGTAAAAAAGATTTTACATGACAGTATGACGGAAAAAGTAAAGAGTCAGATGATTGACGCCTCAATCAATAATCTAAAGAAGATGTGATATAAGTTTGAAGATGTTATAAATTTCCCCCGAGGCCGTGATTGGTCTGCGGGGGATTAGTTTGGCGGAATGTCTAGTCGGCTTTGAGCTTGTTCCAGCCTGATTTGCGGGCAGCAGTGGCTTGTTGTTCTTGCTGCCAATTGCGAATAGGCTCGTTTTGTTTTTGTAATAAAGCTTTTTGTTCTTCGGTTTGGGCGACGCCTATGGGCATAAGTTGATTGAAAAGTGCAGGCGATGCAAAATCAACTTTGTTTTTTATCAAGGGCTCAATAATCGCATCAATAATTGGTGCGGCCGGTTTGGCATTAAAAGCCGAAATCTTACCACCATAAAAGATGGCCATGGCATGACATGGAGAAGAAAGCAAAACATCGGTCGAATCAATACCGCGAACAAAACGCAACATAATTTGCGGCTTGATTACGCAATTTTCGGTTACATCAAATAAAATATTGTCTGGGTTCATCATCAACTCTGATTTGATGAGGGTTTGTAATTCTTGGTTGATAATGCCGCAAAACCCGACAATGGCCATGCCATCCAAGGTATAGCCGGTATAATTGGCAGGTTTGTCGGCTATTTGATAGCAAAAGACTTGCTCCGATGAGGTGATGTTTTGCAGGGCAGCTGAGCCAATAGCCGAAGAAATTTCATCTAAGATGGTATCATATTCGGGATTGGGCTGCCAGGTCGGCTGTGTGGCAGCAGACGATTGAGCCTGAGCCAGAGCTGATGAGGCAAAAGTCAATGATAACAAAAATATAAAAGCAAAACGCAATAACATAAAATCACACTCCGAAATAATTATATTTTAACGCAAGTATATAAAGAAATTTAGGCTTTTCAAAGATATTTGACAAGATAGTAACACAAAAAAACCTCTGTTTTACAACAGAGGTTAAAAAAACTATTTTTAAGCAAACACAAGAATTAACCTTGACGAGCTTTCATCTTAGGATTCTTTTTGTTAATTACATATACACGACCCTTGCGGCGGACGATTTGGCAGTCCTTATCGCGAACCTTTTTGCTTTTTAATGAACTGTAAATCTTCATCTTCTTATTCCTTCAAACTTAAAAGTTGACTGCAAACTAGTATAAATAAACGAGGTTGTCAACATATTTTTTGAATATATGTAAAAAAATAAGATTAAATTGCTTTTTTTGATGTTATTTGTATAATCTGCATATCAATGACGGAGAGATAGTATGATAAAATGGTTTGTTATTGTTTGGTTTTTGTCGGTTGCGACTCCTTGCTTGGCACAAATGTCTTATGTGGATGAGGCCAGGGCTTTGGGAGCAGTGGCCGGCCAGGGATTGGCCTGTGGATCGGCAAAATATGATACTTTTGAATTGCTGGCACGGGCGATTATTTTGACAAAATCTCCGTCAGATTCTTTGCAGGACAAAGCATTGCGGGTGTTTACCGAAGAAAAAGCCGATGTGTTTGTGGCAAAGCAGTTGGATAATTTTGCTGATTGTGCGCAAATAGTTTCCAGGTTTGATGCTCAGGATATTTTTAAGGCAACGCTTTATGCCGATGGAACAATCAAAATGCCGGACGGACAGATTTTGACCCCTAGAAAGCCGTATGATGCAAGTTTAATTTATGACAGAGAATCTAATGTCAGACAACGGGCCGCGGCAATTTATAACCGAGACGTGAGCAAGGTACAAAAAGTAGAATTTAAGGATGCCTCAATGCAGGCCGGAAGGCAAATCAGGCCAGGGCAGGCTGAGGTCGGCAGTCAAAGAATTTTGAGCGAACCAAAACGCATAAGCCGCAAAAAATAAAAAAAGATTGCATTAAAGAAAACTTGCCCTTATAGTCTAGCGCAAGATAAATTTTTGATGGAGAAAAGTTACAATGGCTGCAGTCCAATATGTGTTTGTAATGCAAAATTTGACCAAAGTGTTTCCCGGCGGTAAAGAACTGTTTAAGGGGATTACATTGTCGTTTTTGCCAGGGGCCAAAATCGGCGTTTTGGGTGTTAACGGCGCAGGTAAATCAACATTGCTGAAAATTATGGCCGGTGTCGATAAAGAATTTAACGGCGAAGCTTGGGCAGCTGACGGAGTGAAGGTCGGATATTTGGAGCAAGAGCCAAAGCTTGATCCAGGTAAAAATGTTATGGAAAATATTATGGACGGGTTGGGCGAGATTAGAGATTTGTTGAAGAAATTTGAAGAAGTTTCGATGAAGTTTGCCGAGCCGATGACAGATGAGGAAATGAATGCCCTGATTGAAGAACAGGCCGAATTGCAGGAAAAGATAGATGCTTGCAACGGCTGGGATTTGGAGCGCACAATCGAAATTGCCATGGATGCTTTGCGTTGTCCGCCGGCAGAGGCCGATGTTACCAAGCTTTCGGGTGGTGAAAAAAGACGTGTGGCATTGTGCAGACTTTTGTTGCAACAGCCTGATTTGCTTTTGCTTGATGAACCGACCAACCATTTGGATGCCGAATCGGTTGCCTGGCTTGAAAGACACTTGAAAGACTATAAGGGTACGGTGGTTATGGTTACCCACGACCGATACTTTTTGGATAACGTTACCGGTTGGATATTGGAACTTGACCGCGGTCAAGGTATTCCTTATGAGGGAAATTATTCTTCTTGGTTGGAGCAAAAGCAAAAACGCCTTGAGCAAGAGGCAAAAGAAGAAACCGCAAGGCAAAAAGTTTTGGCCAATGAGTTAGAGTGGATTCAGAAAAACCCCAAGGCACGTCAGGCAAAATCCAAGGCGCGTATTAACGCTTATGATGAGTTGTTGGCACAGGCTACGAAAGATAAAATCACCACTGCCAGGATTAATATTCCAATGACCGAGAGATTGGGCGATTTGGTGATTGAAGCCAACCATATATCAAAAGCATATGGCGACAGGGTTTTGATTGATGATTTGTCATTTAAAATTCCCAAGGGAGCCATTGTCGGCATTATCGGGCCCAACGGTGCCGGAAAAACGACCCTGTTTAGGATGATTACCGGTCAGGAAAAGCCTGATGCCGGTGAGATAAGGATTGGTGAGTCGGTTGATTTGGGCTATGTTGACCAATCGCGCGATGAGCTTGATCCTAATAAAACGGTATGGGAAGAAATTTCTGATGGGCTTGATATGATAAAACTGGGTAAAGGGGAAGTGCCGTCAAGAGCTTATGTCGGACAGTTTAACTTTAAAGGGTCTGACCAACAAAAGAAAGTGGGCCAACTTTCGGGTGGTGAACGCAATCGGGTGCATTTGGCCAAAATGCTTAAAAAAGGGGCCAATGTTATTTTGCTTGATGAGCCTACCAATGATTTGGATGTTGATACTTTGCGCTCGTTGGAAGAGGGAATTATGGCGTATCCGGGGTGCGTGCTGGTAACCTCGCACGATAGATGGTTCTTGGATAGGTTGGCAACCCATATTTTGGCCTATGAAGATGACGGGCATGTTGAGTGGTTTGAGGGTAACTTTGAAGAATATGAAAAAGATAAAATTCGCCGCCTTGGAGAGGAAGCTGCAAGGCCTCACCGCAGCAGGTATAAGACCTTGACCAGACAATGAATAAAAAAGCGGGCCTTGGCGAAAGGTCCGCTTTTTTAGTTGCGTTTGAAGCACCAACCGATGATAATTAACAAGCCTAGACCGCCCCAAAAGCCCAGGGCTATTGCCTGGTCTGTCGGAAAGATGGCCTTTTTGAATGTACATTCGCCGTTGGTAAAGATTTGGATTTTGCCAAAAACAAATCTTGGGCTCGTACCATAAGATGCCAGGTCATGCTTGAAGGCAGTTCCAAGTTGGAGGCTGCTTTTGCCAAGAGAAAAGACAACGTTTGAAGAATTACTTTCAAAGATTTTTTTCTCACCTGGGGTAAGGAAGTTATCACCCCAATAAGTCAAATCTATAACTGTTTCTTGATCGGTTTCGCCAAAGGCGTAAAAAGGATTATGGATGTTGTGCCTTGGTTTGCTGAAAACAAAGATGCCTGCGGCAATAAAGACTACCAACCATAGGATAGTTAAGATAAGCAGAAAATGTTTCATAATGTATGTAATTTTAAAAATTAATAATTTATTTGATGATGTGAGTTATAGCACAATCCGGGAAAAAAACAAGTTTTTTGTCTAAGAATTATAAGCCGATTTTGCTGCTTGGTTTTGGCAAGAGGATTTTTATGATTATCAATGGCTTTATATCTACAAGATATTGATAAAATTAATAATATCATGCATATTTTGCTTGTAGAATCGCAAATCTTGGTATAACCTAGCGGCGATTATTTTGGATTGGGGTTTTTGTGCCCCAAAACATCGTTTTAACAAAAGCTTACGAAAGGAGCTATAATTACCATGAGTAAATGGGTTTATACATTTGGAAACGGCAAAGCCGAAGGCAATGCCTCGATGCGTAACCTCCTCGGCGGTAAGGGTGCTAACCTGGCAGAGATGAACACTGTCGGTTTGCCGGTACCTCCGGGATTTACCGTTACTACGGAAGTTTGTACTTATTACTATAACAACAACAAAACATATCCGGCTGATTTGAAAGAGCAAGTTAAGCAAGCAGTTGCTTATGTTGAGGGTATTATGGGCAAGAAATTTGCCGATGCCAACAATCCGTTGTTGTTCTCGGTTCGCTCGGGCGCCAGAGTTTCAATGCCTGGTATGATGGATACGGTTTTGAATCTTGGCTTGAATGATGAGACGGTTAAGGCTTTGGCCAAGGCTTCGGGCTCGGAGAGATTTGCATATGATTCTTATCGTCGTTTCTTGCAGATGTTCTCGGACGTTGTTTTGGGTGCTGATTTGGACTTGTATGAAGAAGCTTTGGAAAATATGAAAAAGTCCAAAGGTTATAAGTCAGATACCGATTTGACAGCCGATGATTTGAAAGAATTGGTTAAAGAATATAAAGAAATCGGCCAAAAAATCGGCAAAGTTGTTCCGCAAGATCCTTGGGAGCAATTGTGGGCCGGTATCGGTGCGGTATTTGGTTCTTGGATGGCTGCTCGTGCCATTACCTATCGTAAATTAAACAATATTCCTGGTGACTGGGGTACTGCGGTTAACGTTCAGACCATGGTATTTGGTAATGCCGGCGACGATTGCGCTACCGGTGTTTGCTTCTCGCGTGACCCGGCAACCGGTGAGAATGTTTACTACGGTGAGTATTTGGTTAATGCTCAAGGTGAGGATGTTGTGGCTGGTATTCGTACTCCGCAACCAATGGGATCTAAAGGCGACGGTACTTCTTTGGAAGAAAAATGGCCGCATTTGTACAAAGAGTTGGTAGATGTTCGCAACAAATTGGAAGAGCACTACAAAGACATGCAGGATATGGAATTCACCATTGAGCACGGCAAACTTTGGATGTTGCAATGCCGTAACGGTAAACGTACTGCCGCTGCTGCCGTTCGTATGGCTGTTGAGATGGTTGAAGAAGGTATGTTGACCAAAGAAGAGGCTATTATGCGTGTTGGTGCTGATCAGTTGGATCAGTTGTTGCACCCGATGCTTGATCCTAAGGCCAAGAAAAATGTTATTGCCACCGGCTTGCCGGCATCTCCCGGTGCTGCGGTTGGTCGTGCAGTATTTAATGCCGAGGATGCCGAGGCTTGGGCTGCAAGAGGCGAAAAGGTTATCTTGATCCGTAACGAGACAAGCCCAGAGGATATCGGCGGTATGCATGCTTCGCAAGGTGTTATTACGGCTCGCGGCGGTATGACATCGCACGCAGCCGTTGTGGCCAGAGGCATGGGTACTCCGTGTGTTTCGGGTTCTAATGATATTACCATCAACTATGCCAACAAGACCATGACCACTAAGTCCGGTGTGGTTATCAAAGAGGGCGATTGGGTATCTTTGGATGGTGCCAAAGGTCAGATTATCGAGGGTGAAGTTCCGACCGTTAAGGCAGATACAAACTCGGGTAATTTTGGTAAATTGATGAGCTGGGTTGATGAAATCCGTGTATTGAAAGTTCGCGCTAATGCCGAGACCCCGAGAGATGCTCAGACAGCACGTGATTTTGGTGCCGAGGGTATTGGTTTGGCCAGAACCGAACACATGTTCTTTGATGCTAATCGTATCGGCGATATGCGCGCGATGATTTTGGCCGACAATGAAGAAGGTCGTCGTGCTGCTTTGGCAAAATTGTTGCCGTATCAGAAGCAAGACTTCAAAGATTTGTTCAAAATCATGAACGGCTTGCCGGTTACAATTCGTTTGCTTGATCCGCCTTTGCACGAGTTCTTGCCGCACACCGATGCCGAGATGCAGGAATTGGCCGACAAGATGGGTATTGCTCTGGAAAAAGTTAAGCTGAGAGCTGCTTCGTTGCACGAGGCTAACCCGATGTTGGGTCATCGTGGTTGTCGTTTGCCGATTACCTATCCTGAAATTGCCGAAATGCAGACCCGCGCGATTTTGGAAGCTGCTTTGGAATGTGAGAAAGAAGGTATCAAAGTTATACCTGAAATCGAAGTTCCGTTGACAGGCTCGAAGAAAGAGTTGGATATCGTTAAAGACATTATCGATACCACGGCACAAAAAGTATTTGCCGAGAAAGGTGCCAAGATTGACTATATCGTCGGCACGATGATTGAGTTGCCGAGAGCTGCGTTGATGGCTGAAGAAATTGCCGAATCGGCCGCATTCTTTGGTTTTGGTACCAACGATTTGACACAAACCACTTTGGGTATGAGCCGTGATGACACGGGTGCCATTTTGGATGAATACAGAGCCAAGGGAATCTATGTTGCTGACCCGTTTGCATCGATTGATGTTGAAGGTGTTGGCAAATTGGTTGCCAGAGCTTGCCGCAAGGGTCGTGAGACCAATCCGGATTTGCACTTGGGTGTTTGCGGTGAACACGGCGGTGATCCGAAATCAATCGAGTTCTTCCACAAGGTTGGTTTGGATTATGTATCTTGCTCGCCGTATCGTGTACCGGTTGCAAGACTGGCTGCTGCTCAGGCTGCGGTTAAGTTCAAAGGCGAAAGAGTTGTCGGCGGTGCTGATTGCTGCTGCAAAAAAGCATGCTAAGACGGCTTTTTAGCTAAAAAAACAAAAAAGCGCTCGTTTGTAAAAACGGGCGCTTTTTTTTAAGCAATTAATCGGCTTTGTACCAAAGGCATTTCCCGTTGTGGATAACGACCTCGGCAAGGCCAACCTCCGGGACGGAGCGATAATCTTTCATCTCGCACCAAACGGGGGATGCTGAAGCGTCAGCCCGATAGGCGAAAGCATAGGTGGTGATGGAATACGCACCTTTGTCGATGGTGGTTGATTTGACATCAACGACCTCAACAAACTGTTTGTCAGCAAGCTTGAGCTTAAGCTCTTTGATACCGACAAAGCACAAAGGCAGAGCAACCGCAACAATGAGGCAGATGCTCAAAAGTTTTAAAGAAGTACTCTTCATGGCAATATAATTTTTAAATAATTTACGTTGATGAGGATATGATAAAAAATTAAGTCTATTTTGTCAATATAAACTACAAATAAAAAAGACCGGGTATTTGTAAATAAAAATAGAGGTATAATGCGGCAAGGACGAAAATGATAGCTTTTGTCGCGGACTCAACGGTTTGAATCAGGAAATTTGGCGGAAAAGCAAGACGGTTGTCTAACAAAAAAAGCGCTCGTTTTTAGTAAACGGGCGCTTTTTTTTGATTATTCGGCGGCTTTGTACCAGACGATGCCACCGTTTTTGGTAATAATTTGAGCCGGGCCGAGCTTGGGACGAGATGATAAGCTCTTTCTGTTGATTTTTCCAAGAGAATCTTTGTAGGTTATGGAATAGGTGGTTACCTCGATTTCGGTGCTACCAATCTCAATATACTCCGAGGGGATATATTGGATGGTGGTGGCAGAATCAATGGCGATAACCTCAATTGGTTGTTTCATCTCGTCTTGATGGCTGTAGTGGATATCAATGGCTATCATGATTAATAGCGGTGACAAACACAAAAGCACAAGCAAAACTTTGCCGGCAATTTTCAGAACGGATTTTGTTTTCATAAAATAAGATATTAATAGTTGGTTTTAATGCTGTCAGGATAAAAAAAGAGTTTGATTTTGTCAATTTTTTTGTTGGAGAAAAAGTTGAGAATATTGTATAAAAATTGTGCAATATTAACCAATAAGTAAGAATTGAGTGTTAGAGTGGCGATAATTAAATAACTCTACCGGAGGAGATTTTTGTGATGAAAAAAGCTTTAGTAACAGCCTGCTCAGCCTTGGCTTTGACAGTTGCATTGAGCAGTGTGGCAGAAGCCAGAGACGGTTTTTATTTGACAGCCCGCGGCGGTATGACCTGGAACAACCTTAACAATAAGGATGATGAGATTACAAAAGTCAAAATCAGTGATTTGGACAGTGTGGCGATGTATTCGGGGGCGATTGGTTATAAATACAGATATTTCAGAGCCGAGTTAGAGTATGTATCACGCGATGATGCCGAAGAAGATATTGTCAGTAGAGGTATTCATACCTCAACGGCGACGGTTTCGTCACAGTCTTATATGCTAAACATCTATGTTGATTTGATGCCCAATTATTGGATTAGCCCCTATTTTGGCGGCGGTATCGGCTATAGCGAGCTAGAGATGGTTAATGAGAATGCCTTTAGCGGAGAGACAGAGAAATGGGAAGAAAACAAATTCTCGTGGCAGATTGGCGGCGGTTTGTCGATTCGGATTAACAAATGTTTGAACATCGACGGCGGCTATCGTTATTATACCTTGGGCAAGATTGAAGGAGCCGAGGTTAATGCCCACGAGTGGTATGGCGGTATTAGGTATACTTTCTAAAAATTTGATAATTTTTGAGGAGAACCAAAGCCGGTTGCAATGGATTGCAGCCGGCTTTTTTGGTTGTGGGTATTGGGCATAAAACAAGGCGATTCGGCAAGGATAGTGGACAAAATTTTGTCATCTAAGGGAATAATGGTTAAAAAATGTTTAAAAATCAAAGGGAAAGTATAGATTTTTTTTGCAAAATAAACTTGCGAAACAGCGAAAAATATGGTATATTAAAATTGCAAAAGTATTACCGTTAGATGAGATTTAATATATTATTAGAAAATTCAAAAAAAGAGTTTTTAATTTAACAAGATAGCGTTCTTGTTTAATAAAGCTTCTATTGTTTTTTCTCATAATATCTTAAATTTGTTCTTGGGATTTATTTTGCTCTAGATGAAGTAGTTGTGATTTCTGTTAAAAAGGAAATGTGCCTATTGCCGTCTGGAAACATCCTAACGTGGATGTTAAAAAAGAAATAATACAAATAAAAAAAATAAAAAAAAATAAGGGGTGACCATTGCGATGAGTGATGTTGTACGCCCGCCCTTCGGAAAAATGTTTTCAATCAAAGGAGAGCTTGTTAAAAGGAGTATCGGTCAGAAAAAGACGCGGTACGTTAAGTGGAGCGGACAAATTGGCTATATTGTCCCGTCTGGATAATCCTCAGGGTTATTCTGCCTGCCTTTAAGCAATTTGAGTAGTTGAGAATATTGATCCGAGCAAAAGGGAAAAAAAATTTAAGTTATGGCACGTTTTATGAAGTATGCTATAGCTATGTTGTTTGCCATTCTGGCCATCTCAGGATGCGGCAAGAGTCTCCTCATTGAAGAGGCTCAGATGCCGGAGCCTCCAGTTCAAAAAGGCCCCATCGGGTATGTACCCGTTGGGGAAGGCCTTGTTGACGTCATCTTTGATGACGGTAGCAAGGAGGAGGTTGAATGGAAGTTTAACCTTGAGGCTCAGGACACCATTAATGTGGCCGGTACTGAGCCGATCAAGGCTGCCGAGGAGCTTGCCAAGCAGGCGGAGGATAGCCTCTCATTTGCCTATAATTACGGTATTTCTAATACCGTGAAGGCAAATATCGTTGTAGAGTACCGCTACAACGGTGAGAGCTACAAGCTCCGTTGCTTGGAGCCTGAGATGATGACTGTCAATGGCAGTCATAGTACCAAGGAGGAGGAAACAACTCCCGCGTATTATGAACTGTCAGAGACAGTTTATACCCTCAACTTCAGCGGCATAGAGCTGGCATCTGCCACTCAGCTGTTTGAAGTTGAGGAAGGCTACGTTCCGCCCGTGTTCGAGAGAGTGGAGTGGTCTTATGCTCATGAGGCGTTCCGCCGTGCAGCTGGTGTTGCTGAGGGTATCATTACCGTGGTTTGCGATAACATCGCAGACTTCGCGGATATCTACAGCGACGGCAGCAAGCAGAACGTGGAAGAAGTTGACTACACAGTCAGCAACAAGTTCGACTTCAATGCTCCGGCAATGAAGGTGGACGAATTGTCTACTGTTGTAGGTAAGACTTTCACGTTCTCTGACGGTACCGTTAACGTTGCTGGCCAGACAGTTTCTGCTGTTTGGAAGTCTGCAGCTGTTGACGGCAAGGTGATGCATAATGGCAAAGACTACGCAAGCGAGATTACTCCTTGCAAGGTCGAAGCCAAAACCATTACCTTTGTTTCTGCAAATCAGGCAGTTGTCAAATTCTATGACAAAGATGCCAATGATTATGCAGAGGCAACCGTGGCGGTGTCCGTGAGCGAAAAGGAAGCTACATTCGAGAGAGTGGAGTGGTCTTATGCTCATGAGGCGTTCCGCCGTGCAGCTGGTGTTGCTGAGGGTATCATTACCGTGGTTTGCGATAACATCGCAGACTTCGCGGATATCTACAGCGACGGCAGCAAGCAGAACGTGGAAGAAGTTGACTACACAGTCAGCAACAAGTTCGACTTCAATGCTCCGGCAATGAAGGTGGACGAATTGTCTACTGTTGTAGGTAAGACTTTCACGTTCTCTGACGGTACCGTTAACGTTGCTGGCCAGACAGTTTCTGCTGTTTGGAAGTCTGCAGCTGTTGACGGCAAGGTGATGCATAATGGCAAAGACTACGCAAGCGAGATTACTCCTTGCAAGGTCGAAGCCAAAACCATTACCTTTGTTTCTGCAAATCAGGCAGTTGTCAAATTCTATGACAAAGATGCCAATGATTATGCAGAGGCAACCGTGGCTGTTACGATCGAGGAGAACCGGAAACTCGTCAGCGTTGATGACAGCTACAATCACGTAGCTTTCCGTCGCAATGCTGAGGTGTCTGGAGCAGTTATCGCAGTTACCTGTGATAACAAGGCATCGTTTGTTGATAATTATTCAGACAACACAACAGAAAGTGAAAATGTTAACTACACAATAGTTAATAATTTCAGCTATGTTGTGCCGACGATAATTACCAACAACATCGCCAACTTGCTCGGTAAGTCATTCTCTTTCAATGCAGGTACCGCTGCAATAGAAGGAGTAAACGTTAGCATTAATTTCGTTCGCCGTGAGGTGAGCGCTATTATGCATAACGGTAAGGACTACCGCAGCAATGCTCCGCAGTGTGAAGTGGTAGCTAAGACTATCACTATTACATCGGCAACGACAGCTGTTGTTCGTTTCTATGATAAGAACGCAGCTGACTATGCCGAGGCAATCCTTCCTATAACGGTTGAAGAGCAGGCAACCGTTGTAGATGTAGAGCGTAGCTATGCTCACATTGCATTCGATCAGAATGCAGTGGTTGCAAACAACACAATTTCTGTTATTTGCAACAACAAGGCTACGCAGACCAAGATATGGTCTAACGGGACTTCTTCAGAGGCTGATGTAAACTATACCGTAACCAATCGGTTTGTTTATACGATGCCGAGCATGCCTGTTTCTGCAAAGGGACAGTCTTTCCGTTTCAACGCCGGTACCGCGGTTGTTGAGGGACGTAATGTCAACGTAAACTTCTCGTCAAGGGAGGTTTCCGCCATTATGTTCGACGGAGTAGACTACCGCGCAGAGGCTCCGGTATGTGAAGTGAATGTTGCAACCATCACCTTTGGTGAAGGAACTGCAACCATCACTTTTGAAGAAGGCAACGAGACAATCGTTGCTGTTGTCCCCGTTGACTATCTCGAGGCGGAAGTAATTGGTGGTGAAATCGTAGGTGCCTGGATTACTGATTCATATCAGGGCCGCACCTATGTAAGCACGGATCTTCACATTTTGGCGAAACAGGCTGACGGTTCATACGTTGCCTACTCTCGCAATGTGAATGAGACGAGCTTCACCACTACAGCTCTCACCGCTTCTGAGGGACAGGGTGTCCTCTCTAGCGGTCGCGCTATGGCATGGGCAGTACCCGGGACGCTTGGTAGCGTTAGCTATGTAGAGTCTGACAAGGCTTCTACCGGCTACGTTATCATGTACTATTACCTCAATGGTAGTGGTGCAAACATCCTGGGTGACGCAGAGGCTGCGCTTAATGGCAAGCCTTTTGCTGAGCCTGTCAAGGCAATCGGTGCCGTAGCAGACGGTATGTGGAGCATTTCCTACAATGGAACCACATACTATTTCATTTCAAAATAAATTAGCCCCTTAACCAAAAGTTTTGGGGCGCTCTTGAAGCAAAGATTTTAAGAACAAACAAAGATGGGAGCCACGCCATGATCTTGTACCATAAAAGGTATGAGGGAGCGCTTAGGTGGGGTTATGGCTATTAGCCCCGTCTCGGTCCTAGGTGATTGAGATCAGTACCAACTCGTATCTTTGTTTTTGTTCTTATATATGGTCTTTGTTTTTGAGGGTCCCAAAACTTGAAAGAGTATGGGAAGAACAAGATATTTTTTAATAGCTTTAACCGCCCTGCTGAGCACAGTGGCGATGTATGCACAAACTTCGGAGGTTAGCTCAACCTCTTACGGTTATAAAATTAATGATAACCGTAACCTCAGATTTACTGAGGCGGAGCGGGTTCACACCGAGGTAACAATCGGTGCCCGCTACGGCAACGCCAAGGGAGTTTCCTCTTTTGGGGGAAGTCTCCAAGTGGCAAGGGTTTGGACACCTTCTGATAACTTTGGTTATCAGGCTGGTGTCCTCGTGTCTACGGTGTATGCCGGAGACTACGGTGCCCTTGCCGATGTACTTGCCGTGGCAGGACTTCGCTTCGGCAACGCCGTATATTTTGGCCTTGATGCCCTCGTCGGCACAGGCCAAATGGCACTTTATGATGAAAGCACCAACGGTGCTTCCACCCACCGTTACTATAACTCGCAATGGCGGGTTAAGGTCGGCGGGCAGGCAAGCATCAACTTCCGTCTGACGGAGAAGGTTACACTTGGCGTTTTCGGACGCTATTTGTATACCTTTAATGATGCGAACACCCGTTCGTATCAGCAGGCGGAAGGCTGGGAGGCAGTTGGGACCGTCTTTTATGACAATAGATGGTCCGCCGGATTGAGCTTGACTTTCAATATATTGAAAGAAGAGCAGATATCAGGCGATAACTGCTGGACAGCGGGTGCTTTCGGCGGCTATTCATTCCTTGGCAACGAGGGATGGGTAGTCGGCGCTGAAATGAACCACTTCAAACGCGTGAGCGCAAGGGGTGGTCGTATACTGGGCTTTGGCTCAGAGCAGATCGTTGGGGACGATATGTCTACCAATAGCGTATTCGGCAAGGCCGGATACCAGATTCTGCCCTGGGGTGCAAATAGCCCGGTAATCTTCGAATTCGGCGCAAAGGCCGGAATCGGAGAATACGCAAAAGCCGGCGAAGGCTGGTCTGATAGCGGCTCGTTCTATTTGAAGAGTGCGATTCAGACTGTTGGTATTGTAGGCAAGGCCTATGTGGGAATAAACTTCCACTTTGGTCGCCACAGTATCAAACTGGCAGGCGAGGCAGGATATCATACCTGCTTTGACACCAGCTTCGTAGGAGAGGGATACACCGGAGAGGTGACAACCCCGCTCCACGGCTGGGACGCTGCTGCTACCCTCGGGTATGCAATAGCGTTCTGATATTGAAAACTCTTTTCGGGGGAGGTGCACAAGCACCACCCCCGTTTTTTTTATTTTAAACAGACTAGACAGCTAATTTGAAAAAAATCATTTTATTGACGTTACTTTTTGGTGGGCAAAAAAAGTCCTTGCATTTTGGCAAATGCAAGGACCTAAAAATTGCAACCGGGTTGCTTACTCGCCGCCCAAATAGCCATTGACCTGCGAGATAAAATATTCGTTGAACGCTTGCGGAGATGAGACCATATCTTGCAAGCCCTCAATCTTTTGATAGCCTTGGACCTCGCCTCCTGCAACATCTACCATTACCACCTCCAGTGGATTGCTGAGGCCATAGGTTTGGGCAAAGCCGGAACCGGTGTCCTCGCCATAGTTGATGGTGTACAAGGCATAGTTATTTAAGAAATTTTGATTATAGACCTCTTCGATCATCTCGATTGCCTGCGGGCAGGTTTGGCAGGGTTGGTTGTTGAAAAAAACATAAATAACCGATTGGCTTGGGGTTTGCGCCTGAGCTTGAGCGGCCTGCTGCTGTTGCTCGTTGGCATTTTGAAAGTATTCTTCCGTGGCCTCGGTTTCTAAAATCTCGGCTCCGTCTTGGGCAAAGGCCAAGGCACAAACCGCCATGCAGCCTAAAATAAACGCAAAATATTTCATAACTTATATTCTCCTTTGGTTGTTGATTGCAAAAGAGGATATAAGCCCTTAGAAGCTTGATTTAAACCAAGCACAAAATTTTTTATAGCTTGGCGGTGGCTGATTTGAGCCAGGCGGCCTCATCCGGCTTGAGATGAGGTGAAACCTTGGTATATACCGTTTGATGATAGTTATTAAGCCAGTTTATTTCATCTGATGAAAGCAAGGACTTGTCTATTAAGCGTTTATCAAACGGAACTAATGTTAGCGGTTCAAAACCCAACATCGGGGAGATGAAATCGGTTGTGACCTCTTTGATGAGCGCCAGGTTTTCAAGCCTGATGCCATATTGCCCCTCTTGATAAAAACCGGGCTCGATTGAGGTTATCATGTCTTTTTTGAGCGGGGCAAGGCTTTTTAGTGACAAAGACTGCGGCCCCTCGTGAACCGCCAAAAAATGCCCGACACCATGGCCGGTGCCGTGGGCATAGTCTTTGCCAAAACGCCACAAAGCCGCCCGGGCAACAGTGTCCAACGCCAAACCGGGGGTGAGGGGCGGAAAAAGTGAGGTGGCAACCGCAATGTGTGATTTTAGCACCTCGGTATAGCTTTTGATAATCTCCGGTGAGGGGGAGCCCAAGGCAATGGTGCGGGTGACATCGGTGGTGCCGTCAAAATATTGGGCACCGGAGTCAAGCAACAAGACGGTGTCTGCGCTTAAGGGGTGGTTGCTTGCTTGGGTGGGCTGATAGTGGACAATTGCCCCGTTTGGGCCGCAGGCGGCAATGGTGGCAAAACTCTCGGAATAGTAATTTTGTCGTTGTGCCCTGATGGCGTGCAGTTTGGCTACAACGCCAAGCTCGTCGGTTGAGTGCCAGTTGTTATCTAACCAATATAAAAATTGGCACAGGGCAACGCCGTCGCGCAAATGCGCTGCCCTAAAACCCGCAACCTCAACCTCGTTTTTGGTAGACTTCCAATCAGTGACGGGGTTGTTTAGGTTTGCGACCCAGATTTTGCGCTCTTTCATCAAAGAATAGAGCTTGCGCGGGCAACGGTTAAACGCGGCTCCGATGCGCTTGCCTTTTAGGGCGTCAAGCTCTGTTTCAAGCTTGGAAAAATCATCCAAAAACAGGCTCGTGGAACCATCGGCCAAAACAAGAGCATAGGCTCTTAAGACCGGAGTATAGGGAATAAGGTTGGAGCGCAGGTTTAAGAGCCAGGAGACACAATCGCACTCGCACAACAAATAGCCATCAAGCCGGTTGTCTTGGCAAAAATTGGTGAGATAGGAAATCTTTTCATCGGATGAAATGCCCGAGAATTCTTCTTTGAGCTCGAAAATATCGGGCTCGCTTTTTAAGATGCGTGAGCCAAGAAGAGAGTTTTTGTCTTCAACAAACTCAAAATTGTCAAGCGAGCGTTTCCAATAGTCGACCTCGGCAATGGAGTGACACCACGGGTCATAGGCAATTTTGCAGGCGTCTTTGATGTTGTCTTTGAGCCAGGTGCCGATGCTGTCACGGGTGCAGATGACCTCTATATCTTGGCCCTTAGTTTGGGCGCGGGCCTGAATATCATAGCGGCCGTCAACCAACAAAAAAGTTTTGTTGCGAAAAACAATCAGACTGCCGGCCGAGCCCGAAAAACCGCTTAGCTCCAAAACCTTGTTTTCTTGAGGCAGGACATCTTGGCCCAAAAACATATTGTTGCGCGTGATGATATAGGCATCAAGCTTGTGTTTTATCAGTTGTTGTTGAAGCAAGGAAAGTGTTGTCATTTTTATTTATCCTTTTTTTGCATAAGCGCGGCGCGCCAGTTGTCATGAGAATATAGTTTTACAAGCTCCAGACCTTGGGCGGTGTGGGCAGAGATAACATCATCAACCTGGTTGTCAATAAAGCCCGAAAGTACGCAATAGCCGCCGTCGTTTAACGCCGAGGCAAGATTGGGCGCAAAGGCAATCAGCGGATTGGCCAAAATGTTGCTTAAAACCAAGTCACAGGGGCAAAAAGATTTGATAACCTCGCTTTGGTAGCCGTCGGCAGTGATGGCCTCAATGCGAGAGGACAAAGAATTGGTGGCGGCGTTGGAGTTGGTGACAATCGTTGCTTCGTCATCAATGTCGGAGGCAAGAATGCTAGCCTTGTCCCAAAGTTTGGCCGCGCACAAAGACAATATGCCCGAGCCGGTGCCGATATCCAAAACTTTTTTTGGGGTAAAGCCTTGTTGCTTGAGCTCGCACAAGGCCTCGATACAGCCACGCGTGGTTTGATGATCGGAGCCAAAGGCCGTGGCGGCATAAATTTGCAAAGCAATTTTGTCCGTCTTGGGGGGTGTTTGCTCATGAATGCCATAGATGCAAAATTGCCCAACTTCAAAGGGGGCAAATTTGATGACATAGTCTTTGAGCCAGTTTTCGCTCTTGAGCTCGGATACGTCATAAGGCGGAAGTGTCACCCCAAAGGTGGCCGCGGTGATGAGCATTTGCTGCTCGTCAAACGATGGGCTTATATAACCAATATACTCGTCAAAACCCGATGAGGAGTAGTTTTGCGCGGTGACCTCAAAAAAAGCGGCCAAAAAATCTTCGAACGCGGAATCGGGTGCGGAGACGGGGTGAAACGTAATCTGCCAACAGGTTGAACTCATTATTTTTATTTATCCCTTGAGATGTTATAAAATTATTTACTAAATCGAGTTTATGATATAATAATTAAAAATAAATTTATATAAACATTAATTTTAGCAAAGAAAAAACTCATGAAAAATAAAATCGTTGCTCTTGTTTTGTGTGGAATGTTGGCCGGTTGTTTGAGAGCCGGCGATTATGATCTGTTGCCGGTGAGAAAGAAAATTGTTGACGGTATGGTCGGATATTCGGTCGAATTTGCCGGAGAAGACGAGAAGTTTGTTGAAAGCAAAAAAGAACAGGAAAAAGATTGTGTGCTGAATAAAGCCGTTACGGTTGAAAAAGGCGATTCAATCTTGAGCAGCAAAGAATATGTCAGAAATTTTTATAGCACCGTGGTTTATAAACCAAACAAAAAAGGTGCCCTGCAAAATCAGGCTTTTCCGATGAAAATTGACAACCAAAAAGAATATAAAATTTTGGGTTGGGTGACAATTGACGGAGTTAAATATTCGATTTTGGAGAGCGATTTGGATGACTATGTCTTTTTGTTTGATAAAGACGGAAATTTTTATAAAAATGCCGGGGTGATGGATGACGGAGTGTTGAAGTTGGTTGATGAGGAAATCTTTACTTATCCCTCGGATCTTAAAATGCAAAATGTCGTAAAAACCAGAGATGAAATCAGCAATATTAAAACGGGATATGAGGTGAGATATAGCGGCAAAGAGCTTGACAGAATATGGTTTGACTATATCACCTATGACGATGATAATCCAAACAGCGGGCATTTTGAAAGAATAAGTTTTCCCGATAAACCGGGGTTGATTACGATTAACGGCAACGGACTTAGAATCCTTAAAGCCGATAAAGACCGCTTGACTTATATGATACTTAAAAGCGAAGAATAGATGTGATGACAAAACACCAGACCCTGCCTTTTTCAAACGGTAGGGTTTTGTTTAACGATTTGTTTAAATGTTTCTTATATTAAAGGTATGAACAATAGATTTGATGCGGCCGAATAATGATAAAAGAAGAAATTGCTCATATAAACGGAATACCAAAAAAACTTACCGTCTTTTTACACGGATATCAAGATGATGCCGAACATGTCGAACGCCGAACAGAGGAGTTGCAGGGGTTGGAAAATGTGGCTTTGCATATTCCGCAGGCGCCATGGGCCAACGAAATTGATAAAACCCGAAGACAATGGTATTCAATGCACCGATTTGACCCCGATGACAGACGAAGAATCACAACATCGTGGGAGGAGTTTGTCGAGCTTTATAATAAAATGACTGTCGGGTTGGAAGAGGCCAAACACTATATTTTGGAATATGTAGACAATTTGTTGCTGGAATATCGGCTGGGGTATGATGATTTGTTTTTGTGCGGATTTTCACAAGGAGCAATGTGTGCTATATATTCGGGGTTGATGTGTCCGCACAAAATGGCCGGAGTGATAAGTTTTAGTGGAATTTTGGCGGCCAAAGGATATGTCGAAAAACACTATTGTTCGACACCTGATTTTTTGTTGATACACGGCAAAGAAGATCATACGGTCAGGTTTGATTCTTTGGATTTTACCGAAAAAAGTTTGAATCATTTGGGGTGTCGGGTCGAAAAATATATTGCCAAGGATTTGGGCCATAGAATCGCCCCAGAGGCCGTGGCAAAAGCAGTCGAGTTTATCAAAGCAAGAATTAAATAAACGGCTGATAATCTAAAAATTCGCCATTGCCGGTCGGATTATCGTGATTTAGCTCAAGGTCAAACGGCGATGATGAACCAAAATTGCGCTCCAAAATCTGATGATAGTTGCCATAATTTTTGATGTAGTCTTTGGCCCATTGCGGGTTTAGACCAAGAGCGGACCAAGCATGTTGGTCAAGCCCAAGCAAGTTTTGCAAAGACGGAGATTTGGTCGCGGCAAAAGTGTCAACGTTTTGCGATGTGATATCGGCCGAAGCGGCAAGCTTAAGAGCATTGATAACCGCTCGAAAAGCAATGTTGAGCGATGGAGTGTTGGCGGCAGAATAGGCCTTGATCGGAAGAGAGGTAACTTGCTCGGGTAATAAAGCGGCCGGCGATTTACTGTTAAGATTGGCAACAATACTTTTGATAAAAAGCTCACTGCCACCGATAAGTTCACAACGTTTGAGGTAGAAAGCTTCTTTGGTCGAGGCTAAATCAGGCATTTCCAAAAAACGTAAACCAAGGGCGTGTTTTTGATTGTATTCTTTGATTGATGCCGAAGATGATGAAGAACGAAGAATGCAGACTTTGGCGGAAGAAAAATCACGCATGGATGAGGCATCTTGTTTGGTGCGAGAGGCAAAAATTTGGCGGTCGAAATATAAAGTGTCCACCGGTAAAACGTTGAAAGTTGCTTCTTGAGTGGGTGAAAGCAGAGTGTTGCCAAGCATAACATCTATTTTGCCGGAGTTTAAGTAAGAGCCTATGGCAGAAGGTTTGACCGAGATCATCTTGAATCTGGAGGCATCGCCAAATACCGCAGCAGCAAAAGCACGGCAAATATCGGCATCAAAACCTTCTATCTGACCATCTTTTTTCTGGGCAAACTCAGGATATTCGGAATTGGTACCGCAGGCGACATATTGGCGGTGCAAAATGTTGGAAAAACTGAGGTCGGCAAAAGCCGGAGAGCTGATACCCAGCAGAAAAATAGTGGAAAATATAAGTTTAAGGTTCATTTTATTAACCATTTGCTGTTAAGATAAAATAAGGTTGTTTAGACAAACTATAAGGTATTTTTTTATGAAAAGTAACAAAATTTTGCAAGTTATCATAGGGTTGATGCTGATATTTGGGACAGGCAGCGTGAGGGCTCAGGAGCTTTCAGAGGCTGAGGCTTTGCAATTTGCCTCTACAAAAGGTGAAGAACTGCTGATGAGTTTTCAAGAACCTGATTTGGCCAAAAGGTATCAAAAATTGGATGAGCTGTTTTTAAATTATATTGACATTGATTATGTCAGCAGGTTTGTAGTGGGAAAATATTGGCGGCAAATGACCGACGAGCAAAGAGTAAGATATCGCAAAATATTTGTAAAATACGGACTTAGCTATTATAAAACCCTGCCGCTTGATTATGCAAAAAAACTGACATATCAAATTAAAGGCGCGGAAAAAGACGGGCAATTCGTTAATGTGTCAACAATCGTGCAGGTTGATTTGGGTGAGCAGGAAAAGCAAAATGTGGTGTTAATATTTAGGTTGCACAAAACCGGCAATATCATAAAAGCTGTTGACGTCAAAGTGGCAGAAAGCAGCCTGTTGCTGGCATACCGCAGCAAGTTTTATGAAATGATTGCCCAAAGTGATAATGAAATAGAGTGGTTTTTGGAAGATTTGGGAGATTTGGCAGAATCGATGGCAAGGAGCCTTGATGAACAGGCGGCAAATCAGCAAAAATCTCTTGAATTTGAAATAAAAAGTATGTAATCTGACAAAAATTTTGATTAGACAAATAAATAGTTGGTGGTTTTGATGAGTAATATAAAAGTTAGATTTGCGCCAAGTCCTACGGGATTTATGCATATCGGAAATACGCGTACGGCAGTGTTTAACTGGTTGCTGGCCAAAAAATTGGGCGGCAAATTTTTGCTTAGAATTGATGATACGGATGTATTGCGCTCCAAAAAAGAGTATGAAGATGCTATTCGCGATATTTTGGTTTGGTTGGGGCTTAATTGGGATGAAGAGGCCAGACAGTCGGCACGTGTCAAAAGATATGACGAGGTGGTGGCAGAGCTAAAGAAAAAAGGCCGAATTTATGCCTGCTATGAAACGGCCGAAGAACTGGAAGTTATGCGCAAAAAACTAATGACCCAAGGGCGGCCGCCGATTTATGATCGCGGGGCATTGAAACTGAGCAAAGAAGATATTGCCAGGTATGAGGCTGAAGGGCGAAAACCGCATTATCGGTTTAAGCTTGAGGACGGCGTTATTGAATGGAACGATATGGTCAGAGGTAAAACTCGCTACAATGCAGCCAATCTTGCAGATCCGGTGATTATAAGAGAAGACGGCAGCTATTTGTATCATCTGCCGTCGGTAATTGATGATTTTGATTTTGGTATTACCCACATCATCAGAGGCGAAGACCATGTGACCAATACGGCAGCCCAAATCCAAATGTTTGAGGCCTTGGGCGGGAAAGTACCGGAGTTTGCACATTTGCCGTTGTTGACGGGTAAGGAAGGAAAATTATCCAAACGCTTAGGGTCGCTTGGAGTTAGAGAATTACGCGCCGAGGGTGTCGAGAGTTTGGCAATATGCTCGTTTTTGGCAAAGCTTGGAACATCGGAGGCTATCGAGCCTTTTTATAGCTTGGATGAGTTGGCAAAATCACTTGATTTGTCAAAACTGGGGCGGGCTCAGCCAAAGTTTGATGAAGAAGAACTCAAATTGTTTAATCACAAGTTTGTAAGAGGGATGCCATATGCTTTGGTCAAAGACAGAGTTGATATCGACGAACGTTTTTGGGAGGCAGTTAAAGGAAACATCAACACGGTTGATGAAGTAAAAGAGTGGGAGAGAATTTGCCGCCAAGAGATAGAGCCGATTGTCGAAGATGCTTCCCTTGATGCCAAAGCGGCAGAATTGTTGCCTGAGGAGCCATGGGACGAAAATACTTACAATGTTTGGATAAATGAAATTAAGCAAAACACCGATAAAAAGGGTAAAGAATTGTTCCACCCGCTGCGCAAGGCTTTGACCGCACAAGAAAACGGACCGGAGCTGAAATTGTTGTTGCCGCTGATTGGCAGAGAAAAGGCCTATAAACGCCTAAAAGGTATTAAAGCCTGACGGAGAAAATAAAAATGTATTTGTTTAACACACTGAAACGACGCAAAGATAAATTTGTTCCGATAGATGAAAATAATGTCAGAATGTATGTCTGCGGGCCGACCGTTTATGACCGAGCTCACCTGGGAAATGCCAAAACCCCGGTGGTTTTTGACGTGTTGTACAGAGTGTTGTGTAACAAATATGGCAAAGAGCATGTTACTTATGTGTCAAATATTACCGATGTTGATGACAAAATACTTAACAAACACAAGGAAACCGGCAAGTCTATTCGCGAAATAACCGAACAGACCTATCAGTGGTATATTGATGATATGGCAAAACTTAATGTCTTGCCGCCAAATTATCGCCCAAGGGCAACAGAATATATTAAAGAAATGATAGAACTGGTTGAGCTGTTGCTGAAAGAAGGGCACGCATATGAGGCGCAAGGGCATGTGTTGTTTGATGTGGATTCAATGCCGAATTATGGTTTTTTGTCGGGGCGTAGTATGAAAGAAATGTTGGCCGGGGCGAGAATCGAAGTGGCTGATTATAAAAAGAATCCGGCCGATTTTGTGTTGTGGAAACCATCAGATAAGGATCAACCGGGGTGGGACAGCCCCTGGGGATATGGCAGGCCGGGGTGGCATTTGGAATGCTCGGCAATGAGCTCAAAACTGTTGGGCAATACGTTTGATATTCATGGCGGTGGGTCGGATTTGATTTTTCCGCATCATGAAAACGAATGTGCGCAGTCTTTGTGTGCGCATCCGGGCGAGAAATTTGCCAACTATTGGGTGCATGGCGGAATGCTTATGGTCGATGGTGTTAAAATGTCAAAATCTTTGGGCAATTTTTATACCATAGACCAGGTGTTGGAAAAAGCGCCGGCAGAGGCTTTGCGTTTGTTGTTTTTAACCACGCATTATCACCAACCGTTTAATTTTACGTTTGAGGGATTGGAGACGGCCAAGCAGACGTTGGACAGGTTTTATAATGCCTTGCTTAGGGTGAAAGATGTTGCTGCCAAAGCCGATGAAACGGCAGATGACAAAGTTGTGGCAGCATTGGAAGATGATTTGAACACGCCGTTGGCATTAAGCCATATTCATGAGCTGGTCAATCAGTTGAACAAGGCCGAAAGTTTGGATGATATGCAAAAGTTAAAAGCAAAATTGTTGAAGTCGGCTGAGTTGCTGGGTGTTTTGTGGCAGGATCCCGAAGAATGGTTTAGGGGCGATGCGGCAGACGAAGCGCAAGAGATTGAGGCATTGATTGCCAACCGGGCCGAGGCCAAGAAAAATAAAAATTATGCACTGGCAGATGAAATCAGAAATAACTTAAAAGCTAAGGGAATTATTTTGGAAGATTCTGCACAAGGAACAACCTGGAAAAAGGCTTAAAAAAAGATAGTATAAATTAACTAATTGTTTACCAATAATATGGTATTCTAAACTCGTGCGGGAGTAATTGACCGCACGAGTTCGTTTTTGTACAAAAGGGATACAACAGGATGTTGTTTCAAGGATTGAGACATAGCCCTCGGCACAAGGGGGATTTGGGCTTTCTGCCATGGTATGGGCAGAGAGTTTTGTTGTATCTAAAAGCGGGGGTGTCAAATGGTAAGTAACATCACTTTGACATCACCAATCAGGAGTAATCTCCTAAGTCTTACCAACATAGCCAAACAAATGGACAAGACCCAGCTCATTCTTGCCACCGGCAAGAAGGTAAACACGGCGCTGGACAATGCGAGTGCCTATTATCAGGCGAGGTCACTGACCAATCGCTCGGCTGATTTGAATGCTTTGTTAGATGCAATGGACCAGGGTATCCAAACGATTGAGGCGGCCAGTCAAGGGATAGAGACGGCAACATCACTGTTGGAGCAGATGCAATCAATCACCACGCAGGCAGGAGCGGTAGGCCAGGCTTTGAGCAAGGAAGATTTGCAAGCCTTGGTCGGGGCCAACGGCGCGGTAGTGGAAACCGCAGATGAATTGCGCGCGGCCATCAACTCCGGCAAAGAGACAATTTGTGTCTATGGCAATATCGACTTGGGTGATATCACCGACACAGGCAGCCTGACACTTAAAACCAACCAAAAGTTGGTCGGTGCCGGCTACTTTGGCGACAATGTCACCGAATGCTCCATTACGGCGACATCAACGGCTGGGCAAAGTCTGATTACCATTAATCAGTCAGGCTGCCTCGTTTCGGATTTGAGTATTGATTACATCAATACGGTTGATAATGGTATGGCAAATGGCATTTATGTGAACGGCACGGGAGCTTCTGCTAAGCTAAGCAATTTGGATCTTAATTTGCAGATTAGTGAGACAAATACCTATGGCAGAGCTGTATTTTATGATTCGAACGTAACACTACCTGCGTAAGCAGGTAGATGTAGACATACCTGCCCAGCCGTTAGGCTTGCGAAGCCTTTGGGCAGGGCGAACGTAGTTCGGAACAGGTAATACCACTTGCGTTAGCTAGTGGAAGTTTATGTATCTAATGGAGCAGCAGTTGATTTATATGGCGACATCGACATAAAAACTTCCGGAAGTTATGCTTCAGGAATTTATGCTAGTTCATCAGCAACACTAAATATTAATTCTGATGCTAATATCAATATTACAACATCTGGTGAAAGTAGTCATGGAATTTATACACGTCTTCAAGCAACAACCAACATTGAATCAGGCGCTGATGTTAATATAAATACATCTGGTTATCAGGCATATGGAATATACACTGCAACCAATTCCCAAACCAATATTGCTGGTAATATACAAATTACAGCATATGGCCAATATAATCATGGAATTGTCAACTCTGGCTATGATAGCGGAAATTATACTTTTGTTGCCTCCACCGCACAAATTTATTTTAATACTTCAAATGTGGAAATTTATCATGACAAAGATCGTGGCGGAGGTAAT
>CALXTM010000011.1 GCA_944391415.1 uncultured Alphaproteobacteria bacterium
ATCTCCTTATTGCATTTTATATATAATAATTTAAAAATTTGCAAAAGGTATATTGCATTAATACCAATTTTAAATAATAATTTTCGTTTCCTGTTTTACATATTTATTCAATCCCGACATATAATTATTATGACTGATACATTTAATGAAATAAAAGAAGAATTAAAGATTTATTATCCCGATTTTACGGATGATGAATTAACTGAAATGACTAACAAATTAATCCGTTTTTTCTATTTAGGAGCAAAGGCTGTTTATCATGCAAAGCAATCTGAAAAACAACTAACGGACATTAATGACACTAAATCACCTTGAATACCTCAAACCTCTGTAAATTTTAGCAGAGGTTATTTTTTAACTTCGTGACGTTAACGACAATAACTTTTTATAACCTCGTTCCAATTGGGAATTAGGTTAACATTTTGAAATATCAGTAATTTGTTAGTAAAAAAATTGCAAGAAACTGAAAATAACTGCGTACTTTCCCAAAATAACACGACATAATAAATGTAATGTAAAAACAAAGGAGTAACATCATGTCTAAAAGAAATAAATATCAAAATATTGCAGATGAAGAATGTAAACAAGCCGTTATATTTGCTCGAGTTTCATCGGAAGAACAAAAGAAAGGCGCTTCTATTGACGCACAGCTTAAAACGGTTATTGATTACTGCGATAATCATAAATTTAAGATTTTAGAAAAATTCTCCATTGTAGAGAGCTCAACCCGCGGAGGTCGTCTGAAATTTAATGAAATGTTGGAATATGTCAAACAGCAAAAACACAAAACTGCTATTGTTGTGAATTGTGTTGACCGGTTACAGCGAGGATATAAAGAATGTGTTGAACTTGATGATTTGCGCAAACAAGGAAGGATTGAGATACATTTTTATAAAGAAGGTTTCTATTTGCATAAAGACAGTACCTCTTCTGATATATTGCGATGGGATATGGGAGTATTATCAGCTAAAATGTATGTAGGCTCATTAAGAGATAATGTCATCAGAAGCCAGGAATATAAAAGAGAAAACGGACAATGGCAATCTTGCGCTCCGGTCGGTTATTTAAATATATCCAAAACCAAAACGACTCCGGCAGACATTGTGATTGATGAAGAGAGAGCACCAAAGGTTAAAAGACTTTTCGAAGAATATGCCAAAGGCGGCCGAACCTTGCAAGACATTACCAATCTAGCCAGAACCTTGGAATTATCTTCTAAAATGTGTCGTGTAAATAAAACAATCAGCCGGGCACAAATTCAAAATATACTGAAAAACACTTTTTATATTGGATATTTCACGCAAAAAGGCAAAGTTTATAAACATAATTACCCGCTTTTTATTGATGAAGATTTATTCCGCATTGTCCAGGATACTATGACTGGAAGAAAACGGGCGCCAAGCAAATTATACTATGGTGATAAGCAATATATCTTTACCGGTTTAGTCAGATGTGGTTGTTGCGGCAGTTTAATGACTTGTGAGACTAAAGTAAAAGATGACAAACATTCTTATAATTATCTTAAATGCAATAAATTACGCTCAAAATGCAGTCAAAAACCATTAAATGAAGCCAAAATCTTAAAACAGCTGGAAAATGAGCTTTGCTTACCTTTTGCCATCAGTGACGATATGTTGAAAAATATTAAGGCTGAAGTTAAAAAGCGGCTTAAAGAAGAAAATATCAATACAGCCAATCTTAAACGTGACATTACAATAAAGCTGCATGACCTTGACGAACAGATAAAAACCTTATTTCGTGGCTATATTCAAGGCAAATGTGATGAAAAAATGTATAATGAACTTAAAACTGAAATTGAATTGAAAAAAGAAAAGCTTCAAAAAGATATGGACAGATATCTTGAGATTGATACCGAAACAGATGAAATCTTGGCAAATATCGCTGAAGTGGCTGCAAATGTTGGAAAATTCTTAAAAAGTCCGATTATTTCACAAAAAAGAGACATTTTGAAATTAATATTATCGGACTGCAAAACTGATGGAAAAAACCTTTGTTTTTCAATAGCTAAACCGTTTGATAAACTGCTAAAAACGCCAGAAATTAACAAATGGTGCCGCTAGTAAGAATCGGACTTACGACCCCACCCTTACCAAGGGTGTGCTCTACCACTGAGCTATAGCGGCATAATAATTTTTGCTTTTTTTGCTATATCTTGGGGTGGGATCTTAAAGTCCTTTTCACTTAGCCATCCCGTTACCAAGGGTTAAGCTCTGACCTCAAAGCTATAGCGGCAAAGTTTATCAACCTTGCGAGACACACCTTACAAAACCCAAAAATAAAAATCAAGGGATTTTTTTGTTATTTTGCTATTTTTTTATTTTTTGTGATATACAATATTTCAATTCATTATTTATTTATGAGGAATTTGTTGATGAACAACAATAATCGCCAAAAAAACAAGCCAAGATCCGAGTTGAGATTCGAACGCGAGGCCAAGGCTCTGCAAAAGAATTTGGAAAAACGCAAACAACAGCAGAAAAACCGTCAATTGCTAAAGGAGAAGCAGACTAATGGACAAGATTAAAATTAGAGGCGGCAACGTCTTAAAAGGCAAAATTTTTATCAGTGGCGCCAAAAACGCCGCCTTGCCGCTTATATGTGCATCGCTCTTGACGGATGAGACCGTTACCTTGACCAATATGCCGATGCTTTCTGATATTAAAGCAATGAATGCTCTGTTGGAACAGCTGGGTACTCAGATTAATGTTTTTGATGATTTTGTAGATGGCCACGCAACCAAGACATATTCTTATCGAACCAAAAAGCCCTCTAGCCTTACGGCGCCTTATGACTATGTCAGGAAAATGCGTGCCTCTTACTATGTCTTGGGGCCGTTGCTTGCCAAATACGGCAAATGTGAACTATCTCTGCCGGGGGGGTGTGCCATCGGGGCAAGACCTATGGATATTCACCTTGCGTCATTGGAAAAAATGGGGGCTAAAATAGAGATTAAAAACGGCTATATCTATGCCGAGAGCAATGGCAGACTCAAAGGTTGCCATATTATTTTTCCGGGGGTTTCGGTGGGAGCAACCTGCAATGTTTTGATGGCTGCCGTTTTGGCCGAAGGACGGACAGTGTTGGAAAACGCCGCCAAAGAGCCTGAAATCGGCGATTTGGCCAGAATGCTTAACGCCATGGGGGCTAAAATCGAAGGAATCGGTACTGCTGTTTTGACCATTGACGGAGTTAGCAGTTTGCATGGGACCGTGCACAAAGTAATTGCCGACAGAATCGAGGCCGGGTCTTATGCCGTGGCGGCAGCCATTACCCGCGGCAAAATCGAGCTGATTAATGCCAAACCAGAAACATTGCGCCAACCACTGCATGTTTTGCGTGATATGGGCGTAAATATTGAGGAAACAGACAACAGCATTATTGTTGATGCCATAGGCCGAACTTTGGTCGGTAAAGATATTATGACAGAGCCTTTTCCCGGTTTTCCGACCGATTTGCAAGCTCAATTTTTGGCTTTGATGCTGACGGCAGAGGGGGCGTCAATGGTAACCGAAACTATTTTTGAAAACCGTTTTATGCATGTGCCGGAATTGTTGCGCATGGGGGCAAATATCAATGTCCACGGCCATGCATCGGCAATCGTGCGAGGAGTAAAGAAACTATCCGGAGCCCCGGTGATGGCAACCGATTTAAGGGCTTCTTTTGCACTGGTTTTGGCAGGACTGGTGGCCGAGGGTGAAACCACAATCAACAGGGTTTATCACCTTGACAGAGGATATGAAAAATTGGAAGAAAAATTGAAATCTGTTGGTGCCGATATTATAAGAATAACATCGGATGATGAATAGACATTAAAGGAGATATTAAAATGAAAAAATTACTTATGGCTTTGGTATTGTTTGTGGCCGCCTGCAGTGGCCCCAAAGGCGATGAATTCAAAGTCGGATCTTATAAATTGGCAGAGCCGGCAAATGATACTCCGGTGATGCTTAATTTTTTTGATGACGGGCGTTTTAGCGGCAAAATCGTAAACAATATGATGGGAAATTATACGCTAAAGGCAGACTCAGGCATTGTCTTTTCGCCGGTTGCCACTACCATGATGATGGGGCCGCAAAAAGCTATGCAGGTCGAACAAAGCTTTTTGCAAACTCTGCCCAAAGTAACAACTTATCAAATGGATGGAAACTCTTTGGTATTGATTACCGATGACGGGACAAAAATGGTGTTTGAACCATATAGTAGCAATATATCAAATGACTAACATCAAAGGCCGCGCATACTCAATGGCCAGGCTTTAGTTTTTGAGCCCAACCAATGATGCGGCAAATTCTGCGGCATCGAATTCTTTGAGGTCGTCTATGCCCTCACCCAACCCAATATAATATACCGGAAGTTTGGCTGCGGCGGCAACCGCAACCAAGACACCGCCTTTGGCACTGCCGTCCAGTTTGTTGACAATAAGGCCGTTAACGTCGGCAATTGTTTTGAATGTTAGGGCTTGATCAATTGCATTTTGCCCGGTGGTGGCGTCAAGACAAAGAAGCGTATGATGTGGGGCATCGGGTATTACTTTTTTGATAACTCTGATAATTTTTTTGAGCTCATCGGTTAGGTTGGTTTTGTTTTGTAAACGCCCGGCCGTGTCAATAAAGACTATGTCATCGCCTTGCTTTACGGCCTCGCTCAAACCGTCAAAACAAAGCCCGGCCGCATCTGCTCCGATGGATGCCGAATAGACACGCACATTGTTGCGCTCGCCCCAAACTTTGAGCTGCTCGACCGCTGCGGCACGAAAAGTGTCGCCGGCAATGAGGCTAATTTTTTGATCTTTGAATTTGTGCGCTAATTTGCCTATGGCGGTGGTTTTGCCGGCACCGTTGACACCAACCATCAAAATAACATGCGGCTTTGAGGATATGACAAATTTTTGCTCGCATGGTTTGAGAATCGCGGCAATATCGTTGGCCAAAGCCTGTTTGATTTCTTCCGGTGAGGCATCGCGGTTGATTTTGCGGGCAGAAAAATTTTTGATTATCTCAGCGGCTGCGCTGTAGCCGACATCAGCCTCAAGCAAAATTTCTTCCAGCTCATCCAAGGAGGTGGCATCAATCTTGCGTTTGCTAAAAATATCGCTGATGCCGCCGCCCAGTTTATCAGATGTCTTTTTGAGGCCCGAGGTAAATTTGCCAAGCCAATTAATCATTGATGGTTTCTCCTTCTTTGCGCAAAATTTCGGCACGATGTTTCCTTTCGGCAACGGGGATTTGCGGCATTAATGCTGCCGGCGTACCGGGGCGCTCTGAATATGGAAAGACGTGCAAATGGGTAATGCCGGCCTCATGCACCAATTTGACAGTGTTGGCAAATTGCTCAGCCGTTTCGGTCGGAAAGCCGCAAATAAAATCGGCGCCGAATGTCGCCTCCGGCCTGATAGCGCGGATTTTGGCACAAAGATTGATAACATCTTCGCGGCTGTGACGACGTTTCATCCGTTTTAATATCATGTTGTCACCGGATTGAACCGAAAAATGAAAATGCGGAGCAATCGCCTTATATTGCCCAACCAAAGCTATAAACTCATCATCAATTGCGGCCGGATCAAGCGAGCCAAATTGCAATGACGGAATATCGGGAATCGCCTCCAAAATTTCTTTGACAAGACCGCTGAACGAGGGCTGATATGAGCAGGCATCAACCCCGGTCAGGCATATCTCGGCGAACCCTTGCGACAAAAGCTCCTTAATTTGGTGAATAATCTCACTACTTGGAACCGAGCGATTATGCCCTCTGGCAAACGGGACAATACAATATGTGCAACGATGATCGCAACCTTGCTGTATCTGGACAAAGGCACGCTGCCGCCCCTCGAATCCGGTAATAACAAAATCATCATGCCCGTCATAAGAAAAAATATCACCGACAATGCTCTTTTCTTGTAGAGGAGAGGTCAAAATATCAACAATCTGCGATTTTTCTTTGTTGCCCAAAACTAAATCGACCTCCGGCATGGCGGCAAATTGTTGCGGATTAATCTGTGCGGCACAACCTGTTACCACAATACGAGCATTGGGGTTCTCGCGCCTTAACTTGCGCAAGGTTTGGCGACATTGACGCTCCGCCTCGGCGGTGACGGCACAAGTGTTGATGACAATAACATCATCAAACTGCGATAATTTTTCTTTGATTACCTCTGCTTCATAAGAGTTGATGCGGCAACCTAATGTAACTACTTTTACCATCTGAAAATCCTCATAATTGCCACAATAATAAGGACAAAAAAGCTCATACGCAAGTTTTAAAAACATTAATTATAAATTTATTAAGATTTGTTGGTTAAAATGCTTGCAACAAATGACTTATAATTTGAAGGAGAAAATAATCATGAAGTCTAAAGTTTTGTTGTCGTTGTTGGCCGGGGTTGCCTTGTTTGCCGCTGAGGCTAAGGCCGAAGATATTACAGCTCCGCTTTATTTGCCAAGCGAGTTTGAAACATTGTCTGATACATCACTGGCTTATCAGCGCACCAAATTTGAAGATTTTGGCGCAAAAGAAGATTTGATTGCCCGTGAAAAACTACTTATCGGATTTGGACAAGAAGCCGCCGTTATGGTTAATATCGGCAACCGCTTTAATACCAAATGGCTGACCAATCAAGATTATAACAACGAACACAACTTTGACTATGAATTGGGTGTAAAAAAGAACTTGCGTTTGTTTAATGACTTGATGATGCAAATCGGCGCGTCATACTATACATTTAGCCCCCGCAGTTGGTATGGTCACAGCGGCGAGGCTAAAGACATGATCCGCAAGGCTTATGGCAACACACGCTGGTATAAAGAACTGCGCGGCGAGGTCAAACTGGCCAAGGAACTGGAAGACGGCCTGACACCTTATGTATCGTTTGGGGTTGACGGAAATGTCGATGATGCCGACAGAGATTTGTATTACACCGCTTTTGCCGGCGTACACAAATTGGAATATAACTTTGCGTTTGATGCGGGTTTGCGCTATGAATTTCAATTTGGCAGCGATGATGTCAGCGCTTGGTATATGCAAGGCTCGGCCGATTATTTCTTGACCGATAATATGACTTTGGGCGGATATTTGGATTATCAATTTGCCGATTCATCTTATCGCGAAGTCGATTATGGCTATACAACCGAGTTAAGATTTAAGATCTTGTTTTAGAAACATGTTGTAACCCAAAAAAGCTCCTTTGTAAAAAAGGAGCTTTTTTTAATTAAACAAACTCAAGACGCTTTGTGCCGACTGCGCGGCCAAAGACAAAGAGTTAAGCGCCAGTTGCTGACGCGTTTGCTGCGACAGATATTGGGCCGAGGGCTATGTCTCAATCCTTGAAACAACATCCTGTTGTATCCCTTTAAGTACCTAAAAAAGAACTCGTGCGGTCAATTACTCCCGCACGAGTTTAGAATACCATATTACTTGTGAAGAAAAAGTTAGTTTATATTATTTTTCCAACATAGCCAAGGCCTCGTCAGAGAACTTTTTCATCTTGGCGACGCTGTCCTTAAACTTGGCACTTTCATCAGCATCGAGTTTGGGATGCAAAACATCATGCACACCTCTTTTGCCGATGACGGTAGGCATTGAGATACAAACATCTTTGACACCGGCGATTTCGGAATGATGTGACGACACCGTCAAAATAGCATATTCATTGGTGGTGATGGCCTGACAAATGCGGCACAGGGCGCCTGCAATACCATAGAAAGTGGCACCTTTGCCATTAATAATTTTGTAGGCGGCATTGCGGACATCGTCATCAATACGGGCTTTGACCTCATCGGTCAACGGACGGCCCAAATCTTCGCCCAGCTCTTTGAGCGGCAGAGTGCCTCCATCACCGTTGGACCAACACAAAACCTCGCTGTCGCCGTGTTCACCAATAACATTGGCATGAACCGATTTGGGAGAAACGCCCAAATAATAGCCCAGGTCTGTACGGAAACGAGCCGTATCCAAAACCGTGCCACTACCAATGACACGCTCTTTTGGAAAACCGGATAATTTTAAGGCAACCTCGGTCATGATATCAACCGGATTGGTGGCGATAATAAGTGTTGCCGTCGGGGCATTGGCCACAACTTGCGGTATAATATCTGCAAAAATTTTGACATTGCGCCCCAACAAATCAATACGAGTTTCACCAGGTTTTTGGTTGGCTCCGGCCGTGATAATTACAACCTCGCAACCGCACAAATCTTTGTAATCACCTGATTTGACCTTGTTGGCATAGGCAAAAGGCGCCGCATGGGCAATATCTGTGGCCTCGGCCCATGATCTTTCATGATTGACATCTACTAAAGTAATTTTGCGGGCAACACCACGCATCATCAGAGCAAACGCCGTGGCGGCACCAACCGAACCTGATCCTATTATTCCTACTTGCATATTATTTCCTCCTTAAAAATATTCTGTATTATATCTAGTGTATAGCCACACAAAAAACAACCCCCTACCTTATATTGCAGGGGGTTGTTGATAAAATATCTTTATTTATTCTTCTACGATTGTTTCGTCTTCATTGGCGGTGTCTTCGGGATTTTCTTCAACAACCTCAACAACCTCGCCAACCGGCTCTTGGTCGACTACAACGATGTCGTCTTCAACAACAGTGCCGTCTTGGGCAACCGCAACTGTCTCTTCGACAACGGCCGTGTCAGGCTGATTGTCTTTTAACAAAGCGGCCAAACCAAGCAAAATAAGCAAAACAACAACTATATAAATAAGTTTTTTCATCTCTCATCGCTCCTTGTTAATTTACTGCCTTTAAATTTAAGCATTGCAAAAAGTTTTGTCAACAGCATTTCGTGTTTATTTAAAAAAGGTTGGGATATTTTGTGCCGATCAAAAAATTAATTTGCCACTATATTACAAGTATTTTCAATGGATTATATATCAGTAAAATTGCAAATTGTGTGTTTTTTTTAAATAATGCTTGTCAAATTAAATAAAATAGTGCTAACTAAGAGCGAACGGCCTTGCAAAAGGCTTGGTTAATTGTTTTAATTTTTTTGAGGTTTACATTATGACTGATACAGCAAATCGCGTTAAGAAAATCGTTGCAGAGCATCTTGGCGTTGAAGAATCTAAAGTTACCGATAACGCCAGCTTTATTGACGATTTGGGCGCAGATAGTTTGGATACAGTAGAATTGGTTATGGCTTTTGAAGAAGAATTCGGATGCGAAATTCCTGATGAAGCTGCCGAGAAAATTTTGACTGTTAAAGATGCTATTGACTATCTTTCAAAGAATGCTTAAGTCTCAATGGCTTTAGGAAAGTTAATGAAACTCGCTGGTATTTAATCTAGCGGGTTTCATTTGTTTATGGAGCTTTAAATATGCGGCGAATCGTTATAACCGGAATGGGATTGATTTCTCCTTTGGGCTGTAAAAAAGAGTTGGCCTGGCAAAATCTTTTGGCCGGAAAGTCAGGAATCCGTAAAATCGAAAACTTGGACCTAAAAGACGTTCCGGTGAAAATTGCCGGAAATATCAAATGGGGCGAAGGTGAGGATTGTTTTAATCCGTTGCAATATTTTGAGCCCAAAGAACTGAAACGTCATGACAAATTTGTTCTCTATGGTATGGCGGCTGGAAGCGACGCCCTGGCCGATGCCGGGTGGAACTACGAAACAGCATCGGAGCAAGAAAAAGAACGATGCGGAGTCTTTATCGGTTCGGGGTTTGGCGGACTGCAAACACTTTATGACACCGCAATGAGCTTTGAAGAAAGCGGCATGAAAAAACTTTCGCCATTTTTTATTCCGGCATGCTTGGTTAATATGATTGCCGGGAATCTGGCAATCAGACATCAGTTAAAGGGACCTAATCTGGCTAATGTTACGGCCTGTTCAACCGGAAATCATGCCATTGGCGAGGCAGCAAGAATCATCGCCGATGATGATGCCGACATGATGGTGGCCGGAGGGGCAGAATCGGTAATCAATGTTTTGGCTTTGTCGGGATTTGCCAAAATGCGCGCCGTTACATCGGAATTTAATGACTGTCCGGAAAAAGCATCGCGCCCCTGGGATAAAAAACGCAGCGGTTTTGTGATGAGTGAAGGCGCTGCGGCTTTGGTTTTGGAAGAATTGGAACACGCAAAAAAAAGAGGAGCCAAAATTTATGCCGAGATTGCCGGATACGGTTTGTCGGCTGACGCATATCATATTACCGCTCCATCGGGAGAAGGCGCCTTGCGGGCAATGAAAATGGCGGTTACCAAAGCCAATAGGCTTGGAATCGGCCTTGAAGATATCGGCTATATTAATGCACACGGAACATCGACCCCACTTGGCGATATCAGCGAGGCCAATGCAGTCAGAGAGCTTTTTGGCTCAATGGTACATAATGTTTCAATGTCATCGACCAAATCTGCAACTGGACATCTGCTGGGAGCGGCCGGAGCAATCGAGGCTATATTTTCTGTCCTGGCAATACGCGACCAAATATGTCCGCCAACCATCAATTTGGAAGATCCGGCGGACGAGGTAAAAGACCTTGATTTGGTTGCCCTAAAAGCCAAACGGCGCAATATTTATGCGGCAATGTCAAATTCTTTTGGGTTTGGCGGAATCAACTCTTGTTTAATTGTTAAAAAATATGAATAAAAAAATTATGATACGCAAATTGTTAATTGTGGTGATTGCTTGCGCCATGTTGGCCGGGTGGCAAATTAGAGATATGATCTATCGTCAGCGCGAGATAAATACTCCGGCAAATATCATAATAAACAAAGGTGAGACCACCGCCGCAGTGGCTAATGACCTTTATGCATCAGGGATTATTACAAGGCCGTTGTTGTTTAGGCTGATGGCTAGAATATCTGGCATGGATAAAAGCCTTAAAGCGGGTGAATATATATTTGAAAGCCCGGTGTCGATGTATGAGGTGATTAAAAAAATCGCCAACGGTGATGTGTCTTACCGCAAAATAACCTTGCCCGAAGGATTGACAACAAAACAAATGCTTGATCTGATTAACAACGAAAATATGCTCTCGGGCGAGATTACTTTGGATGTAAAAGAAGGAGAGCTGTTGCCTGAAACATATAGTTTTATGCGAGGAGACAGCAAAAACAGCCTTGTTTTGCAGGCCAAATTGGCAATGCTTGAGGCAATTAACAGGGCCTGGGACAAGCGCCAAGAGAATCTGCCGATTAAAAACAAAAAACAGCTATTGATTCTGGCCTCTATTATTGAAAAAGAAACTGCCATTGATAGCGAAAGAGCTTTGGTTGCCTCGGTCTTTGTGAATCGTTTGGTCAAAGGGATGAGGCTACAAACCGATCCAACGGTTATTTATGCCATAACTCAAGGTAAAACCGAGCTAAACAGGAATCTGAATCGCAAAGATTTGGCCATCGACAGTCCTTATAATACTTATAAATATTACGGACTGCCGCCGATGCCTATTTGCAACCCGGGCAAGGCATCGCTTGATGCTGCGGCAAACCCTGAAGATAGCGACTTTTTATTCTTTGTAGCCGACGGGAAAGGCGGACATAATTTTGCAACATCGCTTAAACAACACAATAACAATGTACGAAGCTGGAAAAAGCAAAAAAAATAAATATTGCCAAAAATATTTTTTTGGCTAAAATGTGTGATGTTTTTAAATTATTAATTTATGGATACAAAAAATTATTATGATGTCCTATTTGGCCAGGTTGCTGAATTCATCGCTGTTAAAACACTGATTGATATGAAAAATATCAAGCCTGAGAGCAAGATAATCCAAGATTTGTCTTTTGACAGTCTGGATAAACTTGAGTTTGTTTCTTGGATGGAAAAAGAATTCCAAGTTAAATTTTCTTGCGAACAAATCGAAGCCATGGAGACCCTTGGTCAGGCAGTAGATATGGTGGCAGCAAACAAAATTATGACCCGATCGTTGTAAAAATATCTGCCCTATGGACGTAAGAGAGCAAGTAAGACAGATTATTGCTCAGCAAATGGGGGTTGAACAGGTCTTTGATCATGAGACATTTGCCGAGCTCGGAGCAGATGTTATCGATTGTCTATACATTGGAATCGATACCGAAAATCTGCTAGGTATTACACTCCCTGACACGGTCGGAAAATATCTGACTGTTGGTGAGTTCCTAGACGAGGTTGAACATTTGCTTTAAATCTCTTTTTACAAAAAAAGAATTATTAATTTCTAAGCCTGTGGACACAAAAAAATTAACAAAACTACTGAGAGATTTTCAAAGAGCTTTTGGATTGAGAGGGATTCATATTCATCCTACTTACAGCCGGCGAAATTTGCGTCATCATTATAATATGGATGCAACGCAGAAAAAAATGGCTAATTATCGAAAAAAGTTCTTCCGCCATGAACAACACAAATGACAGAGTTTTTGTCGTTTGATTGTGAAAATAATGATGAAGCTTACCTCCTTGAATAACGGTGGTAGGCTTTTTTATTATTATGCCTGCCCGATGGTTTCCATCATCATGGGATAAAGAGCCTCTTGCGGCGACATACCTTTGGTCAAAACAACTTTGAAAACCGGATATATCCGCTCGCACTCTTTGATGGCGATATCTATCATTTGTGAAATTTTATGCTCAAAAAACTCCTCGCCATAATTTAAGAACACCGAATGCTTAAAAACAGGCATGTTTTGCTCGGTCCAATAGGAAAAATGGCCAACCCATAAATTTTCGTTTACCAGAGCCAAAAGCTCAAAAATTTTGCTGCGGTCTTCAACCTTATTTTCGATATCCATCAGACAAGACATATGAAGACATTTCATCGATGGCTCCCAGGCAAAAAACAACAACATATTGTTCCACTTGCCTTGAACCTCTACCACGACCTCATCAGGGCCGCGGCGCTCAAGCTCGAATGAGCGCGAAGCAAAAATATTTTCTACCATGTCTATCGGATTGGCAGATGAGGCTAAATTCTGAGCCGGTTGCATTCTTGTGTTCTCCAAAAAAATTTTATTGCAAAAAACAAATCTGAATTAAGCTTGCCTTGGGATAAAAACATTTGCAACCGCCGAGTCGCAGTTGTCCACCAAATTTGCCTTTGTGGATAAAATTATTTTTGCATTTTATTGGAAAAACAACAATATAGCCTTGAAAAGATTTTTTTATTTTTTAATATGTGGATATATTTGTGCAAATTAATTATTCTTTAAGCAAGTTTCAAAAACAAAGGGGATTTGTTAACATGATCGGTTTGGCCTACCCTGATTTTTCACCAATTGCTTTTAGCTTGGGACCGCTTGATATCCGGTGGTATTCTTTGGCTTATTTGGTCGGTATTGTGGCGGCGTGGTTTTTGCTGCTAAAAAACAATGCTAAATACAACTTGGGATACAGCAAGCAAAATATTGAAGACCTGGCCTTTTATGCTACAATCGGGATTATTGCCGGTGGAAGACTGGGATATGCTATTTTTTACGGCGGAGCAGATATGTGGCTAAAGCCTTGGCGCTTGCTTGAGCTGTGGAAAGGAGGGATGTCGTTCCATGGCGGTGTTTTGGGCGTAATTGTTGCAATCTGGATATATGCAAGGCAATTCAAATATAAATTTTTGGCAATAACCGACCTGGTGGCTCTTTATGCGCCAATAGGTATGTTCTTGGGGAGATGCGCCAACTTTGTTAATGATGAACTATGGGGACGAGTAACCGATGTCCCGTGGGCCATAAGATTTCCTAACGGAGGTTTTTTGCCAAGACATCCATCGCAACTATATGAGGCTTTTTTTGAAGGAATTGTTTTGTTTATAATCTTAAACTGGCTGTGGCGCTACGAAAAAGTGCGGCAAAATCACGGCATCATATCGGCCGTATTTATTATTGCCTATGGTGTATTCAGATGCATGGCAGAACAATTCAGAGAACCTGATGCTCAACTCGGATTTTTATTTGCCGGTATAACCATGGGACAACTGCTGTCTTTGCCGTTAATCTTGATCGGCATCATAATTTTGGTAAAAAAAATTAAAAAGCCTACCCCTGCGAAGTAACATTGTGGCTGAACTTTAGGGTTTTGCGCATGGCTTTGTCGGCGCGCATAAGCACCTCAACCGCCCCGGCATCACTACGTTTTTTCTCCGAAACACTGCAAGAAACCGTAAGTTTGAGCGGCTTGGCCTTGGCGGAATATTTAAACTCAAGCCCGGCTATGCGGCGTCTTATTGTTTCGGCCTGGTTAAAAGCTTCTTTCTTATCAAATTTCTTGTAGATTATAATAAATTCGTCGGCGCTATAACGATATACTGTGTCGTCTGCACTCATCTCTTCAATCAAAGAAGCCAACATCGCCGTGACGATATCAACATTTTTTTGCCCGATGCTCATAACCAATTTATCATAGTTGTCGATACTTACAATATTGAGGCTGTATTTAAGCGGAAAATGTTTTGACTGCATCAAATAAGAATTGCGACTATATACGCCGGTTAGCTCATCATAATAATGACGATAAATTAAAGTATAAACCAGATAAATTAACAATATCAGCTGTGCCATAAAGAAAAAGATGCTAACGCCTGAGGGCATCGCGCAATAATAAAAACCAAGCCCTACGCAAATGCCGGAAAAAAGTGTTGCGTAATCAAACAAACATCCGCTTTTGACTGCATTGGTAAATGACCATATTCCCAAAATCAGAAACAAGAAAAATGAAACAACATTATACTGATCATAATAAAAACTAAGCCGCAGTTCATGCCGCCCCATAATCTCGCCTAGCATATATTCTACAGCTAGGGCTATGAGAATAAACAACGAAGAACGGCCAAAAAAATGTTTGAGAAAGACGCCATAGAAAAATAACAAATTGAGCGGAACAAAAAAGCTTAGATTATCAAACCACACGGTTTCTTTAAGCTCTGCCCCAAACCGATGTTTCAGATAATTGAGCAAAACATAGCTTAATACAACTGTTGTCATCATAAACAACGGACGACCGCGATTAAAATTCAGCAAAACAACCAGACCGGTAAAACTTAATACATAAAATCCCCAATGAAAAATCAAATCTGTCGAATGCGCAAATTCACCCGCGGACAAAAACGCAAACAAGCCGCTTGAAAAAATGATGGCCGGAACCAACATATTGCTTATAAGCGGCAAATATTTTTCCAATGTCTGATGCAGGCGCAACTTAACCCTCGTGAAATAAAAAAATCTGACTTAGATTAATATAGCCGACAAAAGTTAAATTTTATTTACGCATTTGATGATTGAACTGTCACCATAGGAATAAAAACGATATTTTTGCTCGATGGCATGAGCATAGGCGGATCGCATACGTTCAATTCCGGCAACCGCGCAAACAAGCATAAACAAGGTTGACTTAGGCAAATGGAAATTGGTAATAAGCAAATCCAAGGCCTTGAATTTGTAGCCAGGCGTAATGAAAATATCGGTCTCGCCGACAAACGGATGGACAACACCTTGATCGTCGGCAGCCGTTTCTAAAAGCCGAAGCGAGGTTGTGCCAACGGCAATGATCCTTTTGCCATTGCGCCGAGCCTGATTAATTTCTTCGGCCGCCTCGGGAGTGATGATGCCATATTCGGCATGCATCTTATGGTCTCTGGTATCTTCACTCTTAACCGGCAAAAAAGTACCCGCCCCGACATGTAGCGTGAGGAACACCTGTTTTACACCTTTGGCTTTTATTTTTTGTAAAATCTCCGGCGTAAAATGCAAACCGGCCGTCGGAGCCGCAACAGCTCCTTCGTGCAGAGCATAAACGGTCTGATAGTTTTCTTTATCGTCAAATTTGTGCCAAATAGAATCTTTGCCCGGACGATCTCTTTTTATATATGGAGGCAGAGGCATAAAACCAAACTCTTGAAGATATTGGGTTAAAACATTGCCATCACAATTAAATCTGAGCAAAACTCCGTCTTCGGAATTTTTCTCTAATATCGTGGCCGAAAAAGGTGATGATGATGCAGGAGTTGTGTCATTATAAAACGATATCACATCATTTTGTTTTAGACGTTTGGAGTTCTTGATAAAAGACCACCACGACAGTCCATCAACCGGATGATACAACGTAACCTCGACAAAAGCCTCGCCTCTTTGGGCATAAAGACGCGCCGGAATAACTTTGGTGTCATTGCAAACCAATACATCGCCCGGCTCCAACAAATCGGGAAGATCGCTGAAATGACGATCGGTTATTTTGCCTTCTACCGAAAGATCCATAAGCCTTGAGGCATGACGCGGCGTAACCGGTTGCGAGGCAATCAATTCCTTTGGAAGATCATAATCAAAAATATCTACTTTCATCATCAAATCCTTAAATAAAATATGTTTGTGTTTTATATTACAAAGTGTAATTTTAGGCAACCTTTTTTATTTTTAATTTTATATATCAATTATTAGCTTGCTTAAAAAATTTTTTTATACTATAAGTGTAGATGCGGTCTTGAGAGGAAAACATGATAACTAAAAGACAGTTGAAGCGGTTGGAAGGACTTTTGTTGCTTATTTTAATCAATAAGACAGGCAGCAAACGCAAGGCTGCGGCGTCTGCCGGTATTTCTGTTGACACGGCAACCAAATATTTGAATTTTCTTAAAGATGAGCTGGGATTTAGACTAACTGTTGCATCACATAACTGCAAATTGACCACCAGAGCAAGAGCTTTGGTCGGTAAAATACAAAATATTTTTGCCTGCAACTTGTTAGCGGGAAAAAACAATTTTAATCTTATGGACTTAAAAAATCTGCGCAGTGTTTTTTATCTTAAAGCTGTAACCGTCTTTGGCAATAAACACAATGCATCGCAAATGCTGGCTGCCTCGGTGGAAACAATTAACGGATATATTAAATATTTAGAACAACTGCTTGGAACCCCCATATTAAAAACCGACAACAGGGGTTCGTATCTTACGGAAACAGGTAAAAAAATTTTGCTAAAAGCTGATGGTCTGCTCGATATTATTGAATATATCAAAAGTTTTTCACCAACCTGCCAAGATAAAAAAATAAGATTGGCCTTGGCGCGCGAAATAGATGCCTCGATTATTAACAATCAAGAAAATAACCTAAAACAAGATATTATGACATTTGCCGATGACCCTAATCTGCATAGTGATGACTGGGATATTGCAATTACCTATTCTCAGCCGTGGGATACCGATTTGATAATTATTTGTCAAAAACAAATTCCTTGCGGATTTTTTGCCAGTAAAGAATATCTTGATACTTTCGGCCGACCAAAGGATTTAGATGATGTTAAACAGCATCACCGAATTTTGGATGGAAGCTCAAGACCTTATGCCGATAAAAAATATCGCAACATTTTGCAAGGATGCCATATTATTTGCCCGGTAACCAGTGTCAACATAATATTGACTGATATGGCTTGCAACGGAGCCGGAATTTGTATCGTACCGATTACAATTGCCAAAGAAAATCTGATATATTTGGATAATTTGCCCTGTGAATCAACAGCAACACTATACTTATCAGCTCACAAAAATATCAAAGATTTGCCGGTCTTTCAAAACGCCATAAACGAATATTCAAATCTGCTTGCGCAAATATAAATATTTATAGCACTCTGGCAACGGTTAGGCTGTCAATTGATTTTGGCCTGGCCTTTTTTATGGCATAGGCACATTCTTTTAAGGTCGTACCGGTGGTCAAAACATCATCAATTAACAACACATGTTTATTTTGAAGTGCGGCGACATTTTTTAGTCTGAAAGCCCCTTTGACATTGGTTAGTCTTTCGGACCCGCTGCACTCAACCTGAGGACGCGTCATTTTGGATTTTATAACCGCATTATAACAGACTTTAACGCCTGATAATTTTCCAAGTTCTTTGGCTAATAAGGCAGATTGATTGTATTTGCGCTTTAACAATCTGGTATAATGCAGAGGGACCGGAATAATTACATCAACCCCTGCTGCAAAAATGTCTTTGCCGGCAACATACAACATCTTAGCAAGTAATGATGCCAAATCCGTATGGTCATGAAATTTGAAATCCAAAATCAGCTTTTGCGAAAAATTATCATAAGCACAGGCCGAGCGCGAAAAACGAAAAATTTGCCGCGGATGAGCCAGACATCTGCCGCAAATATGATGTCCCCTTTTATCAATAAAATCACCTTGCGGTTGACCGCAACGATAACATACATTATCGGAAATAAAATCTATATTCTCAATACATTCATCGCAAATGCCCTGGTCAATCTGCAAAACACGACCGCAAATTGCACACCGAGGCGGCAAAATGAAACCAAAAAAATTTTGCAACAAGCTCATTGCAGTTTGGCCAGCTCAAGATGAATATCGTTAATATGATTAACTACTATCATGCCGGCATCAGAAAGGGCATCTTTTTTGTCTTGGACCGATATATAGCCTTTGGTTATAATGTCTCCGGCATAGCCCATCTTATGGCCAAAAGGAATGGCATTGCCGGCAATAAATACTATAACCGGTTTTTTATGCTTAAGTTTTTTGTACCAGCTTGCCGCAACCTCTTCAAAAGCCCCGCCAAGCTGGCCAATCATTACTATTGCCTTGGTGGCAGAATCGGAATTAAAGGCCTTGATGGCATCTATAAAGTCCATGCCAATTAAAATATCATCGCCCAAGCCTATAACGGTTGATTGGCCTTTACCGGCTCTTTTGGTTTCCAAAACAGCCTCGTAGGTAAGCGTTGATGATCTTGAGACGATGCCAATATCTCCCGGATTATGAATATTCTCTGGGAAAATACCAAGTCTTGCTTCGCCCGGAGTTATAATACCTGGGGTGTTGGGGCCGATAAATTTAGTCTTGGAGCCTTTTAACATCGATTTGATTTCTAACATATCTTTGAGCGGAACTCCGTCGGCGATGCTGACAACCAAGTCAAGCTCTGCCTCAACTGCCTCGCGTAATGCCGATTTGACCGCTTTGGCCGGAACATACATAATACTTGCCGTGGCTTGGGTTTCGGCGACGGCCTCTTTTACCGTATCAAACACCGGCAGATTGAGGTGCAAACTTCCGCCTTTGCCAGGAGTAACACCACCGACAACTTGAGTCCCGCAATCAAGCGAACGCTGAATATGAAAAGAAGCCTGCGTACCGGTAATGCCTTGGCAAATAACTTTGGTATTTTTATTTACAAAAACCGACATTTATGCTGCCTCCTCCAATGCTTTGACCAATTTGTCAATTGATTCTTCCATCGTATCGGCCCAAATTATCGGCAAACGAGAATTTTCCAATATCTCTTTGGCGCGAGCCTGGTTGGTACCCTCAAAACGAACGACCATCGGGACATTTAGCCCAACCTCGGATGCGGCTGATATTATGCCGTCGGCTATTAAATCACAACGCAAAAAACCACCCAAAATATTGAGTAATATTCCTTCGACCCGAGGATTGGTCATGATTATTTTGATACCTGAGGCTATTTTGTCTTTGTCAACACCACCTTTGACGTTGATAAAACATGCTGTCCCGGTATTTTTGTCACGAAGGAGATCCATCGCCGTCAGAGCTACCCCGTCACCGTTGACAATACACCCAACCGAGCCGTCAAACTCACTATAGGTAAATTTGTAGTGGGCGGCCTGTTGCTCACGCTCCGATATTTCGCAATCATCTTGCAATAAGTTGATGTCTGGATGTCTGAACAAGGCATTGTCATCAAATGATATCTTGGCATCGAGGGCTATCAACTCACCATTTTTCATTACCCCAACAGGATTGATTTCTATCATTGAGGCATCATTTTCCCAAAATGCTTTATGTAAAGAATTAACCAGCCGTTCCAAAGATTTGTGCGAACGCTGTGAAAGCTTCAAGAATTTCATAATCTGAGCTATTTGCTCGGAGGTTATTTTTTCTTCCAAACCAAGAGTTACTTTGAGAATCTTCTCTGGCTTGGTTAAGGCAACCTGCAATACATCACCATCATAATCTTTGGCAACCAGCAAGGTAAGCTCAGCGGCAACCCGGCTGACGGCAATTGCCATATAAAAGGCTTTTTCGACCGCGCAAAAGGACTCTACATAAATACGATTGACCTTTTTGCCTGACGGACCTGTTTGCACTGTAACCAATGTGGAGCCTAACATCTCATCGGCATTTGCGCGAATCTTGCGACGCGATGTTACAATCCTTATGCCGCCTTCGGCTCCGGCATCCTTTTCCAAAAAATAGCCATTTTTACGAGCACCTGATTGTATTTGAGCTTTTAAAACCCAGGGACCTTTTTCCGAAACCTTGTCTGCCGCTTCTCTTGCCTCGTTGGGGGTATAGGCTATCATTCCTTTGGGAATCTTAACACCATAGCGACTCAAAATTTTTTTGGCCTGATATTCATGTATGTTCATATACCGCAAACCTCTGCTATAGAATATCGGCGTAGTGTCTTATCTTGGCAATCATGGCCTCAAGTCCGTTACGCCTGCTCGGAGACAAATGCTCTTTTAAGCCCAGTTTAGCAAAAATATCGTCAACTGCAACCGCTTTAATTTCTGATGGGGATTTATTATTATAAATAAGCAAAACAATTGCTATTAGCCCTTTGACTATCATGGCATCACTGTCTCCTTGGAAGCTTATGATATCATTGCTCTTGCAAGGAATAAGCCAAACCTGAGACTGGCAGCCTTTGACCAACCATTCATCAGTTTTTTTATCGGCCGACAAAGACGGCATTTTCTCACCTAAGTCTATAATATAACGATATTTATCTTCCCAGGAATCCAAAAATGCAAAATTTTCTATCAGTTCTTCTATTGTCATGTCTTTTTCCGTAAATGTTTTATCTTATTTGAGAGTTTAGAGAATATTCGGAATAAAAACAACTTCTTATTCTAGAAAAGCTCAAACATTTCTTTGGCCTCGTCGCTCAGCATATCAAAGCTCCAGGCCGGCTCCCAAACTATTTTGACCTCAACTTGACCAACACCTTTGGTGGCAGCAAGTGCCTCAGCGGCTTGCTTTGGCAGTTCTCCGGCGACGGGGCACATCGGCGAGGTCACCGTCATCTCGACATAAACATCGCCGTTTTCTTTTTGCTCTAGTTTGTAGACCAAGCCCATATCCCAGATATTTACCATTATCTCGGGATCAGACACGGTTTTCAAGGCCGCTATCAAATCATCTCGCGTGGCTTTGGGGCTTTCTTTATCAAGCGGAGCGCCTGCTGTGGCAATATAGTCCTTTTTATATGCTTCGGGATTAATGTCTAATATTTCTTCCATAGTTTTTGCTCTAAAAAAATGTTTTGGCTTTATTGATGGCTCTAACCAAAATATCAATATCTTCTTTGGTGGTATAAAGCCCCAAAGATGCTCTGGCAACCGAAGAATAGCCCATACGTTGAACAAGGGGAGCCGCGCAATGATGCCCAACCCTTATGGCAACACCTTCTTTGTCCAAAATAAAAGCCAAATCTTGCGGATGTATTCCATCTACCACAAAAGAAAATACACCGCCCTTGCCTTTGGCTGTACCAATTTGACGCAAACCATCAATTGACGAAAGCTTAGCAATGGTATAGGCTGTCAACTCGTTTTCATGAGATGTGATATTGTCCAAACCAAGGCTCATCATATATTTTAGTGCCTCGGCCAAACCAATAGCCTCGACAATGGCCGGAGTACCGGCTTCAAAACGTGCCGGCGGCGGGTCAAACGTGGTATGTTCATAGGTTACGACATCTACCATATCACCACCGCATTGATATGGCGGCATGGCGTCTAAAAGCTCATATTTGCCATACAAAACTCCGATGCCGGTCGGGCCATAGGTCTTGTGACCGGAAAAAGCCAAAAAATCGCAATCAAGGGCTTGGACATCCAAACTTTGGTGAACAGCCAACTGGCAGGCATCGACCAAAACCTTGGCTCCTTTGGCATGGGCTAAAGGAATAATCTCTTGAAGTGGAAAAATTGTTCCCAAAACATTGGACATCCCGGTAATGGCAACAAGCTTAGTGTTTGGGGTCAACTTGCGGCTAAAGTCTTCCATATCAAAAGAACCATCATCATTGACGCGGCAAATATTAAGTTTGAAACCTATCTCATCGCGCAAAACCTGCCAGGTAACAAGATTGGCATGATGTTCGGCCTCGGAAATTAAAACCTCATCACCTGATTTTAGAAATTTGCGCCCCCAGGAGGCCGCAACCAAGTTTATTGACTCGGTGGCACTGCGGGTAAAGACTATTTCCGATGAAGATTTGGCATTAAGAAATTTTTGCACCGTATTACGCGCTTCTTCAAAAGCTGAGGTTATTTCTTCAGACAGCAAATAAGACCCGCGATGAACGTTGGAATATTCATGCAAATACATCTCGTTCATTTTATCAATGACGACCTTGGGCTTTTGCGCTGAGGCGGCCGAATCCAAAAATGTATTTGGACAGCCATTAATTTTTAAGGCCAAAATCGGAAAATCTTTTCTTATTGCATCTACATCATACATATCTTGGAACCTTTTTTAACCAATCTCACCAATAAATGATTTAAACCATAAACGGATATTTTCATTATCTACTTTGGCAATAATATCATTAAGATAAGCATTTATCAAAATTTGCTTGGCCTCGTCCTTGCCAATGCCGCGCGATTGCATATAAAAAAGCTGCTCTTTATCAATTTCTCCACTGGCCGAGCCATGCGAGCATTTGACGTCATCGGCAAAAATCTCCAGCTCAGGTTTGACGTCGATTTCGGCTTCGTCACTTAATAGCATGGCCTTGTGCAACTGATAGCCTTCGGTCTTTATGGCGTGCGGCGCGATATGAATTTTGCCCTGGAAAACTCCTTTGGCTTGGCCTCCGATTACGCCTTTGACCAATTGCAAAGATTTGGTATGAGGTGAGAGATGTTCTATATCGGTGGTGGTGTCAATTGTGGCCCAACCATTCATTAGGTAAGCAGCATCAACTTGTGAAGCAGCCCCCCGTTCTGCCAAAACAACCTTGGTTTCGTTGCGAGACAAATCGGCACCTTTTTGCAGACATAGGCTTTTATATAGACCATCGGCCCGGACCTTAACCGAATTTAGTGCTATATGCCCGGCCTTAAACGCCTCGTCTTGAACTTTCCAATGCCTGAGTGCCGCACTTTGCCCTATGTATATTTCGTTTACGACGTTGACAAAATATGATGACTTTATCTCGCCATCATAGCAATAATATTCCGCAATTTCGGCCGAGGCATAAGCATCAACAATAATTAAATTGCGCAAATTATACATCTTGCCGTCTGAATCTGCGCTAACGTGGTTGATAAAGACAAGCGGCATTGCAATATTTGATGATATATGAATATAAACGCCCTCATTCAGATAGGCGGAATTGAGTGCTGCAAACGGGTGCTTATCTATATCGGCAAGAGCACCTATCCGGTCTCTTAGATCCGGGCGAAACATTATAGCTTCTATAAGCGGAAGAACCTCTACCCCCTCCGGCAGGCTATCATGATGGGAAAAAACACCATTTTCAAAATAAATTCCGCAAGCCTTAAACGGTAATTTAATCGATAAACGAGCCGGTGCTTTACCTCCTTGCAAATCGGGAGTAAAATCATTGGCAAAAAAACGATTGGGCTTGGTATATTTCCAGGCCTCGGTTTTGGCGGTTGGAATGCCTTGGCCGATAAATGCATCTTTGCCGGCCGTCCGAAAATCTTTGAGCCAAGGTATTTCGTTGCCAATCAGCTTTATGTCATGCACAAGTTTAGTCATTTTTTTCTTTCATAAACTCGGCATAGCCTTTTTGTTCCAGTTCCATTGCCAGCTCTTTGCCACCGGTTCTTACTATCTTGCCGTCAGCATATATATGAACAGAATCTGGCACAATATAGTTTAACAGGCGTTGATAATGCGTAATCACCAGCAAGGCATTGTCTTTGGTGTGAAGGGCATTGACACCTTCGGCCACAACTCTTAGTGCATCAATATCAAGACCCGAATCAGCCTCGTCCAAAATAGCCAGGGTTGGTTTTAGAATCGACATTTGCAGAGTTTCCAGCCGCTTTTTCTCGCCACCCGAAAAACCGACATTGACATCGCGTTTAATCATATCAGCGTCAAGGCCTAAGTTTTTGCCCTCTTGGCGCAGGATTTTGATAAATTCCATGGTATCAAGCTCTGGCATACCTTGATATTTGCGTACGGCATTAACAGCGTGTTTCAAAAACGAAGTAATCGAAACGCCGGGTATTTCAACCGGATATTGCATCGACAAAAACAACCCCTCGCGGGCTCTGTCTTCGGCCGAGAGCTTGAGTAAATCCTTGCCTTTAAAATAGACGCGACCTGATGTTATGTGATAGCCCGGTTTGCCACACAAAATATTGGACAATGTTGATTTGCCGGCGCCGTTTGGCCCCATAAGCGCGTGAATCTCGCCGGCATTTATTGTCAGATTAAACCCTTTGATTATCTCTTTGCCGTCAACTCCGGCATATAAATCCTCTATTTCAAGCAGCGGTGTTGCCATGTTCTTTATCCCATTCATCCAAACGTTTGGCTATTTTAATTAATTTATTTGCCTTGTAGTCCTCAACCTCTTGGCTGATATTATAGCAACATTTGAGCTGAGACAACATAATCTCTACATCGGCGGTTTCTTCTATCAGCTCGGCAATGTTGTCTTTTTTGCGGTTGATGTTTTTTAAGATTTCTTTGGTTAACTCGCTCATCTCTTCTATTACCTGAAGCATTTGCGGTTCTTTACCCCAAGTTTTGAGAGCTCTTTCATAAATTGTTGTCATCCCACACTTCCTTCCAGCGAAATATTGATTAGTTTGGCTGCCTCGATGGCAAATTCCATCGGCAAATGCTGCATAACCTCTTTGCAAAATCCATTAACAATAAGACTTACCGCCTCTTCCTCGCCAATGCCGCGTTGACGACAATAAAATAATTGCTCATCCGAAATTTTTGATGTGGTGGCCTCATGTTCAAGAATGGCGGTTCTATTGCGATTTTCGATATATGGTACAGTATGCGAACCACAGGTGGTGCCAATAAGCAGGCTGTCGCACTGAGTATAATTGCGCGCATTGTCGGCATTGGGACTTACCTTAACCAAACCACGATAAGTTTGGTTGGAAAAACCGGCTGAAATCCCTTTGGATATAATTTTTGAGGTGGTGTTTTTGCCGATATGAATCATCTTGGTGCCGGTGTCGGCCTGCTGACGGTTGTTGGTTATGGCAACCGAATAAAACTCGCCTGACGAATTATCTCCTTGCAACACACATGACGGATATTTCCAAGTCACTGCCGACCCGGTTTCTACTTGCGTCCAAGAAACCTTGGAATTGACCCCGCGGCAGGCGGCCCTTTTGGTTACAAAATTATAAACTCCGCCTTTGCCGTCCTTGTCACCGGGGTACCAGTTTTGGACGGTGGAATATTTTACCTCGGCATTGTCTAACACCACAATCTCGACAATGGCGGCATGGAGCTGATTTTCATCTCGTTGCGGCGCGGTGCATCCTTCCAAATAAGAGACATAACTGTCATCATCGGCAATAATCAACGTGCGCTCAAACTGGCCGGTGTTTTTGGCATTAATCCGAAAATAGGTTGAAAGCTCCATCGGGCATTTGACCCCTTTAGGAATATAAACAAACGAGCCGTCGGTAAATACAGCCGAATTAAGGCAGGCAAAGAAATTGTCGGTATATGGCACAACCGAGCCAAGATATTGCTTTACCAAATCGGGATGCTCGCGCACGGCCTCGGAAATCGATGAGAAAATAACCCCCTGCTCGGCCAATTTGGCACGATAGGTAGTGGCAACCGAAACGCTGTCAAACACCGCATCAACCGCCACAACTCCCGATAACACCTCTTGCTCTTTGAGCGGAATGCCAAGTTTTTCATATGTATCAAGCAGGCTTTTGTCAACCTCAGCCAAACTTTTGGGGGCAACTTTTTGCTTAGGCGCGGAATAGTACGACAGATTTTGATAGTCTATCTTGTCATAGCTTAATTTGGCCCAAACAGGCTCAACCATGGTTTGCCAAAATTTAAAAGCCTTTAGGCGCCAATCGAGCAGCCAGTCAGGCTCACCTTTTTTGTGGGAAATAAGGCGTATTATATCCTCATTAAGGCCGGCAGGAACAGTATCGGCCTTGATATCGGTCACAAAGCCATATTTGTAATTATCGCCTGCTTCGTCGACAATCTCGATGTTATTTTTGTTTTCATTACTCATAGCAAAAAAGAAATTAGTGTTTTTTTTGTTTAAAATCAACCTATATTTAACCTTATTTTAGCTTTTATTAATCTAGTTTTATCGTGTAGATGTCATTTTTATAAGGCGTAGTTTATGAATATAATAGTTGCAATATTGGCCGTTATGGCCGCAGCCGCTGTTTTGACGGCATTGTTTTTGTTTAAAACACTTAGGCAAACACGAGCCAGTTTGCAAGAATTTCTGTTGGAAAGCGAAGCCAAAAAAGAAATTCCCGAGATCGAGGCCGGCGATATATATTTTAAGGTCGATGACAAATTCAGAATTACCTTTATTGAAGAAAACGGGGCAAAATTTTTGGGATTTGATCCGCAAAAGCTTATCGGAGCCCCTTTGGTCGGAAGCTTGTTTGAGGACAACGAGGGCAGCCAAGAATTTTTGGCAGAAACTTTTGCTAAGATTGCAAAAAAACAAACCACGTTCAACACCCAAGTACTGATACGACGCGCTGATAACAAGACTATGTTGATGCTGACAAGAATCAGACCAATATTAAACGAAATACTCAAGTGCAAGGGGTTAAGTTTTTTGTGCAAAGATATCTCGCAAGCAGACAAACTCAAAAGACAACTGTCGGATTTCCAGGCAATTGATCCTTTTACCGACATTCTAAACGAAAAAACATTAAAACAGAAATTTGATCATGATTTTAAGTTGGCCAACCGATATAACAAAGAGCTGTCGGCGATAGTGATTGAACTAAAGGATATATATGATTTTATTGCCAAAGGAATCGACTTTGAAACTGCCGATAAAATGCTTAAAGATGTTAGCGATATTTGTTTGGGTATTTTGCCGGCAGATGGCTATGCCGGCAGAGTTGACAAGACCAAAATCGTTATGGCCTTAAAAAATACCACCAGAGAACAAGCCATGCAAAAAGCCATTTATCTTTTTGAGCACACGGTAGAGGCTATAAAAAAACTGAGAGTTGACGAGGCCAATGCCCAAATGATTGTTATTTCATATTCCAACCGTAAAGGATTTACTGATTCTTTTGACGCTATGTTCGCCAGACTTGAAAGACATATCAGCATGGCGCTTAAACAAAAAGACTATGGTATTGTTTCTTCCGACCCCAGACGCCCGGCTTTGGTTGATTTAGAAAATATTAAGAGTTAAGTGTTAATCATTAAAATGTAAAGCTTTATAATTGGTCAAAGGGGCGGTCTTAGATGTTATGCAGACGGCTGCTAATGCTTGGAATGCTGTTGTTGCTTGGTGCTTGTTCTTCAGGGGCCAGCATATTCGGCTATACCCTATGGGGCGGGCCGGAATATTATACCAGACCGGCTGCCGTTAGGGTCAGAAAAGGAGATACTCTCTACAGCATTTCGCGGGCAAATGATGTTCCGATCCGTGAGGTTATCGAAATTAACAATTTGCGCCCGCCTTATACCCTAAAAATAGGACAAACCATTAAACTGCCGCAAGCAAAATATCATATCGTGGCCAAAGGTGATACCCTTTATAACATATCCAAACGTTATAATGTTGATATGTCGACCCTTAGCCGTACTAACAATTTACGCTCGCCTTTTACCTTGAAAATCGGGCAAAAACTTTTAATGCCCGGCTCCATTGTCACTGCCCAAAAGGCATCTTCGACAACCAGTAAAAAAACATCGACCAAAAAAACAACAGCCAAATCAACAACAAAATACACCTATGTTCAGCCCTCGACCAAGCGCAAGCAGCCTTTTGCCTGGCCGGTTAAAGGACAGGTTATATCCAAATTCGGCCCCATTGCCAAAGGGCGCAACAACGACGGCATAAACATCAAAGCCGCCAGAGGAACCGTGGTTAGAGCTGCCGATGCAGGGACTGTGGCCTATGCCGGAAACGAATTGAAAGGATTTGGCAATCTGATATTGATTAAACACAACGACGGATGGGTAACGGCCTACGCTCATAACGACACCTTAAAAGTACGCAAAGGGCAAAAAGTATCAAAAGGAACCCCTATTGCCACTGTGGGAACAACCGGCGGCGTGCCGACACCGCAACTTCATTTTGAAACCCGTGCCGGCAAAAAAGCTCTGAACCCGCTTGCCTATTTGAAATAACATTCTGATTTGAAAAAATATCTTGTGAAATAATAAAAATTTCCCTATATATCGAGTGATAATTGTTTTATATTAGCGCTAATATTAAATTTTGATATGGAGAGAAAAAATGTTAATTAGCCCTGCGTTTGCCCAGGCAGCCGGAACTGCTGCCGCTTCAGGTGGTTCGCTTACCAGCATGATTGTGCAGTTGCTGCTTATTTTTGCAATATTTTATTTGCTGCTTATCAGACCGCAACAAAAAAGACTTAAAGAACACGAGGCTCGTTTGAAAGCCATTAAACGCGGCGATAGAGTTTTGACCGGTGGCGGTATATATGCCAAAATCGTCGAGGCCAAGGAAAATGAAGATGAGCTCAAGGCCGAAATTGCAAACGGCATTACCATTACTATTTCGCGAGCAACGGTTCGTGATGTTTTGGATAATGAAAAATAATTTTTTAAGGTATGATTAAAAATGTATAAGTTATCAAGATCCAGAGTTATTACCATCCTTGCCATATGTTTGGCCGGTATCTTCTTTGCCGTTCCAAATGTGGTAAGCAATAAAGATATGTTGCCAAGCTGGTGGCAACCGATTAACCTCGGGCTGGACCTGCAAGGAGGTTCAAACCTTTTGTTGCAAGTTAAGCTCGATGACGTATTAAAAGAAAGAATGTCAACCAATGAAGACTCTGTAAGGCAGATTTTGCGCGAAAACAGAATCCGCTACAAGAGCCTGACTTCGAGTGAAAACGGTGTTAAGGTTGTAATTGAAAATGCCGGGTCTCGCAATAAGGCCATTCCGCTGTTTCGCAAAATCGATGATGGGATTTTGGTTGATGAAGAAAGTGATGGCGCATTACTTATACATTACAGCGATGCGGCACTTAATCAGCTAAAGGCTAAAGTCGTTGAGCAATCGATTGAAATCGTGCGTCGCAGAATTGATGAACTTGGCACTAAAGAGCCATTGATTCAGTCACAAGGAGCTGATCGTATTGTTGTGCAATTGCCGGGATTGCAGAATCCGGAATATGTCAAAGAGCTTCTTGGCAAAACGGCCAAGATGTCATTTCATTTGGTTGACAGCACTGCCAAGGCCGGAGATGCCAAACGCGGCAAACTGGGCGGCAAATATAAATTGGCCTATGGCGAGATGGGCGAGCCTTATGTTATTACCAGAAAACCGGTGGTCGGCGGTGAAAATTTGGTTGATGCACAACCCTCATTCCAAGATGGACAGGCGGTTGTTTCGTTCAAATTTAATACCCAAGGCGGCAAGAAATTTGGCGAGGTTACCAAAGATAACATCGGCGAGAGATTAGCCATCGTATTGGATAATGAGGTTATTTCGGCCCCGGTTATTCAAAGTGCCATCATGGGTGGATCGGGCGTCATCACCGGTAATTTCACAGTCGAATCGGCTAATGATTTGGCATTGTTGTTGCGCTCGGGCGCTTTGCCGGCACCGCTCGAGGTATTGGAAGAACGCACCGTTGGTGCCGGTCTTGGGGCAGATTCAATTAAAGACGGCGTTATTGCCTCGTGCATCGGTTTGGCGGCCGTGGTTGTCTTTATGGTGGCTGCTTATGGCTTGTTTGGCGTGTTTACGACCGTTGCCGTATTTATGAACCTTATCTTAATGCTTGGCGTTTTGAGCCTGATGGGTGCGACACTTACTCTGCCAGGTATTGCCGGTATTATCTTGACAATCGGTATGGCGGTTGATGCCAATGTATTAATCTTTGAGAGAATGCGTGAAGAGGTTAAAAACGGACGCTCAACCCGTGATGCTGCCGATGCCGGATTTACCGAGGCTTGGTCAACTATTGTCGATTCAAACTTGACAACTTTGGTGGCCGCATTTGTTTTGTTTTACTTTGGTACCGGTCCGGTAAGAGGTTTTGCCGTAACTTTGGCCGTTGGTATTGCAACATCTATGTTTACATCGGTTACAGTTACACGCTTAATCATTACGGCTTGGTTGATGAAATATAAACCGACAAAATTGCCGATTTAATAAGAGTTTATAAGGATTAGAAAGATGATAAAACTATTTCAATGGGTAACCAAAGATACCAATATCGATTTTATGAAATCGAAAAATATTACTTATGCTATATCGGCAACATTGTTAATATTGTCTATTATTTGCATAGTATTTAGGGGCTTTAACTTCGGAATCGATTTTTCCGGCGGTATTTTGATGGAAATTAAATCGGAAAAAGTTATTGATGTGGAACAAATGCGCAAAGATTTGAGCCATTTGGATATTGACGACCTCAATTTACAAGCCATGGGCGAAGACGGAACCGAGCTTGTTATCCGTGCCCAAGCTAAAGAATTGGATGAGAAAGCCCAAATGAATGTGGTTAACCAAATCAAACAAACCTTGGGTAATCAGTATGAGTACAGAAGAATCGACTTGGTTGGGCCACAGGTTGGCGGAGAGCTTAAAAAAGACGGCGTAATTGCCTCGGTAATCGCCATTTTGGCAATTACGGCTTATATTTGGTTTAGGTTTGAGTGGCAATTTGCACTTGGTGCCATTTTGGGTTTGGTACATGACGTTGTAGTTACGGGGGGATTGTTGTCATTGTTCCAAATGGACTTTAGCTTGACCACCGTGGCAGCTATTTTAACGCTTGCCGGATATTCGGTCAATGATACCGTGGTAACCTATGACCGCATCAGAGAAAATTTGCGCAAATATAAAAAGATGAAACAAATTGATTTACTGAACAAAAGTATCAATGACATCTTGTCGCGTACGATTTTGACTGGTTTGACAACTTTGTTTGCCGCTTTGGCATTGTTGATTTGGGGCGGCGATACTTTGCGCAGCTTTGCCTTTACAATCTTTTTCGGAGTTATTATCGGTACATATTCTTCAATTTATGTATCGACGGTATTCTTGTCGTTGTTTGATTTGCGGGCATCGCAAAACGAAGAAGTAATCAACCCGTTTGGTAACGCTTAAAAAGGAAGTGCTTTATGGCAAAGGTCAATTGGAAACCAGGTACAATGTTATTTCCCGTGCCGCCGGTTATGGTTACCTGCGGCACGGCAGAAAAGCCAAATGTATTGACAGTTGCCTGGACGGGAATTGTCAATTCTGAACCGCCGCTGACCTATATATCAGTTCGTAAAAGCCGTTTTTCGCATGCCTTAATCGAAGAAAAAAAAGAGTTTGTCATAAACTTGGTTAACTTGCCTTTGGCTAAGGCATGTGATTTTTGCGGCGTAAAATCAGGCAGAACAACCGATAAATTCAAGGAAATGAATTTGGAAACCGAGGCCTGCCAAAAAGTTGCCGTCCCGATGTTAAAAGCAGCACCGATTGCTTTGGAGTGTAAAGTTATTGATAAAAAAGAATTTGCCACCCATGATATGTTTTTGGCTGAGATTGTTAATGTTAACATTGATGATAAATATATTGAAGAAGACGGGCGTTTGGCAGTTGAAAAAATGGGGCTGGTGGCATTTGCGCACGGACGATATTATACCTTGGGGCGTGACTTGGGCGCATTTGGATTTTCGGTCGACAAAACCAAAGAAAACAAGACCAAGCCCCGCAAATCCAAATTTATGGAAATATTAAAAATAGAAGAGCAAATTAAAGACGGAACCCTTAAAATCAAAGAAAAGAAAAAATCTTTGCAAAAAGTTATTGGTTCCGGCAACAAAGGCAAGAATTATTCTGGTAAAAAGAATCGTCCTCATGGTTTCTTGAAAACAAAGGGTAAAACATGGTTTAGAAGACCTGTAAAAAAATCTGCAAAAAATGCCTCTTAGAGGCATTTTTTATGGCCAATCGGTTTCTTCATTTGAGCAAAACACAATATTATGACGAAGTGCCGCATGCAATCCGTCTACAACTGTTGGCACAAACTTTTGCGCTGCAATAAGACGTTTTATGTCGTTGATGCCGGCCCATTTGATCTCTGCCACCTCTGATTCTTGCAAACACAATTTAGCAATATCTATATCTTGACGAATGAGATAAACATCAACTAGTGTGTCGCCATGACGAGTAAAACAGCCAATTAACTCAGGGCAAATTTGAGTAGGGCTTATTCCAAGCTCTTCTTCGACCTCACGCAAGCAAGCCTGAAAACTGTCTTCGCCACAAACAGCAGCGCCACCTGCCGATTGAGCCCAGAGGCCCGGAAAATTTTTTTTGGACAACGCCCGTTTTTGAATGAGAATTTTGTTTTGAGAATTAATAATCCAGACGTCAGCTACTAAATGATATTCACCCTCTGCAAGCCGGCTTTTGTCATTGCGGCAAATTACTTTGCCGGTTAGGTTGCGCTTGCTGTCATAAATATCCCAGTATTCCATGGCAAAAACCTCTTACTTAGCAAAAGTGTAGAGCAATAATTAGATTTTAGCAATGTTTTTTTGGGAGTAAAGCTTGTTGCCACAACTGCAGTTTCGCGGCATAGCTGATGGCAGCGTTGGCCGGGCTGGTCGAGGGGAGAATCCGATAAGAGCTTTGAGAAAGCAGCAACGGATGATATTTCTTAAAAAAAGAAAAAGACTTTTGTCCATTAAACAACAACAGTTTGATATTGGGATATTTTTGCAACAAAGATTCAAAATCATTGGGTATTTCTTGGCGGATTTGACTATCAAGACTGCCTTGGCGATAGCAAAATTTAAGATTATCCCAAAGGCCAATGCCATGTGAGCGAAGAAAATGCATTTTCGCCGCATAATCAGAAAAAGTCATACCGTTATTTAACGAATCGGCTATAATCCGCCAAAAACAATTGCGCGGATGAGCATAGTACTGACCGGCTTTTAGCGAGGCCTCTCCCGGCATGGTGCCGATAATCAAGATTTTGGTGTTTTTATCCAGCAAAAAATTAAAACATTGTGGCATGATTGTCTCCGTTGGGATATAAGTTTTAGCATAAATTTAAGGAGAGTGCAAATTTTTTATATACATTACTACATTGAAAATGCTTGTTTTTTGCATTTTTTTGAAAATTATTTTGTTATTTAAGCAAACCTTAAGTTTAAGATGTTGAATTAGAGTTGTAAGCAACAGAAATCTAAATTAACATTTATTGATATAAAGGAGAAAAAACATGAAAAAATTAGCAATGGTTTCAGCTTTGGCTTTGGTTTTGGGAATATCCGGCAATGCCTTGGCTCAACAAAATTTTGGCGCAGCCAATCAGGGCGGATATACCGGACCGACAATCGCTTCGGTCAGCGTGGCAGATGCTTTGAAATTGAGCGATGATGCCCCGGTTGTATTGCAGGGCAAAATTACTAAAAATCTGGGCGGTGAAAAATATTTGTTTACGGATAATACCGGGTCGGTTACGGTTGAAATTGACAATGATGATTGGAGAGGTGTCAGCGTCAGCGAAAAAGATACCGTCGAGATCAGAGGTGAAGTAGACAAAGACTTTATGAATTTTGAAATTGACGTTGACTCAATTACCAAAAAATAAAAAGGAATAAAAAATGCGCATTCTTTTGGCTGAAGATGACAGGCTGATTGGCGACGGACTTAATATCGGGCTTACTAAACTGGGATTTAGCGTCGACTGGTTCCAAGACGGCGAAGAGGCTTTTGAGGCCTTGTTCCAAGCCCCTTATGATGCCGTGGTGCTTGATCTCGGCTTGCCGGGGAAAGACGGGCTTAGCATCTTAAAAGAATGGCGCTTGCAAAAACGCAACGAGCCGGTGCTTATCTTGACGGCTCGTGGTGATGTGGACCAACGTGTGATAGGCTTGGACAGCGGAGCGGATGACTACCTGGCCAAGCCTTTCGCCCTGGCTGAGGTGGCCGCAAGGCTCAAAGCGCTTATAAGGCGCTATAACGACAAAATGGAACCGGTAGTAAAAATAAAAAACATTACCTACTATCCGGAGACCAAAAAAGTTGAGGCGGACGGCAAAGAAGTGGTGTTGTCGCCAAAAGAATTGCAACTTCTGGAATTGTTGATGCTTAACCGCAACAAAGTATTGCAAAAAAATATTATCGAAGAAAAGCTTTATGCCTGGGATGATGATGTATCAAGCAATGCGGTTGAGGTACACGTGCATCACTTGCGCAAAAAATTGGGCAAAGATATAATCAAGACCATAAACAAAATCGGCTATATGCTGGAGGAAAAATGAAAAAATTGTCACTCAAACTAAGGCTTATAATTTCGTTTTTGGTTATTGCCGCTGCCGTGTGGCTGGCATCGGGAATTTTGGCATGGAACGAAAGCCGTGAGCAGACAGACGAATTTTTTGACACCTATCAGCTGATGTTGGCGCGCCAACTTTCGGCCGCCGACTGGCAAAATATAAGACCTGATACTCAAAACAGTGTTGATCACCTGATTGATGAAATGGAAGATGACGGTGATGAAGAAGACGAGGCAATCGGGTTTGCGGTTTTTGATAAAACCGGCAAAATGATTTTTCATGATAACGAAAACGGAAAATATTTTATCTATAACCAAGCATCAGGCTTTATTAATCAGCCCTTGGGTCGCAAGCATGATATGTGGCGAATTGTGTGGATAGAAAGCAGCGACGGCAAATATCGCATTGCCGTTGGGCAAGAGCTGGAATATCGTAATGAAATTGCCTTGGAGATGGTGGAGGAAACATTTGTGCCTTGGGTGTGTGGGTTGGCCATATTGTTCTTGGCCATAATTATTTTGATAAGCAAAGAATTTAGACCGCTAAAAAAACTGGCCTATGATTTGACAACACGCAAACCAGATGACTTGTCATCGCTTGATGAGACAAATATACCTACAGAAATTTTGCCCTTGGTTAGGGCAATGAACAATCTGTTTGAAAAAATTGCCGATATGCTAAAACGTGAGCGTAGTTTTATTGCAGATTCAGCCCATGAGCTAAGAAGTCCGTTGACTGCACTTAAAGTGCAATTGGACGTGGCAGAAATGGCCGAAGATGATAAGAAAATGCAACAAAAAGCCCTGAAGAACTTACGCGAGGGAATCGAACGCTCAAGCCGCTTGGTTGAGCAGATGTTGGCCTTGTCAAAACTGGAATCGGGCAATGCATCAGGTGAAGATGAGGAGCTAAATTGGGGGCTTATTGTCGGTAATGCCGTTGATGAGCAACAACCAACCGCAAAACTTAAGAACATATCCATCAACCCCAAAATTGCCAACCCGGCCTTTTTAGAAAAAGGACAAAGCTTTTTGTGGGCATTGCTATTGCGCAATTTGCTGGATAATGCCATACGTTATAGCGGTGAAGGAGCCGATATCAACCTGGAAATAACCGAAAAAGCCCTCACCTGCCGCAACAACAAAGTTAGGGTTGCAAAAGAGCATTTGGCACGCTTGGGCGAAAGATTCTTTAGGCCGGCCGGGCAAAAGGCTCAAGGCAGCGGATTGGGGCTGTCAATTGTCGAAAAAATTGCCGCCCTGCATGGTTGCAAAGTATCATATATGGCAAATGATGATGTGTTTAGCGTGACTATCTCGAAATAACTTTTAAGCAAAAATTTTTACTCTGTCATCAAGCGGCAAAAAGTCTTTATCATCTGCCGGAGAATTTATTGCACCAAAAGGCATTTGGCTCATCAATCGCCAAGATACCGGCAGCTGCCACATCTGTTTGACATCATCGTCTATCAGGGGATTATAATGCTGCAGCGATGCCCCGATATTATTGGCTGACAATGCCGTCCAAACCATATATTGCAACATACCAGATGATTGATAGGAGTATTTTTCAAAAGCCGCCTTATATAGAGGAAATTTCTTTTCCAAAGCGGTTATCACCTCTTGATCTTCAAAAAACAATATTGTGCCAACTCCGGCGGCAAAAGAAGCAATTTTATTCTCGGTTTGGGCAAATTTGTCTGCCGGGGCGAGCGGGCGCAGGTGCTCTAAAACCATGTGCCAAAATTTTTGGTTTTCTTGGTCAAACAAAATCACCGCTCTGCCGCTTTGCGAGTTGAACGCCGAGGGGGCATATTTGACACAATCGCCAACAAGCGATGTTATTTGATTGTGCGACAATGACGTTTTATTGCCGATAGCATAGATTGAACGCCTGTTCTTAAATATCTCTAATATACCTCTCATATCTTATCTCCTGTTATATTTTAAATAAAAGCTTAAAATAAAAATTACAACCCTTTTTATATAAAAAGCTATTGCATAAAAAATTTTTTGTGTTAAATATTTAGGCGAAATTTGCGGGACGTAGTTCAGTCTGGTAGAGCGCTTGCATGGGGTGCAAGAAGTCGGAGGTTCGAATCCTCTCGTCCCGACCAGACAGCTTTAAGCCGCTTTAGAAGCGGCTTTTTTATTTGTTGGAGGATAAAATTATGGTTGCAAAAAATATATCGCCTGAGGCCTTGAATACTATTGCCGAGTTTCAAAAAATCGAAATAACAAGTGCCAAAATCTATGCTTATTTTGCCAAACATCAAAAAGATGAACACAACCGCAAAATATTGGAACAAATTGCCGCAGATGAGGCTCAACACGCCCAAATCTGGAAACAATATACCAATAAAGATGTTAGGCCTTGCAATCTTAAAGTAGCGTTTTTTAAAATATTAAAAATAATATTGGGATATACTTTTGTCATAAAACTTTTGGAAACCGGCGAATATGACGGTGTTGCCAATATGGAAAAATTGAAAAAAGAAGTACCTGAAATTGCTACTATCATCAAAGATGAGGAAAGACATGAGCGTGAGCTTGTCGATTTGCTTGACGAAGAACGCCTAAACTATGTCGGAGCAATGGTGCTGGGGCTAAATGATGCTTTGGTTGAATTGACCGGAACAATTGCCGGTTTAACCTTTGTTTTGGCCAATACAACTTTAATTGCTATGGCCGGAACGATTACCGGAATTGCCGCCACTCTTTCGATGGCAGCATCGAACTATTTGGCCGAACGTGCCGATGGCAACCGACATGCCTTAAAAGCAAGCGTTTATACCGGTTTTACCTATATGCTTACGGTTGTATTTTTGGTATTGCCATATCTTTTATTTCCAGAGCATATGTTTGTCGGGGCATTGATTGCCATGATTGCAATTGTTATTGCACTGATTGCCATATTTAATTTTTATATTGCCGTGGTTAAATCAGAATCATTTTGGCGCAAGTTTACCGAGATGTCTGCCATAAGCTTGTCTGTGGCTTTGATATCGTTTGTTATCGGGTTGTTGGCTAAATTATGTTTTGGTATTGATGTCGGATAATAAAAAAGCCTCCTTTGGGAGGCTTTTTTATTATTTTGCAGAAGATGCCAATGCCTGTGACAGTTTGTCGCGTAAGTCTTTGAGTTTGTCTTTGATATGAGACAGAATCTCTCTGGCATCGCCAGAAAGCTCTTGCTCTTGCGGAGCAAGAGCAAAAAAGTCTTTTTGAATCTCTTCGCCCAAAATAGCTTTGAGACCTTTTTCTTTCAAAAGTTTTTGGACACCTTCAATTGTGTAACGCTCATCATAAAGATAATGTTTGATGGTCTTAATCAAATTGACATCGTCAGGTCGATAGTAGCGACGACCGCCAGAGCGTTTCATCGGTTTGATCTGCTCAAACTTGGTCTCCCAAAAACGCAATACATGGGTTGCGACACCTAACTCTTCGGCAAGTTCCGCAATCGTGCGGAAAGCTGCTTTGCTTTTGTTTACAGGCATTGCGTTCCTTTATCTATTAATTAATTTGCGCATGGTTTGCGACGGCTTAAACGAAATTACGCGTCGCGAAGAAATAACTGCTTCTACCCCAGTCTTGGGATTGCGGCCAGTGCGGGCTCGTTTATCACGCAATGAAAATGTACCAAATGACGATAATTTAACATCTTGACCACGGCTCAGTTCTTTGACGATTTCGTCAATAATCATATCCAAAATGTCGTTGGAATCTTTTCTTGACAGGCCAATTTCGGTATAAATTGCCTCGGCCACATCTAAACGAGTAACAGTTTTCATCTTAATTCCTTATGCATATGTTATTTACAAATTATACTTGCAAAGTCTTATAATAAATTGCGGCGATTGGCAAGATATAATCCACAGTTTTTTTCTTTTTTTTCAAACAAATATATAAAAAAAGCGGACTTTCTAAATGCCGAAAATCCGCTCCAGATAAAATTGCTAAAAAGAATTAATACATGTCATATAATACCGTTTGAATTTCGTCAAAATCAACTTTTTCGATATCCTCACGGATGGTTGGGACAAAATTCTGACGTATCAGATTGGCGGCATTATCAACCGCATAAGAAAAACCAAGCGCATCCGTGCCGCCGTGGCTCTTAACCGATAGACCATTGAGCCCTACAAACATCGCGCCATTATAGATTCTGGGATCCATAATTTTTTTGATTTTCCAAAGCGCCGGCATCATAAAGACCATACCTATCTTGGCCAAAAGCGAACTTTTGACAGCATCTTTGATCATGCGTGTCAGTTGTTTGGCCGTGCCTTCAATAGACTTCAATGCAATATTACCGGTGAACCCGTCTGCGACAATAACATCGGCCTTGCCGTTGGCTATCTCGTGGGGCTCGATAAAGCCGATAAAATCTATGTCCATCTTGGAGCATTTAATCATCTGTGCGGCTTGGCGAATCTCTTCTTTGCCTTTCATATCCTCGGAGCCGATGTTGAGCAATGCTACTTTGGGGCGGGCGATGCCAAGAGCGTGCCGAGCTAAAATTTCGCCCATAAAAGCAAACTCGGCCAAATTGATAGCGTCACATTCGGTATTGGCCCCCAAATCCAGCATTACATATTTGCCAAAACGATGCGGCATAATACTAACTATCGCCGGACGATGTATTTTGGTGATGGTTTTTAGGGTCAATTTAGATATAGCCATCAACGCTCCGGTATTGCCGGCAGAAACAACAGCCTGTGCCTCGCCTTTGCGCACGGCATCTATTGCCATAAACATACTGGTATTGCGATTGCGGATAACCGATGATGGCTTGTCCTCATTGTGGACCATCTCGGCTGAATGACGAAGCTCGCAAACTTTTGCAAGCTCAGGAAAACGTTGTAATATCGGGTTGACAAGCGCTGTGTCGCCAAAAACCAAAAATTTAATATCAGGATGTTTTTTGGCTGCGATTGCAAGCCCTTCTATAACGACTCGAGGGGAGTTATCTCCCCCCATCGCATCTACTGATATAACCATGTTATTTTCAGTCACTGTTTGCTCCGTCGCAAAAAGCCTAATAAAGGCCTTAATTTAAATTATTCTGCTGTTTTTTGTGTTACTACTTCACGACCATCGTACTGACCACATTTTGGGCATACGTTGTGAGGTCTTTTTAACTCACCGCAATTGGGGCATTCCATGTAGGAATTGGCCTTCAACGCGTCATGTGAACGACGCATATCACGACGAGATTTTGAAGTTTTCTTCTTTGGTGTTGCCATCTTTCCATACTCTTTTATTTAAGGTTATTCCAATTAGTTATCGGCATTTGTAAACCATTTAGTTTTAAAAAGCAACTAAATAAATGCCTTTTCTTTGCGAAATTCTTATGCCCTTTTAATCAAAATTTTTATATTTGGCAAGGCTTTTTTGTTATTTTTTTAATTTTTTCAAGACCAAAAACGGATTATCCTGCGGCGAGGCTTCATCGTCAAACTCCGAAACAAACGAAAATGTCTCTCCCTCACGGCGCGGAAAATCATCCAAAACCAAAGCCAATTGCTCCATTGCAATGGCTGCCAAATCAATTTGTCCATGATCTAAAATATCAGGCACATCTTCTTCTACATCAGGCTCAAGCGACCTATATTCTTCCGGGGTCATTTTGGTATCGAATTTAAGAGCGAACTCGGTTTCATAGCGGCGCACAAAATTTTCAAGCGAAATAACGCTTACATGTTCGACATCAGCACAGACTTTGCCCGAAACATCAGCCAGGTGTTTTTTGGCTTGTAATTTGACGACAATTTCTGCTTCAAAACTTTTTACCGCCGGAACTTTCATAACTTCAGTAATAAACTTGAGCTCTTCCGGTGTGGCTTTCAGTTTGTAGGTGTGGGCCGCTTGGCTCATATCTTCAAGCTTTAGGGGATAAGTAAAAAGATTTTGCATTAATATTTTCCTTATGTTATAGAAATATATGTTTTATTTTTAGGATATAACTGCAAGGATGTTAATATGTCAATAAACAAAATCGTTTCTGTTTTCTTGTGTGCTGCCACATTGTGCTCTTGCTCCAGCGCAAAACAAGAAGAGTGGTTTGTTACACATACCGGAAATATGCCAACCCCGGAAAGAATCGAAAAAATTCAGCAAGGAATATCTCAGGAAGAGGTGTTGCAGACACTCGGCATGCCTTCGGCCGTGATGCCTTTTGATAAAAATACCTGGATTTATATGGCATCTGATATAAAACGAGTTGCCTTTTTTGCCCCGGAGGAAACAGACCGAAATATCTTAAAAATTACTTTTAATGATCAGGGGACAGTTACAGCCGTTGAAAAATTGACTAAGGCTGACGGAAAAGAAATTTCGCCATCTAAGGATAAAACCGAGGTCAAAGGACAAAATCCCGGATTCTTCCGCAAGTATTTTGGCGGCGTCGGACAATATAATCCTTTTGCCGGTCAACAAAATCCAGGATTATAAAAACTATTTATCAAGGTAATTGATAATGCCGTAAAGCGTATTTAGTTCTTGCTCGGTGAGTTCAGAACGGGTGAATATATTGCGCAAATTTATGACCAGCTTTTCTTTTTTGTTGTCATCGCTGTAATTGGCAAAATTTTGAAGTTTATCTTCAATATGTCGGCAAAAAGTCAAGATTTTTGCTTTGTCGGCAATTTGAGTATGATTGACAATCATTTGTGCTGGTTGGGAGTTTATGGTGGTCTTGTAAAATTCATAACCAATCAATAGCACCGCCTGTGATAAATTGAGCGAGCAATGCTTAGGATTAAGCGGAACGGTTATAATGGCATCAGCCAGGCTTACATCCTCATTGCGAAGACCGGTTCGTTCGGGACCAAACATAAACCCGCACCTTTCCCCCCGCGACAATCTTTCTGCCACCGCAAGGGCTCCGGCATCGGCATTAAAAACCATTTTGGTTTGATCACGGTGGCGGGCGGTGGTTGCCAAAACATATTGCAAATCGCCTATGGCCTCGGCGGATGACGCATAGATTTTGGCATTTTGCAATATCTCTTCGGAATTGGACGAGGCTGATAAAGCCTTGGGTGACAAATGGTCCTCACGGGGGCAAACCAGCCGCATTTCTGTAAGTCCGCAATTTTTCATTGCTCTGGCGGCCATGCCAATATTTTCGGCCAACTGAGGCTCAACCAAAACAATACAAGGCAGATTATTTGGCATCCGAACCCCTTATTATGTCTTGTTGAGGCAAGCCGGCTTTTTCAAATAGATAATCTTCCATTTCCCGATCGGCAGCCGGATTAAAATCTGGTTTTTTGACCTCTGCCTCAGCCAAAGAAGCGGCCGCTTTACCTTGGCCGTTACGCAAAGCTTGGCGACGAGCCAATATCTTTTCCGATGAGGTCATTACATCAATAAAATCTTTTCTTTCGCGGACAGATTGTTTTTTAACCGAGATGCGCATATTTTTCTTAGCTTTGCTATCAATTTCGGCCTTTTGCTCCGGTGTCATGACAACTGCCGGTTCCTCTTTAGCATCAGCAGACATATCTTCTTGTGCGGTAACGGTTGTCGGCTGATTAGCTGATGTAAGCACCTCATCAGAGGTATTCTCCTTGCTCGCCCCGTTAATGGTCTGAGCAAAGGCACTAAAACTTATACTTATCAAAGCAAAACAGATTATGTAGCGCATTGGTATCATCCTTTAGTCTCTGCTCATAAGGTCAATACTGTTGAAAAGCAAATTTTCCATATCAAGGCCCGACTGATCTTCGACTATATCCAAAAAGCCGGAAAACATTGTATCAAACGGGTTGTTTTGATGGCCCAAGCCGTTATATGCATTGCGTAAATCGTTTGCATAATCCTGTGTGAAGGTTTGAAATTTGTTGTCATAACTGTCTGGTATTTTGTAGCCCAAATCGCGCAGATGCTGCAACATAACATTCATATTATGGTTGTTAACCTCCGGGGCCAACATCTCTTGTCCATATGCCGTGCCATAGGTTGTAACCTCGCCGGTGTAGTTTAACTGGCCAAAACGTCCGGAACCACGCCAAGAATCGGCTTTAGGCTGACGTTTAATCGTTTGTTTATCAGATGCCGGAGTAACATTTTGGGCCGTAGTTGTACTGAGAGTTTCTACCTGATTGACCATAACTCCTGTTTTGGCATTGCCATCAGAATCGATTGCCGGAGTATAAACAGGAGCCGCAGAATCGGCATTGACCGCCTGATATTTAACAGATGGTATGTAGGCTGTGTCATCGTCTGAGCGCGTAATATGAGCAACCCCTGCGGCAGATGAGGCCGAAACGGCAGCATCAAAATCGGCAGTATCCCACGGATTGGCAGGAAGCTGCGCTAAAGCATTGTTTATAAATGAAAGGCTTATAATGCCGACATATAAGAGAACGTTTTTCCGCATAGCCTATTGCCTCCCATAAATTGCCAATATAGTATTATAATAACACAAATTACTCTGTCAGAGTATTACAAAATTGTTATATTTTATTTAATTTTTTGTTTTTTTATTTTGTTAATTTCTTGCTCGAGCCATTTTATCTTGCAATCTATCGGATCTTTATCGGATGCACAGGCTCCATAGGCAGAAAACTCTTCAGGATTTTGTTTGGTCTTATTGACGGAATGAGCCGGGACTCCAACAACGGTTTGATTATCGGCAACATCGTGCAAGACCACCGCATTGGCTCCGATTTTAACATTGTTGCCAATTGTAATAGGACCGAGAATCTTGGCCCCGGCTCCAACGATGACATTGTCTTTTAATGTAGGGTGGCGTTTTTGAAGTTGTTTGCCGGTGGCATCAAAAATCGTGGTTCCGCCCAAAGTGACCTCGTGATAAAGGGTAACATTGTCGCCTATTTCGGATGTTTCGCCAATAACCACCCCCATACCATGGTCAATAAAAAAACCTTTGCCGATGATGGCGGCCGGATGTATCTCTATCCCGGTAAAAAAACGTGTGGCCTGAGAAATAACACGCGATGTCAAACGCCAATTTTTTTGCCACAACCAATGACAAAACCGATAGCACATTATTGCATGAAGCCCAGATGAAAGCAAAAAAGCCTGAAATTTGCTGCCGGTTGCCGGATCCCTAGCAACCACCGCCGCCGCATCTTGAAGAATTATCTTGAATTTTGATTCCATTTTGTGCTAAATTCCCTCAAAAAATTAACTCTTTATAGAAGATTAATGTAATATAATGTTCAAAACAACAACATTTTAGGTTAATAACAAATGACGGAAGTATTGTTTAACGGGCTTGCGGGACGTCTGGAAGGAAGATATCATCAAAGCGAAAATCCCAACGCCCCGATTGCCTTGATTTTGCACCCTCACCCGCAATATGGCGGAACCATGAACAACAAAGTGGTCTATACCCTATTCAGTGTGTTTCAAAATTTGGGGTTTTCGGTATTGCGTTTTAATTTTCGCAGTGTGGGGCGCTCGCAAGGACAATTTGAGGATGGTCCGGGCGAGTTGTCTGATGCGACGGTTGCTCTTGACTGGTTGCAATCGGTTAATCCCGAGGCTCGTCAATGCTGGGTGGCCGGCTACTCTTTCGGAGCATGGATCGGTTTGCAATTATTGATGAGACGGCCTGATATAAATAATTTTATTGCCGTATCGCCACCAGCCAACGAAAAAGATTTTTCGTTCTTGGCACCTTGTCCGGCGTCGGGCTTGATTACACAAGGGTGTATTGATGAAATCGTGACACCCTCAAGTGTTACGTCTTTGGTCAAGAGGCTTAATACTCAACGCAACGTTACTGTTGAGTATGCGATGATTGAAGGGGCCGACCATATGTATAACAATCATTTGGTTGATTTATATAAAATCGCCGGGCACTATATTATTGACGCAATGAAGAAAAAAGCTCCAACTCGCAAACGCAGAGGAAGACGCAAAAAATCGGAAATCGACAATGAAGAGCCTCAGATGATTGAAACAGATGTCGAAGAAGATGAGGATGATTTTGATGACGCCGATGATATGGCCGATGAGGAATTTGACGATGAATAAATGAAAAAACCGCCGTTTTGGCGGTTTTTTTCACATCAACTGTTTTTGAGCTCTTTAAGAATAAAGATGCGGATGGCACTTGAAAGATTGTTTATTTTCTTATTGCGGTCAATTTCGGTTACCATATCATTGAGACTTTTGTGTTTGATCAAAGCTATACGTTTGAGCTCGTGCAGAAACTCCTCTTCCAAACAGATGCTGGTCGAGTGACGACCGGCTATAACAACCGATATCTTTTTCATTTGTTCTTCCGAAAAGATTCTATGGAGACAACTTCGGCCGTACCACCGGAGACTTTTTGCGGAGCCTCTTCTGCCTCATGAGCAGACGACATGTGCGGGTCTTCCAATGCAAAACTAAGTGCAAACCTGGCATGCGGATCGGCAAAATAAGTTATGGCATCATAAGGAATCCGCAATGTATGGACAACCCCGCTAAAGCTTAAATCGACCTCAAAATAGTTTTCAGATAACATCAAATTAGCAAACTGATGTTGGAGAACGATTGTCATATCTTCGGGATATTGATTGAGCAAATCAGCCGACATTCTAACATCAGGATGATTGGTCTTAAAAGAAATATAAAAATGATTATCTCCCGGCAAACCTTCTTCGGCCGCTATTTTAAGCGCTTCAATAACAACATGTTTGAGCGACTTTTCGACCAGTTTGTCATAATTGATTCCGTCAGTCATGGTAAATCTCCGCAAAAAATGAGGCTTTTCTGTTGATAGGAAAGCCCCAAACCCCACTCAAAGCACTCCATGGCCTTGAGAATTTAGTTTGTTGCAGCTACCAATTAGGCAGCGATAGCAACAGGAGCTACGTTATTATCGTTAGCATTCATTTTATTTTGAACCGATAACGGTGGTATCTTGCCGAACACAGCTTACCCGTCTTTACTATACCCTGTCAAACCTATATCGCCCCCATAAAATATTTAATTGGTGGAGGCGCCGGGTACTGCCCCCGGGTCCAAAGCATCTATTTCACAGAGCCTCTAGTGTCATAGTCAGGAACACCTGACATCTAAGTAATATAATACCTCTTATTAAAAATTGCAAGAGCCAAAAAAACATCGCCTCAACCATTATTTTTTTCCACAACAGCAGCTAGAGTATTTTTATTTTGATAAACATGATTATACTTGGGTAGTTATTTGAAAACGAGGTTTGCCATGACTAAAATTGCTATTTGGTGTCGACATCATAACGATAATATCATCGGAATCGGGCCAAAAATACCTTGGCATATATCATCTGATTTTAGACGTTTTCGTCGAATTACCGACGGAATGAACATTGTTTGCGGCCAGACAACTTATGAAAGTTTTCCCAACAGGACTTTGCCTAATCGAAAGATATATGTATTGACTTTTGATGAGAATTATATAGTATCGGATACAAAAAATCATTTTGTTGTCAACGATATATCGCAACTGGCCGATATGGAAGAGCCATTATATATTTGCGGAGGCGCCAGTATTTATAAATTGTTTATGCAAAAAATGTCTCCTGAGATTATTGTTGACAGCTGTTATATGGGCGAGATAGCGTCTGACCTTGACGGAAAACCCGTAGATATAACGGAATGTATTGAAAAAATGAACAAAAAATATGTGCAAATTTCGCCAGACTATGACGAGGACAACATCATCACCACAATTCGGATAAAAAAAGGTGAGTTTATTCCTCAAGAGATTCTAAAACATATTACTTTTGCTATTATTAATCATTAATCAAAAAACAAGGAGTACTTATGAGACAGTATTTGGATTTATTGCAAGACATTATGCAAAACGGCCAAGACGCCGACAACAGAACCGGAATCTATGCCCGCAAAGTTTTTGGGCGGCAGATGCGTTTTGATTTGAGCAAAGGGTTTCCCTTGGTTACAACCAAAAAAGTTTATTTGCGCGCCATCATTCATGAATTGATTTGGCTATTGTCGGGCAATACAAATATCAAATATTTGCACGATAACAACGTTACCATTTGGGATGAATGGGCCGATGCAAACGGTGATCTTGGGCCGGTTTACGGGCATCAGTGGCGCAATTTCAACTCGCAGGGAATCGACCAGATTAAAGATGTTATTGACCGGATAAAGAAAAATCCGCAAGACCGTAGGTTGATTGTAACCGCCTGGAATCCGGCACAAATCGATCAGATGGCGTTGCCGCCATGCCACTGTTTTTTCCAATTTGACGTTACACCCGACGGCAAATTAAACTGTCAGCTCTATCAACGCAGTTGCGATATGTTTTTGGGCGTACCTTTTAATATTGCATCTTATGCATTGTTGACCATGATGGTGGCGCAAGTATGCGGCCTTAAACCGGGGGAGTTCGTTCATACCCTGGGCAACGCCCATATTTACTCCAACCACTTTGAACAAGTTAAACTGCAGCTTACTCGTCAACCCTATCCCCTGCCAGAGATGAAAATCAACCCCGATGTCAAAGATATTGATGATTTTCGGTTTGAAGATTTTGAATTGGTAAACTACCAATGTCATCCGGCAATTAAAGGCGATGTTGCCGTTTAGAAAACCAAAGGCGTTGAACAAGCAACCTTGTTCAACGCCTTTTTTTGCTAAATTATATAATATTTTTGCTTTTTATTGACAAACTTAAACGCCTTGCGACGTTTGCCAAAGAAATTGATAATCCAACCAAAAGTCCGCCGGTTATCGGGGCCGATACGAATCGCCTCTACAACTTCACGGTAAAAAGCCTTGCCGTTGTGGACAATCTTTTTTACGCCATAGGTAGATTCTTTGATGATCATACCCTTGGGGCTGGCATACATCTTGAATTCGTCTAAACCGACAACATCAATAGATGATTCAATTTCTTGTTGCCTTTTAAGCGATCTGCTCATAATGATTGTTTTATCCTTGCGGAAAGGGGCTCTCCTTAAAGTCCCGATAAAAAATAAAATAATATATAATGTATATGTAGGGATGTTTAATTGGTAGCATGTTGAAAATATGATGGCAACAAGAAATTAAAAAATACATACAAAAAAGCCGGAGGCTCTAAGAACTAGAGGCTCCGGCTGTCACGAATTGGTAAGAATAAGTTATATTTACATGCGCTTCTCAGCGGATGCTGGTTAGAACCCCTAACATGCGTTATCTCAACGGATGTCTTGGGTTACTGCATTGTAAATGCTATTTTAAAAGAGCAACGAGGCGGACGTTATGGATAAATTGTTTGCTGCTGACCTATGGCGAAATTCTGGTTGCTACCTCGTTGCTCTTAAATTTGTGGGAGGGAATGATAATTTTGGTTAGAATGGCCAAAAAAAATGATAAAAAAAAGGCCTGTTGATATCCCTCCCTTAAAATAATTTCCTAAATATATGTATTGATGTGGATATATAAACACTATTTTGGCAATTTTGTCAATACTTTTTTTTGAAAAAAAGATGAAAATATTAAAGCCTTGTCGGAATCTTCTCCAAACAAGGCTTTATAAACGATATTAATTTACAGCGGCATTACTTGTCTTCATCGGCCGCGATTATACCCTTGATAAGAATAAATTGCGGAGTTTTGCCATTAAATGATTGAAGCTTTGAGGCAAGCGCAACCGCTTCGTCATCGATAACCGTCGTATACCTAGATTTGCTCTTGTGCTCTGAGGCTGATGCTTTGGCCGAAAGCTCGACCTCCTGCTCTTTGGTCTTATCGACCTTGATTTCTTCCGGAGCTTTTAATATTTTGGCCAATATATCTTGTGTTTCTTTGGAGCGGCGATTGGTATAGACAATATTTTGTTTTTCGGCCGGAAGCATGGCTAAAATCTTTTCAAGATTATCAAGCTGTTTGTTCTTTTTAATAAGGTTAATATCATCAACCACCAAAATATCGGTTTTGGACAAATCGACTTTGGAGTTATCTACGACATCCAACAATAAATCAGGCGCACCGATAATCACATTGGCTTCATCGGCAATATCTTCCTCGCCGTTTTTGATGGCGGCACCGTTAATTTCATGATATTTATTAAATATGGCAAGGCAATCAGATGTCCTGACAGCCATTTGCGAATTTGCCGTAATAATCAAAATATTTTTAGCCTTTTTGGCGTTTATTATATCCAACAAAGGCAAAACATATGACATGGTTTTGCCACAGCGTGTGGGCGCAATCGTAAAAATATCGCGCCCCTCAAGAATAGCCGGGATGACATCTGCCTGCACGGTGGTAGGCTCTGAGATGCCGAATTCGTCTATTGCTTTGATGGTCTGCTCACTAAGACCTAAATCATTAAAATTCATGGTTCTTTTCCTATAATCTAAATTCGTCCGTATTTGTCCTCAAAACGAACAATGTCGTTTTCATCTAAATGATTGCCTGTTTGAATCTCGATAAATACTACATTTGATGATGTCTCGTTGGCAATACGGTGTTTGGTTTCAACCGGAATATAAATTTCGTCATTGGCTTTTTTTTGCAGGCGGTCTTCTCCAAGCGTAACCACCGCCTCGCCGGCAACAATAATCCAATGTTCGGCCCGGTGATGATGCAATTGTAGCGACAAAGTGCTGCCCGGGGTAACACAGATTTTTTTGACACAAAATCCGTCGCCGCTATCCAATACCTCCCATGTCCCCCATGGGCGGGTGTCTTTATCTCCTCTTTTATATGTGGTAGCCATTTTATTCCTTAATAAATTTGAGTTTTTGCTTGATGAATACGAATATAAAGAATATAAGTAAAAACGCAAGGTAAAAAAATTAAAAATGGTGGAAAATTATGGCGGCAGGGCTTAAAAACAAGGCCATGGAAATACTAAAGCTGTTCAAAAAGATTATTGGCAGCAAAATTTCGGTGTCGGCAAAACTAGATAAAGCCACCGCTCTGTTGGCCGATGAATTTGATGTGGATGCCTCGGCTTGCTATCTGGTATTGGATGATAACTACCTTGAACTTTTTTCGGCCTATGGCTTCAACACCAAAATAACCAACAATTTGACACTGCGCGTCGGCGAGGGAATCATCGGCGGAATTGCCATGAGCAAACGCACAACAGCGGTTGAAAACATATGGCAAAATCCTGACTTTTTATATCGGGCCGAAGCCGGTGAAGATAAATATAAAAGTTTTCTTGGAACACCGATAATTCGTTGGGTCCGCTCCATAGGTGTATTATGCCTTTATAAAAAAGACTTGTATACTTTTGTTAAAACAGATGTCGAAGCCCTGGAAACATTGGCTATGGCCTTTGCAGAATGGGTGGCATCGGATGAAGTGCGCGAATATAAAAATACATTTATGAAAAAACGCGGACAAGCAATTAAAGATTCTTATAAAGGATTGTCTTTGAGCCGCGGTTTCGGAATTGGCCCCGCGGTAGTACATCGCCGTCGGCAAACTGTCACCAAAATCTTTGCCGATGATAAAACTGCCGAATTAAACAGACTAAAAGCTGCTCACACCCAAATGAACACAGATTTGGAGCAAAAGTTTAATGAAAGCAAATTGGGGCTTGGAGAACATGCCGATATTTTGGATGCATATCGCATGTTTGCGCAAGATAAAGGTTGGTATAACAAAATCGCCGGCTATGTTGATGGTGGATTGACAGCCGAAGCTGCTGTGGAGCGGGCCTATGAAGATATGTGGAACAGGCTTTCGGCCACTCAAGACACATATCTTAAAGAGCGTTTGCATGATCTTAGAGATGTCGCTGATCGTCTGTTGGCATATCTTTATGGAGACAATACCGACATCAAAGCTGCTGACTTGGGCGAAATAGTTGTTATTGCCCAAACCATGGGACCGGCCGATTTGATGGATTATGACTACCACAAAATTAAAGCGTTGGTGTTGGAAGACGGAACCCCAACAATGCATGTGGCCATTGTAGCCAAGGCTTTGGGTATTCCGGTCGTTTCTAAGATCAAAGGAATTTACAAAGAAATAAAAAGCGGTGAAATTGTGGCCGTTAACGGTGATGACGGTATGGTATATATCCGCCCGTCGCAAAAAGTCATAGATGATATTTTAGCAAAAATCGCCGCCAGAGAACAACAAATTGCCCAGATGGCCGCGTTGCGCGATTTGCCATCCACAACGCTTGATAATCAACATATTAATATGTACATCAATGTAGGGCTTAATTTTGATTTGGACTATATAGAAACAACCAATTGCGACGGAATCGGCTTGTATCGAACGGAAATTCCGTTTATGGCGGCTGAAAAAATGCCTGACGTCGAACATCAAATAGTATATTATAAAAATTTGCTGGACAAAACCGGTAATAAAAAAGTTGTATTTCGCAGTTTGGATGTCGGATCGGATAAATTATTGCCATATTGGACTTATTCTGGCGAAGAAAATCCAGCTATCGGCTGGAGATCAATAAGAATTACGTTGGATCGTCGGGCGATATTGCGTCAACAAATGCGAGCATTTATCAGGGCTGCGGCTGACAAAGAGCTTAACGTTATGTTTCCGATGATTGCTAATCTGGCAGAATTTCGCGATGCCAAAGAGACATTGATGTTGGAGCTTGATAAAGAAAAACGCCGGTTTGCCAAAGTGCCTTCGAAGGTGAATGTCGGATTGATGATTGAAGTCCCGTCGGTGGTGTTTCAATTGGACTCTATTTTGCAGGAGGCTGATTTTATATCGGTCGGGACCAATGATTTGGCACAATTTGTATTTGCCTGCGACAGAACAAATAACCGCTTAGCCGAGCGTTATGACGTGTTATCGGTGCCGTTTTTACGGGTTATGCGCGAAATCATAACCAAAGCAAATGAAGCCAAAGTTCTATGCTCGGTTTGCGGAGAAATGGCATCGAATCCTATTGAGGCAATGGTCCTGCTTGGTTTGGGATATCGAAATTTGTCAATATCGGGAGCATCTTTTGGCAAAGTAAAACGGATGATACGCTCTGCCGACACAACCCAACTGGCTGACTATATCAACACTTTGCTTGAATATAATCAGCGAACATTGCGCCCGCAATTAATTGCGTACGCCCAAGACCATGGTATTGAAATTTTTTAAAAAGCATGTAAGATGTCTTGCATGTTGCGATTCTAACTAACGGAAAGATATGACAGTGAAGAAAGAAAAAAATATTGAAACTCAACCACAGCCGGAAAATATCGGCAATACACCTGATAATGCCGATGTTGCCGAAAAACCAACAGCCAAAACCAAACCGGCAAAAGTAACCAAAGTCGGCGCGATGCTCAGAGAAATGCGCTTACAACAAGGACTTAAACTCAATGATATTGCCAAATATCTGTGCATTAAAAAAGAATATCTTGATGCCATTGAGGACAGTAACTACAAAAATGTTCCTCCACAGCCTTACGGAATCGGTTTTATTCGCTCATATGCAAATTATTTGGGATTGAACGGCGAAAATATCGTAGAATTATATAAAGAAGAGACAAACTCTTCAGAGCCAAAAGATATGCATGTCTTGGAACCACAGCCTGAGGCATCAATGCCCGGCATGCAATATATTGTTATAAGCTTGCTCGCTATTGTATTAATTTATTTGGGCTGGTCATCTTTTAGCTCGGAGGAACCGCAAGTAGAAGAGGAAGCTTCTGAAATAAGCCAGAGCATACCCTCAAACGAAGCAGATACCGGCGTTATTGTGGTTGAAGATTTTAACTTTGAACCACCGGCAGAACAAGATATTAAACCATCGAGTGAGCAAGCTGAGCCTCAAGAAGCACAAATTAAGGTTGTTGAGCAAAGTTATAATGAAACAGCCGAGACTGCGACCTTACCTGCTGACACTCAGGATAAAGAGCCAGCAAAAGAAGTCGACAGTAAGCCGCAAGCGGAGGCTTTGGATATTCCACAACAGGGTGTTTTTGTCGAAGTTTTGAAAGAGACCTGGGTGGAAGTTAAGGATGATTCTAAACTATATCTTAGCAAAGTTTTACAAAAAGGCGATACTTATAAGGTACCGGAAGGCAAAGGGATGATATTGTCTTTGGGGAATTATGACGGCGCCAATGTCTATATAAACGGGGTATTGACGAAAGTTGCGCGCCCCAACAAAAAGACCAACATTGCTCTTGATCCGTTGCTTGAAGCGAATCGATAGCTTACTTATTTGCCGAAAATAGCAGGAGCATTATGCTGTCTGCTATTTTCTTGTATAAATGATATTTGATTTTTGAGGATAAAAACATGAATTTTGCCGAAAAACTGGCTAATGTCGTAAACCATTATAACGAGCTTGAGGCGTTGATATCAGAACCTAATTTGGCTCCGGATAAAATGGTAAAAATGAACAAAGAACTGGCGGCTTTGGCGCCTGTTGTAGAGGCGATTAAACAATATAACGATATCGAAAAAAATCTTAACGAGGCAAAAGAAATGATGGATGATGCCTCTTTGGATAAAGATATGCGTGATTTGGCTGAAAGTGAATATTTTGCACTGAAAGAACAACTGCCTGAAAGAGAAAAAGAAATAAAAATTTTGTTGTTGCCTAAAGACGATGATGACGAAAAAAATGCCATTTTGGAGGTGAGAGCCGGAACCGGCGGTGATGAGGCAGCCTTGTTTGCAGCCGTACTGTTTGAAATGTATCAGAAATATGCGGCACTGCAGGGTTGGAAATTTGAGGTGATGGATGTGAGCGAAAACGAGCTTGGCGGCTACAAAGAGGCGACAGCCTCAATCTCGGGTAAAAATGTTTTTTCGAAGCTCAAATTTGAGTCAGGGGCTCATCGTGTACAACGTGTGCCGGTGACAGAGAGCCAAGGCAGAGTTCATACCTCGGCGGCGACAGTGGCCGTATTGCCAGAGGCTGAGGAGGTTGACATTTACATTAATCCGGCCGATGTCAAAATGGAGGCATATCGTTCTTCGGGAGCCGGCGGGCAAAAGGTTAACAAAACGAGCTCAGCCGTCAGACTTATCCATATTCCGACCGGTATTGTGGTAGAATCGCAGGAAGAACGCTCGCAATTTAAAAACCGTGATAATGCCATGCGCAAACTGCGCACCAAACTTTATAACGCGCAAAAAGAAGCCGCCGACAGCGCTTATGCCGAAAAGCGTAAACTGCAGGTAGGAAGCGGAGACAGATCAGAGCGAATAAGGACCTATAATTATCCTCAAGGAAGAGTTACCGACCACCGTATTAACCTGACGCTTTATAAGCTAGACGAGGTTGTCTCCGGCGATGCTCTGGGTGAAATTATTGATGCCCTGATTGCCGAAGACCAAGCGCAAAAATTAGCAGAATTGGACTAAAATAAATTGTTTGATAACTAAAATTTTCGTTGTTTGCATCAGAGATTTTGTTATCATAAAAACAATAATATAACGGAGCAGGCCAAAAGTGGAACCGAAGTTTATACACTTAAGAGTACATACTGCATATTCTTTGTCCGAGGGGGCAATGAAAGTTCCGGCTTTGGTTAAACGCCTGACCGAAATGAATGCGCCTGCTTTTGCCATGACCGATACGGCCAACATGTTTGGCGGTAAAGCCGTATCAAAATTTGCCGCAGAAGCCGGAATTAAACCAATTTTGGGGTGTCAATTCTACTTAAGGAATCCTGATTCCGATGATATTTTGAAATCTAAAGGACAAATTATAGAGCCCGATAAAATCATCTTGTTGGTAATGAATGAAACAGGGTACATGAATATTATGCACCTTATGAAACAGTCATATCTTGATAACCCGACGGCGGTCGAAAAGCCATATCTGACGATGGCCAACCTGCAAGAGGCCAATGAGGGGTTGATTGCTTTAAGCGGCGGTGTCGAAGGACCTGTAGGACGGCTTATTTTGGAAGGCCGAGATCGGGAAGCAGAAGAGACTGTCATTAAATTAAAAGAAATATTTGGCAACAGATTTTATATGGAGATTGCCAGACTTGGTTTGGAAACAGAAGCCAAAACCGAAGATAAATTTATTGATTTGGCCTATAAGCACAATATTCCGCTGGTGGCAACCAACGAGGCTTTCTTCTTTGATGCCGATATGTATGAGGCGCATGATGCTTTGGTTTGTATTGCAGCCGGCGAGTATGTAAGTAACGAAAACAGGCGCAAATTTTCGCCCAATAACCGGCTTAAAAGCGAGGCCGAGATGGTTGAGCTTTTTGCTGATTTGCCGGAAGCTTTACAAAATACGGTAATCATTGCCAAAAGATGCAATTTCTTATCATCCAAAGTACAACCGTTGTTGCCGATTTTTGTTTGCCCGAACGGCTTGAGCCAAGATGAATATATTGACCAACAAGCCCACAAAGGACTTAAAGAAAGAATGGAAAGGCATGTCTATTTTGATGGCATGACCGATGAGCAAAAAGAAGAAATTGATAAAAAGTATTTTGCAAGGCTTGAATATGAGCTAAGCGTTATCAAAAAAATGGGGTTTCCTGGATATTTTCTTATCGTATCGGACTTTATTACCTGGTCAAAAACTCATGGCGTGCCGGTTGGTCCGGGACGTGGCTCGGGTGCCGGCTCGATTGTGGCTTGGTCATTAAAAATTACCGATTTGGACCCCATAAAACTTGATTTGCTGTTTGAGCGTTTCTTGAACCCTGAACGTGTAAACATGCCTGATTTTGACGTCGATTTTTGCCAAGAAAACCGTTATAAGACCATTGAATATGTCCAACAAAAATATGGCAAAGACAAAGTGGCGCAAATTATTACCTATGGCAAACTGCAATCAAAGGCAGTTATTCGCGATGTAGCACGTGTCTTGCAGATGCCATACTCTCAAGCTGACAGGATTTCTAAAATGATACCGCCTGGGGTACAGGGCAAAAACCCAACTTTGCAGGAAGCGCTTGATCAGGTGCCAGAGCTGGAAGAAATGCGCCAAACCGACCCCCAGGTAAACAAGCTGTTTGATATTGCAATGAAACTGGAGGGCTTATACCGAAACTCCGGTATGCATGCCGCCGGTGTGGTTATCGGTGACAGGCCATTGGAAAAACTGGTGCCTTTGTACAAAGATCCCAGAGCTGATATGCCGGTGACCCAATATGACATGAAATTTGTTGAAGAAACCGGACTTATCAAGTTTGACTTCTTGGGGCTGAAAACACTTACCGTAATTAAAAAAGCTGTTGATTGGATAAAGCAAAGCAAGGGAATTGATCTAATCCCCGATGAAATTCTTCTTGACGACAAAGCAACTTATGAAATGTTGCAACGAGGCGACACATCGGCCGTATTTCAGTTCGAATCTGCCGGTATGCGCGATGTTCATAAACAGATAAAACCTGACCGTTTTGAGGATTTGATTGCTATTGTGTCGCTATATCGTCCGGGGCCAATGGATAATATTCCGACCTATATCAAGCGCAAGCACGGTGAAGAAGAAATAACCTATTTGCACCCCGATTTGGCTCCAATTTTGGATGAAACATATGGAATTATGGTCTACCAAGAGCAAGTTATGAAAATTGCTCAGGTTTTGGGCGGATATACTTTGGGCGGAGCCGACAAATTGCGTAAGGTTATGGGTAAAAAAATGCGCGATGAGATTCCAAAGCAACGCGCAATGTTTACCGAGGGAGCAATCAAAAACGGAATATCTGAAGAAATTGCCGGCAAAATTTTTGACCAGATGGAAAAATTTGCTTCCTATGGATTTAATAAATCTCATGCTGCCGCTTACTCGCTCATTTCTTATCAGACAGCATATCTTAAAGCTCATTATCCGGTGGAGTTTATGTGCGCGGTGATGTCTTTGGATATGACAAACGTAGATAAGCTTTTGTTCTATAAAGAAGAATGCAAAAAAATGGGATTTAGTGTTTTACCTCCCGATATTAACAAATCTTTGGTCGAATTTGCCGTGGAAGGAAACAATATTCGCTATGCCCTGGCGGCCATTAAATCAGTTGGTGCGGCCAATATGGAAGCAATTGTTAAAGAACGCGAGGCAAACGGTAATTTTAAGGATATATCAGATTTTATTCATCGTATTGATGCCAAGCAAATTAATCGTCGCCAGCTTGAACAGTTGATTAAAGCAGGAGCTTTTGACTGCTTGGATAAAAATAGAGGGCGTTTGTTTGCTAATATTGATACTATTATATCCCACATAAATTCTGCAACCGAGCTAAAAAACAGTGCGCAAAATTCTTTATTCGGCGTGGAAGAATTGCAATCAAAAGTAAATCTGGCAGATAAACCTGATTGGCCAGAGTTGGAAAAACTGCGCCTTGAGTCAGAGGCTATAGGCTTCTATCTTTCGGCACATCCGCTGGACAGCTATCAAAAAGGAATGGAGCGGCTGGGGGTTAAAAAATATGTTGATGTAATGCAGGGTTTACGAGTTGGCGATGTCATCAGGAGCAAGCTGGCCGGCTGCGTTAACTCTTTTCAAAAACGTATTTCCAAAAATGGCAACAAATATGCTTTTTTGGAGATGTCTGACGGAAGCTCAAATTTTGAGGGACTGCTTTTTGCCGAGGCACTAAGTAAGTACGAAAATGTTATTAACTCAGGAATGCCTTTGTTGGTAAACGTGACAATCGACAAAAAAGAGGAAGAAGCCAATCCCCGCTTGATGATTAACAGCGTGGAATTGCTAGATCAGGCAATTGCCGAGGTGGCCAACGGTTTGGAAATTTGCATAACCGATATTAATTGTGTCCACCAATTGCGGCAAATATTGAGTAAAGATAGAAACGGAAAAAATAAAATATATATTAAACCAGATAACGACAACTGGGATATACGAATAGCTCTTGATGGCGGCTTTGCTCTGTTTGGTGATATTTTGAGCCAAATAAGAGCTTTGCCTGGAATTTCTAAAGTAAAGGAAATTTAGATGGAAAAGACAAGCTCAACCCCAAAATCTATCAAGGCAGTCAAACTGCCCATGTTAAATACAATTTTTGGCGCATATGTAAATATTGCAATAAATTTTAGGGCCTGGATTATAGTTGGAAGCATTTTTGCCTTAATTCTATCGGGATTATATTGGGCTTGCGGAATGGAAACTTTGTGCGCTAATCCTTTTTATCGGGAAGAGCATTTTTGCAACGATAATTGGGCAGTGTTTTTAACTGTCAGATTTATCAGTTTGGCTTTGCTTTGTATGTTTGCCAGAATATGGGGAAATATTATAAAAAATCCGCAAACCAAGTTCTCATACAAAATGTTGATGCCGCGCATGGCCGATTTGAAAATAATGGGACTGTCTTTGACTTATGTATTAAGTTTGGTTGTTGCCATAGCTGTGGCATATATGCTTTATGTCAGAGTACCAAACCCCAACTGGAAAATTGAACTTTTATATTTTGCCGTGGTTTCTTTGGGATTTTTTGTACCGTTTTTTGCTTTGAGATTTTTGAGCTGGTTTGCCTTTGCGGCCGAAGATGAAAAATTACCGGGATGGAAAATCATTTGGCACAAAACTGCTGATAATAATCTTTTGATTATATTAAGCATTGCTTTGATTATAACCATTGGCTTGTTTTTATCAATTACCCTGCTGAATAATTTTCTTGTCAGTGACACATATACCTTTTATATGGCTTGGTGCGGAGAATACCTGGCCCATATGGTAACATTATTTATGGTTGCCTGCTTTATGAGTTATTGCCGCCTGCAAAAAATCTTTTTATTTGAAAGGAACGACGATGGAAAATAATACAATTAATAACAAATTGCCTTTTTGGGATACGGTTGCACGCAGTTTTAAATATGTGTTCAAAAACAAAAGTCTGCTGCGTGGAATTTTGCCGTTGGTTGCAGCCTTGAGCGTGTTGCAAATATTTCTTGGTTTGCCGTTTATGTGCTCTGTAAGCGGTGCTGATTGCGGAACAGGCTGGGCAAACACCGTGACTTTGCTGACGATTATTTTGGCTTCGGTCGGTGTTATTATCAACTATTGCCGCTCAATTATATGCAAAGCCGAAATTGATTTTGTTTCATTGGCTTTTTGGAAAAGAATGGGACTATATTTGGTGGCATCATTTGTGATGTCGGTAATCATTTTGCTCCCTACTTTGGTTGGCATTTTCATCATGTCGTTTATATTTGATCCCAATTCCTTGCTTTCTCTTACGGCATCGTTGACCATGCTAATTACAATTGCGGTATCAATTACGATCGCCCCGCTGTTTTTGGTCTTTCCGGCAATTGCAGTTGAAGATTTTAAGATTATTCGCTGGTCAAAATTGTTTGCTTTGGCCAAAGGAAATCATAATGCAATCTTTTGGGCGCAATTTGTTATCATGATTCCATACTGGCTGGTATCAAGAATGTGGACAGCTTTGTTTGTCGTAATCGGAATAGACAATTATGTTGTCAATTTAATATTTGTGATTGGCGGGATTTTCTTTGGTATTATTGACGCCTGTTTCAAAGGAGCTTTCTTTGCCCATCTCTATCAGTTCTTTAAGTTTTATGATAAAGACTAATAAACTTCCACTAGCTAACGCAAGTGGTATTACCTGTTCCGAACTACGTTCGCCCTGCCCAAAGGCTTCGCAA
>CALXTM010000012.1 GCA_944391415.1 uncultured Alphaproteobacteria bacterium
GTTATATTTGGATTACATGGATTTTCTGAATAAAATCGATAATTTTTATCATAATAATCAATTTTCCAATAAATTTGTTCTCCTTTATAGTAAAAACTTCCAAAATCATGTTCATTATAAGGATCATTTGCTCTGGTGAAGTTATGAAAACACTTAATTTGATTTAATATTTCAGCTAATTCACTTTGTTTTTTGGCAGATATTCCACAAGATAAAGTAACTCTTCCATTATTAAAAGTTTTTCTAAAGTGGTCATTTAATATTTTGATATCTGTCATTAGTTTGCACTTTCAATGAGTTTATTTGATATCAAAAACATTTTAAAACGTCTCAAGGCTTGTCTAACTGAAGTATGACTTCTTTTGCCATAACTTGATTTTTTACCATTAATTTCATATTCAGGTAAAATTAAAGATATGTTTGAAACTAAATGAGACAAAGTGTAACCTTCTGCACGACACAATCTTTCAATTCTTCCTTGATAATCAAAAGCGGTGGTAGGTTTGTAATTATTGTTTAACAACCAATTTTCAAATTCTTTTAACATTGTAGCTCTCCTTATAAATGAACAATTTCAGTCATAACCGCACAGCCTCTTGCTTTTTCGGCGGTACAAGCATCCATTGCTTCGGATAAGGACCAATAAATAGTAGGTAACAAGATACCATTGACTTTGATTTGATACATAGCATTTTCCTTTCATAAATAGTTGTTTACTCACTAACTATTTAAATCATGCCGTGTATTTTCTAATTCGAGAACCCCTAAAACTCACTTTCTTGATGACATTTTGCTACAATTTGGACAAGACTACTCATTACACTAATTTTTGTTTGACAAGATTATAGAATAAGCATTTGTAATACTTAATTTATCAGATTAAAAAGTTACTTGCATTAAAAATTCATATAGTATCTGTATTATTATTTATTTTTTGCAAAAGTTCATTCCACTTTTTCTTATGTTCTATTTGTAGTTCACTATCTGTTTCTATTTCATTTGAATATTGCTCAATGAAATCTTCTAAATTATCTAATAATCTTAGATAGTATTTTAGGGTGTTTAGTAAACCATTTATTATAACTTGACACCCATGTTTAGTTTTAATCTCACAAACGAGTTGATTAATGACTTCTAAATCTTCAGTTTTGATTCCATAAACAGATAATACGTAATATCTTTGGGGATTCCATTTATACACTTTGTCTGCAACAACTCTCATTATTTGTTCGTCAATTTGTTTATCTAATTTTATCTCAATAGCCTCAAACAGATTTCCATTATTAAAGAATATTTCAATATCTCCTGATGCTTTGTTCGTTCTATCGCATGCCGTAAGACTAGATAAATCTGAGAGATAACAATCCTTATAGCGGGATAATTGCGTTACTAAAAGCGTATATAATGAATGAAATGCTAAAACAGGTAACTTTGCACCATTATGAGTTCCATATTTAGTTAAAAAATGTTCCCGTAAAGCATCAACAATTCTATTTATTGTTAAACTATCTGGATTGGTAAGAGGAAGTATCTCAATAATATTATTATCAGATACTTCTTTTACTTTATGCAATAATATTCTTAAACAATTATATGCCGTAGATGGATTTTTTTCTACATAATCTAATATATCAAGGAATGGGATTTTTAGTGTCGAACAAATTTTTCCATTATAATCGTAGTCATATGGATAAGGTTGTTCCATACTCCTTGTTAACCAACCGCTTTCAGCCATAGCTGGGAGTTTTAATTTTTTTAGCACAGGCGTAACATACCTAGTATCAAAGGAACGAGCAGAAAACCCTCCTGGAAAACCTGTTTGAAACAATCTAATATCTTGTTGAGGACATAAATATTTATAATAAAGCAATGTTGCAAGAACAGTATAAACCCCCTTTCTTTTTTCACAATACTCTCCAATTAAATTTATATGTTCAACTATCTTAGGCGAAATATTGTTAATATCAGAAATTGAAAGCGAATTGGCATAGATTGTTTCCAAATTCTGCTGTGTCTGTATCGGATTGTGCGGCATTTTTTTCCTCTTCAAAACATTGATTTATAATTTGTTTTGCTAATTCTGTTATCATTGGAATAACAACAGAATTACCTATTTGCTTGTATGCATTTCCTTTATTCTCATCAATAATAAAATTTTCAGGATATCCCATTAATCTGTAACACTCTTTAATTGTTAATTTTCTAACTTTATTTTCGTCTGGAACATATATCCAAAAACGTCCTGATGTTTCCTGAGAAGGAATTGTTGGATGGATACCATTAGCAGAGTAAATTCTGTTTGGTTGCCGATGACATCTAGAAAGATATTCAGTACCGGGCCTGATTCCTTTTTTCCATAATCCTTTATTTCTATAGCCACAAAAAATCAATCCTGTATCTGGTTGTACTTTAATAAGATGTTTATCTAATAAAGTATATTCATTAGGAGAAAGATATTCAAAATCTCCATCCTTCTCTAGAATATCTTTTAGAAGAACTGTTGGTTTCTTTTTTAATTTATCAAAATTAAAATATCCTTTTTGAGTTGCTACTATTATTAGCCTTTCTCTACTTTGAGGCACTCCAAAATCACGAGAATTTAACACTCGATATTTTACATGATATCCTAAATCCTCTAACTTCTTACATATAGTTTGAAATGTTCTCTTGTGGTCATGGTTAATTAAATGCTTAACATTTTCAAGAAAAACAACAGATGGTTTTTTTTCATTTATTATTCTACAAATATCGAAGAATAACGTACCCCGAACATCATCAAATCCTTTTTTCTTGCCACATATGCTAAATGGTTGGCAGGGGAAACCCGCACATAAAATATCAAAATCAGGAATCGTTGTTGGATCTATTTGAGTGATGTCTCCGAATGTTCTTTCTCCATAATTCTTTAAGTAAACGGTTTGGCATGCTTCATTTATTTCTGAAGAAAATACACACTTACATCCGCACTTTGTTAAGCTATAGCGGAAACCACCTATTCCTGCAAAAAGGTCTATAAATTTTATCTCTTTCATAACTAGCTATTTATGTTTGTTTCTCTAAATATTTATTCATATTATATAGATTTTATTTAAAGTAAATCAAATCTATTAAATTATACTATAATACATAATACTTTTTATTATTATCTTATCTATGGATAGCAATTTTAATAAATAAAATGCAATTGTAAAAAAAAGAAATATTTTACCAAAATTTAGCAAAAAAGCGTGTATTTTTTAGTTTTTTCGGTTTAAAATGCTAAATATGTAAAAATTGTGTTGCAAAGTGTATAGCATTTGTAAAAATTTGGTTTTGAGTTTTAAGCAAACCCAAGCTTTTCAAGGGATTTTGAAGATATTGGTAAGTTTCCGGCCTAGCGCACCAATAAAAAAAAGACACTCTTGCGGTGTCTTTTTTTTATTGGCTATGTGCAGGGGGAAGCGAACCGAGGTTCGGAGCGGATAGTTGGCGAAAATGAGTGTTGAGCTTTATCTTAAGCTTAGCGAAACACGAAATTTGAGGCTTACGACGCGAAAGGGGCCCAACTCGAACAACGAAAAAGAACATTATAATTGTAATTGAGTTGGGAATTTACATTCCGGCCTAGCGCACCAATAAACTTCCACTAGCTAACGCAAGTGGTATTACCTGTTCCGAACTACGTTCGCCCTGCCCAAAGGCTTCGCAAGCCTAACGGCTGGGCAGGTATGTCTACATCTACCTGCTTACGCAGGTAGTGTTACGTTCGAATCATAAAAAAGGCACCTCAACGGTGTCTTTTTTTATTGGCTATATGGCCCAAACACCATTAGTTGCATCCACGATATTTATTCCCTATATAAGATAAAGGTAATATTTATAAGGAGAGAGTTGATGCCTCAAAATCACAGACTTTGGGAAGAATATATTTTAAATACCGGTAACAAAATTGCCTTTTTCCGCAAGTTTAAGAAAATGTCGTTAGAAACTCTGGCGACAAAGACTAAAATTCCCCTTCAAAACCTTGGAGACGATGGAGAACTCATCTTTGGAGCTGATAACACCGGAGATTTCTAAACTTGCTGCTTATTTTAAGGTTGAGCCGGAATTACTTTTATCTGCAAGCAGCGTTATTGAGATAGATAAGTTACGTTTACTTGATTTTATCTTGCGTAAATTTAATCAAATGCAGGATATAAAAGCTTTGCAAAGCCAAATAACCAACTGGATAATATTAACCATAACCGATGAAATAAGGCATTGGCAAGACAGTAGAAAAGAATCGGTTGAGGTCCTTTGTAAAATAAATCGCTCTCAAGAAGCACAAAAAAGAGCACAGTCTCGGGATAAAAAATTTGCACCGTTTCGCGAATATTTCAAAAAAATCCAATATCAACAATTTTTGATTAATCAAAAACAGGGAAAGAAACTAACATCTTGCCAATTTGTCAGATGGTTTATGGACAATATGCCTCTGGATATCAAAATTCCTTATACAAAAACCAACCAAATTAATAAATTAACCCAACTTGCAATTATTAATAACCGAGAATTTTTAGCCATAACACACAAAAGCTAGCTTTTATTAACTATAGGTCATTGATTTGCCAAATAAATTTTTTTAGATTTTTATAGTATTTTTAACTTTATGATGAAAGGTAATTTCAATGAGCAAATCTTTTGGAAAAATTTTTGGAACAAATGTAACATCTATTAATAAAAATAATGCCAATATAGTTCCCTATACTCGAAATGATGGCTCTATAGGTTATTATTTAACAGATTCAAACGGAAATGTCGTTTATGATTCAAAACAAAAAGATTATTTTAGAAATATTCAACAAAATATTGAGCAACAATCTATAAAACCTTATGACAATTATATGACCAGTCAAGAAAGGATTGAAAATATAAAACAAGGCAACAATTTATTTATTGATATAGAAAACAACCCTGACGCCGATTATGACATGCCTTGGTATACAATAGAAAAATATGGCCGAGATAATGTAAATGAAAATCTTGACATAATTGAAAAATATGCTCAACAATACAATGTAGATCCCAACCTTGTAAAAGCAATTATGTATAATGAAGATGCAACAGGACATAAGTTTGTATTGAATGATTTAGCTGATTATTTACATATTTCAAGTTCTCAGATGCCAATGAACATTCAAGGCAAAACTTGGGGGAATTTTAAGAATACCCAATATGACACCTATAATCCTGAGCAAAATATTAAATTGGGTGTACAAGTTATAAAACAGCTTCAAAATTCTATACACAATCCGACGCCCGATAAGGTAGGAACAATGTGGAATGATACCGGAGCCATGGAAATTAATGATTTTGGAGCCAGAACCAAAACAATATATGATAATAAACCTTGGGAGAAATAAATGACAAGAAGTTTGATAATAAGTAAACGAACACTATTATATTTGTTGTGGTATTTATTTGTGTTGGCCATAGCCTCATTTATTTTTGACATCATTTGGAGAAATAATTCTCAGGGAGATAGTTGTGATATTCTTCTATGGAAGTATGGCGAGTTATATCAGGCATTGGATGGAAAGCCATGCGTTTTTACAAATGAATTTTATTTTGCCGCTTATATATCTTATCTGATATTATATCTTTTATTTGATTATGTCAGATGTAAAATAGTAGGCATGTCTCCTTCATTGTTGTGGCGAATAAGTGAAATTGGCGTAGTATTCATCATCTATTGGCTAAGTATTGTATACAAATGGTCTGATTTTGTAATGGTTTATACATCTTTGTTGGGCAGTTTACAATTTCTGTGGCCTTTTTTTGTCGTGGCAATTGTTGTAAAATATATAAAACCTAATGTAGTCTTATGTTTACTTGGACTCATTATCTTAACATTCATAAGCTTATTTTTCTTTTTTTAGCCATAGCACACAAAAGCTAGCTTTTACATTTTATAGCGGATAGACAAGGCTTTTTAAAATAATTTATGATGTCCATTGTAATTTTAACTTTTTATCAGATAAGGAGAAATAACATGGACTTTTACAGCAAATATAAATCACCGCTTGGTTATCAAACAGGTGAAAATCAGATTGATAGCTATGGCGTTGACCATAGCGGTTTTACTTTCGCGTGATGAGATAGCCTATCAAATGGCTCGTCAGCAAAGAGAAAACCAAATTATTAAAAATTATAATAACCATGGTATAACCCAAGACTATCCGCAATCAGGCACCAACTTTTGGGGCAACTCACCTGACAACAACTTTGGCTTCGGCAATTCGCAAATATCCTCAAATATTGAGAATATGCGGAACCAAAATGTAAGCCTTAAAAATGCTGGGGCAGATTTAGTGGATAATGCAGTCGAGGATGTGCCTTCATCTATCAAGCTGCAACTTGGTTTAAAATTGGGACAGACTATAGATGATATATATAACGTATACAAGAAAGAAGGAGCTTACGGTATAGCAAAAAAATACGGAACGCCATCTGTTCAACAGGCCGGTCAATTAGCTCAAGATTTGCATAATATTCCGATTTCTGATGTAAACAAACATAATGCAGTTAGTTGTGTGGGAGCCAGCGGAGGTTTAACATCTTTAGCAGAAACCATCGTCGGTGGTGCAGGAAAAGAACTTATTGATTTTTATAAAAAAACAACTAATCCAGATTTAAGAAAGCAATATGGCGGTATGAGCGGTATATTGCAGGATAATTGGAAAGACTTCAAAAATGATGTTCAATCTGCTTGGAGAGGTTATAAAGCTGGCAACACACAGGTATGTCGTGACTATTTACCTAGTAACTATAAGCATTTAATTCCTTAAAAATAATGAATAGCCGATTGACAAATCGGCTATTCTTAATTTATTATTTTATAAAAATTAACTATAGGTGATATAATGACAACTAAAAAGAAAACGTTTATTACTTTAGGATTACTTTTATCAACGTTAATATTTCCATGGTCATTTGCATTTTTTATCATGATTATTCCACCGATTTATGTTGGGTTTATTGTTCCTTTTTTAATTTGGAAATTTGTTTTTAACGGCAATTTGCAAGATATTACCAATTACTCGCTAATCTGGAAAATTCCGCTTATTGTTATTTTTAATTTGGTTTTAACTCTGGGTGAAATTTTAACTTTAGTTGTTTTAGCGTACTTACCCAAAAATGTTTTGTTGTCTATTTTGGTAATTGCCTTGCTTATATTGATATTAAGAATAATTGCTTATACTGCTATGATTTGGGTATGGCAGCCCCAAATTTTTAGGCCTTTTCCGAAGATCAAATGGGGCATTATTACTGTTGTATTTATAACAATGATATCTACAGGTCGTTTGGTATATCTTATGAGTATTGCTCCTGAAAGTTCTGATTATGATAGTTATCAACTGGCTTGTTTAGAGGATAGAAATTGTGTTATTCCTTTTGCTATTCAACAAGAAATAGACACATCAATGAACACTTTAAAAGAATTTTGGCACACACATTCTTTATGGTAACCTTCTCAATACTTATAATTACTCTCAGCAATTATTAATGAATATGGCAAAAAAGCTCAAGAATATTACTTAAATCAATCGTGGAAAAATTAAACGATAAAGGATCTAACCAATGAAAATAGCCAAATATCTTTTTTTAGAATTGTTATTTATTATCCTCGTTATCAATAGTTACTGGTTTTTTGCTGATATGGGGAGAGATAATTCGGTATGTGTTGATGTTGGCAACTATTTAGAATTCGGATGGAGTAGCTATTTTCATTGGTTTAGGTCGGACGAAAATTTAGCTTGTCGTTTTACTTCTTTTGATACATGGGCTTTTTTTATCCCGCTCATTATTTTTTATACAGGGCTTAAAGGTTACGGAAGTAAAAGATGGCATAAGTCTGTAACATGGCAGATTATTATACCTGAAATTTGTATATATCTTTTTGTGTATCTTGCTTTTCTTTTTAACCAATCCGGTTTTATTATGACAACAGGTAGTTTCTTAAACGCCACTTTAGGTGCAATCATGTTTGGACTACCTTTAATTGTTTATGCCTTTTTTATCGCATTAGCCAATAGTCGATATATAACTCCTTAAAACCCCGATTGAGCATTTATTTTCCGCAGTTATCCGCCTAATCTATTATGGAGCAATGATTTGGCTTTGGAATACCCTAAGTAAGAATATATTGCAAAAAGAATACAGTTAAAACCTATCCTAAATATCCATAAACACCCTGTGGATAGCAGGATTTGGTAAAAGTAATTAAAACCTATACCCAATAAAACGATTGTGTCCACGGTTAAAAAATGAGATGTTTAAAATAACTTATTGTCGTTGATGTTAAGAAGTTATAATCCTTTAACAGATTTGTTTTTTTGTTGTGCATTTAAATTTTCCTTAGCTTTAGCTAAACGGACTGCCTTTAATCTGCTTGGGCTAACTATATTTTCCATAGTTCCACAATAACTACGATATATAAATTTTTTTCCATCATCTGCCCGACAATTAAATCCGACACAGTTTTTTTTCTTTCGATCATAGACATCAGAATTTTCATTTACGGAAGCAATAAAATCTCCAAAAATTATTTTATCCATATTGGTATCCATAATTCGAGGCGCCTTATCTTTCATCGTATTTGCAGGATCATAAACATACATATGATTATCTTTTTCAAAAACAACATATGCATGCTCTCCTTTTTCACCACTTGATATTTCGACTATACTACTAACCAGATAAGACTTTATTCCGCTTTGTTGACATAAATATTGAGCCATGGCAGCTCTTTCCGCACATATACAATATTTATGATCAACCATGTAGGAAAAAGGCTCGCCGTCAAAAATACATTCTGTTCTTTCATATTCATCTTTTGCCTGACACCAGGGCATTGCATCTTCAATAAAACTTTGCATTATCGCCATTTTTTCAAATACTGATGATGTTTCTTTCAATTTTTCTTGAGCTTTTTTGAGCTTCACACGAAACATGTTATTTTTTTGACAACATTCATCGACATCAAAATTCATATTGCCTACCCAAGTTGTAGCTCCGCGTAAAAGTATAGGGAAATACCCTGACTTTATATTATTTGCTATAACAAAATCCGCCTTATTATTAGCTACAATATCACAATCAAACTCATCAGACATTTATTTTATCTCCAAACTTTAATAATAAAGGAATTTTATCATAAAAAACAAACAAGAAAAAGCTATAATATTATAAAACCTTTTCTTTCTTACTCACCAATATCTTTAGTTTGTTAAGATTTTTGATGTTTTCACTTTGTTGATAAATTTTTCCATAATCTTCAATATTTGGTACCAATCCATCAACAATTGTTAAATTTAGGCTTTGTTGATTATATAAATCGGCAACAGACAAAATTGCCCCCCCAAGATACCGATGTTATCATTAAGTGTCAAACCAAGAGCAGAGAATACAATAATAAATTCTTCACATGTAAGAGCCTTTTAAAAAATTTTCTATCCACTTTTACCCTGTTGCCAGCATATATTTTTTCCATTTTTTTCATTATACACTTGCTCAATTTACGGTGCAGAACAAAAATATCATATTCCGTCTCAACTGATTTTGTATCAATCAATGATTGAATAGCTATACTTGCAGGCAATGCATATTTATTATCAAAAGAAAATACTATAGGCACCGTAGTTTTCATTCATTCCTCCATTTGCAGGACAGAGGATAACGAATAAATATTAATGAATTCTAAAAACGCTATTGACCTCGCGCAAAAAAATAGACAAAAACAAAAATTTATGATATTTTAATTATAATATTGTAATTACGAGTATATTTGAATGGTGATAATATGGAAAATGATGTTTTATATAATGTAGTGGATGCTATCAATCTTTCACCAGAATATTTTCAAGCTTTAGGTCTCAGTTCTGTTCTGTTAAAAAGTCATCAATTAAAAAAGTGTAATAAAGCAGAAGAAGCGTCCTCAGAAACGAGAGAAATATCTGGAGAAACATTTGGAAAGATTATCGAAATGTTAAAAAAACATGATAAAAAGTTTGACGATAATCTGGATGCTAAAGATGATTATTCTCATTATAGTTGCTATGTTGCACCTAATGGTTTATCTGGTTTTTGTATTAACCAAGATACTAAGGAGTTTTGTAATTTTTATTCAGTTCAAAAAGGATTGGGCGGCAAAATTTTTTCTTATGCTTTAGAAAATTATGACTGTTTAGGCATTAGTAATGCTTTGCCAAATATTAAAAGATAAATTTCAAGGATGGGCTGGCGGTAGTGGATTAGGAAATGAAAACGAAATAGCTTTTTTTGGGGGGGCTATCCTAATCATGAAGATATTCTTAAATTTATAACAGAATATTTTTCATGAATAAACTTCCACTAGCTAACGCAAGTGGTATTACCTGTTCCGAACTACGTTCGCCCTGCCCAAAGGCTTCGCAAGCCTAACGGCTGGGCAGGTATGTCTACATCTACCTGCTTACGCAGGTAGTGTTACGTTCGAATCATAAAAGCCAAGGATTTTCCTTGGCTTTATGCTTTTAAAACGTTCTGATATTAATTCTTTTATGTTTACCAATATTTAATTCCATGCTATTATTATAATGGTAGTCTGGTAGATTTTTTATATGGAGGTTAAGCATGGATAAAGAAGATTTACATTTTTTTCTAGGTGGAAAAGATTTAGAAATGGAAGCAATTAAGGCCATTTTGACAGAAAAGCACATTCCATTTAGTGATAAAAAACTAGGTTGGGATGCTGGAACCTCCGCTTATAGTGAAGAAATTGAGCAAGTTTCAAAAGCTGGAAAAATACCTGTATTAATAGAGCTATCTCAAAATTCTCAAATTCCAGATAATGCCATTATGATAGACCATCATAATGAAAATGCTCATAAGCCAGCCTCTATTTTACAAGTTTGTCAACTTTTGAATATTAATCCAACACGGAAAATGCAGCTAATTGCAGCAAATGATAGCGGATATATTCCTGCAATGCTTCAAATGGGGGCTTCTCAAAAAGAAATAGATGAAATTCGTCTTTTAGATAGGAAATGCCAGGGAATTACAGATGAACAAGAAAAAGAAGCTGAAAGAGCTATTGCAAATAAGAAAATTCAAAATGGTGTAACCATTATTGAAATGTCTCATTCTAAGACAGCCACTGTTACTGATAGACTTTTTGATCCTAAAACACAACAAAACTTATTAATCTTATCTGCCGATGGCGAAGTTAATTACTTTGGTGATGGTAAATTATGCGAACTGTTGAAAGGTAAAGCAGTTGGAACCAGACCTGCTTCTTGGGATCCATCTCAAACTGAAACTATATATGACAACTTTGGAGGATGGACTGGTGGCAGCGGATTAGGAAATGAAAATGGAACTGCTTTTTGGGGTGGATATCCTGATCATAAAGTGGTAACAGATTATGTGCTAAAATACAACAGAGATAAAAACGCCAGAACAGTAGCTATGGTTAAATCAAACCAAGGAAATATAGATAAATAATCATATGATTTTATTTTCTGAGGAGAGATGAAGTGTCTCTCCTTTTTTAGCAAAAAAATTGCGTACTTTTACGGTTTTTCAGTTTAAAATTAAAAATATGCAAAAAGTGTATTGCAAAGTGTATAGCATTTGTAAAAATTTATTTTTAAGTTTTAAGCAAACCCAAGCTTTTTAATTGGATTTGAAAGATATTGGTAAGTTTTCCACCTAGCGCATCAACAAAAAACACCCTCGTGATGAGGGCGTTTCTTTTACACTACATATAAGGCCATCCGATGGTTTGGGTTATCATCACCTTTTCATCTTTTAGCCCCAAGGCTTTACCTATTTCCTCAAAATCTATCATTCCCCGAACCACATTATTAAGCCCTTTTGCCGCGCAATAAAGCCCCACATTTTGATAAGCAGATCCTGCGTGCATCTGCGCATATCCTCTTTCATCGGGAGTTGCGGTAAATATCAATGTCAACGGGGCCTCTGCCACAAAATCCTGCTTGGCGATAAACCCCATAACATCTTTGGCCTCACCCACTTTGGTCAAATTATTTTCTTTTCCGTCATAAAGCCAAATCTCATCATCAAACACGGCATAAACATTCATTTTTTGCAAATTTCTGGCCGTTGGAATTGTTCTTTTATCATCATGTGACACTCCCCAAGCTGCAAACAAAATATTGCTCAAATCCTGATCATTGATTTTTTTGGCGCTAAATTCTCTTGCGGTTTTGCGCTTAGCAATCGCCTCCATTATAGGCATTCCGCCCTCTGTCTCTGGAGCAGGCAAGGTTTTAACATTTTCGGCCGCCATTACCGGCATTGCCATTGACATCAAAGCCGCACCAACAAATTTTTTAAGCATTTTATTTCTCCTTTTTCTATAACTAAATATCTTGTTGTTATTTCCAAAATTCCAAATAAATAGAAGAATGTCAAATGATTCTTTTTACTGGATTTTTTGAAATCTTGTGCTATAATATATATCTGTAGTCCACCATTTTACATTAAGGAGGATTTACAACCATGAAATATTCGGACCGTTATATTGGAAAAATCAAATTAGATGAGCAGCTTAAGTTGGAAACCTGTTTTGCCGAAGAGCAAAAATATGTCTGGAAAAATATGGTCAGAATAGAGAAGATAAAGAAAGAAAATCTTAACCAGAAATATCGTTTATTAAGTCGTAGTGCCAGAGCCAACTAGCGTTTTGGGCTTGCGGCATTCAGAAGGCGTTGAATATATCTACCTTGATACAAATTAATTCCCAATGAATTACCAACCTCTACCGCATTGGCATCGTCAATGCGGCAGAGGATTATCTTGGCTCTTTCGGCTTTATTAACATAATCCATAAAATGCTTATCTTCATTAATCACATCGACAAACGAAGGATGCCAAACAATTTTCATCAAATCGCAGTCGAGTTTTGTTCTGTTCAAATATTTGAGTTTATCAACCGTTATACCGTCGATACATATTTTATATCCCCGTGCCTTGGCAAAAGTTTTTGCCAAGATAAACGACCTTATATCACTAAAAATATCGACCAATTGCAGTTCCAGGATTATACTCTGCCTCATTGAGCCGTTAATACTATCATCAAAACGCAAAAAATCATCTGACAATATTGTCGACACATTAATATTGATGCTGAAATTACCGATTAATGCCCCGTCATCATGCCTTGATATAATTTCCAAAACTCTTTTATCAAGCGTTTCGGTCAATGCCAAAAACAACCACGGATTGGCGGTTATTTCAACCTCAGGCAACAAAGAATCTCGCATATCTGGTATTGAAACGAACACTTCCTCAAACACTCTTTGCGGAAACGATTTTCCGATAACGGCACAAATTGCTTGTCTCCTGATAAAACTTGAAAAATCTGCCACCGAAATAATTTTTTGTACTTTTGCCAACATATCGGTTGTCAACTCGCGTTGAAAATGCCGATTGGATGTATTAAAGAATGAAAACCTTTGGCGCTCTTGCTGTTCTTTTTGCCTATCAGGCGTTTTCTGACAAGCCGCCACCACTTTTTTGGCAAGATCTGCCTCTTCCGCAGCCAAATCATAAAATATTGCAATACCTGCTGTTTCAAGATTATCTGCATCTCTGACTTTTGCATCGTCTTGCAACAAAAAATGTATTCTAACCATGCAAGAATCTATTTCATCTTGCGCTTTTTTGTTAAATATCACCAACATATCGTTATTTGGCAGCACAAATGTTTTGGCCATAGCCTTTCTTATCAATGGCATAAACACATCAACCATATTATTTTTATTTTGCTGCATATAAGGAGTATCCTGCAACATCCGCAGATTAAGATACAGTGCTTTATAATCTCCGCGTCTGGTGCAGAATTTATTGATATATTCAAAAATTCCGTTTTCTTTTTTTATCTCTCTTTGCCCGTATTCTACCATCTCAACTTGGTTCTCTTTCCAAAAATTCTTTATATCTGCATTGATTTCTGATTTTACCGGCGATTAATCTGCGTCGTTGCAAACACTCCTCAGCACTACAATTTTTGCCAGCCGGACACTTTGCTCTGATCATGGCAATTTCGGCCCAATCGATATATGGCCCCTGGAAAGCTCTGATTCCATTTTTAATTCCCCAACGCAGAGCCTTTTCATCCAAGCATTTAGCCAATATCAGTTTTTCTGTTCCGAGTTTGGCCAATAAATTGCCCACATTCACGTTTTCATAATCTTGCTCGCCCATCAGAGCGTGCCAAAAAATTTTAATATAATCGGCCTCCAATCTGTCCATATTCAGTGTCTGCAACATTTCGATATTTGCCGCATCAATTAGGATTTCGTGTCCTCTGTTATGCAGCAATTCTTTGGCATCAAAATACCCTGCCAAATTATTCAAAATATCCATAACCTGAACCTCGGCCACAACCTTTTGGCCATCTTCTTCGACACGTCTTAAAAAGTCTTCAAATTCTGTCAAAAATATGGTCGACAAATTCAAATTAAGACTGACCTTGTGCGGTTTATCTCTGATATCCGAAAACATAAATGAATACATTGTCTTTTTATCCAACGTCTGCGTCAAATACAAAAACAACCACTTATTCCCCGTCAAATCTATATTAGGATCGAATTTTTTACTAAGGTCTTTAACCGCCACAAAAAACTCTTCAAACAATAATTCAAATTTTCCTGGCCCATCAAGCCGCAACACACTTTGATGTTTAATTAAATCGACAATATTAATCTCATCCAAATGTGCTTTCAGCCCGTCCATCTGCCCAGCATCAACCGGATATTTATATGCCAGCAAATCAAGCGGACGGTCATTTTTCACCAGCTCTCTGATACGATCGGCCAACGCATCAAATTCTTCCGGTTCATATACTTGGGTAAATTCGCTAGAGCTATGAGCCGTCCAAATTGGGTCGGTAATCAAGCCTCGCCTCAATTTATTTACCGCCTCTGCTACAACCTTTTCGGTAATATCTTTACCCAAAATGGCAAAATCGCCGTTTGACAGCACAAACATTGCCCCGTTAGCCACCGCAACCAAATCATCAAACAATCTCGCAATAATTTTAACAAATTTAGGATGCCGATTCTTTGGTTTTAGTTTAGAAACATTAACATATAACACCCGATAGTCGGACTTATTTCGAGCAATTCGGTCCAACATTTCCAAAAAATATTTTTCTGTTTCAAACTTTGCTAAACCCACCATTTTAATCCACAGTATACCTATCGATGCTATTTTAAACCTTCTTTATTTACAAAAGCAAGCAAATAACTCGTTTTTTCAACTTTAGTCCTTGCCGATGTTAATATTTCGATTAGTATTTACCGCCAAGATGATACCAAATCCGGTCATCACCGAAATAATAACCGTTCCGCCGTATGAAATCAATGGCAACGGTATCCCAACCACCGGCAACAAACCGAGCACCATTGCAATATTAATCATCACATACAAAAAATAGTTGGTTGCCAGCCCTATTGCCACTAGTTTGCCAAAATAACTTGCACTTCTTAATGCAAAGACAAAACTATAAGCAATAATCAAAAAATTAATCAAAATCACAAACACGGCCCCTATCATACCAAACTCTTCCGACAACATTGTAAATATAAAATCGGTATGTTTCTCCGGCAAGAAATTCAAGTGACTTTGGGTGCCATTCAAAAACCCTTTACCAAACACGCCCCCTGATCCCAATGCGATTTTTGACTGAATAATATGATACCCGGCCCCCAAAGGATCTCTCTCGGGGTCCAAAAATGTCAGCACTCGATTTTGTTGATACTCATGCAAAAAATGCCATGCCACCGGCATTGAAACAATTCCGCACAAAATCAATACCCCAAACTTCCACAATTGTACTCCCACCGCAAAAAATATTGCACTTGCACTAAAAAGCAGCATCAACGCCGTCCCCAAATCAGGCTGTATTAAAACCAAAGCCACCGGCACAATCACCAATACAATCGGCACCAAAATACCCTTTGTCGTTTCAATACTTTGCAGCGTCGTTGAGTTGAAATAGCGAGCCAGGGCCAAGACCAAAGCAATTTTCATCAGTTCTGATGGCTGCAATTTAATAAACCCCAGATTAATCCATCTTTGAGCCCCCATACCGACATGGCCGCCAATTTCAACAATAATAAGCAGCAGCAACACCCCAAAATAAAACACATAAGCATAGCGCAAAAATATCCTGACATCCATAAAGGCCATCACCAACATAACTGCCATCCCCATTCCAAAGCGTATGGCTTGTCTCATGGCCCAAGGCTGCCAATTTCCGTTAGCCGCCGAATACAACATGATAATTCCTATTGCCGCCAAAATACAAATCAGCAGCACATAAGAAAAACTAATTCCCCAAAATCTTTCGCTTAGGCTCAAACTCTGACTTCTAAAACTTGTCTCATATGCTTTATACATTTTTCACTCAATCTATAGGTTTATCAGTTGCATCCAATTTTAAGGCCTCCAACAGCATTTTTCCGCCAATTGGTGCCGCGACCGACGATCCCGAACCGCCGTGTTCCACCAAAACCGCCACTCCGTATTTAGGATTATCATGCGGAGCATACCCCACAAACAAAGCATGATTTCGATATTTCCAGGGGATTTCATCTTGCCGCAAAACACCACTTTGTCGCTCCTTCATAGATATCCTTCGCACTTGCGTTGTTCCTGTTTTGCCGGCCATTTTTTGTCCATTGAAATTAAATCTTGCCATCAAAGCAGTTCCACCTGGCGTATTCACGACGTCATACATTCCCTGTTTAACAATCTCAATGTTTTGTGGTGCCAACCCCATACTTTTGTTTTCGTTTGCATGGTGATTGTCGGCTTTTCTAAAAGTCGGGTTAACCTCATATCCGCCGTTGGCAATCCTCGAAACCATAACCGCCAATTGAATCGGCGTTGTCAAAATATATCCCTGGCCGATACCCGAAATAACGCTTTCACCTTGCTGCCATGGCTCGCCAAAGCGTTGCATTTTCCAGTCCGTATCGGGGATCAAGCCACTTTTTTCATTTTCAATTCCGACATTGGTTTTCTTGCCCAGTCCAAACCTTTTAGCCATCGCCGCAATCTTATTAATTCCCAATTTTTGGGCTGCTTCATAAAAGAAGATATCGCACGAATGTTGCAAAGCCTCCACCATATCCAAATATCCATGCCCAATATCTTTCCAGCAGTGAAAAGTATGATTACCAAGCGACATTTTACCTGCGCAAAACGCTCTTGATTGTTTGCTCAACGTTCCGCTTTCAAGTGCTGCCAACCCTACCACCATCTTAAATGTCGAACCAGGCGAATACAGCCCTGCCACAGCCTTATTAAGCAGCGGATTTCGTTCATTATTATTAAGCTCTTTCCATTCATCGTGTGAAAGCCCGTTAGCAAACATATTAGGGTCAAACGCCGGTGCCGATGCAAACGCTAATATTTCGCCCGTGTTTACATTCATCATAACCACGGCCCCGCTTTCCTCGCCCAATAATTCATATGCTTTTTGTTGTAGCCTTACATCAAGACTCAGGTCTATTTTTTCGCCCGGGACACCATCAACCCGTTCAATTTCCTTCATAATTCTGCCAACGGCATTCACTTCCAGTTTTTGGTTGCCGGCCTGTCCGCGCAATGTCTTGTCATAAAGCCGCTCTATGCCAGATTTTCCTATCTTAAAACCGGGCACTTCCAACAACGGATCATCTTTAACATCACTTTCGTCAACCGCCGAAACATATCCTATGACATGGGCAAAAATATCTCCATAAGGATAATACCGTGAAAGCCCCTCATCAATAATCACCCCCGGCAAATCAGGTGCATTAAGCAATATTTTAGCTGCTTCTTCCCAACTCAAATTATCTTTTATCTTAATTGGCACAAAACTTCTGTTGCGTTTCAAATCTTTTTTGATTCTTTTTTCTTCGTCTTTACTAAGCGGCATTATTTTTTTAAATGATTTCAGCGTTTCATCAACATCAGTCGTCTGTTCTGCCACCATCAAAGCCTGGAAATTTTGTTCATTTCCGGCCAACATATTTTGATGCCTATCATAGATAATGCCCCGTGGCGGCACCAACAATCTGGTTGATATTCTGTTTTCATCTGCCAATGTCTTATATTTATCAGCCTGATAAACCTGCAAATAATACAGTCTAAACACCAGCAAAAACAGCAAAAACAACTCCGCCCCACCCAGAATCAACGAGCGTATAATCAATATTTTGCCTTTATCATTATCGCGATTCATAGGGCTTCATCCTGAATAAATTTATTTTGTACAAAAGCCAACACCGCCGATACCAACGGATACACCGCAACCCCTATAAGATAACAAAACATCAGCATCGACAGCGGCAAAAATGTGCTGTAATAAATTGATACTACCAACCATTTCACTATCAGTGTTGCCAACGACAAGGCAATAAATCCATACCATATTACCACAAAAGGCTTGGCATTAAAAAACTTTTGCGTATTATAAAGCAAAACATACATTGTCAAATATGCTAGCAAACTTGCCCCCGGCAGAGCAGAGCTTATCACCATATCGACAATTCCTAGCACCACAATTGATGTCAAATTAAACAAATCAGGCCTATGCAACACCCAAAAATAAATACACGCCAAACCCAAATCTGGCCGCATATTATTAAACGCTGCCACATTAACCGGCAAATACGCCAATAACAACAACACAATTGATGATATCAAAGGCAGCAATCTTTGCAAAAGCGACACCACGTTTTCATTAAAATCTTCATTCATTTTGTGTCACTTTCCTGTGTTTGTATCAACCCGTCCAACCCATATTTTACTATACGCACATATTCCAGTTGCTCCAGTGCAACAAAGGGTTTTACTTTAATTTCGTTTTTGCTTACCGCCACAACTTGCCCAACCGGTAGACCGGCCGGAAACACACCCGAAACCCCCGATGTCACCACTCTGTCTCCGACATTAATTTCGGCATCAAGCGGCACAAAGATTAACTTCGGCATTGGCGTATTATCTCCGGTCAAAATTCCCCTCACCCTGGTCTTCTCAATCATTACCGGAATTTTGGAGTTAATATCGGTAATAAGAATAATTTTAGCATACTTATCGGCTATTTTATCTACTCTTCCGACCACTCCGCTGTCGGCTATTACAATATCCCCTTTGGCTACATTTGCATCTGCAACATACGCCAACACAGCATGGGCAAACGCATTGCTTTCCTCTGCCACCACTCTGGCCGAAACAAAACCGACCTCTGGCAACGGCACATAGTTAAGCAATTCCGACAGCAATCTGTTTTCTACTTCCAGAGCCTTGTATTTATCCTGCAATACTCGTAACTTTCGATTTTCTTCTTGCAAAATTTTATTATCTTTTTTTATTTCCTTAAGCTCGGCCAAATAATCATACCCACGCGCCAATATTTTGGCAGGTATAACCAATACCTCGACCACTGCAGCCGCTGCCCCTGTAGCACTGCCGCTGGTTCTTTCCAGCACCAAAGAATGATTTTTATTTAACAACATCAGAATAATCGCCGCCAAAAACAAAATAACCAGCGCAAATTTTTTGGCTAGTAATTTAAGCTGGTTAAGATGCAAAAACAAACTTCTGCGGCGTTTCATTTTCAATATTTCCCAAAGATATATATTCTACACGGAGAGCCTGCTTTAATCAAAACAGGCTCCATCAAGACATCAGAATGCGTTTTTCTTAATACATCGAAGACAAAATAGTCTTTAGTTTTCCGATTTCTTCCAAAGCCTTTCCCGTGCCTTTAACCACACATGCCAGCGGCGTTTCGGCCAATGACACTGGCAATCCGGTAGCATTACGCAACACTTGGTCCAAATTAGCCAACAATGCTCCGCCTCCGGTCAACACGATGCCTTTGTCCACGATATCGGCTGCCAGCTCAGGCGCAGTATGCTCCAAGGCAACCTTAACCGCATCGACGATTTGCGAAATCGGCTCAGCCAAGGCCTCGGCGACCTGACGCTCCGATATAATAATCTCTTTCGGCACACCGTTCATCAAATCGCGGCCTTTAATTTCATATGTACGACCATCGCCTTTTTCCGGTACACATGCCGAGCCGATTTCTTTTTTAATTTTCTCAGCACTACCTTCGCCGACCAATAAATTATGGTTGCGACGAATATACGATATAATGGCATCATCCATTTTATCTCCGCCGACACGCACCGACCTGGCATAAACAATTCCGCCCAAAGACAATACAGCCACCTCGGTTGTACCGCCGCCAATATCAACCACCATCGAACCGGTTGGCTCCGTAACCGGCAGATCAGCCCCGATGGCTGCTGCCATTGGCTCTTCAATCAACCAAACCTTGCGTGCACCTGCCGCCTCGGCCGATTCCTGAATTGCCCTGCGTTCTACCGCTGTTGAACCCGATGGCACACAGACGATAATCAACGGCATGGCAAATCTCCGATGATTATGTACTTTGCGAATAAAGTATTTAATCATTTCCTCGGCAATCTCAAAATCGGCAATCACACCATCACGCAACGGACGAATGGCGTGGATATTCCCCGGCGTACGACCAAGCATTTGCTTAGCCTCGTTCCCAACGGCCAAAACTTGTTTTTTGCCGCGATATTCCTCAATTGCCACAACCGAAGGCTCGTTTAGAACGATACCTTTTCCTTTAACATATACCAAGGTGTTTGCCGTACCCAAATCAATTGCCATATCGGCAGACAACCACCCCATCAATTTAGAAAGCATAAATTTAATCTCCGCAAAATTTTTAATACTATTTGTTTTTTATAACCTTATCCTTTGATATGCAACCACCAAATTAGGTTGTTAACATCAAATTTCAGTAATTATCGACACCTGTGCCTCATTCAAATTTTTCAACCGATTCCGAAACCATGTTAGCTGCCTTTTGGCGTATTGTCTGGTATGCAGTTTGGCGGCTTGCACGGCCTCTTCTCTTGTCAGTTTCCCAATCAGATAATCTCTCAATTCAGGCACTCCGATAGCTTTCATAATCGGCATCTTGTCATTAATTTTTAGCTCTAACAGCCGTTTAACCTCATCTTCGGCCCCATTTTGCATCATCATATCAAATCTTTGCGAGCATTTGTCTGCCAAATCCTGTAATCTTGGCAATATTGCCACAACCCTAAAATCTGCCTCTGGCAATGGTTTTACCAAAGGCATTCTAAACCATTCGGCGATTGATTTATTGGTATCCATAAATATTTCCAAAGCCCTTCTTACTCTGGTCATATCGTTTGGGTTTACCATTTTGGCTCCTTGTTTATCCACCTCCTGTAGTTTTGCAAAAATTCCCGTCTTTCCGTTTTGGGCCAAAATTGCCGCCACTTTTTCTTTTACTTCCTGGCTGGTTTCAGGTATCGGAGAGCATCCTTTTATCAATGCCTCGATATAAAATCCTGTTCCACCAACCACAATCGGCAGTTTTTTATCTTGCCATGCTTTTTTTATTTCCTTTGTTGCCAATTTCAACCATTCACTTACGGAGTTTTTTTCATCAGCTTTGAGGATACCATATAATTTATGTTCTGCTTTTGCCTTGTCTTCTTCAGTCGGCGCCGCCGAAATAACCGGTATACAATCATATATCTGCGAGGCATCGGCGTTGATTATAACTCCGTTATATTTAAGCGCTGCTTTAATTGCCAAACCGCTTTTTCCCGAAGCCGTAGGCCCTGCCACCACGATAACGCTTTTTTCATTCAAATTATCAAATATGGTTTCTACTTCATTTTTCGGCATTTTGCATTTTCCACCAATCTTTGACACAGCTCCGCATAATCTATACCGGCATATTTGGCCTGCTCCGGCACCAATGACAACTTTGTCATTCCGGGGTTTGTATTAATTTCCAATAAAACGGCCCCGTCTTTTTCATTATATCGCAAATCAATTCGCGATACACTGTTACATCCCAAGGCTTTATGTAGTTTCTCGGCATAAGTTTTACATGTTTTTGCCACCTCATCAGGTATTTCTGCCGGCAAAACATGTTCTGTCATACCGTTGGTATACTTCGCCTTATAGTCATAAAACTCATCTTTGGCTCTTAATTCCGTAACCGCATATGCCTGACCTGCCAAACACATCACTGTCAGTTCTTTGCCGGGCACATATTTTTCAACCAAAATCTCCCGCTCCAAATCATCATATGTTACCTTTGCCATATCATCTTTGTTTTTGACAATAAATACTCCGACCGAAGATCCGTCCGACACAGGTTTTACCACATATGGCATTGCAATATCAGCCCCGTTGTCCAAGAACTGTCTTGCCGTCATTTTTTGGCTCTGAGCCACTTTAATACCGCATGTTTTGGCAATATACTTTGTCAACTCTTTATCCATTCCGAGCATCGATGCACGCATTCCCGAATGCGTATAAGGAATTTGCAACAAATCCAAGAATCCCTGAAGTGTGCCGTCCTCGCCCCAATTACCATAAAGTCCGTTAAATACCACATCGGGCTTTTCTTTGCGCAATACCTCAATAAACGTCCATACATCTTGCAAATCATGCAAAACCACTTCATATCCTTTTGTTTTCAGAGCATCTGCAATATCTTGCCCCGATGACAAACTGACATCACGTTCGGCCGAAAATCCGCCCATAACAACCAAAACTTTTTTAGCCATCCATTTAATCCTTTAAATTAAAAAATTTTATGTTATGGTATGGCAAAATATTTAAAGAAAGAATAAAGTTGATGCAAAAATTCATAATTTTTTTTCTTGGGGCTTTTCTTACAACCTTTTCGGCCGAAGCCTTTAGTGTCAAACATGATTTTTTTGTAACCGTCGGTCCTTTTGATGCCAGCAAAACCGAATTTACCTACAGCCTTTTGCCCGGCTCCTATTTTGTAAATTCGCAAGTTTCGACCAACGGCTTTTTTAACACCGTTTATCCGTTCAAGGCTCTTTATTCCACCTCAGGCATTATCAAAAACAATCAAATGATAACCTCAGACTATAACTATACTTCGCAATCTCGTTTTAACTCTCGGGGCAAACAAGTTTTTTACAGCTCTCAAGGAATTCCTCTATACCAAATTTCTTCCAAAAACGGCAAAGCCAAGAAAAAAGAATTTGCCCCAAGTCCAACTCCGGCCGACACTTTCGATTTGCAAACCGTTTTAGCCAAGCTGGCGCGTCAATACAATCAGCTTGGTTTTTGCGATTCGCACCTTGCCGTTTATGATGGCAAAAGGCGTTTTGACGTTGTTTTCAAAGATTTGGGTACCGACACTTTATTGCCCAACGAACACTCTTTTTATTCTGGCAGCGCTGCCAAATGTTCTATGTATATTACCAAACTTTTGTCAGAGGATGATGATTCGCTTTGGGAGTTTTCTGCCAACAAACCGGTTTATTTTTGGATAGCCCGCGATAGCAAAAGCAACTATCCGTTCATTGCCCGTGTTTTAATTGAAGATACCCCTCTTGGCGAACTCAATGCCTATACTGAAGCCATCAATGTTAAGGAGTAATACCGATGTTAGCCAAAGCAGAACTTTTACTTCCGGCCGGTTCTTTGGTCAAACTAAAAACGGCTATTTTATATGGTGCCGATGCGGTCTATGCCGGCACTCCCGACATGTGCTTGCGTGCCCAATCAAAATTTTCTTTCAACGAGCTTAAAGAAGGCATTGATTTCGTACACAATCACGGCAAAAAGATTTATCTGACACTCAATTTATTCATGCATAACCGTGATGTTGACAAGCTTCCATCTTTTGTCGAGACCTTACGCACTCTGCACCCTGACGGAATTTTGGTTGCCGACCCTGGTGTTTTTCAATATGTCAAAGACCATGCGCCAGATCTTAATTTATTTGTCTCAACACAGGCCAACATTTGCTCTTGGGCCGCAGTCAAATTCTGGCAATCCCAAGGGGCCAAGCTTTGCGTCTTGGGTCGCGAGGTAACCTTTGCCGAAACTAAAGAAATCAGAGCAAAATGTCCCGACATTTTGCTTGAAACTTTCATGCACGGAGCCATGTGCATGTCATATTCTGGTCGCTGTCTTATTTCCAATTACTTGGCCGACCGCTCGGCCAACCAAGGCAAATGCGCCCACTGCTGCCGTTGGCATTACAAGTTGCACTTGCGCCTCAAAGACGGCTCCATCAAAGAGATTATAATTGATGAACACAACAAAAATTCTTTTGAGTTTTTGTTGGAAGAAGAATTTCGCCCCGGCGAATATTATGAGGTTGTCGAAGATGAGCATGGCGGCTACATTCTAAATTCAAAAGACATGTGTCTTATGCCGCGCTTGCCTGACTTACTGTCGATTGGCCTCGATTCTCTCAAAGTAGAAGGTCGCAACAAGACCGAATACTACGCCGGCACCATTGCCAGAGCCTATCGTCAGGCCATTGATGATTGGTATGCCAATCCTGACACCTGGGATTACAATCGCTATATGCCAGAGCTTTATACTTTGCAAAATCGTGGCTACTGTTTAGGTTTTCATGACGGCAAACTAACCAACATCAGCCAAAACTATGAATACACCCGCACTCTTGGCGATTGGCTTTTTGCCGGTTCGATTATTGAGTGGCAAAACGACGATGCCATTTTTGAAATTCGCAATTTTATCAATAGTGGCGAGGAAATAGAATTTTTGCTTCCCGGCAGTCTTCAAACCCTCAAACTGCGTTTATCAGAATTTGAAGACGCAACCACCGGAGAAATTTCGTCCAAAGTTTCGGCTGGCCAAGGCAAATCAATCAGGCTCCGGCCAACGGTATGGGGCATCCCCGTCTCCGAGGTCAAAAAAAAGCTTCCGCAATACGTCATTGCACGCAAATTTGCCCCCCTCACCGGAGACAACAAGACCATGCTTGAGCATAAAGAGCACGAGTTTTCCGACCTTTGCCGCGGATAATTATTTTTCTCATTTAACTATAATTTTGCTTGCCGTCCACAACAAAATCTTTTACCATTTGGCTGATTTTATACAAAAGCAAAGGAGATTATTGATGAGTTATTTTTTTACCAGCGAAGCCGTATCCGAGGGACATCCCGACAAAATATGCGATGCCATTTCTGATGCCGTGGTTGATTTATATTTACGCCAAGACCCGTCCGCCCGCACCGCTATAGAAACTCTTGCCACCACCAACAGAGTAATTATCTCCGGCGAGACATCCTCATCTGCCGCAATCTCTTTGGAGCAAATTGAAAGCACCGTTCGTCAAACCGTTCGCGATATTGGCTATGACCAAGCTGGTTTTTCTTGGCGCAATTTAACCTTGCAAAACTATCTTCATCACCAATCACCAGATATTGCTCTTGGGGTTGACAGACAAGGCGCCGGCGACCAAGGTCTGATGTTTGGCTATGCCAAAAAGGAAAAATCTCTTGACACTGATTATATGCCCCTGGCATTTTTTATTTCCAACCTGGTTCTAAAAAAACTAAGCCAGGCCAGGCACGCCGGCGAAATTCCGGGTATTTTGCCTGATGCCAAATCTCAAACAACCATTGAATATGATGATTCCGGCCACCCCCTAAGAGTTGCCAAAATTCTTGTCTCTACTCAGCATGATGCTGCCATGACGCAAGATGATGTGCGCAAAATTGTAAGCGCCTACATTCGTTTATCTTTGCCAACAGGTTGGGATATTAAAGACTGCGATATTTTAGTCAATCCCACGGGGCGTTTTGTTATCGGCGGCCCTGACGGCGACACCGGTCTAACCGGTCGCAAAATAGTCGCTGACACCTACGGTGGCTATGCCCCTTGCGGCGGTGGTGCTTTTTCCGGCAAAGACCCAACCAAGGTTGACCGCTCAAGCGCCTATATGTTGCGCTATATTGCCAAAAACATTGTTGCCGCGGGTCTGGCCCAAGAATGCCTGCTACAAACCTCCTATGCCATTGGGCTTAAAGAGCCGCTGTCTTTATATATTGATACCAAAGGCACTTGCCTGGTCGACGAAAAACGCCTGCTAAAGGTTATCAAAGAAATGTTTGACCTAACCCCACAAGGCATTATCAAACAATTGGGTCTCCAAAAGCCGATTTATCTTCCCACTTCGTCATATGGCCATTTTGGCCGCAAGCCTGACAATTTTGGTCATTTCAGTTGGGAGCTAACCAACAAGATTGAGGAACTTCAAAATGCTTTTTGATACAGATAAACCCAAATTTTATGGCCGTCGTCAGGGCCGCAAAATTCGCAAAGCCAAGTCAGGTCTACTTGAGCGTTTTTTGCCTTGCGTATCCGTTTCTCCCAATCAGCCCGTGTCGACAGACATCTTTGGCACTTTTGTCAAAGAGGTTTGGCTTGAGATTGGTTTTGGCAATGGCGAACACCTAGCCTACCAATCGCTCAACCATCCAGACATTGGTTTTATCGGGGCCGAGGTTTTCAAAAACGGCATAGCCAATCTTCTTTCGCTAATAACCGGCATCAAACAAAATGCCGATATGCCAGACAACATCAAACTTTTGGCCTCGCGCAGCGACAATTTAAGGATTTGGAGTGATGATGTCCGCCTGTTGTTTGCCAACATTCCCGACGGTTTTTTAAGCAGAGTATTTTTGCTTTTTCCCGATCCCTGGCCCAAAAAGCGCCATGCTTCCAGGCGTTTTGTCAATCCTGACAATCTCAAAGAGCTGGCCCGCATCTTAAAAAAAGGCGGAATTTTAAGAATAGCCACCGATCACCCCGTTTACAAAAGCTGGACACTTCGTCAACTGCATGCCGATTCAAATTTCCGTTGGACGGCCAAAACCGGCAACGATTGGCGCAACCCTCCCGCTGACTGGGTCGAAACCAAATATCAACGCAAAGCCCTTTTGGAAGGACGTCGCCCGATATTTCTTGACTTTGAACGCCTTTAATTATTAAATCTAATCATTATCTATAAATTGATAATAAACAAAGGAGATAATTTTATGCCCAAAAAATCGAGCTCTATCAATTTAACCCTGGTCTTAGTTGCCGTCACCGCATCGCTTGGCGGGTTGTTATCCGGTTTTGACATGGGGGTAATATCAGGCGCCCTGTTATATATCAACGAAACCTGGGCTCTTTCATCCTTACAGCAGGGATGGCTTGTTTCATCAGCGATTGTCGGCTCGGTTATTGGGGCCGCGGCCAACGGCTTTTTGGCCGACATTTACGGCCGCAAAAAAATCATTATTGCTACAGCTCTAATTTTTATTTTAGGCTCGCTTTTGTGTGGTTATGCCGCCACTCCCGGTTGGCTCATTTTCTCCCGCATTATCATTGGCATAGCCGTTGGTATGATAAGTTTTGTTGCTCCGATATATTTATCCGAAATTGCGCCCGAAAAGATTCGCGGCACTTTGGTTTCTTTGTATCAGCTAGCTTTAACTGCCGGCATTTTGCTTTCTTATCTCATCAACCGTATTTTTGCCAACTTTGAATACAATTGGCGTTTGATGCTGGCATCGGGTGCACTACCTGCCATCATTTTATTAATAGGCATTTTGTTTTTGCACGACACTCCGCGTTGGCTTATCAGCAAAGGCAAAATTGACGAGGCCAAAACGATTTTCAAAAAAATCTCCGACGGCAAGAATATTGACACCCAGGTTGCCGAGATTCAAGCCACGCTGTCAACTTCCACCAAAAAAGAAAAACTTTCTTTTCAAAAATGGATGTTCATGCCGATTTTTGTCGGCGTCGGGCTTATGTTTGTCCAGATCTGCACCGGCATCAACACCATTATCTACTACACTCCGACTATTTTCAATCTGGCCGGTTTTTCAGATAACATCAGTGCGATTTATGCCACAATCGGGGTTGGTGTAGTCAACTTTTTGATGACATTTGTTGCCATTGCCTATGCTGACAAATTTGGCCGCAAACCCCTGCTTTATATTGGCCTAAGCGGTATGCTTCTCAGCCTGTTTGCGCTTTCGTTTTCATTCACTCTTGGCGAGGCCGGCAAATGGCTGGCTGTTGCCTCGGTTGTAGTTTACATTGCCTCTTTTGCCATGAGCCTTGGTCCCATTTGCTGGATTATGGTATCAGAAATCATGCCGCTTAAAATCAGAGGCTTTGCAATGTCGGCCGCTACCGTTTCCAACTTTGCTTTCAATTTTGTGGTTGTATTGAGCTTTTTACCGATGTTGGAAACCTTCGGCAAAGCCCCGACTTTTATGTTATTTGGTTTCATAACGATTCTCTCGCTGTTTTTTGTATATTTCTTTGTCCCCGAGACCAAAGGAATTTCCTTAGAGAAAATCGAAACCAATTGGCGCAATCACATTTCGCCGCGCAAATTCTAACTTTGCAACTCAAGGACTGGCAAAACACATGAAAATTTTGGTTGGAATGAGCGGTGGCGTAGATTCGACGGTTGCAGCCATGCTTCTCAAACAAGCAGGCTTTGATGTCATCGGCGCCACCATGTCGATTTGGGACAAACAAACGCTTGAAAACCTTAGCGGGCACGGCTGTTTTGCTCCGGCTCAAGACGCCGTCAAAGACGCCCAAAGCATCTGTGCAGAGCTTAATATTCCGCATCTTGTTATTGACTGCCGCGAGCAATATCGCCGTATTGTTTTGGCCGATTTTCGCAATGAATATAAATCGGGACGAACCCCCAATCCCTGTGTTATTTGCAATTCCAACATCAAGTTCAAGGTTTTGCCCGAGGCTGCCCGCCAGGCAGGAATTGAGTTTGACAAATTTGCCACCGGACACTATGCGCGCCTGCGCTACAACGACACCACCGGGATGTATCAAATTTTGCGTGGAATTGACGATAAAAAAGACCAATCTTATTTTTTATATCGTCTTTCGCAACAACAATTATCGAAGATTTTGCTTCCGCTTGGCACCAAGACAAAGTTAGAAATCCGCGCTTTGGCCAAATCAGCCGGGCTCAAAGTATCCGACAAACCAGACAGTCAAGATTTTTACAGCGGCACCCTAAACGATGTTTTGCAGTTTCCTGCCCGACAAGGCAATTTTGTTGACCTTAATGGGCGCGTTTTAGGCACTCATCAAGGCTATTGGAATTTCACCATCGGCCAGCGCCGTGGGCTTGGTATTTCGGCGCCTCGCCCATTATATGTAGTATCAATTAACAAAGACAAAAACGAGGTTACTTTGGGCTATCTTGAAGACAGCCTCAAATCAGAGCTCATTGCCGATGATTGGGTTTGGCAGATTCCTACACCCCAACAAGAATTTTCCTGCCTGGCCCGCATCCGCTCATCGCAAATTCCGACCGAAGCCACTGTCACGCCCCTTTCAGGCAAAGATTTCAAAGTAAGCTTTTCTGTTCCGCAAAGTGCCGTAACCCCGGGGCAATCGGTAGTTTTATATGATGGCGATGCCATACTCGGCGGCGGTATTATCGAGGGATAATATCTGCCTCAAAACCAGGTTAAAACCGCCGCAAAGAACACCGGCACCGACAAATTATCATCGATTTCGATTTTATCTTCAAAAACTTCGGCTGCCGTGGCTACCAAACAAGCCGCCACGCTCACCCAACCAAACGGATATATCGGCCAAAACAAAACATTAATCAAAATCGCCGACAACAAAAAGGCCGATGTCCCTTCCAAAGTTTTGTTTTTATAGATTTTAATCTTACCGACCGAGCGCCCGGCCAAAGCCGCCGCACTGTCCGAAATCAACATCACCGTCAAGGCTATCGTTGCAATTTCCTTAGAGAACAAACACAAACACAACAGCGACGACAACAACACATAAATAGCCCCGGTAAACTGAAAATGCTCTCTTGAGGTTTCTTTATTGCGCAGCGTCCTAAAAAACAAAACGCCAAACGATTTTCTGGCCCATGAATATTTTTTAAAATTGCCATATTCCAAAATCACATTACCGCAAAGAATAACCAGCAAAATCGGTATCAACACGATTTTTGGCATAAAATAAATTGCTGCCGGTATCCACAAAGAGCTCAAGTGAATTGCTTTTCTAAACAACTCTTTTTTAAAAGCCTTGTCTTTACGCAGTTGTTGATACAACAAATCGGCATTTTGCCATTGTGCCTCAATATCCAAATGCCGTTTAATTTGCCTAAAAACTTTATTATAGTCCGGACGCTGATTAAAATCCCACATTTTACTTTCATGCCTCCTTTAGGCTCAAGCATATAAAAAATTTTTTTAAGCTCAAGCAAAAAGCTTTTGCATTGTGGATTAAAAGCCAACCAATTTTATCAGCCTGTTTTTCCAGCCCAGCCGCAAACAAAACCGCCTCATCAATATTTTAACACACATCTAACCGTGTTTTTCATACATTTATGACGTTTAAAATAAGAATTAGGATCGCCATTAGCAGTCATATATACAATACGTGCTCCTCTGTTTGACCCCGATATCTCGCAATCAACATTACCTGTTACAGATCCGCTTTTTTCCTCTATAGATGTCCAATAGTCAGCAAGTGGAGTTATCTTGTCAGGAAACATTGTCATCACCGTCGTTATTTGCTCTACATTTGGCAACATACCTTTAACATTTTCATTACTTAGCGAATCACAATAAATAACCGCGTCTTCCCAATTGTATTCATTTGGTGCATCTGCCAAAGTCATCGCGACTTTATTTACTTCGTCAAACACAAAACCAACCGATGTCACCCCTGACGGTACATTATAAGCGGCATTAACATCATCATAACATTTTCCGTCTGAATATAAAGTAGCCCCAAACTCACAATCGCTCCACCTATATTTTCGACAAAATATTGCCCGATTATCAAACGGACACCTCAACACTCCTTTCCTTGGGTCGCAGTCTGCAATATTGTCGGTATACCCCAGCTCCTCACAACTTGGCGGTATGGCGCAATTGATTTCAGCCGCAGCCGAGCCACTAACCACTATCCCCCAAACAACCACAGCACTCAACCAATATTTTTTCATTTTTCCGCCCCTTTGTTTATCTCTCATGCTTCAAATATTACGCTTCAATCACTCTATTTCAAAAAGATGTTATACATCTACTTTTACAAGAATAAGTCTTGCTTCTTGTACCGGCTGTGCCTCTGTATACTGTCCAAGATTGAGAGCTAGTCTTTTGGGTGCTACTCCAATAGCGTTCTGAACTTTCAAGTATAGAATATAGCGAAGACTTTTTAAACTGATTATCCTTATCAAAAAGAAGTACTAATTCCTCCTTTGTTGGTAACATCCATGTAACTCCGCCTGTTTTATCATTGGCGCAATAATCAATAGCCTCGACCTGCGTATAAGTTCCCGGAGCGTCTTTTAAAGCTGCGGCAAGCCTATTAACCTCATCAAGCACCACCCCAATCGGTACTACCCCCTCAGGCACATTATAATTGCTATTAAAACTATTATAGCATTTTCCGTCCGAATATAGTATAGCCCCAACAAGACAATCAGCTGTTCTATATTCCCGGCAAAATACCGCTTGCTCGTCAAACGGACATTTAACCATTCCCTTGGTTGCATCACACTCGGACACCTCATTGATATATCCAAGCTCCTTACAATCAGGTGCCATTGCGCAATCTGTCGCTGCGCTTGCTTCACCTATTATCACTACCGCCAACAATAATCCGATATATTTTTTCATCGCATCTTTCTCCCGATTTCTAAAATGATGCTACACATCTAACGAGTGTCTCTGAGGCTTTTTCAAAAGGCCCATATCCAAATCCGGGACGCATCAAATCAACCGTATATACCTCATCTTCATTTACCTCATCGGCACTCCAGTATCCAGCGCCGGGTTGCCCAATTTTTATACCTGCCTCTATAAGCTCATCAACCCCCTCGTACAATACTTCATATTCAGCTACTGTTGGCAATCGCCATTCCAGCCCGCCTACATCCATAGCCGCACAAAAATCTATTGCCTCCTGCCAAGTAATATCTATTTCCGTATTATTATAGCTAGACTTGGGATATTCAGGGCTAACGGCTATTCTATTTACCTCATCAAACACTACCCCGATTTGCTCCACTCCTTCAGGGATATTATTACGATTTTTATAGCATCTCAAATCAGAATATAATCCAATATAATTCGCACAATCTACAAATTTATATGCCTGGCAAAACACCTTATTTTCATCAAACGGACATTTCAGTATTGCTTTTTGCGGCTCACAATCGGCAGCAACATCGGTATACCCCAGCTCCTCGCAACTTGGCGGTATGTGACAACTAATAATAGCAACAGCGCCAGCTGAGTGCATAATCAACATACTCGCTGCAATTATTCCAACAAAGACATACTTATTCATAGTTATCCCCTCATCTCAATCGACCGCCCTGGTCAAAATAAACGACCCTTTATGTTGACCAGGTTTAGTCAAGCTTTTAGCAGATGGTTAATTTTTGCTTCTAATGGGGAATTTTATTAAATTTGTTGCGTTTTTTAGTAAGCTCTGATACACTTACAATAAGTGGTCAACATAAAGGGTCGTTTATTTGAGCCATTTTTGCAACTTTTAATAAGGATATTGCCATGACAAAATACCTGTTTTACATTGCTTTTTTTAGCCTGCTTTGGGCAAACCAGGCCTAAGCCGCCATCGACTGCGCACTTCCGCCAAGCTGCGAAGAGCTTGGTTATACCGACACTCCTACAGATTGCTCTGGTAGTGATATGGTGCGTTGTCCTTTTGATACCGAGGCGGTTTTTTGCCGCAGATACAAATCGGGCATCCACTGCTCTGTCGGGTCAACGCTATATTCTGACTTACAATGTTATGACGAAGCCGACGCCCCCAGCACCGAAAACCCCATTGGCATAGTGTTTGACACAACCAACAAACTGGCTATGAGCCTGGAAGATGCTCCTACTACAAGCAATTACTACAATTATGAATATTTTGCAGATGCAAACTGGTATTGCCAGTCTCAAACAGATAAAGGCAAACGTCGCAACATCCCCTCCAAAGCCAACTGGCAGACTGCCTATGATGCCCTAGGAGCAGAAAACCTTGGTATAGATATCGCAGTAGGCGACAGTGACAACTATTGGACAACTGACAAAGGCGGACATGGTGACAACTACTGTGCTGTCATCTACATGAGAGTTGGGGGAGGATCGCTTGAATTCCACGAAACCAGACAATGTTCAAATCTCAGATGCGTCATTTCATACTAACCAGCGCCATTACCTGCAAAAAAAAGCACCGACATCAATCGGCGCTTTTTTATTTTATAACTCCCGCCTATTTTGCATCTTTCTCTGTATTGTCTTCTTTGGCGTGTACATAAGGACTTTTTGACATTGCCACAATCAAATCAAACAAATGTTTGGCCGCTTGGCGATTGCTTATTTTATAATAAGCCCTGACCAACTCCAGCGTCTCTTGTTTTAACATCGGGTCGGTATTAAACACCTCCAAATCCTCGTTAAGCGTAGCATCTGCCTCGGGATTGCTGAACATTCTCGGGCTTTGTTTGGCCACTGTCTTGTCCATATCATCATAGAAAAAGCTGATCGGCGTATCCATAACCACGCTAAAATCCCACAATCTGCTGGCGCTGACGCGGTTTAGCCCTTTTTCATATTTTTGAATTTGTTGAAATGTCAGCCCCAACAAATCGCCCAATTTTTCTTGGCTCCACCCCAAGATATTGCGGCGCATTCTGATACGGTTGCCGACATGGATATCAATCGGATTAGGCTCGCCCGAAGGAGTCCTACCCCTAGATGCTTTACGCGATACAGATTTCATTTTTTAGTCCTTATCATAAAAGCAATTAAAACAACCGGAATTTCAACCGGCATTATTCATTTTCTATTTTTATACCACCTAAAAATGCCAAAATCAAGCAAAAGGTTAAACATACCCAATTACCAAATCGGCTATATAACGTTTTCTTTTGTTGAGGTTCATCTAACCCAACATCCAGATAACCTTTGTAATTAAGCGGCATAATCTTTTTATCTTGCCCATAGGCATTAATCATTCCGCTGATACCGTTGTTGGCTGCTCTAACGATTGATATTCCCTCCTCAACCGCGCGCATTTTGGTTGCCGCCCAATGTTGATATGGCCCGGCCGAGTTACCATACCATCCGTCGTTGGTCAGGTTTATCAAAAAGTCCGGACGTGATGCCTCATCCACAATCTTGTGCGGAAAAATTATCTCATAACAAATAACCCCGCCCAACGACGGCATATCATCCAACACAATTTTTTTCGGCCCGTTTCCTCGACCAAACGTGCCAATTGCATTTGCCACCGGCCTGACAAAATCCGGCAAATATTCACGCAGCGGAATATATTCGCCAAACGGCACCAAATGGCTTTTGTGATAATAGGCCACCACCTCGCCTGTATGGTTAATAATCACCATTGAATTATGCGGCATATACCACTCGCCAACCGGTTGATAAGTTATCATGCCGGTAACCAAATAACCGTTCTCTGGTATAATCTTTTTCACCAACTGCAAATGCTGTTCATCTTCATCCAGCGCAAAAGGCGATGCCGTCTCGCCCCATACAATCAAATCAGGCCTCTGTTTACTTGGCGATTGACTAAGTTCGAGATATGTCAAAAAAATTTTTTCGGCAATACTTCGATTCCATTTCATCTCCTGGGGAATACTCGGCTGCACAATGCGCACAATCTTGCCTGTTTCGTGAATATCTGCCGTCTTTAGCCGCCAATAACCCCCGATCCAAATTCCGCCGACCACAAGCCCTGCCGCCATAGCGCATTTTACCAATGTTTTAAGCTTGCCATCTGCCAGCCATAATCCGCCAATCGTATATACCAACAACATTGCCAACGACAAAATATAGCTTCCGCCCCAAGAAGCCGCTTGAATCATCTCATCGCTAAAAGCCACCGTATATCCGATTAGGTTCCACGGAAAACCCGTAAAGATAAAACTCCTTATCCACTCAAAAATCACCACCCCGGCACAAAAGAACAACCACTTTTGCCAAGGCTTTCTTTTCAGCGGAATAAGCCATGCCGGCACCCCGAAAAACAACCCAAAAAACGCCCCCGATGCAATCAAGGTAATCGGATAAAGCCACCCGAATTTTTCCGGCTCAATCAACAAGGCATTGCCAACCCAGCTAAACCCCAGCGCAAAATGAGCAAACCCAAAACTATATGCCCTGGCAAACAAACTGCGTCTGTTTTCGGCCTCAAGCAATTCAAACATCAAAACCGCAAATGCCGCCACTGCCGCCCACATCATATAATACGGCGCAAACGCCGCCACACTCAGTGCACCTGCGGCAAAAGCCGTTGTTTTGGGGTATTTGAGCAGAGACCTCATTATTGCTTGTTTTCTGCCGGTTGTGGTTTAACGATAATAACTTTTTTAATTTGGCAAGGATCAACCTCCAAAATTCTAAATTTAATACCGTTCAATCCGTTGATAACTTCGCCTTTTTCCGGCACTCTTTGTATAAAATGGAAGATAAGCCCGTTAAGCGTCTCAATTTCATCGGCCTCTTCATCGTTTAGCCCTTCGTACAAATCCAAGCCGCAAGTCTCTTTGATTTCTTGCAACTCGGCTTTTCCGTCAGCCAAAATATTACCGTTTTGTTGGTTGGAAATCACCGGTTCTTCTTCATGGTCATATTCATCCTCAATATCACCGACGATTTCTTCTAACAAATCTTCAATAGTGATCAATCCGTCAATACCGCCGTATTCATCAACCACCACCGCCATATGAATTTTTTCTTGCTGCATTTCTTTCAACAAATCGAGCACTTTTTTCTCTTGCGATACAAATTTTATTTTATTGCTCAAAACATCTACGGCTTTAAGTTCTCGCTGATTTTGCAACACACCTTTAACCAAATCAATAACGTGGACGATGCCGATGATATCATCCAAAGATTCGCCATAGATTGGGATTCTTGAGTGTCCTTCTGATATCATCAAATCAGCCAAATCAAAGATGCTCCCATCTTTTGAAAATGCCACTATTTCTGCTCTTGGAATCATGACACTGCTGCACTTTCTATATTTCAAATCCAATACATTGTTCAGCAGCAGCTGCTCGTGCTCGCTAAAATCTTTATCGCCATTCTCCACGGCTTCTTCAATCAAATCTTCAATGGTTTCGCGCACGGTTTCCTGATTCTTGTGTCGATTAAACCACCGTTTGAAAATATTTTCGTCCTGACTATCTTCCTGAGACATCTTTTTTTATTGCTCCTCATAAGGATTGTTAATATTTAGTTGTTCCAAAATTTTGACCTCTATACTTTCCATTTCTTCGGCTTCATCATCATTTTGATGATCATATCCGCACAAATGCAAAATTCCGTGCACCAACAAATGGGCAAAATGATGCTCCGGCAAAATATGTTTTTCTTCGGCCTCTTTTTGCAATGTTTGACGCGCAATGATAATGTCGCCAAGCTCTACCTCGGCGGCACATGCAACCTCATCTGCAAAATTCTCATCATCGACATTGGCAAAAGACAACACGTTGGTCGGCCGATCAATTCCCCTAAACTGGGCATTTAGCTCATGCACCACATCATCATTGCTAAGGCTCAAATTAACCACTATCGGCTTGTCAAAAGTAATTTTATTGCCAAGCTGATATTTTTTCAGATATTCCAAAGTTGTTGCAAACACTGCTTCGGCTGCTTTGGCATAGCTTGCCGGCCATTTTTCATCATCTTCAATAACATTAAGCTGGTTACTCATCACCATACTCTTTTTTGCTTCTTTGCTCATAGGCCTGGACAATTTTAGCCACCAACCCATGCCTTACCACATCCTCAGCCGAAAACCGTACTGCACCGATATTTGGCGTACCTTTCAACACCTCCAATGCATCCCTAAGTCCCGATATAACCCCATGCGGCAAATCCACCTGGCTCAAATCGCCGTTGACCACCATTCTGGAATTCTCGCCCAATCTGGTCAAAAACATTTTCATTTGCATTGGGGTTGTGTTCTGCGCCTCATCCAAAATAACAAATGCATTGGACAATGTCCGCCCGCGCATAAATGCCAACGGAGCAATTTCTATCTCGCCCAAAGCAATTTTTTTGTCAACCTGTTCGGCCGGCAACATTTCATACAAAGCATCATAAAGCGGACGCAAATAAGGGTCGACCTTGTCTTTCAGATCTCCCGGCAAAAATCCCAAATTTTCTCCGGCTTCAACCGCCGGTCTTGATAATATAATCTTATCGATAGTCCCTTCCAGCATCATCGATACCGCCAAAGCCACTGCCAAATAAGTTTTACCGGTACCGGCAGGCCCCAAACCGAATACCAATTCATTTTGCATCATGGTCTGAATATATTCTGCCTGGGTTGCCGAGCGCGGATATATATGACGTTTTTTGGTCTTTAACACCAGTTCGCTCAGATCTTTGGCCGTTTTTCCATCGACATTATCTCCGCTCATTCTGGCAGCGGCTTTCACCTCTTGCTCGCCGATTTCTATTCCCTTGCTGACCTTGTTATACAACACATCAATTGCAATTTTGGCCTGTTCGATAGCGTTTTTGTCACCTTTAATCGTAATATTGTTGCCAAAACTGGTAATTTCAACCTTCAAGCATTTTTCCAACAATTTAAGATTGGCATCTTGAGCTCCGACCACCTGTTGAGCCAAAGCATTATTAAACAATTCAAAAGAAATTTCGGCCATATTTTTATCCCTCTACGATTGTACCCGATAATGAATTCATTGTTGCTTCTTCCACTTTAACACGAATAATTTTATTCAACAAGCCTTTATCCGCCTTTGCATACAAATTCTGCATATAAGGTGTTCTGCCGGTCAACTGTCCGGCATGACGCCCTTTCCCCTCAAACAAAACCTCAACTGTTTTTCCCACTGTCTGTTGGTTAAATTTCAGCTGATAATCAAACAGCTTGTTTTGCAAAATTTCCAGTCTTTTTTCTTTGACTTTTTCTTCTACCTGATTTGGCATAACCGCCGCCGGCGTTCCGGGACGCCGCGAATATTTGAAAGAAAAAGCCTGAATAAATTTAACTTTGTCAACCAAATTCAACGTATCTTCAAAATCTTTGTCACTCTCACCCGGAAACCCCACAATAAAATCCGAAGAAAATCCTATTTCAGGATTAGCCTCTTTCAAACGATAGATTACGTCCAAATATTTAGCCACATCATGCCGACGATTCATCGCCCGCAAAACAGCGTCCGAGCCAGACTGTATCGGTAGATGCAAATAAGGCATCAATTTTGTTATTTCTGCATGACATCTGATCAAATCATCGGTAACATCCGCCGGATAAGATGTTGTATAGCGGATTCGTTTCAGTCCGTCTATCTCGTCAAGTTTTCTAAGCAAATACGCCAAATCTCGTTCTTTTCCGTTTTTGTCTTCACCATGATAAGAATTAACGTTTTGCCCCAGTAAATTAATTTCTAAGGTCCCCTCTGCCACCAGTTTTTTTGCCTCGGCCAATACATCCTCAATTGGTCTTGATGTTTCGATTCCTCTGGTATAAGGCACCACGCAATAAGTACAAAAATTATTGCAACCTTCCTGAATTGCCAAATACGAACAACCGCCCTCGCTTTTATTTTGCGGCAAGAAATCAAACTTCGATTCGGCGGGAAAATCTGTTTCAATAATGGTATCACCTGACTTGCGGGCTATCTTTTCCAATATTTCCGGCAATCTGTAATATGTCAGCGGGCCCAAAGCAAAATCCACATAAGGAGCTCTTTTGGCGATTTGCTCATCCTCGGCCTGAACCACACACCCCAAAACCCCGATAACGGTCTTTTTCCCTTCAATTGCTCTTTCCTGTTTAAGCAAATAAACTCTGCCCAAATCAGAAAACAATTTTTCGGTTGCTTTTTCTCTGATATGACAAGTGTTAAAGATAACCAAATCGGCCTGTTTTAATGTTGCGGCCTCTGACCAGCCCAAACTTTGCAAAATGCCAGCCACTCTGTGGGAATCATAAACATTCATCTGGCAGCCGAAAGTTTTGATATAATATTTTTTCATATTCTTCCAAAATTAACTTTTAATATTTTTATTTTTTACACTATGTCATTATTTTTGTTTTTTCAAACTTTTTTTGGCTTTTTCCTTATTTTGGTTGAAAATTTAACATTTTTTTGCTAATGTTTAGATGTGGATGATACTTTTAGGAGATTTTTATATGTCAAGCTTCAATATGGAAAACCAAACCAATTACATTTCCCAACTATCTGAGGATGAAAAGATCATTTTTTTGCAAGCCCTGACCAGGCTGGCTCGCTGCGACAAGAATTTTGAAGACGAAGAGAAATCATTTATCAAAGATTTGGCAATTGTTTTTGGCATTTCCAAAGACAAATCCGACATTGTTTTGCAAAAACTTTCCGATGATGAACTTTTGCAAAAAGTTGCTTGCATCAAAAATCGCCAGGCGGCGCTTCAGCTTATCAAAGAATGCTGCCTTTTGGCCAATTCCGACGGCGACCTGTCCGAGCGCGAGGTTCTTCTTATCGGCAAGATGGGGCAGGCCATGGGAGTTGAGCTTGAAAAAGTTGAGCAAATCAGCCAATGGGTCGTCGACCGCATCATTTGGCTTGAAGAAGGCAAAATTATTTTTGAACAGGTTTAACTTTATCTGAAGGAATTTTCTCCCATGGAAAACATGATTGTTAATTTACAAGATGTCGACATAACCTCTTCGCAAGATTTTGCCGCCTACTCCGACTTCAAGGAGCAGCTTGAATTTGAGCAAGGAAACCGTCCTTTTCCCCGCACCTATCTTCCGCAAGATATCAAATCACGCAACGAAACCCTGTCAGCCTCTATTGCCAAGATGCCGCCGCAACTCCTCAAAACCAAAGCCGACGAATTGATTGCGGCCCAAGGCCTCAAACGCCACGATGAAATGATTGATCATCTTGCTCAAAAGCGTATTGCCAACTACAACCAATTTAACAATCTTTGGACGCCGGTTCTCTGGCAATCGCGCTCTGACAACACTGTCTCAAAGGTTAAAATCGGCGAGAATACCATTGATGCTTTTGACCTAGACTTTTTGATTGCCGAAAGCCTGCAAAATCTATATTCCAGCGAGGATCCTCGTGCCGAGTATTATGACTGGATTGAGCGCCAGCAACAAATTGAAATTAACATCAACACCCAAGGCACCACCGAAGAAGAAATTGTTGAGCGCAACACTTTTATCTCATTTCTTGACGACCGCGAAACCGAAATAAAACGAATTATCTCGCTTTACTCCGGAGCTGCGCTTAATCCTCACTGCCGTCAACAGACCGAAGCTCAAGAAAAGCTCAAATTTTTGACCTTCAAACTAAGTGAGCTTCGCCGATTGCGTGAGCGCACCCAAGCAACTAAGTCCCATGCCGACAGCAAAGAATATTTTGATGAGCAAGAACGTCGCGAGCGCACTGCTGCCGTTCGCACCACGGCGGCTCTTGCCGGAGTTGCCCTTACCGACGAAATGCTCAGCCTTGGTGAACGTCGTCTGCTCAAAGACAAAGATGCCTCTCTTTTGGAGCATGGCATCGGCGAAAGTTTTGTTAATCTTCGTCCCAACACCACCACCAAAGAAGAAGCCATCACCAAGATAAACACCGCCAAACTAAACCGCGAGCAAATGATAGCCATGTTCACGGCCATGCGCAACGGCATCTCCAAAGAAGAGTGGCTACGTCGGCAAAATCAGCAAGACCAGCCGCAACAACAATCTTCTTTGCGGCAATATCCGCGCAATCTCCGCGGATTTAGGGTCAGTGACTTTCGCGAATATTCTAACAGCTCTTCTTCATAGTCGTTGACAAGCACCCCAAGTTGCGCTATTCCGATATTAAATTAACCACAACATTCAAAGGAGATTTTTTATGGTTATTTTTGATCCTTTTTTGGAAATCATTGGTCTTATAGTTGACATTTATTTCAAGATTGTTGTTGTTCAGGTTGTTTTGTTCTGGCTCATCCATTTCAAAATTCTTGAGCCGTCCAACAAATATGCTCTCAAAACAGTCGAATTGTTAGACAAAGCAACGGTTCCTGTCTACGACAAAATCAAATCAAAAATTCCAACTGTTTTTTCTGGTATTGATTTTTCACCGTTTATTTTGCTGTTGGTTTTATACTTTATCATTCGTTTGATTGCCAGTTTGCGGATCTTAATAGCTGGTTAATGCACATATTTGACGAAACATCAAACGGCATTATTCTAAGAGTTAGGCTCACGCCTAACTCTTCTTCTTGTCGCTTAGGCGGTATATTTGCCGCGCCAAACGGAGACGGCTTCCTAAAGATCTGTGTTGTCAGCGTTGCCGAAAAGGGCAAAGCCAATCGCGAGCTGATTAATTGGTTGGCGCAACAATTGCAAATTTCCAAATCAGATGTTCATATTATTGCCGGAGAGCTTGACAGATACAAAAAAATCCTTATAACAGCAAACAAGGACCTAATTTTGCCTCGTTTGACGGCTTTGGTTGAAAAGGAATAAGCTATCATGACAGCACAAATTATCAATGGCAAAGAGATTTCCGCCGCTTTTCGAAAAACACTTGCGCAAAAGATTGCCGATTTTCCGTCGGAAGACATGCCTGTTTTGGCGGTTATTTTGGTTGGCGACGACGATGCCAGCAAAATTTATGTGCGTAACAAACAAAAAGCCGCTGCCGAGGTTGGCATCGGTTGCGAGGTAATGGAATTTTCCTCAACCATTGGCGAACAAGCCCTGCTCAATGTTATTGATGAGCTCAATGCCAATCATCATATTGACGGCATTATTGTCCAGCTTCCGCTGCCAAAACATCTTGACCGACTCAAAATTCTTTCACGCATTGCCCCGTCCAAAGATGTTGATGGGTTTAGTCCGTATAATACCGGTTTATTATCCTACAACAGTCCTGATGCTTTTATTTCGGCCACGCCCAAAGGCATTTTGCATCTTTTACTTTCAACCGGGATTGAGCTTGAAGGCAAGCATGCCGTAATTATCGGCCGCTCCAACATCGTCGGTCGTCCGGTTTCCACGCTTTTGCTCAACCAAAATTGCACTGTCACCATCACCCACTCCAGGACCCAAGACCTCCCATCAATTGTCAAAACAGCCGACATCATCATTGCCGCCTGTGGGCAACCATGTCTTATCAAAGGTGACTGGATCAAAGAAGGCGCCGTGGTAATTGATGTAGGTATCAACCGTATTGATGGCAAACTCTGTGGTGATGTTGATTTTGCTGAGGCTGTCAACAAAGCATCTTTCATTACCCCGGTTCCGGGCGGTGTTGGTCCGATGACCGTTGCCATGTTGCTTGCCAACACTTTTGCCGCTTTCTGCCGCCACCAACAATCGTCGCATCATTGCAATTGCGACCATCATCATTGCAACTGCCAAGGATAAACCATGCTCAAATATTTTCATCATCTGGTACAAAAAACCTATGACATCATGCTTGATCTTTCGGCCAAGCCCAATGCCATGTTATTTCTGTTTTTGGTGGCCTTTGCCGAAAGTTCGTTTTTTCCCATTCCACCGGATGTCATGATTATTCCCATGGTGTTGGCCACTCCCAACAAAGCCTGGCACATTGCCTCACTTGCCACCATTGCCAGCGTTTTGGGCGGTTATTTTGGCTATGGCATCGGGGTTTTTGCCTTTGATTTAATCGCCAAACCGATTCTTGAGTTTTATAATGCGCTGGAGCAATTTCATCAATTTGAAGACTACTATCACCAATATGGCGCTTGGATTGTTTTTGGTGCCGGCATCACTCCTTTTCCCTACAAAATCATCACCATTGCAAGCGGGGTAGTACATCTTGATTTGTTTGTATTTACGGTTGCCTCGGTTTTGGCGCGTGGCATGCGCTTTTTCTTAGTGGCCTGGTTGCTCAAAAAATATGGTCCGCCGATGAAAATATTTATTGAAAAACATCTGGGCATTTTGTCAGTAATTTTTTTGTTGTTGCTGATTGGCGGTTTTGCGGCTCTCAAATATCTATAAGAACAAACTCAAGACGCTTTGTGCCGATTGAGCGGCCAAAGACAAAGAGTTGAGCGCCAGTTGCTGACGCGTTTGCAGCGACAGATATTGGGCCGATGCCTCGTTCATGTCGGCCAAGGTCAGCTCATCGGCTCCGGTTTCTAATATATCCGTCAGGCCTTCTGTAAAATCAGCCCTCGTTTGGATGATGGAATATTGGTTGCCAAGGCTCTCGGCCAAAGAACGCAAGGTGGTGATGGCTTGGGTCAGCTCTGATACCGACCGGTTGATGTCGCCTGTCGTTTGCCACAAGGCCTCGTTCAACCCGATTGCGGCGGCGGTGATATCTTGCCC
>CALXTM010000013.1 GCA_944391415.1 uncultured Alphaproteobacteria bacterium
AGGGCGCGAAGATATGGGGCAAGCTTGGCTTGAACTAAAATGATACCACCGGCATTAGCCGGTGGAGGTTCATGATTCGAACGTAACACTACCTGCGTAAGCAGGTAGATGTAGACATACCTGCCCAGCCGTTAGGCTTGCGAAGCCTTTGGGCAGGGCGAACGTAGTTCGGAACAGGTAATACCACTTGCGTTAGCTAGTGGAAGTTTATTTGGTATCGGTTGTTTAAATCGGCCAAAATAAGTATATATCTTTGTCGAAGCAACAATTATCAAAAGGAAAAAATAATGGCAAAATTTTTGAAATATTTGATTTATATATATTGTTATAATTGCTCTTTATATTGTCGGAAAAGGAATTTATGACGGTGATATAACATCATCAACAACGCTGGGTGAGATGGCAACACAAGTTGATGACGGAGCAAAAACATTGGCGCGAGATGCCGCTAATGGAGCCGGTAGAGCAATAAATGATGTCAGACAAACTCATCAACATCAGTAATATGTTCGTTTTTTTCGTAAAAATGCTTTAAATAACTGCGTCCGGTGCGCTCGATTTCTTCATCTTTGATGATGGATTGATTGGTATTATAAACGCCAACTTTACTGTTGTTGGGAGGAGATGTCGAGGTATCTTCAAACATCCCGCTGAGAGCCATGGCCTCGATGCTGTTGGAAATATCAGGGGAGGCGGAGTTGAAATCAGTAACAGGCTGGCGTGCAGGCGGTTGACGACGGTTTTCACGCTCGTCATTGGTGTCGTCTTTAATCAAGACATTGTTATTGGTGTCAATGTTTTCAACAAATTGCGAGTGATTGTTAGGCTCAAAAGAACGACGATCAACTTTTGAAGTTGATGAAGTAGCGCTGCCGATACGACGTGTGGACGAAATACTCATGCGGATTCTCCCATAAGAGTAAAAACCTAATATACTTTAGGCCTATATTTATACTATAACATATAAATATTTAAAATACCATAATAATTTTTGATAATGGTGAATAAATTATTTGGCAGTATCATCAGTGTGATTATCGTCACGAGATGAGCTATCTTTTTGGTCGCTGATTAATTTGATGTCGGCTGATTTATGACTGCCGGCAACAATTAATTCTTGCCAAAGTTTTTTGATATAAGCCCATAATTTCAAACTTTGATCTTTGATGTCTTCAACCTTGATAACACCGAATATTATGGCAATGGCAAGAGCAATTAAAATCCATGAAAGCATATCGTTTTTCCTTTATTGTAATTGATGCAGGACTTCGGTCGCATCGTATTTTTCTTGGTAGGGGGTGATATTGCTTATGAGGGTATTATATTCTTCAATATCACTTTGGTTTATTGATATAGGGGTATTATGCAAAATTTGCAAGGCTTTGTCCAGACGTTGCATGGAGGCGTCGGATAATTTTGGACAAGCTGATGTGAGAGCCTCCAAATCAGGAGCTTTACCCATGCAATAACAAATACAATCACAACCGGCACGAAGAGATGTAAGTGCCTTTTCGGTTATGCTTCCTTGCAGGGCTTTCATATCTATCGAATCGGAAAACAAAAAACCCTGAAATCCGATTTTATCACGAATTATTTGTTTGATGATTTGAGGACTTTGGGTCGCCGGATTGTTTTTATCTATTTGCGGCAAGAGAATGTGTGCCGTCATACCTAAAGGCGCTGCGGCGCAATGTTGAAATGGTTGTATCTCGGTAGCTAATTGCGAGGGGCTGATATCAATAATCGGCAGTTTGAGATGAGGATCAGAAACAGCAAGGCCGTGTCCGGGAAGATGTTTGATGCAAGGCAGAATGCCTGATGCAATATAGGCATCAACCATGGTTTTGCCAAGAAGTGAAACAACAGGTGCCAAGGACGAAAAACAGCGGCTTTTGAGGGCTTCGGTGGTGGATGGATGGCAGATGTCCAAAACCGGAGCAAAATTAACGTTAATTCCTACTTCACGCAGGTCTTGGCTGATTAGACATGCTTGCAAAAAAGCAGCTCTTAGGGCTTGGCCTTTGGGCATTGATCCTATGTCATATTGCGAGGCATAAGATCTGAATTGCGGTTCTTTGAGACGTCTTACTCTTCCGCCTTCCTGATCAACGGCAATTAAGACATCTTGCCGGCCGATAGTCTCCCGGATATCGCGGATAAGCAGCTTTAGCTGCTCTTTGTCTGATATATTGCGGCTAAATAAAATTATACCGAGAGGATTGCCGGCTGCGAATATTTTTTTTTCTTGATCGGTTAGTTTAAGGCCTGAACATGATAACATGGCTGCCAAGGGACGTGATGACACTGATACCTCCTTTGTGTTGGCCTAAATCAACCAGCCGGTAAGCAACAGAGATGTTTGACGGAGGTAGGCCGCAAATGGGTTGAAATTAATGCCGAAAGTTTGTAATAGAGCCGGCAAAATAAATGCCACAAAAATGATAAATATTAAACCCGTACGATCAGAGTTAAGAAATTTTTGAATGTATTGATTATCTGACCAACCAAGTAGAATTTTGGAGCCATCCAACGGCGGTAATGGTAACAAGTTAAAGACTGCCAGAACGATGTTGAAAAAAATCATTTGCAGCCAAAACATGGCTAAAACACCACTAATCGCGCCAAACGGAATAAGAAGCGATAATTTAAGCAACACAGCCGATATTAGAGCCAGAATAAAATTCATCATAACACCGGCAGATGCAACTAAAACAATGCCGTATTTAGATCTTAGTTTGGCATAGTTAATCGGAACAGGCTTTGCCCAACCAAAGATAAAACCGGTTTTGGCTAAAAACAACAAAACAGGAAGTATCAAAGTGCCAAAAATATCAATATGTTTAAGCGGATTTAGCGACAGGCGGCCTTGTTGTTGTGCTGTGTCATCGCCTAGGCGTTTGGCAACATATCCATGAGCAATTTCATGGGCGATGATGGCTGTAAAGACGGCAAGTGCCGATGTTGCAATTTTTATTATCATTATTTTTTCTTTACCAAACAAGATCCACCAGCCGATTTGATGGAATTGCATATTTTGTCGGCTTCGGCTCTTTCTTTGAAAGCTCCGGCTTTTAGACGATAGAAGATTCCCTTAGATCCTAAGTCGGCGGTTTCGACTTCATGCGGAAGGCCTTTAAGAACGGCATATTTTTTGCTGAGGTCATTCCAGGCTTTTTCCATAGCTGATTTATTGGGAGATGAAATTAATTGAATCTGCCATGAACCGTTGGCAATGGCTTGTTCTTTTTGAGCCTGAGCTTTCGGTTTTGATGCCACAACGGAAGGTTCTGGTTGTTTGATTTCAATTTTTATTTCTTCTTTAGGTTCTTCCTTAGGAGTTTGGGTTTCTGGTTGCAATTTGGCGTCAGCAGAATTTGCAACTTTGGCAGATGTGTCGGCAGTAACCTGAGGCGCAGCTATGGCAGGAGTTTCTACTTCTTTTTCTTTGGCAGCCCGGGGTGAAGAATCAGCCGATGTGTCGGCCAAAACCAATTTTGGTTCTTCGGGAGGAGGGAGAAGATTTTCGACTTTTGCATCTGAGCTGTCTTTCTTTTCGACAATATCATAAACGGTTTTGTCTTGGTTTAGAATTTCCATGCCACCTGGGTCGGCCGGCTGAACTTTGATTGCCGCTTGCGGTCTTCTGACAACCGGAATTTCGGCATCTTGGACACTAGAATAATCAGGAGAAAGAATAAACCAACTTACGATACCTGCAAGCCCGACACCCAACACCGTACCCAAAAAAATATGCTGTGAACGGGTAATGTCGTTTTTTCGCTCTTCAAGACTGTCCAACGGTTGAGAATTAAGACGTTGTCTGAATTCATCCAAAAATTCACCATCTTTCTCGGTTGTATCATCATCACGAAAATCATCAAGCATTGCAGCTCTCCTTATTATAAAAATGATTTATAAAAGCATGTATATAATAAAAAACTTTATAATCCCTTAACAAAGCCTAAAAACGGTAGTTCATGTTAAATAATTTTTGGTGCTCTTCAAGAGCAAAAGCATCGGTCATGCAGGCAATATAAGTGCAAATACAATCTGCTTTGTCGTGCTCGGAAGATGAAGCATCTATTTTGGGCCTTAGTTCCATGGGGAGCAACTTGTAGTCGTTCATAAAAGCGGTGAACAATTCTTCAACAATTTTTTGAGATTTCATGTCCATGCGGGCAATATTGCTGTGAGTATAAAAGTGTTTGGTCAAAAACTGGTGCAAATCGGAAATTTGTTGGTGCATTTGTGGGGAAAAATCGGCAACAAAATGTTTGGCGTTTCTGATGTCATCGGCTGATGCAATATTATGATTATCAATATTATGCCGTGTGGTGCTTAATAGGTCAAAAACCATGGCACTTATAAGCGAGCGGGTTATGGCATAAATACGCAGCCCGTCTTCACAGCCTGGATTTTCGGTATCAAATTGAGTAATAATTTGTTTGATAAAATCTAGCTCGCAAAGTTCTTCAATACTAAAAAATCCGGCACGAAATCCATCATCAATGTCGTGATTGTTATAGGCGATATCATCAGCAAAAGAGGCGATTTGTGCCTCAAGAGAAGGGTTGTGACTTAGATCAAGCGGAAACCGCCTGTTAAAATTTTTGAGGAAAGAGTTTGACGGTCTTTTGATCGGTCCGTTGTGTTTTACGGTTCCTTCCAAAGTTTCCCAAGTGAGGTTAAGTCCGTTGAAGCAGGGATAATGATGTTCAATTTCGGTCATAATTTTGAGAGAATTTATATTGTGGTCAAAACCGCCAAAATCTTTCATGCAATGGTTGAGACCGCGTTCGCCGGCATGGCCAAAAGGAGCATGCCCGAGATCATGGGCCAAAGCAATTGCCTCACCGAGTTCTTCGTTTAGTTGCAGATTTTTGCACAGGGTGCGGGTAATTTGCGCAACCTCAATGCTGTGGGTTAGGCGAGTGCGATAGTTGCGCCCCTCATGATAGGCAAATACTTGGGTCTTTCCCTCCAAACGACGAAAAGCTTCGGAGTGAATTAGACGATCGCGATCTCGCTGAAAATCCGAACGAATAAGATTGGGATAGTCATGGTACATTCGTCCGCGGGAATCTTCATCTTTGGTAGCATAATCTGCAAGTGTCATGTTTTTTTTGCTTTCAATGATAAAAAAAATATTATACTTTACTTTAAGATAACTAATTAAAGAAAGAGTTAATAAATGAAAATTGCCACCTATAACGTTAATTCCGTCAATGCCAGAATCGATAATCTTATCGCTTGGTTGAAAGAAGATAAGCCTGATGTTGTTTTGCTGCAGGAGATTAAAACCGAGTTTAATTCTTTCCCGTTTTTTGAACTGCAAACTTTGGGATATGAGGCAAAAATCTTGGGACAAAAAAGTTATAACGGAGTGGCAATTCTTGGCAAAAATAAAATAAATGTCATACAGGAAAATCTGCCAGGGTTGAAAGATGATAACGCCAGATATTTGGAAGCAGATGTTACGATTGAAGGAACAAAATGGCGGGTTGCATCAATTTATTTGCCAAACGGAAATCCGCCCTATAACAATCCTGATGATGATAGCAAATGGTGCTACAAACTTAAGTGGATGGATGCCTTTTTGGAACATGCCAAGGAACTGGCAATACTTAGACAACCGGTTGTTTTGGGCGGTGATTTTAATGTTATTATGACCGACAATGATGTTTATGACCCATCGGTGTTTAAGAACAATGCCTTGTTTCGTCCCGAGGTAAGAAAAAAACTCAAAGCATTGTCATATCTTGGTTTTTATGATGCCTTTAAGATTAAGCATGAAAAAGAAAACGGCTATACCTTTTGGGATTATGCAGGAGCAGCGTTTCATAATGATTGGGGAATGAGAATTGATTATTTGTGGCTTAATGCATATGCCGTTGACAAGTTTGAAAGTTGCGAGGTAAACAAAAAGCCGCGCTGTGGTCAGAAACCATCGGATCATACGGTGTTGCAGGCAGTATTTGACAAATGATGAAAGTGTTGATTGTTTTGATTTGTTTGTTGGGGTTTGCTGCCAGAGCAGATGATGTTTCGGGCTGGGCAAATACTTATTTGCAGGTAAAATCAAGCTATGTATATGATATAACCTATGAAAAGATGGCCGTTGCCGCGCTTAAAGGACTTAAAGACCTTGATGCTAATTTGACAGTTGGCAACGATAATAGACGAATATCTCTTTATTATAAAGGAAAAGTGGTGATGGTTGAAAACAAGCCTGAAAATGATACAGCGCTTGAATGGGGCGCCATGACCGATAAGATTATTGCAATGGCTGAAAAAGTATCGCCCAAAGCAGAGCAGAGAAATTTCGAAATCAATAGCATAATGGCACAAGAAATGGTAAAAATTTTGGATGAGGATTCAAAATTTTATGAAGATGCTGATGAAGCTAGCGGCCTAAAGGTAAGAAATCACAGACAATTTGCCGCCCGCATGGATGGTGATGCTTTGTATATTAAAATAGCGGCATTTAATAAACAGACCAAAAACGAAATTCTTAAAGCATTGAATGAATATGAAAATGCGAAAGGATTGATTTTGGATTTGCGGGCATCTCCGGGTGGGATGTTGGGCGAGGCAATCAAAATTGCAGATTTGTTTTTGGATGAGGGGATAATTGCATCAATCAAAGGCAAAAAAACAGATGAAGAAGTTTATTATGTGGCAGAAGAAGATGATTGGTTTGCACATAAGCCGATTGTGATGTTGGTGGACGGAAACAGCGCATCAGCAGCTGAGGTATTAACAGCGGCATTACAAGAACAGAAAAGAGCCACGGTTATAGGAACAGGCACCAAAGGTAAGGGAACGGTTCAAAAATTGATAAACTTATATCCGGAAGGCGGTGTCTTGGCAATTACAAACGGATTTTTTATGACACCGTCTGGTAAAAAACTTAACAAAAAAGGAATTGTACCTGATATTTGTACTTTTGGTGAAGTTCAATATATTAATAATGGCAAAAAATGTCCGCCTGATGAGCGTGAAAACAGCGAAACAGAGCTTGCTGAGGCAAAAAAAGCGCTTAATTTGTCAGAGTAGATAAAAATTAGGGTTGACATAGCGCAAAAAAAATGTATATTACGCACAAATGTTTTGTATTGTAACCTTAAATTAAGAGTATGAAAAATGGCTAAAGCAGTAAAAGTAAAAGTAAAATTGGAAAGTACAGCCGGTACGGGTACATTTTATCTTGCTGAGAAAAATCCGAGAACTCATCCGGAAAAATTGACTTTGAAAAAATATGATAAAAAGTCTAAAAAACACGAAGAGTTCGTTGAGAAAAAGTTAAAGTAACGAAACTTTGATTTTCTTAGTTTGAAAAGCCGGTCTGATACATGACCGGTTTTTTATTTGCTTTTTTAGGAGTTAATCGTCCAACAGATGCGCCTTGTTATATTCTTCTTTTAGGTGTTCAATCTCTACATTGGTGTAGCGCTGGGTGGTGGATAGGGACGCATGACCCAATAATTCCTGAATGGAGCGCAAATCGGTTCCTTGCGCCAAAAGGTGAGTGGCAAAAGAATGACGCAGAGCATGGGGAGTTAAAGTATCGGGAAGCCCCAAATAGCTCCGAATCTTTTCCAAGGTGCGCTGAACAATGCGCGGACTGATACGCTCGCCTCTTGCTCCTAAGAATAAAGCATCTCCTGGTTGTTGATTATAGGGGCAAGCCTTAAGGTAGGCAGCGATTTTATCTTTAACTATGGGGAGAATGGGAACTAAGCGTTCTTTGTTGCCTTTGCCCCGGATTTTGAGGAAATCGTTATGATTAATATCTCCGATATTGAGTGACAGGGCTTCAGAAATTCGCAAACCACATCCGTATAATATTGTCAAAATGGCGACATCTCTAAGCCCTTGCCACTTGTCTTTGGCAAAGTCTGCAGCGGCATCAAGCAGGTTTAGAGTTTGGTCAACATCAAGCGCTTTTGGCAAAATCTTGTCTTTTTTGGGAGAGGAGATAATGGTGATGGCGGTATTGTCAATTAGATGGTTGCGATTGAGCCAATGAAAAAAGCTTTTGAGCGATGAAAGCTCACGTGCTAAAGATGATTTGCTTAAATGGCGTTGATTTTGCCGGCTTAAAAAAGCGCGAAATGTTCTGACATCTATTGATTGAAGCGCTGATATATCGGGTAAATATCCCAAATATTCTTGCCAAAAACAAAAGAAAAACGATAAATCTCTGGCGTAAGATTCTACCGTATGAGCCGAATAGCCACGCTCTTTGGCAAGCCAAAGCTGCCAATCGTTGATGAGAGCCAAAACCGAAGCGGCACAACTGTATTTTATCTCTTGTTTCATAAATCTAAATTAAAACACAAAATATTTAACAAACGGTTGTTAAAGGAAATGTTTTTTGTGCGTAAATCGGAATGATGTTTGAGATAAACAAATAAAACTGCTAATCTTTGGAGAAATATTGCGGAGGACGTAAAATGCAGATTGTGGGCGTGTTGTTGCCACTGCCGTTTAATGAGCCGTTTGATTATAAAGCAGATGATACGGTCTTGTTGGGGAGTTTGGTCAAAGTTTCGTTTGGCAAAGAAACTTTGGTCGGTGCGGTGTGGCAGGTAAACAAACAAAGCACGCTTGATGATAAAAAAATTAAAAAAATAATCGAGGTTATGCCTTATCCGCCGCTAAAAGACACTATGCGCAAATTTGTGGAGTTTGTGGCATCTTATAATATGGCGCTCAAAGGTTTGGTCTTAAAGATGGTGCTTAGTGTCAGACAGGTGTTTGATGATCCAAAAATGCTCAAACTCTATGAGCTGTCAGGCAAAACTTTGAGCGAGGCCGGCCTAAAAAACTCTGATGCCAGATGGCGGGTTATGGATTTTTTGAAATTTGCCCCGTTTAACAGGCAGGAAATTGCAGCCGGAGCAGGGGTAGGGCAAAGTGTGATAAAAACGCTTATTGAGGCAGGCGTCTTAAAAGAAGTTTTGGTCGAAAAGAAAAAAGAGTATCAAAAACCAATTTGCGGATTTCAAAAAGTTGAACTAACCGATGAGCAAAAAGCGGCAGCTTGCGAATTATGCGCCAAAGTCGGCAATGGATTTGATGTCACTTTGCTTAAGGGCGTTACCGGATCGGGCAAAACGGAAGTTTATTTTGAGGCGGTGGAAAAAGCTTTTGCAATTGGTAAACAGGTGCTGATTTTGGTGCCGGAAATTGGCTTGACCGCACAGTGGTTGAGGCGATTTGAAAAAAGATTTGGTGTGAAACCGGCGGAATGGCACTCGGCTTTGAGCCAAAAAGAAAGAATCGATACCTGGAAAGCAGTGGCTCAAGGAGAGGCCAGAATTATCATCGGGGCGAGATCGGCATTGTTTTTGCCATATCCTAATCTGGGGCTGATTGTGGCAGATGAAAGCCACGATGCATCTTATAAACAAGAAGATGTGGTTAATTATCAGGGCAGAGATATGGCAGTGGTGAGGGCAAAATTAGAGCAAATACCACTCATCTTATCAACTGCAACACCTGATTTGGAGACAATTTGCAATGTGGACGAGGGCAAATATAATCAGGTTTGCTTGAAATCGCGGTTTGCCAATGCCGCAATGCCCGATATTAAAATTATTGACCTGAAAAAAGATAAACCGGTTAAAGGGTCATGGGGGGTGTCTTGGTTGTCACCGACACTTTGTGAAAAACTTAAAGCAAATTATGAAAAAGGCGAACAGAGCGTATTGTTTTTAAACAGAAGAGGGTATGCGCCGCTTTTGATATGCCGCGACTGTGGGCACAGAATCCAGTGCCCTAACTGCACGGCATGGCTGACCGAACATAAAAAAGCAGGCAAGCTTGTTTGTCATCATTGCGGATATATGACGGATATTCCGGACAAATGTCCGGAATGTGGTTCAGAAACGGGATTGACGGCTTGCGGGCCGGGAGTGGAAAGAATCGCCGAGGAGATAAAATATCGTTTGCCGCTGGCCAGAACCAGAGTGTTGTCTTCTGATTTTGTTACCAATTTCAAAGAGGTGCATCAGGTAATTAAAGAAATGGAAGATGGCAAAATCGATATCCTTATCGGAACGCAAATATTAGCCAAAGGACATCATTTTCCGGATTTGACTTTGGTGGGAATCGTTGATGCCGATTTGGGGCTGATGGGAAGCGATTTACGTGCGGCAGAGAGGACTTATCAGTTGTTGTCTCAGGTCGCGGGACGGGCCGGAAGAGGTCAAAAAAAAGGCGAAGTATATTTGCAGACCTTGTATCCTGATAATGCGGTATTAAATGCTTTGGTGAGCGGAAACAGCGAAGAATTTTATCGCTTGGAAAAGGAATCGAGAAAAATCTTGAAAATGCCGCCGTTTGGTAAGTTGGCGGCGGTTATCGTGTCGGGAGCTAAGAAAGATGAGGTCGAAAAGGTGGCAATTTGGCTCGGGCAAACAGCGTTTAACGACGACAAAATTTCAACACTTGGGCCGGCGCCTGCGCCAATATTTGTTTTGCGCAATAAATATCGCTACAGATTGTTGGTGAAAACCGATAAAGATGTGAAGATTCAAAATGTTGTAGCAAGCTGGTTAAAAAGAGTAAAAATACCTTCGACGGTGCGGGTGGAGATAGATATTGATCCTTATTCTTTTTATTGAAAGTTGTTAATAAAAAAGAAACTAATTGATATATAGAATGGCAAAAGTTAATTTGGAAAAAGATAAAGAGTTAGAGAAGTGAAAAAAAATTCTAAAAGCAAAATAGCTAAAGTTTATTCGACAGCCCTTTATGAAGCAGCTGCAGAAAAAGGGGTGATTGGCAAAGTCTGGGAAGATGTTGCCAAATTGAGGGCTTTTTTGCAACGAGATAAAGAGTTTGCTCTATACCTTGCCAGTCCTCTGTGGAGTGAGGAAGATAAAGAGGATGTGTTGGCGAAAACCTCGAAGATACTTAAGCTTGATGATGATACCAAAACTTGTTTGGAAATTATAAGCCAAAACAGGAGAATGTCTGATTTGGCGGCAATATTGGATGAGTTTGTCGAGGTGTATTATCGGAAAAACAATATAGCTGAAGTCGAGGTCGAGACCGTAAAAGAATTATCTGCGGCGCAAGATGAAAAATTATGCAATGTTTTGCAAAAATTATTGGGTAGAAAAATTGTGGTTAAGTATAATCTGAATCCGTTGGTGTTGGGCGGTTTGAGAATAAAATGCGGATCGCAAATGTATGACGATTGCTTGGCGACAAAACTGAATTATTTGGAAAATGTGATGAAAGGTAAATAGAAATGTCTGTATCTGCCAGTGAGATATCTTCAATTATCAAAGACAAAATTGCTCATAGTGATGCTAAAATAGATGTGGCTCAGGTGGGAAAGGTCTTGTCCGTCGGCGACGGAGTGGCTCGTGTATATGGACTCGATGACGTGCAAGCCGGAGAGTTGGTCGAATTTGCAGGCGGTGTCAAGGGAATGGCCCTGAACTTGGAAGAAGATAATGTGGGCGTGGTTATATTTGGCTCTGACCAAGAGATTAAAGAAGGCGATATTGTTAAAAGGACCAACTCGATCGTTAGTGTCCCGGTCGGAAAAGAGCTGTTGGGCAGAGTGGTTGATGCTTTGGGTGAGCCTATTGACGGAATGGGCCCCGTTAAGGCAAAAGAATATAGCAGATCAGACATTAAAGCTCCGGGAATTATTGAACGACGCTCGGTGCATGAGCCAGTACAGACCGGAATTAAAATAATCGATTCTTTGATTCCTATCGGCAGAGGACAGCGTGAGCTTATTATCGGTGACAGACAAACCGGTAAAACGGCAATTATTCTTGATACCATAATCAATCAGAAAAAAACTAATGATGCCGCTAAATCTGATAAAGATAAACTTTATTGTGTTTATGTTGCAATAGGACAAAAAAGATCAACCGTGGCACAAGTGGTTAAAACCTTAAAAGATTATGGTGCCATGGATTATACAATCGTGGTTGCGGCAACAGCATCTGATTCGGCTCCAATGCAGTATATTGCACCGTATTCAGGATGTGCTATGGGAGAGTTCTTCCGTGACAGAGGAATGCATGCCGTGATATTTTATGATGATTTATCTAAACAGGCTACGGCATATCGCCAGATGTCGTTGTTGTTGCGTCGTCCACCAGGACGTGAGGCATATCCTGGAGACGTGTTCTATCTACATTCTCGTTTGCTGGAAAGAGCTGCCAAAATGAGTGATGCTGAGGGAGCAGGATCATTGACGGCAATGCCTGTGATCGAAACCCAAGCAGGTGATGTTTCGGCTTATATTCCGACTAATGTGATTTCTATTACGGATGGTCAGATATTTTTGGAGAACTCTTTGTTCTACCAAGGTGTAAGGCCTGCGGTTAACGTCGGTATTTCGGTATCGCGTGTTGGTTCGGCGGCTCAAATCAAAGCAATGAAACAAGTCTCAGGTTCAATGAAACTTGATTTGGCTCAGTATCGTGAGATGGCTGCTTTTTCACAGTTTGCATCTGATTTGGATCAAGCTACGAAAAATTTGTTGGCCAGAGGTGCCAGATTGACTGAAATGCTTAAACAACCCCAATACAAACCGATGCCGGTGGAGGAAGAGGTTGTAGCAATATTTGCAGGCGTTAAGGGATATTTGGACAGTGTCGAACTAAGCCGGATACGCGAATTTGAAGAAAGAGTCTTGCAAGATTTGAGAGCAAATCACAAAGATTTGTTGAAAGAAATTGCAGAGAAAAAGGTTGTATCCGAAGAAATAGAGGCCAAGCTAAACAGTTTCTATCAAAGCTTTTTGAAACGCTTTAGCGGGTCTTCGGAAAAAGCAGCTTAGGGATGATAGATAATGGCAGGTTTGAAAGAACTTAGAACTCGTATCGGAAGTATTAAATCAACGCAGAAAATTACTTCGGCGATGAAGATGGTTGCGGCCGCCCGGTTGAGACGGTCGCAGGACCTGCTGGCCAAGTCTAAGACCTACTATGAGGGCCTGTTAACAATAGCCGGACGTCTTTATAAAGAGGTAAAAACGGAAAGCAAGGCCAATAATACCGAAGCGGTATATCCGTTGATTATGCAGTCTAAACCAGTGCAAGAAAAGTTTTTGCTGTTGGTGCTGTCATCTGATCGCGGATTGTGCGGTAGCTATAATGCATATGTGTTGCGCGAAACAATACGCAGAATAGAAGAACTGCAACGTGACGGAAAAACGGTGAAGGTGCTTTGTATCGGTAAAAAAGTGGGTGATGCGCTAAAGCACAGATATCCTGATGTTTTGCTTGATACTTTGGTCGGTGTCGGCAACAAAAACGATAATTATCGTGAAGTAGAAGATATTGCCGAAATGTTGCTCGAAAAGTACATGCTGGGAGAGTTTGATGTTTGCGAGGTGATTTATACCTATTTCCACTCGGCAATTAACCGAGAAGTTAAATGCAATCAATTGCTTCCGTTTGAACTTAATGTCGATTTGGAAGATCCGCGCTATGATGACAAATACGGCGATGCTTTTTATGAATATGACGTGGCAAAAGAAAAAGTGTTTAGCGATGTTGTATTTATGGCGGTCGTTTCGGAGCTGTTTCAGATGTTGCTTAATGCTTTGACAAGCGAGCATGGCGCCAGAATGACTTCAATGGATAATGCAACACGAAACGCTAATGATATGATTGCAAAATTAACATTGAAATATAATCGCTTGCGTCAAGGTGCAATTACAACCGAATTAATTGAAATTATTGCCGGAGCCGAGGCTTTATAGGTTTGTTGATGAAAAATAAATGTGGGAGAATTTGTAATGGCAAAAGAGACCGTTAAAAAAACAGTGAAGAAAAAAGATGTTTTGTTGGCTGAAGATAAAAAAGCGATAAAGCAAATTGATGCCGAAAACGCCAAAGATGTTGCCAAAACCAAAAGAACAATCAAAAAAGAAAAAAACAGCGGTAAGTTAGGCCATATTAACCAGGTTACAGGTGCAGTTGTCGATGTTAAATTTGACGACGTTAATGATTTGCCGCCGATTTTGACGGCTTTGACCTGTGATAACAATGGTCGTAATTTGGTGTTGGAAGTGGCTCAACACTTAGGTGAAAATGTAGTGCGTTGTATTGCTATGGATGCAACCGACGGTTTGGTAAGGGGGCAGGATGTCGTTAATACAGGAGCTCCGATTGAAGTGCCGGTCGGACCTGAAATGTTGGGACGTATTATCAACGTTATCGGCGAGCCGGTTGACGGTAGAGGCGAGATTAAAGCCAAAGAATACTATCCAATTCACCGGGAAGCTCCGTCTTTTGTTGATCAATCGACCGAAACGGAAGTTTTAACAACCGGTATTAAGGTAATTGATTTGTTGGAACCATATGCCAAAGGCGGAAAAATCGGTTTGTTCGGCGGTGCCGGTGTTGGTAAAACGGTGCTTATTATGGAGTTGATCAATAATATTGCCAAAGGTCATGGCGGATATTCGGTTTTTGCCGGTGTTGGAGAACGTACGCGTGAAGGCAATGACTTGTATAATGAGATGATTGAATCGGGCGTTATTGATCTTAAGGGCGACAAATCAAAAACAGTGTTGGTTTACGGCCAAATGAATGAACCGCCAGGAGCCAGAGCCAGAGTTGCTTTGACTGGATTGAGCCAGGCAGAGTATTTCCGCGATGAAGAGCATCAAGACGTGTTGTTCTTTGTTGATAACATATTCCGCTTTACTCAGGCTGGTTCTGAGGTGTCGGCTTTGCTCGGACGTATTCCGTCAGCAGTTGGTTATCAACCGACATTGGGTACGGATATGGGCGCAATGCAAGAGCGCATTACTTCGACCAAAAACGGTTCTATTACGTCGGTACAGGCGGTATATGTGCCGGCAGACGATTTGACCGATCCGGCTCCGGCAACGACTTTTGCGCACCTTGATGCAACAACGGTTTTGTCTCGTTCCATTTCGGAATTGGGTATCTTTCCGGCAGTTGATCCGTTGGATTCGACCAGCCGTATTTTGGATCCGTCTGTGGTCGGAAATGAACACTATCAAGTGGCACGCGGAGTGCAGGAAGTTTTGCAAAAATATAAGTCATTGCAGGATATTATTGCCATTTTGGGTATGGATGAATTGTCTGATGAAGACAGACTTACCGTGGCAAGAGCTCGTAAAATTCAACGCTTTTTGTCACAACCTTTCCATGTGGCGGAAGTATTTACCGGTACACCAGGTGTGTTTGTAAAATTGGAAGACACAATCAAAGGATTTAAGGGAATTTTGGAAGGTAAGTATGATGATATTCCCGAACAAGCTTTTTATATGGTGGGGACAATCGAAGATGCTTTGCAAAAAGCTGAAACAATGAAAGATAAGGCCGTATAGAACAAGGAAATCTGGTCATGGATAATGAAATAAACTTGACAATTGCAGTGCCGTCCAAAATTTATTTGGAGGAGAAGGTTGCCAGTGTGATTGTTCCGGCAGTAAGGGCGGCAGTCAATATCTTGCCAAGCCGAGCTCCGAGTGTGTTTGTGCTTGATTTCGGAGTCTTGGAAATCTTAAATGATAATGGCGGGGTGAAAAAACGCTATTTTGTTCAATCTGGAATGGCTGAGGTTGCCGGTAATAATTGCAAAGTCATGGTGCAGGGAATTGTGCCGTTTGAAGAGGTGGATTTGCGAGCAGCACAAAAACAGATTGAAACCGCAGAAAATGAGCAAGAAAAATTGTTCTATCAGATGATTCTCGACTATCAAAAAGGTATTCGTAGACGTTATTTGAGGACATTGAATATGTTTTCACGCAAATCGGGACATCAAAAAACCTATGATGAAGTTATTTCCGAGATTAAATATAGTATTGATGAACTGAGAAAAAAGAATGATGAAAAAGATATATTGGATGATGAAGGATAGTAGAATATGTTTTTAGAGGCAGGACTTTTGACCAGACGTTCGGTACGCCAGTTTGAAAAAGGAAAAAAGCTTACTAAGGCAGATTTTGAGGATTTACTGAAAATTGCAATGTATGCGCCTTCAGGATGCAATCGTCAGCCATGGGAGTTTATAGTGGTTGAAGACGATGAAACCAAGGATAAAATTATGCAAATACATGGGCATGCATCTTTTTTGAAAGATGCCGCGGCGGCTATTGTGGTATGCGGTGATACTAATCAACAATTGGATGAAAACTTTTGGGTGGTTGATACCTCGGCCGCGGTGGAAAATCTGTTGTTGGCAATACATGGCAAAGGATTGGGCGGTTGCTGGTGTGCAATATATCCTTATGAAGAAAGGATGAAAGAGTTTCAAAAACTGCTTGGTTTGCCGGAAAATATCAAGCCTAATGCTTTGGTGGTGGTCGGTTATCCAAGTAAAATTCCGCCACAACCAAAAGACCGCTTTAAGCCGGAAAAAATTCATTACGGGAAATGGTAATTAAAGAAGAGGGAATTTGCTTGATAGCAAAATTCCCTCTTCTTTTGAAGTTTAAATATTTACCAAACCTCTTACCATGGCATAGATAGCTGCTATGGCAATAAGTACCAAGATTATGGCAAATACTTTTTCGGAACAGGTGAAAGCCTCTTCTTTGGGGGCATTTTCACGTCTGGCCCAGATATATACCGGAATACCAAGAGCAATGATTATAACCGCAAGCATTAGGTATTGCAGGCCAGCGGCATAAATCAACCAGATGGCATATAAAGCGCCCATGGTAGCAGTAAATAAAGCACCGGCACGTTTATACATTATATTGTTTGGATATTCGCCGTCTTCGCATAGTTTCCATAAATAAGCGCAAGAGGTAAAATAGGCCGGCAAAACCATGACACTGGTGATTGACAACATGGTGTTCCAAGCGTTGTTTGAAAAATAAACCAAAAGCAAGAATAATTGCATGGCAACAGATGTGACAATCAAAGACACAGACGGAGCTTCATTTTTATTTTCCTTGGCAAAAGCTTTGGGGAAGGTTCCGTCTTGGGCTGCCGCTTGCGGAATTTGAGCAGTTACCATGGTCCAGGCAAGCCAACTGGTCAGAACCGATATTACAAGGCCGATGTTCATTACCCAAGCGCCCCATTTGCCAACGGACTGCTCCAAAATACCGGCAGTTGACGGGTTGGCAACGGCAGCAAGCTCTGATTGCGACATATAGCCAAAAGGCAATAATGACAGCAAAATATAGATTATTAAACAGCCCAAAAAGCCCAAAATGGTGGCCGGACCAATGTCTGATGCCGATTTGGCGCGGTTGGACATAACAACAGCTCCTTCAATACCGATAAAAGCCCACAAGGTTACCAGCATGGTGCTTTTGATTTGAGTGCTTAAATCGCCAAGTTTGGCTTTGGTGGCGATGGCTTCGCCCCAGAAATCAAAATCAAATTTGTCGAAATGGAATAAAAAGGCCATAATTAGTATAAACAATACCAAGGGAACAATTTTGATAATAGTGCCGATACTGTTGACAATACTGGCTTGTTTTACTCCTTTTAGAACCAAAAAGTTAAAGCACCAGATGATAATTGAGCCGCCAATGATTGATGCAAGGTTGTTTCCTCCGGCAAAATAGGGCGGAAAGAAATAGTTGAGGGCATCCATGGTGATTACGGCATAGCCGACATTGCCGCAAACTTGGCAAAGCCAATATGACCAACCAATGGTAAATCCGGCATAATGACCGAATCCCGCACGGCTGTAAGAATAAATACCGGTGGTCAAATCTGGTCGGGCCATTGATAAAATAGAAAAGGTGCGAGCAATAAAGTAAATGCCGATGCCGGTAATTAGCCAAGCCAATAGTACAGCTCCGGCAGAAGCCCCAGCGGCCATATTTTGCGGCAGAGAATAAATGCCGCCGCCAATCATGGAGCTGATAACAATTGCCGCCAAAGCCAAAACTCCAAGCCCATTGGGATTTCCTTTGACAGGGGCGTCAGAAGATTTTGAATTTTTCATGTTTTGTTTTCCTTATACTAAATTTCGCGGAGCAACCAGAAAAAGCAGCTCCGCGAAAGGTCATAAAATTATGTTTAGAGCTGGGCGATTGGCGCATGCTCAAAGTTTAAGAAGCCCATGGCGGTCAGACTATAGCCAAATTGTTGTTTGATGTTGATATAGTTATGCCACATTTGAAATTCGGAATGTTTTTCAACACCGCGGATTTCGAGCTCATGCTTTAAAGATTTGTTGAGCCACATTTCGGCATGGCCTTTGGCTATTTCATCGTCAATATAGGTGTCAAAATATTCTACATATTCTGCGGCCCATCCGCCAATCAACTCACCGTTTTTGTCTTTGCCCCAGCATACACCAAGGCCGGTGGCAATGGCTTTGTGATCGTCACGATTGGCTCCGTTGCCGGCCATAATGACCTCAAGAACGGCTCCATGTTTGAATTGTTTGATGATCTTGTCATTGAGCGGAACTATTTTGCCAAATAATTCTTTGGGCAAAACCGATGTATAAGGAACAACGTTAAAGTTTTCGATTTTGGCTTGCATAAGAGCGGAATCATAACAAAATGTTTCAAAAGGTTGGGGCGGAATGCCATCGTCAGCTTGACCGGCACCACTGGTGATAAATGCAAATGTAGGATAACGAACACCTTCAGTCATAATATTAATCTCCTTATATCTTAGTTAAAAATTTAAAATAGCTTCGTTGAATAAGCTGCTTTTTAAGTAATCAAAAAAGAGAATCTTTCAATAAAAGGGCAAAAATAAACCTCCTATCCTTTGAGATAGGAGGTTAATCAAAAGTATAATAGGCTAAAGGCTAGATCTCGCCGATATACATGCCAAGGTCTTTGGCTGCTTTGACGTATTTGCCGTTGACATCAACCAGGGTGGTTCCGGTTTTGACAACCTCTGGAAGATCAACATAGGAAACCTCACCGTTGCGCCATATTACCATTTTGTTGTCTTGGCCTTCGGCCAAAAGCTCAATGGCCTTGGCGCCAAAAAGAGATGCTAACAGACGGTCAAAAGCAACCGGCACGCCAGAGCGTTGCAAATGCCCCAGAGTCGTAACGCGAAACTGAAAATCATTATAGCGTTTGGATATCTCACCACACAAGTATTGGCCAATACCACCGTAAATTGTTTCGCCGACCATATTCTTGTTGCTGGTAACGGGAGAGCCGCTCTCGGTTTTGAGGCCTTCTGAAACAGCAATAATGGCATGATTGCGGCCGCGCTTTTTAACCTCTTTGAGTTTGTTAATTATGCCGTCAATAGTGTAGGGAATTTCAGGTATCAAACATATATCGGCATTGCCGGCCAGTGCAGAATGAAGAGCCAAGTGCCCGGCATCGCGGCCCATGATTTCGACAATCATGGCACGCTTATGAGAGCGGGCTGTAAGCTCTAGGCTGTCAATTGATGATGTGCAATATTGAACAGCTGTTTGAAAGCCGATTGAAAACTCGGTAATCGGAGTGTCGTTGTCAATGGTCTTTGGAATACCAATAATTTTTACCATTGAGCCTTTGCACATGTTGGATACAATATTCATGCTGCCATCGCCGCCGATAACTACAATTGCATCAAGTCCCAATTCTTTGACACCGATAGTAAAACGTTTTGAAACTTCTTCCAAAGATTCAATGCGCATACCTTTGTTTAATGAGCCAAGGTAGGAACCACTGAGCCTGGGCCAGGGCGAATCGCTAAAGTTGCTTACGGTTAAAACCTCATAACGATGGGGCTTTTCGGTAATGCCTTCGGTTCCGTCATGGATGCCGTATACTTCCCAGCCTTTTTTGGAGGCTGCTTCGACAACGGCGCTAATTGCTGCATTAAGTCCGGCGCAATCACCGCCAGAGGTAAGGACGCCTATTCTTTTGATTGTATTCATGCTATAAAGACTCCTGTTTTTTAAGTTGCATTATTCATCATTTTGATGTATACTAATACAGATTTAAGAAATATTTTTCCAGAAAAAAATGTGATTTAATAAGATTTTTATCGAAAGGAACTTAATTTTATGTTAAATCAAAATCAAAAAGCACGTCTTTTGCAACAGCTTTGTGAATTGAAACTGGAGGAAAGGCGGGTTAGTTCTGATATCCACCATTTGGTGAAGGATAACAGAACAATTGATTTTTTTAAAGCAAAACAATTAAATAGCCTTAAAACCGGGGTAAAGCAAAAAATTAAAACCGTTGAAGCAAGAATTATGCCCAATATTATTGCTTAGTTGCAAAGTTTAGGGCTTGGAGTTTGAAAAAAGAGAGAAATTTGATGAGTTTTCTCTCTTTTTGTTTGCGGACAGTTGAAAGGGATAAAATGCACGATATTTGGAATCCGTGGCACGGCTGTATCAAAAAAAGCGAAGGATGCAGATATTGCTATATGTATTTTTTGGATAAACAACGTAATATGGACGGAGCCCGTGTCTTTAAGGTCAAAAATAATTTTGATTATCCTTTGCATAAAGATAAAAACGGCAATTATAAAATTAAAAGCGGGGAACAAATTCGTGTTTGCATGACGTCAGATTTCTTTTTGGAAGATGCTGATAAATGGCGTCAGGATGCCTGGAAAATTATGCGCCAAAGGTCTGATGTAATTTTTTATTTGTTGACAAAACGCCCTGAAAGAGTTGCTCAATGTCTGCCAGATGATTGGAATAACGGATGGGAAAATATATTCTTTAATGTTACGTGCGAAAATCAAGTAAGGGCTGATGAAAGAATTCCAATATTACTTAAACTGCCGTTTAAACATAAAGGAATTATGGCAGCACCTTTTATCGGACGCGTGAAAATTGCAAAATATTTGCAAAGCGGTCAAATAGAGCAGGTGATTGCCGGCGGTGAAAATTATGACGGAGCAAGACCTCTTTATTATCAGTGGGTGAAAGAATTGTATGATGATTGCGTCCAATATAATGTCACTTTTTGTTTTATCGAAACGGGAAGCGTATTTGTTAAAGATGGTAAAACCTATAATATCCCGGATAAACGCAAACAAAGTGTGCAGGCTTGGCGGTCGGGGTTGCAATATATTGGCAAACCAATGGTGTTTAATCTTAAAGATGGCGGACAAATGGCATTGTTTGATGATGAACGATACAGGCCTTATTTCGGCCCAAGATGTAAGTGTTGTGCCAGCAAAATAATTTGCAACGGATGTTCAAGGTGCGGAGCATGTGATAAAAAAAGCTCCGCCAAAGCGGAGCTTTCAAGTTTAGTCTTCCAAACCAAGTAAACGATATTTAATTCTTACGTCCATATCCTTGGCATAGCTGTCAATTAACTCGGAGGCCAAATTGTCTTCAAGATCGTGGCGCATCTCGGTGTTGATATTGCTCAATAGAGAGCTGTTTTCAGAGACGGCTTGATTGATCGTTTTAATTGGAGTTACAACGGTGGTAATACCGCCGGATGATAATAATTTATATTCGCCGACCGGAGTTTGATAGGCCTCGATAAGTTGCGAGGCATTGAGCTTGGCAAAAGCTTCGCCGCGTTTTAACGGTTTGGTAGTGGCAAGTTTGAGGTTAAAGCGAGAGGCAATGTCGGAGAGGTCGTCACCATTGTCCAAATCAGCCACAATATCATTGACGATTTCTTGGGCAATGGCCGATTTTTCGTTCTCGCTCCAAATTTTGATAATATCTGGTTTTACCTCCGCAAGATCTTTGATATGAGCATCTTCAATGCCGGTGACGGCTGCAAAGACAAAGCCATCATCGGTTTCGATAGTCTGGGTTACCTCGTTTTCGTTGTAAGAAAAAGCGGCATCCAAAAAATCAGATGATGATACTAAAGATGCATATCTCTTATCATTGACAGAAGTATAGCTGCCGTCTTCTTTAAGCCCTTTGACAAGATTTAGCTTGGCACCATATTGGTTGGCAATGTCGGTGAGTGATGCTCCGGCGCCAATTGCATCTTCAATGGAGGCAATGGTTTCAAAGGCAACATCATAGGCTTGCTCTTGGCGTAAAGTGTTGATTATTTTGCTCTTGACGGAGGCAAGAGGGGTTTCTTGTTTGGGTGTGATTTTGACGACTTTGAGAATATGCCAGCCAAATTCTGAATTTATAGGGCCGACAATTTGATTTAATTTGGCGTCAAACACATCTTGAGATAGTTCCGGCAACAACGAATCGGCTGTGACGGCACCAAGCATGGTGGTCTCGCGGTCTTGCCCTGCTTTTTCTTGAGCAACGGAATAAAAATCAGCACCTTGCTGTAAAGAGCGCATAGCTTCATCGGCAGATGCTTCGTCATCAAAGACCATCTGCAGAACAGTGCGGTTTTCAGGGGTAACATATTCGGCAATATTGCTTTGATAATAGGCTTCAATTTCATCATCAGAGGGGACAATGTTCTTGGCCAAATTCTTAGTCTTTAATTCAATAAAAGCAACATCGCGTTTTTCCGGCTCTTCAAATTGCGGGGCAAAATCTTCGTAATATTGCTCAATCTCTTCTTGTGAAATATCGCGATCGATCTTCAGCGCGGAAGGGTTAACGGATATGTATGAAAATACTTTTTGCTGATTTTCGATTTGGGCAATATATTTATTCATAAATTGAGGAAAAATAATGCCTTCAACCGGAGAATATACCAAATGGCGGCTTAAAATATTTTTCTTGAGATTGTCAATATATTCTTGCTCGCTCATGTCAAAATATGAAAGCTGACGGCGTAAAAACTCAGGATTGAATTTGCCAGAGACATCCATAAACTCAGGTTGAGAGGCAATAATCTGCTGGATAAGCTCATCGGAAATACTGGCGCCGGTTTTAGCAGCCTGGCGAGCGATTATCATGTCGGTAAGGTTTTGTTTGACCAACGCACTCAACAGGTCTTTACGCATATTGTCGTCAATATCAATTTCGTCGCCAAACATTTTTTGCGACTTCCTAATGCTGTCTTGCAGTTTGACGTTCATTTCGTCTTGCATAATCTCGAGATTGTCAACTTTGATAACCGCGCGATTTTTACCGGCAGAGCTGACATAGCCCGAAATACCAAATAAAGACATAAAGCTAAGAGCCGTTAAAGCCAAAATGGCTTTGGTTAACCATGAATCTTGATATTTTCTTATTTTGCTTATCATTTTATCATATTCCTCAAAATAGCGAAAAAAACACTTATAACGCCGTAATTGTGCCTGATTATAATACCTTTATTATTTTATACAACTATTCAAATATTGGTGTTGAAAAGTTTTTTTGACTATGATAGAAAAAGGATAATTTGGTAATAATCAAAGGTAAAGGAATTTAAAAATGGCTCGTAAAATTATGATTGCCGGAAACTGGAAAATGAACGGACTTTCGGCTGACGGCTTGGAATTGGCAAAAGCAATAAAGGCTGAGGTCAAACTCAAAAAAAGAAATTGCGAATTTGTGGTTTGTCCGCCGTTTACCTTGCTTGGAACAATTAAAAAGGCATTGAAAGGCTCAAGAATCGTTTTGGGTGCGCAAGATTGCCATTTTGACGAAAAAGGTGCGCACACCGGTGATATTAGCCCGTTGATGCTGCTTGATATGGGATGCACATATGTAATTTTGGGCCACTCGGAAAGACGTACCGATCACGGCGAAACTGACGAATTGGTTTCTAAAAAAGCCAAAGCCGCACACAAGGCCGGTTTGAAGACAATTATTTGTATCGGTGAAACATTGGCCCAAAGAGAAAGCGGTGAAACAATAGATGTTTGCTCAAAACAAATTTTGGGCTCGGTTCCCGATGATGCGACGGCGGTTGATACCGTGATCGCTTATGAGCCGGTTTGGGCAATCGGTACGGGAAAAACTCCGACTACACAAGATGTTGAAGAAGTACATGCGGCAGTACGCAAAGTCTTGGCCAAAAAACTTGGCAGAGCTCAGGCTAATAAAATGCGTATTTTGTATGGCGGATCGGTTAAACCGTCAAATGCTAAAGAATTATTGTCGTTGCCTGATGTCGACGGCGGGCTTATCGGCGGAGCAAGTCTGAAAGCTGGTGATTTTTTGGCTATTGCCGATAATGCGGGTTGTTAATTTAAAAAGGAAAAAATAATGGGAACAGTTTTGTTGGTTATTCATTTGTTGGTTTGTATTTTGTTGGTGGCATGTATTTTGATGCAGCGCTCAACCGGAGGTGCTCTCGACGGATTAGGCGGAGGATCAGGTGCTTCTAACTTTTTGAGCGTTAGAGGTACAGGCAATTTATTGACCAGAACAACGGCTATTTTGGCAACTATGTTGTTTATTACCAGTATCTCGCTGGCGCTTTACTATCGTGGTGAGGCAAAACCCAGAGAATCGTTGGTTGATAAAGCAGCTGCCACACAAAATATTCCGGCAGCACCGTCAGCTCCAGTGGCCGAAAAATAAGGACAAACAAAATGGAAATACTAAAGGCATCTTCTTAAAATAAAAAGAGAAGGTGCCTTTCTCACTTTTAAAAATCTAAAATACGGGAATTGAAAAATGTCTGAAAACACTAAATTTATATTTATTACGGGCGGTGTTGTATCGTCATTGGGCAAAGGGTTGGCATCGGCTTCGCTTGCATCGATTTTGCAAGCCAGAGGTTTTAAGGTTAGGATGCGTAAACTTGATCCTTATTTGAATGTGGATCCTGGTACTATGAGCCCATATCAACATGGCGAGGTATATGTTACCGATGACGGGGCCGAGACCGATCTTGATTTGGGACATTATGAAAGATTCTCCGGTGTGCCGTGCCATAAAACCGATAGTATTACGACAGGCAAAATATATCAAAGAGTGATTGATAAAGAGCGTCACGGTGATTATTTGGGCGCAACAATTCAGGTTATTCCGCATGTAACAAATGAGATTAAAAGTTTTATATTGTCGGATATTACGGATGAGGATTTTGTGTTGTGCGAAATCGGCGGAACGGTAGGCGACATTGAAGGCCAGCCGTATTTGGAGGCTATTCGCCAGGTGGCCTATGAATTGGGCAGAGAAAGAGCAATGTTTATTCATGTTACATTGCTTCCTTATATTCCGACGGCAGGTGAATTAAAGACCAAACCAACCCAGCATTCGGTTAAAAAACTGCAAGAATACGGCATCCAGCCTGATATGTTGCTTTGCCGTTCACAAATGCCAATTCCGCAAAACGAAAAACGCAAAATTGCATTGTTTTGCAATATAAGAGAAGAAAATGTAATTGCCGCACTTGATGTAAGCAGTATTTATCAGGTGCCAATTGCTTATTCCAAGGAAGGTATGGATAAAGGAGTTTGCAAGCATTTTGGAATCGAGTGTTCTGAGGAGCCAGACCTCAGCAAATGGGAAAAAATCTTGGAAAATTTGCGCCATCCTGAGGGAGAGGTCAGAATTGCCGTGGTGGGTAAGTATGTTAAATTGTTGGAGGCTTATAAATCATTGAATGAGGCACTGACCCATGGCGGAATTGCCAATAAATACAAAGTCAAAGTAAAATGGATTGATTCTGAATTATTGGAGACAGGGTCGGTTGATGAGTATTTGGGGGATGTAAGCGGTATTTTGGTGCCAGGTGGTTTTGGACAACGCGGAACCGAGGGAAAAATTGCCGCAATCAAATATGCCAGAGAACATAAAATTCCGTTTTTGGGAATATGTTTCGGTATGCAGATGGCAGTGATTGAGACAATGCGTAATGTTGCGGGAATCAAAAATGCCGGTACAACCGAGTTTGATCCAAATTGTGAGCCGGTAGTAGGTTTGATGACCGAATGGGATAAAGAAGGGGCTAAAGAAATTCGCCATAAAGACGGTGATTTGGGCGGAACAATGCGTCTTGGGGCATATGAATGTGTGTTGGCGCCGAATTCGTTGGTAGCCAAAATCTATGGCAAAGATAAAATATCGGAAAGACACCGCCACAGATATGAGGTAAATATGAAATATGCCGATACTCTTAGACGTTCTGGTATGGAAATTGTTGGTAAATCTCCTGACGGAAAACTGCCTGAGATCGTGGAAATCAAAGATCATCCGTGGTTTATCGGGGTGCAATTCCATCCGGAGCTGAAATCCAAACCTTTTGATCCGGCACCATTATTTGTGTCTTTTGTAAAAGCAGCTATTGACAAAAGCAGGTTGATTTAATAAAAACTTTCTGTTTGAAGTAGTAATAGGGAAAACAATGAAAAAAATATTTTTCTGGACATTAGTTTTGTGTCTGATAGCAGGAAGTGCCGAAGCAGGTTGGTTTGAAGAATGGAGCAAACAGACTTGGGAAGAGGCCAAGTATGTGTGGAGAGCAGATCATTATGATATGTATGTGCCGCTTTATGCTTGGCATAACCGCTTGGCCTATGATGATGAGCATATTGCCAAATATAATGAAAATGCTTTCGGTTTTGGGTTGGGCAAATCGGTTTATGACGAAAAGGGCAATTGGTATGGCCTATATGCTTTTGCGTTTAAGGATTCTAACTATGAATTGGAGACAGTGGCCGGGTTTGCTTATCAAAAAAATTGGGATTTGGATGCCGATGGCGACTGGAAAGCTGGTATAGGTTATACTATTGGTATGACCCAAAGGGAGGAATATGCCTATATTCCAATTCCGATGCCGTTGCCGATTGCCGGAATCGAGTATAAGAGAATCGCTTTTCAGGGAGCATATGTTCCGGGGCTAAAAAATTTTGGTAATGTGGCTCTGTTTTGGATAAGATTTAATCTGGATTAAAAATAAATCTCTATCGGTTTATGCTTGCGGTGATTATTAATTGACGGTTTTCTGCTTGGCAGTACTTGTGTCTATTTTTAAGATTTTGTAATAGCAAAAATATCGGGTAAATCTGTAGGCAATAAATACAATCAATGCAAATCTGATGTTGGTATAATCAATAATCATGCCGATGAGCAACAACAGCAGTGATGTCCAAATGGTTGAGGCCATGTTTATTAGAGATTCCATCGTCGCGCGTTGTTTGTTGTTATATTCATTCTGCAGTAAGCCAGAAAATGCCGTGACCGTTGTGCCGTAAAGCAAATCAACCATTGACATAATAAACGGCGACAGCATATTGTTAATCCCTACGGCCAAACCGCGAATACCAATCATCCACGAGTTAGTGGTAATAAGAGCTCCAATCGGCTTGAATTTATGGATAAGATATGGGGTATATATATAGCTGATACACTCGAAAATATTTTTTAACATTCGAGGAATTCCTAGCATATAATCAGGTATTAAGGTTTTGGCATAGACAACTTCTACTCTGTAGCTGACCTCATCGCCGAGTATCTTGGCCAAACTTATCCAGCAAAGTTTAGGATTATGGATATAGACCTTATAAATATCTTTAAGATGCCTTTGGGTTGCAGCCAATGAAACGACCTTTTTTTTATGGCCTATATCCTGATAAAAACAACTGATTATAATTGTAATAATTGCCATGATTCCCGAAAACCAAAAACAAACGATATAAGGATAATAACAGATTAAAATACCTGACAGTAAAGTTGATATAGCTGAAGAGGCCGCACCTGCACCCTTAATCCGGCTGTAGTATTCGTTGTAACGAGATATTTGCCCCTTTTGATAAATGCTTTCATACATAAAAGCTTCCAAAGTACCACTGTACAGGGCTTGGGAAAGCCCCATAATAATCGCCGCAATGAAAACCAGAATATAAGAACTATTGGTCAATATGTCTGCCACTATAAACAAAAACAGACTTAAGAAATTACCTAAAGATGCAATAATAATCGTCTTCTTTCGTCCTATAAAATCTGAAAGAATTCCCATTGGAATCTCGCTTATCGAGCAACTAACCAACATAGTTGAAAAAACCGCCATTGCCAAGACGTAAGATCCCAATATTTGTTGATAATACAACGGAGCAATTAAAAAATGAGGGCAAAATCTGTAAAAGATCTCAAATATCAGAAAAATTCTTAAACCATTGGGCATCTGTTTAATCCTTAAGTCCAAATTTATAATTTGAAGGTGATGCTACCTAGTGAGAAGGTAGATCTAGGGGTTTTTTTGGTTTTAACCAAAATGATACCACCGGCGGTAGTCGGTGGTATCATTTTAATAGCTAAACCAAGAGTCTTGCTCTTGAACCTTTTGCCAGATTTCTTCGCAGAAAGCCTGAAACTCGTCACTCCTTTCGTTTGGAGCGAGTTTCAGCTCCTCTGCAAGATGAGCTGGCAGGAAACCAAGATTTCTCACCTCGGGTCCGGGAAAACCACGACCGCCGTCGTAGAATTTACCATAAACCGAGATTTCATTGTTTTCGTTAATTTCTATGAATGCTTTGGCATTCGACCAGCTGCGGCTGGCAATAATTCTTGTATCCATATTATAATGTATTTTATAGTTTTTACGGGTATTTTTATACCATATTTTGGAGGGGAGTGCAAGATGGTTTTGACAAAAAATGAATTTTATCAAAATAAAATTTTAAATATTGAGCAAAAAAAAGCTTGATTATTTTTGTTTTGTGCTTTATCTGTAGTGACAGCTTTATTGAAACAAAGCGGCCATGGCGGAATTGGTAGACGCGCAACCTTGAGGTGGTTGTGGGAGAACTCCCGTGAAGGTTCAAGTCCTTTTGGCCGCACCAAACATTTGATTGAGATGGTTGGGGATTGGTGGTCAAAATAAAGCTTTTTTTATGCCCAATGGAGATGCCAGCGATTTATTTTTTATTTTTTTATGGTTGAAAGAGGAGGTTAAAGCTTATGTTTAAGGTTTGCAAGACAGATGCTAACGGAAAACTCTTAAAACTTAAGAAGACAAGGCTTTATCCGGGATCGTGGATTAATGTAATAAACCCCGGTAATGAAGAGCTTGAAAAATTGGCCTCATGGATTGACTGGGATGTTGATACCCTCAAAAGCTCGTTGGATATTGATGAGCGCTCGCGTATTGAACATGACGATAAAAATTTTATGGTGATTGTCAATTTGCCGCTATTGGATGATGATGGTCAATTTGATACATTGCCTTGTTCAATGATATTTACTCCTAAAAATTTTGTAACTTTATGCTCGCGAGAAAATCGAATTTTGGGGGCTTTTACCAAAGCAACCGCCAGTACTTTTGATACCAAAAACAGAGCAGGGTTAATGCTTAGCATTTTGTATAAATCTACCCAGTTTTATTTGCGGTATTTGAAAATAATCAATCGCAAGACCGAATCTATCGAATATACTTTGCGCAATACTACCAATAATCAGGAATTGTTTCAATTAATGGAAATTCAAAAATCGTTGGTGTATTTTACTACGGCTTTGAAAGATAACCAATTGGTGTTGCAAAAATTACTGAGAATGGTTAGGGTTAAGACCATAAATACAGTTGTTTCGTTTAGTGATGATGATATTGACTTTTTGGAAGATATTATGATTGAAAACAAGCAGGCAATAGAAATGGTTGATATGCACAGAACCATTTTGGAAAGTATGATGGATGGATTTGCCTCGGTTATTAACAATAATGTCAATCAGGTGATGAAATTCTTGGCCGCAATTACGATTATCTTGTCAATTCCTACAATGCTTGCAAGTTTTTGGGGAATGAACCTTGGTTTGCCGTTGGATGAAAGTAGGTATGGTTTTTGGTATGTGGTTGCGACATCGGCAGTGCTTACATTTTTGACGATTTTGTTCTTTCGCAAGAAAAAAATGTTTTAGGATTTTACCTTTTTTGTGTGTATCTTTTGGCTATGGCTTGAGCTGAATTGTTTTTGGGCGTAGTATCTACCGCAGTATGGTGTTTTTTTGATAAGGAATTAAAAAAAGTGTGGTTGGGATTGACTGTCGCTTTGGCAGTAGTGATTTTGGATCAATGCAGCAAATATTATATTTTGTGGTTTTTGCAAGAGAATGCATATGTTCCGTTTGGTGATTATTTTAATATCGTAAGAGCATGGAATACCGGTGTTAGCTTTTCGATGCTAAATGATTATGGTAATGTTGGAGCCTGGATGTTATCGGCATTGGCGGCAGGGATTGTCGTTATGTTGTTTTATTGGCTGAAAAAAGAAGATAACAGAGCTGTACAACTGGCCCTGGGGTTGATTATGGGCGGTGCAGTCGGCAATATTGTTGACAGAGTACGTTTTGGAGCGGTGTTTGATTTTTTGGACTTTCATGTCGTAGATTGGCACTGGCCGGCGTTTAATGTCGCCGACAGTTGCATTTGTATAGGTGCGGCAATTATTGTTTGGGAAGCTCTTAGAGCAAAAATAAATAAGAAAGGGTTATAAAATGATGAGAATTTTGTTGATGATTTGTGTTGTGGCCGGATTGGCCGCTTGTTCGGGACTGACAAAAGAAAAGTTGGGTATTGCCAAAGAAAGACCAAATGAAACATTGGTAGAAAAAAGAGCTCCGCTTGATTTGCCTCCGGAGTTTGATTTGCGACCGGTGGTAACCAAGACCGAAAAATAAACCAAATGTCAGACAGATAAATGAAAAAATTTTGGTTGGCAATATTGTTAGTCTTAAGCCTGGAACTGTGGCAAGAAGCAAAGGCCAAAGGACTGGCAACGCAAGAATTTTATCTTGATAACGGTTTGCAAGTGATTGTGATTGAAAATCACAAAGCGCCGATTGTTGAGCAAATGTTATTTTATAAGGTCGGGGCGGTTGATGAAAAGCCAGGCCAGGGCGGAATTGCCCATTTGTTGGAACATTTGATGTTTCGAGGAACCGCCAAGGTTGAAGGCGAGCAATTTAACAGGGCTTTGGAAAAAAACGGGGCTGAAAGCAACGCATTTACGGCACAAGATGTGACGGCATATTACCAGTTGTTGGATATCAGCAGGTTGGAACTTGCGATGTTTTTGGAGGCCGACAGAATGCGCAACCTGGAAATTAATGATGAGGCTTTTGCCACCGAACGAGATATCGTCTTTGAGGAACGCAAACAAAGGGTTGACAGTAATCCAACGGCAATTTTTGCAGAAAATGTCAGAGCTGCTTTGTGGTTGGGGCATCCTTATGGTCGGCCGGTGACGGGACAAGACAAAGAAATCAAAAATCTGACAAGGGATATGGCAGTTGATTTTTACAGGACTTATTATGCACCAAATAATGCCATATTGGTTTTGGCCGGTGATATAGATTTGGCAACAGCCAAAAGGTTAGTAAATAAATATTACGGAAATTTGAAGCCCTCTGAATTGATAGAGACCCAATTTGATAAGCTGCCGGGGAAATATAAGAACAAAATTGAGATGAAATTGCCGGGGGTCAAAGTCGGACGGATGATTAAAATGTTTGCAACGCCGTCACTTAATTTTAGGCCTGAAATGGTTTATGCTTTGGAAGTTTTGGCAGAATATTTGGGTGGCGATGAGAGTGCGCCGTTGTATCAAACACTGGTGATAGATGATGATATTGCGGCTTCTGTCAGTACTTCTTATAGCGGAATTGCAAGAAGTTATGGCGAGTTTGTGTTGAGTGTTGTTCCCAAGGGTGAAATGACAGGTGATTTTGAGGCTAAAATTGAAAATGAATGGCAAAAATCTTTGAAGAGGCTTAATCAAAAAAGACTTGATATGGTAAAACAGAAAATGTTGGTTGATTTGGTGTATTTGCAAGATAATCCGTCGGTTTTGGCGCAGATAGCCGGATATGTGGCAGCAGTCGGAGGAGAGCCTGATTATTGGCAGAATTATGCGCAAAATATAAATTCCGTAACACTTGAAGATATAACAGAGGCCGCTAAATATTTGCAGGAAAAGGCTCAGTCGGTGGTAGGGGTTTTGTATCCTGAGGAGAAGGTGTCAAATGAGTAAACGTCCGGCATATTTGAAAAGCAAAGAAAGTTCATATTGGATTATGTCGGCGCTTTTGGCGGTGTTGATTTGGGTTGTTTATGGCTATGCCGTAAGTGATATTGAATTGCAGAGCCTGGTTGATAAATCCGAGCTTAAAGGGCGTACTTTTCAGGGTAAGGTCGAGGATATATTTTTGCCGGAGAGCAAAATTGCGGTTTATTTTATGCAAGAAGACGAGACACCTTTGGTGGCAATAAGCTTTATATTTGATAAGGCTGGTACGGCGTATGATCCGCAGGAAAAACAAGGACTGGCTGTGATGGCTGCGGCAACCCTTGAACAAGGGGCTGACGGAATAAGTGCGGACAAATTGCGCGAGGAAATGCAGCTCAATGGAATTAAGCTAAGTTTTGAGGCTGAAAAAGATTTGCTGGTTGGAAAAATTACGGCACCCAGACAAAATATAGGGTATGCGGCTGAGTTGTTGAAATTGATATTGGCAAAACCGCAGTTTGAAAAAAAATATGTGGAGGCGACCCGAGATCAAATATTGCAAACTTTGGCAGCAGAACAGGAAAGTTCGCAAACACAGTTGAAACTTGCTCTAAATCGCAGGATTTACGGTGATCACCCTTATGGACGTAATCCGTTGGGAACAAGGTCAACGGTTGAACAAATAAAGAGGTCCGACTTAAAGCAATTCGCTAAGGACAAACTGGCAAAAAATAATTTGTATGTCGGGGTTGCCGGGAGCTTGGATAAAACAGAAGCTGCCGATTTGGTCAATAAAATATTTGGTGATTTGCCAGATGAAGCAATGGTTGAAGATATTGCCGAGGTGAATATAGATTGGCAGCAAGCTGTTGATGTCATACAACGGAATGACGGACAAAAGTTTGCAATGTTTGCGGCTGCGTCGACATGTCGAAAATGTGATGATTTTTATGCTTTGTATATCGCGAACTATTTGTTTGGCGGAGCGGGGCTTAACTCCAGAATAAATCAAGAAATGCGAGAAAAAGAAGGGCTGACATATGGCGGATATTCGGCCATGACGATAGGTGATAAGTCAAATTTGATTTTGGCAGGATTTTCTTCTTCCAAAGATAAATATGACGAGGCAAAAAAGATATTTTTGCAAGAATGGCAAAAAGTCAGGGAAAAGGGATTTGATGAGGCCGAATTGCAGGCAGCAAAAGATTATTTGACGGCATCTTATAATTTGAGGTTTGCTTCGACAATACAAATAGCCGATATGCTGGCTTATATGCAAAAATATGATTTGGGTAGCGATTTTTTGCAAAAACGTAACACTTATGTGGAAAGCGTTACAAAAGAGGAGCTTAATCAAGCTGCCGGCAAATATTTTAATAACAATTTATTACAGGCAGAAATAGGAAATTTTGAATAAGGAGGCAAAAAATGTTTGGGTTGAATAAAAAAGAAGCAGATAAATCACGGGCGTGGAAAAGATTGGAAAAACATGCCAAAAAAATGCGCAATGTTGAAATGCTCGAAATGTTTGACAAAGATCCCGACAGAGCCAAAAAATATAGCATCAATTTTGATAATATGACGGTCGATTTTTCCAAAAACAGGATTAATGATAAAACGTTTGCCTATCTTTTGGGCTTGGCCAAAGAAGCAAAGTTAAAACAAAAAATCGAGCAGATGTTTAGCGGCGAGAAAATTAATATCACCGAAAATCGAGCAGTTTTGCATATCGCATTGCGCAACAAAAGCAATAAACCAATTTATGTTGATGGTAAAGATGTTATGCCAGAGATAAACAGAGTGTTGGGCAAAATAAAAGAGTTTTCTGAGGCAGTACGTTTGGGCAAGTTTAAAGGACAAACCGGTAAAAAGCTTACCAATATTGTTAATATCGGAATAGGCGGCTCTGATTTGGGGCCGAAAATGGCAACGGAAGCATTGAAAAAATATTGGGGTAAAGGAATAAATTGTTATTTTATTTCAAATATTGACGGGACGGCCTGTGCCGAGGTGCTAAACAAGCTTGATCCCGAAACAACATTATTTATTGCTTGCTCTAAAACATTTACCACCATTGAAACGTTGACCAATGCCAGAACATGCAGAAAATGGCTGGTCGATGCACTGGGAGAGCCGGCTGTGGCAAAACACTTTGTGGCAGTTTCGACAAATGCCGATGAAGTGGCAAAATTCGGAATTGATACTGCAAATATGTTTGAATTTTGGAATTTTGTCGGCGGCAGATATTCTATGTGGTCGGCAATCGGGCTGATTATTGCAATTGCGGTAGGATACGATAATTTTGAAAAAATGTTGGATGGTGCTTATGCGATGGATGAGCACTTTAGGACCAGCGAACCGGCAAAAAATATTCCGGTTGTTTTGGCGTTGTTGAGTGTTTGGTATAATAATTTCTTCGGAGTGCGCAACCATGCCGTGGTGCCCTACGACCAATATTTGACATATTTGCCGGCATATTTGCAACAGTTGGTTATGGAAAGCAACGGTAAGTTTGTTGATTTGAACAATAAAGTGGTTAAATATCAGACATCTCCGGTTATATTTGGCGGAGCAGGGACCGATGTGCAGCATTCGTTCTTTCAGATGATACACCAGGGAACGTCTTTTGTGCCGTGCGATTTTATTATTCCGGCAATATCGCATAACGAAATAGGCGAACATCATGAGATTTTGCTTGCTAATGTTTTGGCTCAAAGCGAGGCGCTGATGAAAGGCAAGACCGTTAAAGAAGCCGCCGAAGAGTTAAAAGCAGCCGGCAAAACAAAAGATGAAATTAATTTCTTGAAAAAATATAAAAGTTTTAAGGGAAATCGCCCGTCAAATACAATCATTGTCAAAAAAATCGATGCTTATACTTTGGGTATGTTGGTGGCAATGTATGAACACAAAACATTTGTTGAAGGTGTAATCTGGAATATTGATTCGTTTGACCAAATGGGGGTAGAGCTCGGTAAGCAAATGGCTTTGAAAATTTTGCCGGAATTGCAAGGCAGCAAAGACAGCTCGGGCCATGATTCTTCGACCAAAGCATTGATTGATCTTATAAGGAAACTAAGAAAATAATGACAATCAGAATTCTGCCGTCAAACCTTGTGAACCAAATTGCGGCCGGTGAGGTAATTGAAAGGCCGGCCTCGGTCGTAAAAGAATTGGTTGAAAATGCTTTGGATGCCGAAGCAACAGCAATAGAAGTGTATCTGAATAATGGCGGAAAAACATTTATTGCCGTGGCTGATAACGGTAAAGGAATGGCAAAAGAAGAACTTAATTTGGCGGTGGAAAGACATGCTACCTCCAAACTGCCTGATGATGATTTATTTCATATTTGTTTCTTTGGTTTTAGGGGTGAGGCTTTGCCGTCGATTGCCTCGGTTGCGAGGATGAGCATAACTACGCGCCGAAAAGAAGATGACTGTGCCTGGAAAATAGACGTCGATGGCGGCAGAAAATCAGAAATTGTTCCGGCAGCATATAATCAAGGAACCAGAATAGAAGTCAGAGATTTGTTTTATGCGGCCCCGGCAAGATTGAAATTTTTGAAATCGGATATCAGCGAAACCGCTAGTTGTCAGGATGTTTTGCAGCGGATTGCATTGGCTAATCCAGAAGTTAGTTTTGCTTTTTATGTGGATGGTAAAAAGAAATTTTATTATCCGGCAGGTGGCAAAGATTTGTTTGAGTCACGGCTTGAACGTTTGGGTCTGGTTATGGGAAAGGAATTTCGAGAGAATGCCATTTTGATTGAGGCCGAACGCGAAGGACTAAAAATCAGCGGTTATGTATCTTTGCCAACTTTGAACAAAGCTAATTCGTTGTCGCAGTTTTTGTTTGTAAACAATCGCCCGGTGAGAGATAAGGTATTGTTGGGGGCAATAAGAGGTGCATATCAGGATGTTTTGACACGCGGAAGATACCCGATGTGTGCGTTGTTTTTCGATTTGCCGCCGGAGGATGTGGATGTAAATGTGCACCCAACCAAAGCCGAAGTAAGATTTTATGATAATAATTTGGTCAGAGGGTTGTTGGTGGCATCAATTCGCAATGCTTTGGCCAGGGCTTCGGGAAAAACCTCAAATACAATCGACTTAAGTAAAATAGCTGAAGTTGAAACAACAGATTGTTTGTGTGAGCCGGAGTTTAATCCGTCGCCAATACGGGTCGGAGGATATCAAAGTGTTAATTTTGCAACTTCCAGACAGGCTGAATTGCCTGAGTTGGAGTATAAATTTTCGGTTAGAACCGAGCCTGAAGAAGATGTGCAAAATGCTGCTGAAAGTGGTCCTTTGGGGCTGGCAAAAGCTCAGATTAACGATACTTATATTATATCCCAGACCGAAGACAGCTTAATTATCGTCGACCAACACGCGGCACATGAAAGAATTGTGATGGAAAGAATTAAGGCCGGGTTGAATGAGCACAAACCACAAGCCCAAATGTTGTTGATACCAGAGGTGGTTGAGCTTGCATTGCCGGAAAAAAATCGTATTTTGGAGGCGGCATCAGATTTGGCAAAATTGGGATTGGAACTGGAAGAATTTGGGCCCAAAGCCGTTATTGTCAGAGCAACTCCGGCTCTTCTGGGTGAGGTCGATGCCAAAGAATTGGTGACGGATTTGGCCGAACAAATGGCAGAATGGGGCAGAGAGTTTGAGCTAAAAGAAAAATTGCATTTGGTTTGTGCAACCATGGCTTGCCATGGCTCAGTCAGAGCCGGCAGACGCCTTAATGTTGCAGAGATGAACCAGTTATTGCGCGATATGGAAAAGACTCCGCATTCTGGACAATGTAACCATGGACGTCCAACCTATGTGGAGCTTAAGATGAAAGATATTGCAAAGTTATTTGACAGATAGGATAGATTATGGAAGAAATGTCCGTGTTTATGGAAGGATTTTTGGCTGCTGTTGCTGCCGGATTGGTAACCGGTTTGGGCGGGTTATGCATATTTTTGAAAAAACGCTATCTTAAATCAGAAATCAATCAGTTTTTGAATTTGGCGGCAGGAATTATGATGTCGGCATCGTTTTTTTCGTTGTTGGTGCCGGCGATGGGAGATATTTTGTGGCAAGGCGGCAACATTTATGAAGAGGCATTAGGATATGTAGCGGCCGTGTCTTTGGGAGTTGTATTGGTATGGGTATTAAATGTGGTATTGCCACATGAACATAACGCCATGGGACGACATGGGCCGAATTTTGATATTCGTAAAGCTTGGTTGTTTATTATTGCCATAACCTTGCATAAATTGCCTGAGGGTTTGGCAGTTGGAGTGGCATACGGGGCGGATAGTTTAATTAATCCTGTTTCGTTGGTGATTGGAATCGCGGCGCATAATGTGCCTGAAGGACTTACCATTGCAATATCGTTGGTTGGAGCTGGGTATTCAAGAATTAAAGCCTCAGGCGTGGCGTTTTTGATCGGACTGGTACAGCCGCTCGGGGCTTTGTGCGGATTGGCGTTGATGGGAATAAGTTTTGATATTGTGCCGTTTGGTATGGCCGTGGCGGGAGGAACCATGCTTTTTGTTGTGGTTAATGAAATTTTGCCTGAAACATATGGAACTAAAGAAACCAATAAATCTGCGGTGGCAGTGTTCTTGGGATTTATTGTAATGACATATATTACTATGGTGTTTCATGAATAAAAAAACAAAAAAAATGGTTGACGATGGGCAAAAGTTAAGTTAAATATATGCCCTGACCGACGGAGAGTTGGCAGAGTGGTAATGCAGCGGATTGCTAATCCGTCACCGGGAATACCGGTGCACAGGTTCGAGTCCTGTACTCTCCGCCATTTTAGTAAAGCACCATTGTCTTAATGGTGCTTTTTTTGTTGGAGTTTAAGATTAGTTATAACGGTTAGATGTTTTGGAATACAATTGAAATAAAAGTTGACGTTATGGGATTTGCGTGTATGATAGCAGAAAGTTGCATATCAATGTTATAATAACGGTAGAATTGTGACGGTCAAATATGTATCAGGGTTAGCCAATAAAGTAATATATTAGGAGAGCTTTTCATGAAAGGGATTGTTTTAGCCGGAGGAAGCGGCAGCAGATTGTATCCGCTGACAAATGCAATATCGAAACAATTACTGCCGGTTTATGATAAGCCGATGATATATTATCCCCTTTCGACTTTAATGCTTTTTGGCATAAGGGATATTTTGATTATTTCGACTCCAAGCGACACACCAAATATCCAAAAATTGCTTGGTGACGGAAGCAGGATAGGGGTGTCTTTGCAATATCAAATCCAAAATGAACCTAAAGGAATTGCGCAGGCTTTTACCATCGGTGCAGACTTTATTGCACAAGATGATGTTTGCTTGATTTTGGGAGATAATATTTTTTATTTGGGTGACCAATTTTCGAGATTGCGCGATGAAGTGGCAGAAAATACGGGGGCGGTTATCTTCGGCTATCATGTTAATGACCCGGAAAGATTTGGGGTGATTGAGTTTGATGAACAACGAAATGTTTTGTCATTGGAAGAAAAACCTAATAATCCTAAGTCAAATTATGCTGCGGTAGGGCTTTATTTTTATAAAAACGATGTAGTGGCAAAAGCTCAAAAGCTGCAACCTTCTCCCAGAGGAGAGCTGGAAATTACAGATTTGAATAATCTTTATTTGCAAGAAAAAAGGTTGAAAATGTGCGAAATTAAAAGAGGGGCAGCGTGGCTTGATGCCGGAACGCCTGATAGTTTGCTTGATGCCAGTTTGTATGTGCAACTGATTGAAAAACGTCAGGGATTGAAAATTTCGTGTATTGAAGAAATTGCCTATCGAAGAGGTTTTATTGATAAACAACAAATGCAAAAAATTATTGCCGAACTAAAACCAGGAACATATAAAAATTATTTGCAAAATTTGTATGAGGAACATGATGAAGTTTATTAAAACCAATATAGAAGGTGTGGTGATAGTTGAGCCAACTGTTTATGAAGATGAGCGCGGTTATTTTTTTGAAAGCTATAATCGGGCTGAGTTTGAGGCAAACGGTATTTGTAATGAGTTTGTGCAGGATAATCAGTCAAAATCACGTTATGGTGTAATCAGAGGGTTGCATTGCCAACTGGGCGAGCATGCTCAGGCCAAATTGGTTAGAGTGTTGAGCGGAAAGGTGTTGGATGTTGCGGTTGATATAAGAAAAGGTTCTGCTACCTTTGGAAAATATGTAGCTGTTGAATTGTCAGCGGAAAACAAACGCCAGTTATTTATTCCGCGAGGGTTCTTGCATGGATTTTCGGTTTTGAGCGATGAGGCGGTTTTTGCATATAAATGTGATAATTTTTATTGTAAAAAGGCTGAGTTTGGTATTCGTTATGATGACGAGGAAATCGGGGTCGATTGGAAAATACCGACAGATAAAGTGGTTGTGAGCCCGAAAGATTGTATGGCCAATAAATTGAAAGATATTCCGCTTGAATAATAGTATATTTATGTTTCATATTGGAAGGAAAGTTTGGTAAAATGTCTAAGGCAATTTTAGTTACCGGCGGAGCCGGGTTTATCGGGTCAAATTTTGTTTGTTATTTTTGTCGCAAATATCCACAATATCAAATAATCAATCTGGACAAACTGACATATGCCGGAAATTTGGACAATGTTGCAGAATGTGAAAATCTGGCAAATTACACGTTTGTTAAAGGGGATATTTGTCAGGCTGATTTTTTGGAACAGATTTTTGCGAAATATGATATAAGAGGCGTAATACATTTTGCTGCTGAAAGCCATGTCGACAATTCAATAACCGGACCGAGACCTTTTATTGAGACGAATATATTGGGGACTTTCAATTTGTTGGAAGTTGCACGCAAATATTGGATGGATGAGGCAAATAAATATAAAAACGGATATGAAAATTGTCGCTTTCATCATATATCCACCGATGAAGTATATGGCAGTCTGGGAAATACGGGATTGTTTGCGGAGACGACAGCCTATGCACCAAATTCGCCTTATTCGGCAAGCAAGGCAAGTTCCGATTTTTTGGTTAGAGCATATTATCATACCTTTGGAATGAATGTTACTACCTCAAACTGTTCCAATAATTATGGTCCGAAACAACATAAGGAAAAGCTTATTCCAAAGATTATAAGTAATTGTCTTAATGAAAAGGATATCCCGATTTATGGCGATGGTAAAAATATCAGAGATTGGCTCTATGTGTTGGATCATTGCAAAGCGATAGATTTGATATATCATAAAGGCAAAGCCGGTGAGACATATAATGTCGGCGGTAGAAATGAGCGAACCAATCTGGAAATCGTCAAAACGATTTGTCATATTTTGGATGAAAAACGTCCTAGAAAACAAGGAAAATATGCCGATCTGATCACTTTTGTCAAAGACAGAGCAGGACACGACAGAAGATATGCAATCGATGCAAGCAAGCTGGAACGTGAGCTTGGTTGGAAAGCTGAGGAAACTTTTGAAACGGGTATAGTAAAAACTATAGATTGGTATTTACAATAAGAACTAGACGGATTGATATATCATTACTTTAAAATGTACGGAGTAAAAAATTATGTGGGATAAGATTGAGTATTTGTTTACACACCATGCTGTGTTGTCGCAGGAAGCAATGTGGGGAATTTTCGGCGTGGTCGTAATAGCATTGTTGTTTTTTGATTTGTTTATTTTTAACCGCAAAAACGAAGTTCCTAATTTTACGCATACGTTGGTTTTGTGCGTGTTATATATTTTGGCGGCATGCGTATTCGGTGTGTTTGTAATATATGAGGAAGGGCTGGATAAAGGAATGGACTTTTTTACCGGTTTTTTGGTAGAGAAGAGCTTGTCGTTGGATAATATCTTTATTATGTCGTTGGTGTTTGCCTCAATAGGAGTGCCAAGACAATATCAACACAGAGTTTTGTTTTGGGGAATCTTGGGCGCAATTGTGATGCGTGCACTGCTGATTTGTGTCGGCGAGGCATTGATCAGCAACTTCCATTGGGTACTTTATATCTTTTCGGTAATTCTGGTTTATACCGGTATTAAAATGCTGGTGGTTAAACACGAAGAAGAAGCAAATTTTGAAGATTCAAAAGTATTTAAGTTGGTTTCAAAACTGTTTCATGTAACAGGCAAAGTTCATGGCGAGCACTTTTTTGTTAAGGAAAATGGCAAGCATTATATTACTCCGTTGTTTTTTGCATTGTTGGTAATTGAAACAATGGATGTTATATTTGCGCTTGACAGCATTCCGGCCATATTTTTGATTACGCAGGATGTGTTTATTGTGTATACAAGTAATATATTTGCAATTTTGGGATTGAGGGCTTTGTACTTTTTGCTGGAAGCGGTGGTTCATAAGTTTAAGTATTTGAAACCGGCCTTGGCAATTATATTGGTCTTCATCGGGTTAAAAATATTTATCCCGAAGTTGTTTGGCATAGAGCTTGAGGCTTGGCATTCGCTCACGGTTACTTTTGGATTGTTGTTTGCCGGCATAGGGTTTTCAATATATAAAGTCAAAGAAGCATAAAATAATATATATCCTGCCTCTAATATAAGAGGCAGTGAGCTCGGTAGATTAAACCAACAAAAAAGGTCTCGCAAACGGAGACCTTTTTTTAAGGTTGAGCGCGTTTAGGGTTACTCAAGCCTTTTTCAGGCTTGAGTTGCACGGGCGCTCATGAGCTAAAAGCTCACCGCGATACCCCCGTATCGCTTTCGCTGGTAGTCGAACCCCAGCCTCTGGGTTTCAAACCCGACATTACCTAACCAACAAAAAAAGGTCTCGCAAACGGAGACCTTTTTTTAAGGTTGAGCGCGTTTAGGGTTACTCAAGCCTTTTTCAGGCTTGAGTTGCACGGGCGCTCATGAGCTAAAAGCTCACCGCGATACCCCCGTATCGCTTTCGCTGGTAGTCGAACCCCAGCCTCTGGGCTTCAAACCCGACATTACCTAACCAACAAAAAAGGTCTCGCAAACGGAGACCTTTTTTATTGGTAGGCGCGTGGGGGTTCGAACCCCAGACCCACTGATTAAGAGTCAGTTGCTCTACCAACTGAGCTACGCACCCATATCAATGATAGCCGGACTATAATTCGTCTTTATTTTTTTTGCAAGAGTTTTTTTTATAAATTTGATAATATATGTAAGAAAAACTTGCTTTAATCTAAAATTGAGATATAAAGGTAATTACAGATAATTTTGAGGAGAACAGTTAAATGAAATTTGTTAAATATACTTTGCTTACATTACTAGCATTGATCGTAATTGTGCTGGTTGCAGGTTGGTTGTATCTTGAGCCTTTGGTCAAAGGTGTTGTTAATAAGTTTGGCTCTCAGGTTGCGGGAACAGAGGTCTCTTTGGCCGGATTTTCGTTGCATCCGTTGGATGGCGAGGTCGAGATTAAAGGATTTACCGTTGCTAATCCGAAAGGATATACGACGCCGAATCTGTTAAGTCTGGGCGGAATCTTTGTAAAGGTTGACCCGAAAAGTTTGTTCTCTGACACAATCGTGGTAGAAAATGTCAGAATTACTAAACCAGAGTTGACTTATGAAATGCCGGATTTCTCAACAAGCAATGTTATGCAATTGCAAGAAAATGTTGCTCGTAATACGGCAAAGAAATCTACTCCTGCACCTAAAGAAGATAAAGCGGAAGATTCTTCTGCAGCTGCATCCAAGAGTGTTGTTATTCGCAAAGTCTTGGTAGAAGATGGTGCTTTGTCTGCTTTGACACCTTTGCAAAAGGATAAAAAGCCTTTGACTTTGAATCTGCCGGCAATCGAAATAAACGGAATTGGTGATGGTAAGAAAAATATGACTATTGATGAGTCAATTGCCATCGTATTCAATAAAATTTTGTTTAACGCAACTTCGGTTGTCACCAAAGAGCTTGGTAATGTGTCAGATATGGCGCAAAAGGCTGCCAATAAAGCACTTGATCAGGTAAAAGAACAAGTGCCTGAAGGAGCATCGGGCTTGTTGGATAAGGTTAAATTCTGGTAGAATTTGATTGTTATAAAAATAAACTTCCACTAGCTAACGCAAGTGGTATTACCTGTTCCGAACTACGTTCGCCCTGCCCAAAGGCTTCGCAAG
>CALXTM010000014.1 GCA_944391415.1 uncultured Alphaproteobacteria bacterium
TTTGTGGTGCAATAAAGCAAGATTTCTCGAACTTCCACGAGGTGGAGTTCGACTACAAGCGGCAGGCAGACTTTGAGAATGCCGGTGGCGTTGCCAGCCGCGCAGTGCCCTTGAGCGACAAGCGAAAGGAGGCTTCTTCGCGGTCAACTTTTTGACCGCAACCAGGGCACCATAAAAAACCACCCTTTATGGGTGTTTTTTTGTGGTGCAATAAAGCAAGATTTCTCGAACTTCCACGAGGTGGAGTTCGACTACAAGCGGCAGGCAGACTTTGAGGATGCCGGTGGCGTTGCCAGCCGCGCAGTGCCCTTGAGCGACAAGCGAAAGGTGGCTTCTTCGCGGTCAATTTTTTGACCGCAACCAGGGCACCATAAAAAACCACCCTTTATGGGTGTTTTTTTTGTGGTGCAATAAAGCAAGATTTCTCGAACAGTTATCATCAAAAATTTTGCGCCAAAGCTTTTTATATTGCAATTATAATAAATGTTTATATGATAATCATCAATAATTAATAGTTATATCAAAGATGATGAAAAGGCGACGCTATGATTAATTTCAATGTTCCTGTCTATACCAAGCAAACAATTGACTATATAACTGATTCTCTTGAGTCCGGACATTCATCGGGGGATGGCAAATATACCAAACTTTGCCACAAATGGTTTGAAGACAAGCTTAGGTGCCGGCAGGCATTACTGGTTCATTCGGGCACGGCGGCTTTGGAGTTGGCAGCTATATTGGCCGACCTCAAACCAGGCGATGAAATGATTATGCCGTCCTATACTTTTTGCTCCACGGCCAATGCTTTTGTATTACAAGGTGCAGTTCCTGTTTTTGTTGATATCAGGCCTGATACGATAAATATTGATGAAACCAAGATTGAAGCCGCCATTACTGAGAAAACCCGAGCTATATGTTGTGTCCACTATGCCGGGGTTGCCTGTGAGATGGATACTATTATGGATATTGCCAAACGTCATAATCTATTGGTGATAGAAGATGCGGCACAGGCTTTTGATTCTTATTATAAGGGCAAACCGCTTGGCACTATTGGCGACATGGGGTGTTTTTCATTTCATGAGACCAAGAATGTTATGTCGGGCGAGGGTGGTTTGTTTGTCACCAATGATGATAAGCTAGCAGAAAGAGCCGAGATTGTAAGAGAAAAAGGAACCAACCGCAGCAAGTTTTTCCGCGGCCAGGTGGATAAATATACCTGGGTTGACAAGGGCTCGTCATATTTGCCAAGTGACATTATCGGAGCTTATCTGTATTCGATTTTGGAAATTGCCGACCAAATTCAAACCAAACGCAAACAAATTTGGTCAAAATATTATGCCGCTTTTGCTCCTTTAGAACAACAAGGCAAGATTCGCCGTCCGATAATTCCATCTGATGCGACCAACAATGCGCATATGTTTTATTTGTTATTTAATGATTTGGCTACCAGAACCAACTTTATTTCTTATTTGAAAGAAAATGGAATTTACGCTCCGTTTCATTATATTCCGTTGCATTCGTCGCCGGCTGGCAAAAAGTTTTGCAAAACACCAAATAGCCTGCCCATAACCGATAAGATATCGGAAACTTTGGTTAGGTTACCGTTATATTTTGATTTAACAGATGATGATTTGAATAAGGTAATAGATGTTGCCACCAATTTTTGGAATAGATAATGAAGATTGTATATTGGAAGAAAAACAAGCTAAAATTTCTTGGCATTACCATATTTAAAATAAAATATAAGTTGCAAGGCGTAGTATTTTATTTTTTTAACTTGCCGGTTTGGGTTTCAGGCAAACGGTTGTTCGCACTACAATGCAAGGTAACTAATAATAAAGATTTTGACATGCGGCCTTTTGATGCTGAAATAGCGGCAATAACATCGGGCTATCATGTTAAACACTGTGAGCCTAAGCCGCAAAACATAGCTTTTTTGGCATCATGCTGTTATGATATGGGCGGGCATACAAAATGTATCCGAGATTTGATAAAATCGTTGGCCGGATTATATAATATGCAGCTTTTTTTGACGCAAAAAAGCGCAACTTTTGCCCAAGCTCCCAAGTTTGTCACCTGTATCGGTCGATATGCTAAAATTTTTGGTATTGATTCGCGGCTTGTCGGGTTTAGAAAACAAATTATACCTTTCGTTAACCAGATAGCAGATTTCGGCCCATCATGCCTGTTGGTTTATATTCATCCTGATGATATCTTTGGCGCCGCGGTTGTCTCGATGATCAAGCAAAATACCAAGATAAAGATAATATATTGTGATCATGCATCACATTTTCCAAGTTTGGGTATAAGCTTTGCAGATATTGTTTTAGAGGGCTCTGAAAGCATCAAACAACACGCTATTACAAAAAAACACGCAACAAGATGTGAGATTATTCCTTTGCAGTCTTTGCCTAAGGATGCTACAACTTATTATACGTCAGATCAAATCAATAAAATAAAAAAACAAATAGGCATCAGGAACGAATATTATGTCACCATGAGCGGCGGTAGCGGCTATAAATTTTTTGAGGCCGATTCGTCCCCATATTTTGAGATGCTAAAATCATTATTGCAAAAAGAACCCAAGCTTTGTCATGTCGTTATTTCGGAGTTTAATGATTCTGAGCAACAAATAATTGATAAGATATTTAAGAATGCGGCAGATTTAAGAAAACGCTTGTTGATAATACCGTACCAAACCGATTTTGACATATATTTTCAATGTGCGGATGTGTTTGTTGACAGTTTTCCGGTATCTTCGGCCCTAACCCAAATTGATTTGATGCGAAATAAGGTTGCATCTGTCGTAAAAATAAATACAATAAAACCGGAATATTCTTTTCATGAATATCAAATGCCCGGCTATCCTTATATGTTTGCCAAGGTTGATGATATGGAAAAAGCGATTCTCGATTTGTTGCACAACCGAGATAAGAGGGAACAAATCATCGCCAAAAATTATGAATATTGGCTCAAAACATATGAAAGCAGTATCGTCAGAGATAAATATATCAAAACAATTAAGGATGTTTGCCAATGAAGATTATAAATGCCGTTTGGGAAAAGAGAAATATAGGCTGTGACGCCTATGAAATAATATTGGACACCAAAGATTTAAAAGATTTTGAAATGACATTAAAACAAATTAGAGAACAAAATTTTTCTAATTCTTATGTTGTTATAAAAATGCCGGTTGGAAATTTACGCGCACTACATGCCTTGGAAGATGAAGGCTTTCGCTTTATGGAAGTTTCATGCCATGTAGAAAAAAATATAAAAGACTTTTCTGTTTCTCCATTTTACAAACGTATGATGGATGCTATAAATTTTATGGAAATAAACAAAAATGAAGAATGGGACAATATAGTTGACAACTATTTAACAGAGGATATGTTTATTTCAGACCGCATTTATTTGGATGATTCTTTACCTAAGGGTATTTCAACTATTAGATATAAAAATTGGTCAAAAGATTTAAAAAACAATCCCAATACAAAAATGGTATGCTTTATATCAAAAAAGACCAAACAAAAACTTGGTTTTGCTATTTTTGGTGTAAATAAAGAGCAAGGAATATACGAATCTATATTAGGGGGAACATTCCCTAACAAAGAGATAATAGGTATTGGGGGAGCTGTTTTATGCTGTCATTATGAATACGTCAAACAAAACAATGGAAAAAAATTTGAGACACACATTTCCAGTAACAATCTACAAATAATGAAATTCTATACTATATTTGGAAATGTAATAATTGACGAACAATATGTATTAAGAAAAATCTATAATTAAAGGTACAATATGGATAATAAAAAGACAGTCTTAATTACAGGAGCGAATAGAGGAATAGGCAGAGCTCTTGTTGAAGCTTTTGCAGCTGAAGGTTCAAATATAATTGCCCATGCAAGAAAAGAGACACCTGAGTTTTTCAACATGTTACAACAGGTTGAAAAAAAATATCAAATTAATACAGAAACCATTTTTTTTGATGTATTAGATAAAAAAAACATGCAATCTAGTATAAAAAATTTAATATCCCAATCTCCTTGCATTGATGTTCTTATTAATAATGTCGGTATTGCTCACGGAGGTTTATTTCAAATGACATCAATTAATAAAATCCGAGAAATATTCGATGTAAATTTTTTTTCTTATTTAGAATTAACTCAACTTATATTACGTCGGATGATAAAAAATGGAGGAGGAAGCATTATTAATATGGCTTCAGTTGCAGGAATTGATTTATCAGAAGGAAATTGTGCCTATGGTGTATCAAAAGCATCTGTCATTGCATTTACCAAGACACTAGCTGCAGAATGCGGTAAAAACAACATTCGTGTTAATGCCATTGCTCCTGGACTAGTAGAAACAGATATGGCAAACCTAATGGAAAAAAAAGCAAAAGAGAGAATGATTAATAGCTCTGCAATGCAAAGAAAAGCCAAACCTGAAGAAATTGCAGAAGTAGCTGTTTTTCTAGCATCTGACAAAGCTTCATTTATAAACGGTCAAATAATACGTGTAGATGGAGGTAAAATATAATGAAAAAAATTGATGTTAATTTAATGAGAAAAGACATTATAAAAATGGGATATGCATCAGGTTCTACAGGAGCTCATTTTGGAGGAGGACTTTCCTTAGTAGAAATAATGGCTGTTCTTTATGGAAAGATAATGAACTTTAATAAAGAAAACCCAACTGATGAAAAAAGAGACCGTTTGATTTTAAGTAAAGGTCATGGCATTATGGCTCAGTATGCTGCATTGAAACAACTCGGATTATTATCCGCAAATGACTTACTAACATTCAAAAATAATAATTCTTTTTTACCAGCCCATCCATCTATGAACCCTAAACTAGGAATTGAATTTTCATCAGGTTCACTCGGACAAGGATTATCATTAGGCGTAGGAACTGCTATAGCATTAAGACAAAAAGGAAATATTAATTCTCGAGTTTTTGTTATATTAGGCGACGGAGAATGTGATGAGGGAACAATATGGGAAGCCGCAATGTCTGCAGCACACTATAAATTAAATAATTTAATTGCAATTATTGATCGCAATCACCTTCAATATGATGGAAACACTGAAGATATCATGCCTTTAAATGATTTAGAATTTAAATGGAAAGCTTTCGGCTGGAAAACTATTAAATGTGATGGACACAATCAAGAAGAATTAATACAAACTTTGTCTTCACAATATGAACAACCTTTAGTAATTATTGCAAACACTATAAAAGGGAAAGGTATCTCATTTATGGAAAATAAACCTCAATGGCATAACGGTGTTCTAACAAAATCCATGTATGAAATTGCATTAACAGAATTGGAGAAATGATATGGTAGAAATTACTCCTGCAAATATTCAACTCTGGTCAAAATTAGGTAGCTGTGGAGCTTATGGTCAAGCTACTTTAACACTTCCCAATATAAGCGATAAAATAGTTGTGTTAACTGCTGATTTATGCTCTTTTTCAGGATTAGAACGTTTTAAAAACAAATATCCAGAACGCTTTTTCAATATTGGTATATCTGAACAAAATATGCTTGGTATAGCTGCCGGACTCGCAAAAGAGGGTTTTATACCTTTTGCTTCAACATATGCTACCTTTGCATCCATGAGATGTGCTGATCAAATTAAAGTATGCATGTCTTATATGAAATTAGGTGTTAAATTAGTTGGTTTGACATCTGGTTTTTCTGTAGGAATATTAGGAGCGACTCACATAAGTTTAGAAGATTTAGCTGTTATGAGATCCTTACCCAACATTACTATACTGTCTCCTGCTGATTGCTTATCCGTTGTAAAAGCCGTTCAAGCAGCAGCCCAAATAGAAGGACCCGTATATATACGTTTATCGGGAACAATGAACAATCCCATTGTTTACCATAAAGACTTTGATTTTAAAATCGGTAAAGCCATAACTTTACAAGAAGGAACAGATATTTGTATAATTGCTACTGGGAGCATGGTTTTTACATCACTAAGAGTTGCAGAAATTTTAAAAAAATATAAGTTGACAACAAAAGTGGTAGATATGCATACTATAAGACCATTAGATACAAGTACAATAAAAGAAGCATGTAAATCAAAACTTATTGTTACTATAGAAGAACACTCAAAAATTGGTGGATTAGGAAGTGCTGTTGCTGAAACATTATCACTTGAAGAAAAGAAACCTCCTCACTTAATTCTTGGAGCAGATAGCTTTTATGCACACGCAGGAGATTATAATTACTTATTACAAACCTATGGCCTAACTACAGAGCAAATAGTAGAACAAATATTAAATAAAATGGAGAAAAAATAATGTCAAATATAGATAAATACACCAATGCTTTTGTTGAAACTTTTGAAGTTGACGAACAAACCGCCAAAAATTTAAAATATCAAGAAATAGAAGCATGGGATTCCGTTGGACATATGGGGCTTATCGCTGCTCTTGAAAGTGCTTTTGATATCATGATGGAACCTGAAGACATCATTGACTTAAGCTCTTATGAAAAAGGTAAAGAAATCTTGGCTAAATATGACATTGAGTTTTAAGGATTATTGCTAATGTCATTTGTGTCTGATAATCAAAGTCTGATGTGCTTTACTTCAGCCGGAATCAAAGCAAATATGTATGTTTTGATAAAAAATCATCAGGCTTTGATTATTGACCCTCACAACAACGTGGATTTATTAAATTTTCTGGATAAAAACAAAGTAAAAGAAATTACCGTGGTATTAACGCATGAGCATCCGGATCACACAAACGGTATTCCTGTTTTATCAACAAAATATAAATTAAAACTAATTTGTCAGCAAAAATGCGCTGAAGCCATTGCAAATTCAAAAAACAATCGCCCCACCTTAATAGCTTTTGTTTTAGCTGTTCAAGATGAAAAAAACGGCACAAACACCGAACAAAGATTTTTAGAATCATTTAAAGATTATACCTGCCAAACAGATATTACATTTGATAAAAATTTTAACTATGATTGGCAAGGAGAACATTTGTCTTTTCATCATATTCCCGGACACTCTCAAGGTAGCTGCTGTATTTTACTCAATAACAAAGTCTTATTCACCGGAGACAGTCTGCTTGCAGAATATCCTGTTATTACGCGTTTTCCGGGAGGAAGCAGTAAAGACTACAAAAACATATCATTACCTTTTTTAAAATCATTAAACCCGAATTTGGTTGTTTATCCCGGACACGGAAAATCTGAAAGATTGGGAAATATTCTAAAGGATGCAATATAATGTGGAATTTTGAACCTTTTGCAAAAAACACCGCCGTAATTGAAGAAAATTCAAATTCCATCACATATGCTCAATTATCACAATTTTGTGATAATTTGGCAAAGAACATACTTTCACGTTGCCTTATATTCAATTTATGCTCTAATTGTTTGGGAGCATTGGTCGGCTATGTGACCTGTATTCAAAAAAAATATGTGACACTAATGCTAGATGACCATATTGACAAAGAATTGTTAAACCATTTTATTGAGACATATAAACCGGATTATTTATGGGTTCCGAGTGAAAAAGCTTCTGAATTTTGCGGCAAAACAACATATGAAGAATGTGGCTACTCATTAGTAAAAACAAGCTTTCAACATGAATATCCGTTGTATGAAGATTTGGCTTTATTGCTTACAACGTCTGGTTCCACAGGTTCGCCTAAATTTGTGCGCCAAAGCTATAAAAATTTAATTTCCAATACGCATGCCATAGTTAAATATTTGCATCTAAATTCTTCAGAAAGGCCAATTACAACCTTACCAATGAATTACACCTATGGGTTATCCATTATTAATTCTCACCTAATGGTTGGCGCTACTCTTTTGTTAACAAACAAAACCCTAATGCAAAGAGAATTTTGGGATTTTATGACTCAAGCACATGCAACATCATTTGGAGGTGTTCCTTATACCTATGAAATGTTAAACAAATTAATGTTTTTTAGAAGGAAACTGCCGGATTTAAAAACAATGACACAAGCCGGAGGAAAATTACAGCCGGAATTGCATCAAAAATTTGCAGAATATGCACAAAAAGAAGGCAAAGAATTTGTTGTAATGTATGGACAAGCAGAGGCTACGGCACGTATGGCATATTTACCATCAGAAATGTCATTAAAGAAATGTGGCTCGATGGGAATTGTTATTCCCGGAGGTCGTTTTGAACTGCATGATGAAAATGATCAAATAATCAATAAGGAAGAAACCATCGGAGAACTTGTCTATTATGGAGATAACGTCACATTAGGTTATGCCGTCTCGGGAGAAGACTTAGCCAAACCAGATGAGTTTCACGGCATACTATATACCGGAGATATGGCAAAATTTGATAAAGACGGTTATTTCTATGTCGTTGGCCGCAAAAAAAGATTTTTAAAAATTTTTGGAAACAGAGTTGGTTTAGATGAAACAGAGCGCTTAATTAAAGCAAAATATACCGATATAGAATGCGCTTGTTCAGGCAAAGATGATGAGCTTTATGTTTTTGTGACCAATCAGGCCTTATGTCCAGATATCAGAAAATATTTGGCAGAAAAAACAAAAATTAATTCTATAGCATTCCATGTAAAATTTTTGGCTCAAATTCCCAAAAATGAAGTAGGAAAAACAATGTATAAGGAATTGGAGAAATTTTATGACAAAGTTTGCTGATTTGTTAGAACTTGATCCATACAGCTTGGATAAAGAAGAAAAGACCAAACTTCTGACAGAAGAATTAAAAAATTTAACAGAATTTCATCGGCAGCATTGTCAAGCTTATGATAATATGTTAAAAGGCATAAATTACAAGGCAGAAAATGTAAAAACATATGAAGATTTACCATTTCTTCCGGTCAGTTTATTTAAGAATTTAGAATTAAGAAGCATCCCCGCTTCTGAAATTTTTAAAACCATGACATCATCAGGAACCACGGGTCAAGCTGTATCAAAAATTTTCTTAGATAAAGAAACAGCTGCAAAACAACAAAAGACTTTGGTAAAAATAGTATCTTCCTTCACGGGAGCATTAAGAATGCCAATGTTAATTATAGATAGTCCTTCAGTCATAAAAAACAGATTAATGTTTTCTGCCAGAGGAGCTGGTATTTTAGGTTTTTCAATTTTTGGAGCAGATAGAACCTATGCTTTAAATGATGATATGGAAATTGATTTTAAAGCTATTGAAGACTTTTTGTTACGCCATCAAGGACAAAAAATTTTGTTATTTGGCTTTACCTTTATGATTTGGCAACATTTCTATAAAGAGCTTTTAAAATCAACCAAGAAAATAGATTTATCGCAAGGTATATTAATCCATGGCGGAGGCTGGAAAAAGCTAATTTCAGAAGCCGTATCTCCGGAGGAATTTAAAAGAAGATTGACAGATATCTGCGGTTTGTCAGATATTCATGATTATTACGGTATGGTAGAACAAACCGGATGTGTTTATATGCAGTGTGAACATGGACATCTTCATGCCTCTAATTTTTCAGATGTCATTATCAGAAATCCGAAAGATTTTTCAGTTTGCTCCAAGCAAGAAACCGGCATTATTCAAGTTGTTTCGTTACTTCCGGAATCATACCCCGGACATTCTCTTTTAACGGAAGACGAAGGAGTTATTCTTGGCGAAGATGATTGCCCTTGTGGTAGAAAAGGTAAATATTTCAAAATATTAGGAAGATTAAAAAATGCAGAAATCAGAGGATGTAGTGATACTTATGCCGCAAAATTTTAATAATTTAACATTTGCTATCGGCACATATGAGTTGTTGGAAGATATGCAAAAAGCACCTTGTTTGCCAATATTTTCAGAACAAGCCATAGAATTTTTAAATCTAATATCATCAATCCTATTAAAAACAGGAAAAAATTTTTCAGATGTAATCACTTTTGCTTTTTGGTGCAGAAAAGCAGCGCTGTTAAAAGAAAAAGAACAATACACAAATGAAAAGTTACGTTTGGGCAGAGGAATTGCTTTCCACAGCACACCATCCAATGTTCCGGTTAATTTTGCATTTAGTTTTGCTGCCGGTTTATTAGCCGGAAATAAAAATATAGTTCGTTTACCAGCTAAAGATTTTGAACAGGTCAATATTATATGCGAGGCGATAAATGAAGCTTTGATAACAATGCCGGAAATGAAACCGTTTGTAATTATGGTTAAATATAAATCCCAAAAAGAGATTACAGACTATTTTTCATCAATTTGCGCTTCCAGAATTATTTGGGGCGGTGATGAGACCATAAGCCATATAAGAGCATCAACCCTTCCGCCGCGAGCAAATGAAATCACCTTTGCAGACAGATATTCTTTTGCGCTTTTTGATAGTGAAGCTGTTTTAGTCACACAAAACATAAAAAAATTGGCTCAAGATTTTTATAATGATACATTTTTTTCAGATCAAAATGCTTGCACATCACCTAGAATCATTATTTGGCTTGGGGAAAGATACAAGGAGGCTCAAGATTATTTTTGGACAGAAGTTCATAAGCTTGTAGCAGAAAAATATCAATTACAAGCAGTACAAGCCGTTGGAAAATTGGCCGCATTTTATACGGTGGCGTCGGCCAAAGATGTTAATTTAATTCCGCAGCAGGACAACTTTATTATGAGGATACAATTATCATCATTGGATAATGATATAATGGAATATAAATACAACAGCGGATTCTTTTTTGAATACAATGCTAAAGATATTTCAGAAATATTTCCATTATGTGCCAACAAATGCCAAACCGTAACCTATTATGGCGTTGCCCAAGAAAAGATACAAAAATTTATACAAGAGTATTGTCCGGAAGGAATAGATAGAGCTGTACCTTGTGGAAAATCAATGGAATTTTCTTTAATCTGGGATGGATATGATTTAATTGATAATTTATCAAGGATTGTCAATATACAATAAAAAATAAAGATATACAATGCATTATTTCGTTAGAGGAGATGGAACACTGTGTCATTAAAAAAATTAATCAGAAATCTAAAAATGCTTAGTAAAAAGCGTTTGTCTCCTAGTTGTTTTGAAACTCCTGATTTAGATGCAATTATAGAGGAAAAATGCATTGATATGTTTGATCAGACGAGCTTTCCAAAAATTTATAATGTTATGGAAACAATTGACTCTCTGGCCAACTCTAATGATTCAGTCATTCGCTTTGGAGATGGCGAACTTCAACTAATCTTAGGCCATGACATACCGTTTCAAAAAGCAAGCAAGCTCCTTTCTGCACGGTTACAAGAAGTTTTGGCTTCCAATATTAACAATGTGCGCATTGCCCTTCCTTATTTTATATATCATTCAAAACACAATCTTAATGATGTATCAAGAGATTTTTGGACCAAGAACGGCAAGCTTTTCCGTGACACGATTGCTAAATATATTTCGACTGAAAATACGTATCTGGCCGCAGAATTTACAATAGCCGCAGATGCATATAAGCAGTTTGATAAAGAAAAATATTTCTCATGTACACAAAGGATTTGGGCAAACAAAGATATTACAATAATCTGTGGTAAAACGGTGTTTGATAAAATAGATAATAATATTTTTGCTAATGCCAAATCGATTGAATATCAGTATGCCCCATCACTCAACGCCTTTGAAGAATACGCCAATATTCTTCAATCTTCTCAACAGATTGATAAAAAACGTCTTGTGATAATTATACTTGGACCGACAGCCAAAGTCTTGGCTTACGATATGTCGCAATTAGGATATAGAGCGTTGGATTTGGGACATATAGCCAAAGCTTATGATTGGTACATTAAAGGTCAGTCAACTGTTGATATTAATGATGCTATAGAGTTTTTCAATCCTGATTAGATTCAAAGAAAGTATAAGGTGCTTAGAAATGATTGATTCAAAAGAAATTTCCATAGTCTTACAAGGCCCTATTTACAAGGATATCACAAATAGAGTGTGCCAACGAATGCGCGATCTTTTCCCAGAGGCGGAAATAATACTTTCAACTTGGGAGGGCTCTGACACCAAAGGTCTGCTTTATGATGTTTTGGTCGAAAACAAAGATCCTGGAGGCACCCCATTATTGCTTGACGGCTCTTCCCAAAAAACTAATAATGTGGACAGAATGATTACCTCAAGCAAAAATGGCATCAAAAAAGCCACAAGAAAATATACTCTAAGATGGCGGACGGATCTATTGCTTAAAAATAGCGCATTTTTAGAGTACTTTGACAAATACAAAGCCAGAGCTGACGAGTGGAAAATATTTAAGAAAAGAGTTTTGGTTCATAACCCAACGCTGCCATATATATATCCATTAGGACCGACGGATATTTCATGTTTTGGATTAACCGAAGATGTCTTAACCTATTGGGATTTGCCTCTTCAAACCAAAGAAGATGCTAATTATTTTCTTACTCATAAATATCCTGAAGACAATCTTATTGCCATGCAATATGGGGCTCCTCGAAGAGGGGCCGAATGCTATGTTTGGTATAATGTTTTGAAAAAATTTGAAAAAAAATATGGCCAAATAAATTTTTCCTTTTCGTTTGATTTTAATCAGGAGCTTCAACGGCTATCAGAATTAACTATCGTCAATAATCTCCAAGTTTTATCCAGAGATAAATTTGATTTTGAAGCTTTGGCGCATCCTTATTTGTTAACGGCTAGCGAAACATTTATAACAGAAGAAATGTGGATGTTTTTTTATAAAAAATATTGCAATAAAACAGTAAGGTTGTTAGATTTTAAATATCATCTAACAGCAATAAAACTTCTGTTGCTAAAATGCAAGTATGTCATTCCACTTAGAAAATCATTAAAATACTTACGCTCACTTAAGTTAAAAAAAGCATATAGGGAATATCAGAAATATCGAAAGAAATATTATGGCGTTTGACAATGAATAACCAATATGACATTATCTATTCTCTGGGGCGGGATTGTTCTTGCGCAATGTATATGCAAAAGGCAGAGCTGCGTCTGTGTTCAGGTCCGTTTGACTGGCTGACCAATGCCGGATTCGAAGCAAGGTTTGAGCTGATTTTCAATAACTTTGCCGGGTTTATGGATATTAACAATTTTAAGCTGATGGAAAAACCCACGGCGTTTCCGTCAGACGATACCCATGATTATTATGAAAACACGCAAAATCATCTTTATTTTTGGCATGATTTTCCTGCCGGGCAATCATTAGAACAGTCTTTTCCCGAAGTCAAAGCCAAGTATGAGCGCAGAATCAAAAGATTTTATACCAATATCAAAACCAAGGACAGAGTCTTGTTAATATGGTTTTCGCATTTGCACAATACCGACGATAAAACGATTTTGCGCTATTGCAACGAATTGTGCCAAAAATTTGCCAAGAACATTGATTTTTTGATTATTGAACATCGCGAAGGTATGCCGCAACCAAAGACCTATAAGTTGGCTCCAAATATTGAGGTATGGCATTGCCATTCACAAAAAAATGATGAGCACGGTGTTCCGTTGACCTTGGGTGATGAGGCAACTGTTTTGCCCATCTTTAAGCGCAAAAAACTACACATTCCTCTGGTTCGACAACTAAAAAAATGGCTGCTTAAATATAGCATAAAATTTGCCTGTCTGTTTATACCAATCAAAAAATGGCGCAAAAGCCTAAGGAAAAAGATACCAAATTGAGCAAATATTGTAAAAAACATATGAAAAGGTTTTATTTATGTCAGAAATCCAATTTATCAAAAATCTTTCGGGAAATTCAGGATGCAATCTTAATCTATATCAAGGATATAATGGTGAGTTTTTTGTTAGAAAAGATGCGGGAAGATCATCTTATAATAAACGATTAAAAAAACAGTTTCTTAAACAAAAGTTATTTAATTTAAATAATGTAAAAACCCCATATATTATAAATTATGGTGAAGAGAATAATATTTTTTTCTTTGATATGGAATTTGTAAATGGAATAACATTATCTGAATATATGGAACAAATTCAAGTTAAAGAGATAGTGAGCTTAATGGAGCTTTTATTTAGGTCGTTACCAATTGCTACAAGCAAGTTTTCTGTAAATGCTCAAAATGTTTTCCAACATAAAATTGCATCATTAAAAAATAGTTGTAAAAATGCAAATCAAGTCATTAGTAAAGCAATTACGATTCTTGAAAATTATGATTTTTCAGAAGTACCTCAATCATATTGTTGTGGAGATTTAACACTAGAAAATATCATACTATCAAATAAAGGAATCTATATCATAGATTTGTTGGATTCTTTCTATAATTCCTGGATGATTGATGTTGCTAAGCTTTTACAAGATATAGACTTAGGGTGGTCGTACAGATATAAAGAGCGAAGTTATAATTTGAATTTGCGATTAGAAATAGCTAAGCAAATCTTGATTGAAAATTTACTAAATCAGCCCAATGGTAAAAATAATCTTCGAACAATATATCATATATTACTATTAAATATTTTGCGCATTTATCCATATATAAAAGATAACACGACAGCTGATTTCATAAACAAATCAACTTTAAAACTTTTAGATGCCATAAACATAAGGAGCTAATATGACAACATTAATAATACCATGCGCTGGAAAATCAAGTCGTTTTCCCAATATGAAACCTAAGTATATGCTCACCCATCCAGATGGTAAGCTGATGATAGAAAAATCCATGGAGAATATTAACATTGATATTTTTGACAGGATTATTATTACCATAGTAAGGCCGCATAACGATAAGTATGATGCAAAGTTGATAATGGAGCAAGTTTTTCAGAATAACCCTAAAATTGAAATTTGCATGCTTGATGATTTTACCTCATCGGCCTCAGAAACTGTTTATCTAACACTTATTAAAATGCATGTGCAGGGCAGTTTTGTTATAAAAGATTCAGATAATAGAGTTACAGTAACACTACCGACACCAATCAAAAATGCAGTAATTGGCTATGATTTATCTAAACATAGAGATGTTACGAATATTCCGGAAAAGAGTTTTTTGATTGTAAATGAGCAAAATATCCTAAATGATATAATAGAAAAACGAATTGTTTCAAATGTTATTTGTTTGGGAATTTATTGTTTTGAAAATGCTAACGATTTTATAAATACCTATGAATGTATGATAAAAAGAAGTCTTTCTGGAGAAATGTTTATCAGTCATATTATATCATATATGCTATCTGATAATAAATTTATTTTTACAGTTATTTTGGCTGAGGATTACGATGATTGGGGAACAATTAGAGAATGGAAAGAAGTCCAAAAAAAGCATCGTACTTATTTTGTAGATGTGGATGGCATAATTATGAAAAATTCCGGAAGATATGGAAAAATAAATTGGTATAATAATACTACATATCTCGAAGATAATATTAATGCTCTAAAAGAGCTTCAAGACAATGGGGCGCAGCTTGTAATAACAACATCTAGACCAGAAGAGTTCAGAGAATCGCTAACCCAATTACTATCAAACGTTGATATACACCCATACGCCATTTTAATGGGGCTTAATCATTCGGCTAGAGTCATAATTAATGATTTTGCACCCACTAATCCATACCCTTCGGGAATAGCAATAAGCCTACCTAGAAATAATAATATAAAGGAGTACCTATAAATGAATATTTTAATTACTGGTGGAGCCGGATTTATCGGATCAGAGCTTGGAAAGTTTTTGATTAAATGCGGACATAATGTTAAAATTTTAGATAATTTAGAATACGGTTACAGAGATAATTTTGAAGATGACCAAAAACTATCGGATAATTTTATATTAGATGATATTAGAAATTCTGATATTGATAAGTATTTGAAAGATATTGATATCGTCTATCATTTTGCAGGCATTTCTGCTCTGCCAGAATGCGAATCTCACCCGGTTAAAGCTTTTGATGTCAATACAACAGGTGTTATAAATGTACTTAATGCTGTGCGTAAAAGTAATGTAAAACGTGTAATTTTTGCATCTACTTCTGCAGTATATGAAAATAATATTAGCACTGAAAAACATAAAGAAGACGATATTGTTAGACCCAATCTTGTATATGCTACAACTAAATATTGTGCAGAGCAAATATGCCGAGCATATGCTCAAAATTATAATATGGATATAATAATCTGCCGCTTTTTTAACGTTTTTGGTCCACATCAAGATTTTAAACGTAAATATCCACCATTTACTAGCTTTTTAATCAGGGAGGCATTAGCTGGTCGTAAACCAGTAATTTATAATACAAAAGATTGTAAGAGAGATTATATTTATATCGCAGATTTGATGGAATATTTGTATCGTATGGCTCAATCCTCAAAACATTATTCGGCAGATATTTTCAATTTAGCCACTGGTAATGCTTATTCTGCGCTTGATATTGCAGCAACAGTTTATCAAGCATTAGGTCTTAAACTAGAATATTCTGAAGGTGATCCTCTAAAGTTTTGGGATAAATATGAAGAACTATTTAATGCTAAATATAATTTAAGCAAAGAGCGTGTACAGCAAGAAGTATTTAAACATTGCTTGGGTGATGGTTCTAAAGTGCGCGAAGAATTTAACTATACAGCTAAAACAAAGTTGTTAGACGGAGTTCAAGAAATTATCAAATATCAACGAGCATATAGCAGTTAAAATATTTTAGTGCTAAATTGCTTTGATGATTCCCCACAAGGTTTCTTTGACTTTGGTATCTTTGATTTTGCCAAACGCACGTATAACCTCCAAATCATCATCGGACAGCAGCTGCTTCGAAGCATTCAACCCTTCCACAAAAAAGCTTGTGTCTACATCCAATATTTTTGATATTTGCCATAATCTGGCAACGGTGATATTGCTTTGCGCCGTTTCATAATTTTGCAGTTGCTTGCGGGTAATTCCAAGGTTTGCCGCCATATTGCTCATGGTCATTTTTTTTATGCATCTGGCGGTTTTTATCCTTTTTGCCACAAATATCATAGCCTCCGAGGCACTCACAATCCTATTTGGGGTTTTCGCAACAACATCTTTTTCCGACATTTTATTCACCTAATTGTTGATATTTTGTTTTATATTATCATAAAAAGATATATATTCAAGCATAAAATGTAATATATAATTATCTAAATTATTGGGATAGTCAGTATCTGTTTTTTCTTAGGATAATGTATACATTCTGTTGTTTCCCCAAACAGAATAATAATCTTTCTTGACGATAAGCGACAAAAGAGATATTACCAATCATGGTAGTAAGTAAATATCTTACAAGAATAATTTTTATAATTTTACAAGGCAAATCGGCATGAAAAAAATAATGATAATGATGTTTATAATGCTCTGTGGTTCCAACGCCTATGCTTTTTCCTATGCCGATGTCGTAGCCGAGGCCGAACGCTTGGCCAGCTCTGCCTATGTTGAAGACACAACGCCGCTGCCTCAAGAGCTTTTGGATATGGATTATGACGACTATCGCTCCATCCGCTATCAACGCGAGAAAGGCCCGTGGTACAACCAAAAACTTCCCTTTGAGGTTCAATTTTTTCATCTTGGCTCTTTATTCAAACACCCGGTCAAGGTTTATGAAATTACCTCAGGCAAAGTGTCGCCGCTAAATTATGATTCGCTTGCTTTCAGACTTGGCGATAAAGCGCTGTTTCCTTTTAGCAATTTGGGCTATGCCGGTTTTAGGTTGCACTATCCGCTAAACCGCAAAGATTATTTTGATGAGTTGGTGGCATTTTTGGGTGCCAGCTATTTTAGGGGGCTTGGCTCCGGCCAACGCTATGGCCTTTCGGCACGTGGTTTGGCAGTAGACACCGGCCTCATCAGCGGCGAGGAATTTCCTGAGTTTACCACCTTTTGGCTGCAAAAGCCCCAAAAAAAAGACAAGAAAATCGAGCTTTATGCACTGCTAAATTCACCTCGCATCACCGGGGCCTATTCTTTTATTATCACTCCGGGACAAACGACCACTATGGACATCAAGGCGGTTTTATTTCCGCGTGCACCAATCGAGAAAGTCGGTATAGCACCGTTAACCAGTATGTATTTGTTTGGTGAAAATACCAAAAACCGTTTTTTTGACCATCGTTTAGAAGTTCATGACAGTGACGGCTTGTTGGTCCATAATGGCAATTCCGAGTGGTTGTGGCGTCCGCTTGACAACAACCCCAAAATGCGCATCAGTTCTTTTGTCGACCAAGATGTCAAAGGTTTTGGGCTCCTGCAGCGTGATCAAGACGCCTCTCATTATCTGGATTTCGAGGCCTATTATGAGCTGCGGCCGAGTGTCTGGGTTGAGCCGATCAAGTCTTTTGGCCCTGGCGTCGTGCAGTTAATAGAGTTACCGTCCGACAAAGAAATTCATGACAATATCGTTGCGATGTTTGTGCCGCACAAACCGCTTGAACCGGGTAAACGTTACGAATATGAATATCGTCTTAGCTGGTTTAAGGACAAAATCCCTTATGATTCCAAATTGGGCGAGGTTGTGGCAACCTATACCGGTTTGGGCGGAGTTTCTGGCGTCAACGAGCCAGAGTGGACCAAGTTTGTCATTGATTTTGAAGGAGGCAAGCTTGCTGAGATAAAAGATCTGGCATCTTTGACTGCCGATGTCAATGTTCAACACGGACGCATCAAAGATATCGTCGTTTCCCAAAATCCTTTAACCGGCGGCTATCGTCTTACCTTTGACTTTCAGGCCAAAGAAAACATTGCCGAGATAAGGGCAGACTTAAAGCAAGGTAATGATATTGTTACCGAGATTTGGAGCTATCAATGGTTGAAATAAAGCTCTATCGCCAAGAAGATATCATCGCAAGCTACATCAAATCTTTCGGCATTGATAATCCTCACACCATATCGGCAATGCAAAAATTGGCCTCTGCTACATCATCGCTCAAAGGCATAATCGATGTTCTGGATCAACATATTTTGCACAATCTTCAGGATTTTTGTCCTAATCAAGATCTTGATGACAATTCCAGACTGGCTTTAATCAAGATGATATATTTGCAAAACAAGCTTTATCAAAAATGTGATATTTTTATGTGCCAAGACAAGAAAGACTGGCTGATTAACGAGCTCACCCGGCACAATATCTATACATTACCGATATCTGCTCCAAGCAAAATGCCGACCCAAAGTATTAAAATTTATAATCCTTTTTTGCATTTAATAGGTTTTATCCGCCATGTCTTTAGAAAATAACGAGATGCACCCGATATCGCCTCTAAGTCGCCAAAGAGTAATGTTCAGGCGGATAAAAATTTTTGGCCTCATGGCAATAAGCACCTTGTGGGCGTCTTTTAAATGGGCCGAGTTTATGCCGACCGATGTCAGTCCTTGGTTGCATTGGACGCTTATTATCTTATTTGCGCTGACATTTGGTTGGATAGCTTTGTATTTTTGGTCGGCCATCTTTGGTTTTTGGGAGTTAAAACGCACGCGCAAGTATGAGGCGATAGTTTGGCCCAAGCCCGATGAGCGGTTAACCACCAAAACCGCTGTTCTTATTCCCAGCTATAATGAAAATCCGGTTGCAATTTACGGCCGCATTTTAGCCATGGCCGAAGATTTGAGCCAAAACGGCGGTGAGGGTGCCTTTGACTTTTTTGTCCTAAGCGACACCACCAAACCTGAAATTTGGTTGGAAGAAGAAGCCTTATGGTTTGAAACCAAGAACCGTTTTCCGCAAGGCTTCAATTTGTTTTATCGCCATCGCCCGAAGAACACCTCACGCAAAAGCGGCAATATCGAGGATTTTTGTACCCGCTGGGGCAAAGCTTACGATTTTATGTTGGTATTAGATGCCGACAGCCTGATAGGCGGCGCCACCATGGTCCAAATGGCCAAACTTATGCAGAAAAACCCCACCACCGGCATTATCCAAGCTCCGCCGCAAATTGTCAATTCGCAGTCGTTTTTCTCAAGACTTCATCAATTTGCCGGCAAAGTATATGGTCAAATTGTAACCGCTGGTCTTGCCTATTGGCAGGCTTGGGACAGCAACTATTGGGGGCACAATGCCATTATCCGCACCCAGGCTTTTATTGAAAGTTGCGGCCTGCCGACATTCAAGGGCAAAGCCCCGTTTGGCGGCCAAATTCTAAGCCACGACTTTGTCGAGGCCGCATTAATCAGGCGTGCCGGCTGGCTTGCCTGGATGTTGCCCGAGCTAAAACAAAGTTACGAGGAATGCCCGCCGGCGATGCTAGATTTTGCCATCCGCGACCGGCGGTGGTGCCAGGGCAATTTGCAGCATATCAGGGTATTGTTGTCGCAAAAGTTGCACCCCATCAGCCGGGTTCATTTTGTGGTGGGGATAATGTCGTATTTGTCGTCTTTGCTGTGGTTTTTGCTGTTGTTTCTAGGGGTTGGAATTGCGCTTTGGCGCTATTTCTATCCGCCGACCTATTTTAGTGAGACTAAAGAGCTTTTCCCCACCTGGCCGGTGTTTAATGTTTGGGGTACGATATCTTTGTTTGTAATCTCGATGGTAATGTTGTTCTTTCCCAAGATTTTGGGAATTATAAGCCTTTGGGATAAAAAACAGGCCAAATACTATGGCGGCCGCAAGGGATTGTTTATAAGCTTTTGGGTGGAGTGTTTGTTCTCGGCTCTTTGTGCGCCGATAATGATGTTGTTTCAAAGCAAGTTTATTTTAGAGATTTTGCTTGGTCTTGATTCCGGCTGGAAAACCCAAAACCGCGACCAAGAAACCACCTGGCGCACGGCTTTTGCCAGGCATTGGGCACACACTCTGATTGGCGTTTTAGTGTCAATAGCGGTTTATAACTATGCCCACAGTCTGTTTTATTGGATGTTGCCGATAACTTTGGGGCTGATGTTTTCAATTCCGTTGTCGGTTATCTCGTCCAAAGTAAAGGTTGGGCAGTGGTTTAAGGCACACGATATTTTCATCACACCCGAGGAGCAAAAAGAGCCGCTTCTTTTGCGCCAAAGCAAGCAAAAAATTGCCTTGCTTAAAAAGGTTATGGAAAATTTGTCCCCTCAAACAATACTCAAAAACCAGCTTTATCTGGCGGCGCATATCTATCTTCTGCCCTTAAACGGGCCCGAGCCCGATTTTGCCACCGGGCTTATCCGCAAAGTGGAGCAAAAAGTAAGAGCCTGCCTTGGTGGAGCCGAGCTTGAGCTGGAGGGAGAGGAGCTACGCTATATCTTGTATCACCCCGATTTGCTCAAAGAGCAATTACTCCTGCAAACGCTTTAGAAAACGGGCCCGCCAGTCGATATGACCTCTGTCGGTTGTCCAGCCTCAGGCCTACGGTCATACCACTCCGCAAAGCCAAACACGCGGCTGTTGCAGATGGCCATGACCTTTCCGGTCTTGGTACCGCGTTCGGCAAGGTCGGCTAGCGCCTGGTCGCGCCTTTCGGCCTCAGCCTTTTCCGCCGCGGCCACGAAAGCCTTGGTTGATGGCTGGGTGAGAAGCCTGCGCCAACCCTCAACCGCCGCATAAGCCGCCAGCTCATCGCTAGCATTGGCGCCGAATAGCGCCTCCCAGGTGATGAGGATTGCGCCGAAGTCCATTGAGAGGACATCACGCCCAATCGGGTCGGTGTCCATGACCGCAATGGTCTCCGCCAGCGGCAGAAGATCCTGCAGCCATGTCTTCTGGAGGAAGACCGGCAGGGATGCAGCATATTTGCTCTGCGGGTGCGGCAGCAAGCCTGCAAGAGCTGCCACCGCGAATATTGAATCCGCGTCTATGTGGTTTACCACAAAACGCGGGTCCGCTTCGCGGGCCGCAAAAAAATCCCTATAAGCCCGTATTGCTACGGACTCAAGATGACTCATACGGCCGTGGTGGTCGAGCATAAGCTCATCTTCTACCACAGTCTCACTGCCAAAGCTGCATTCCACCGGGCAGTAACCCTGTGCAGCGAGTTCGCGTATGGTCTCAATATTTTTGCATACGACAATGTTTTGGGTATACCATATTTTTGCCTTCTATACAAGCCCAAGGACATAAAATGGCAGCAAAACAGCCATATTTATTGTGTAGTTAGCTAAACATCGACCTAATATGTTAAGAAATTTTGATTATTTTGTCTAAAATGTATTGCAAAAATATCATTATCATGCTATGACAAAATAAGACGTAGGTTATTTTTTATTTATTTATTATTAATTTAAAATCAAATTAATTTAAAATCAAAAAAAATGAGCAAATTTGTACTGAGTTTGAAAAAGTGCCATTTTACCGACAAGGGTAAAATTACGGCCAAAGTTTATGTTGCATTGGGCAACAACAAGGTCGATCAAAGACTAAACCGCCTCCTTAGTCATCATGATGACGGATGGTCATTTACAGAGGCTTCCGAGGAGCTGTTGCTTCAGCTGTTTGAGTTGGGACATATCAAAGATGCCACCATGCTGCGGATGATATTTTATCATTTCATCAAAGACAGCTCGGTTCTGAAGCTGTTTTTGGAAGGCAAAATATCAGCCGAGTTCGTTGAAGAAATGCTCTGTAAAGAGTATGACTATATGGTCTCGCGGGAGTGTGAAGCCCTGATTGCCCGTGCAGCGTTTGCCGGCAAATTGCGGCCAGATACAATCCACCGCCATCTGGTGGCCAATGGATATTTTTTGGCCTTAGGAGGGCAGTATTAAAAAAACAAAAGCAACACCGTCTTATGAGGACCGTGTTGCTTTTTTTATGATTCGAACGTAACACTACCTGCGTAAGCAGGTAGATGTAGACATACCTGCCCAGCCGTTAGGCTTGCGAAGCCTTTGGGCAGGGCGAACGTAGTTCGGAACAGGTAATACCACTTGCGTTAGCTAGTGGAAGTTTATGATTCGAACGTAACACTACCTGCGTAAGCAGGTAGATGTAGACATACCCATATCTTCGCGCTATAAAGGATATATGGAACAGGTAATATATAGAAAACAGAGTAATTGCGTGTATCACTGCCATTATCATATAGTGATAGTGACAAAATACCGTAAGAAGATATTTAATGCTGGCGTATATGGATTTTTTAAGAAACGGCTAGGAGAAATTCATGAACACTACCCACAAATAGAGTTCATTGAACAAAACTATGACAAAGATCATATACATCTTCTGGTATCTATTCCACCAAAGATGAGTGTGGGTAGTGTTGTGCGTATAATTAAATCTAATACGGCACGAGATTTGAAGAAGACGTATCCGTTTCTTAAAAAATGTTATTTTGGCACGGAAAGTGTTTGGTCGGATGGGTATTTTGTCAGTACTGTTGGTATCAATGAGGCAGTGATACAACGCTACATTGAGCACCAAGGGCGCGAAGATATGGGGCAAGCTTGGCTTGAACTAAAATGATACCACCGGCATTAGCCGGTGGAGGTTCATGATTAAATTTGATTATAGCCCCTTACACTTTGAGGTTGTCTGTTTCAGCAAATTAGCACCTCTCGATGTTTGTAGAAAAGAGGGCTCACCATTCGCAATAAGATACTTAATATCTTCCGTGGAAAAATTTTCCCCAAAAGTAGAGCAAAAACACTCAACATAGTTATCAAAATTATGAATATTATCAAGATTTTGGGGGGGATTCTTATAAGCACTTTCTATGCAACGAGCTTTATATTCTTGCCTAAAACTTAATAAAAAAGCATTTTCTGTTTCCTCAAGAGAATGAGATTCGGGACTGGTGAATACATTTTCAATTTGTTCAACCAAATTAGCAAGATGTTTTCCCCAAATATCTTTACGCATATTTTTAACGATTTCAGGAATAGGTAAATCTTTATATTTTTCTAAGGCTAGCATAATAGGCTTACAATATTTCAAATTGACCATTTCTGCAACTTCTTGAGGTGTTTTCTGTCTCAAATCATTGTGATCATAAAAAATGGGGCGAATAGGTTCATCTTTCCCCATATCAGACGGATCATAATACCCAAAATTGAGATAACGATTATCAAAAAAAGTATAAACAGTTTCTCCTTGCTGTCCATCAACACCTAAAAATTCGATTTTAGGATTCAGGGAATAATAAATAAAGGGAATATAGATTGGGCAATTTGCAGTATATTCATCACTAAAAGAAGTTATGTCAAAATTTTTCATTGTCTTTTGTGTGCTTTGCTGAATTTGATATTTCGCAATTTCTGTCAAAAGTTTATCTCTTTTATTATCCGATTTTGTAATCACAAAAAAACTCAGCAATCCAATAAAGCATATGCACAAAATAGTTAAGATTACTTTTTTGTTGATAGATATTACTTTGTCCCTATTCATAACAAATTCTCCAATATGATAAAATTAAAAACAAGCTTCAAAGGCCTCAGGTAAAGCTTTTTTGAAAATTTTTCCAGCACTTCCTATTCTGCCTTTCTCTGTTAATTCCATAGCCTTTTGATAATCTTCTGGAGATAAAGTAGATTTAATGACTTTTTTGATGCATATACATTGTTTGTCATCATCCATAAAGTCATCCATTTGTAAACATACATCAAACGTACCTTCAAAACTACCTCTATCCCACGCATCATCAAAATTTTGATCCCAATAGTCATCATTCCAATCAGTTGCATAAGATGGAGTAACAATCCCACAAATTAATAAGAATAACAATGACAATATCATATTTTTGGCCATAATGTCTTCTCCGTCATAAAAACTCAAACCGCCCTGTTAAAAGGCAGTCGGAGAGTTCGTAAATCACATCTACTTAAATGATTCTTCTAGCCTTTTAAACCATATTTTTCAGAAATAAAGATATGGCTCTTGGATATACGCTAAAAGCTCCCCGACCATATCACTATGAATCGGGGATATATTTTTCTATTAGCTACTATGAGTAGCTAATAACTTGACGATGCTATATCCAAACACCGAAGTAGATATGAGCTTACGACAGCCCTCTTGCACCTTAACGGGTACTCAATGCTGATAACAAAGTTATCAACATACTTAGAGTATTAGCTAATAAAATGATGAAAAGCAAGAATAAAATTAAAAGTATACTAGAAAGAAATAAGCTGAAAACTAAAGCCTAAACATTTATTAAAAATTAACGAAATTTAATCTTTGTCATTGCCCCCTGTATTGCCCCAACATTTTTAGATAAAATAAAAGGGTTAGAAAATTAATCTAACCCTTTGTTTTTCTTGGTTGCGGGGGGAGGATTTGAACCTCCGACCTTCAGGTTATGAGCCTGACGAGCTACCGGGCTGCTCCACCCCGCGATAAGATATGGCCTTCTTTTACGCTTTTAATCAATGTTTGTCAAGTGTTTATTTGCAAAAAACGCTCAATTCAAATTTAGCCGTTAAAGTATCAAGCTTAGGATGATTGCCAAAACAAAGACAGTTACGATAATATAATGCCACAAATGCATTCTGTTCTCCCGGATATTAATGTGATTTCAACAGTACAAGACAAGATATAAACCTTGTCTTGTACTATCGGAGTTGGTGGCTTTGAAGACTACAAAACTTTTATGTTGCCGGCTGCAATACGTCCGCGATCGTCATAAAGCTCATAACCTACGCGTTGTCCGTCATTTAATCTTTTTAATCCGATTTTTTCCAATTGAGTAATATGTACAAAAACGTCCTTACTGCCGGTTTCCGGCTCAATAAAACCATATCCTTTTTTGCAGTTGAACCATTTAACAGTTCCGGTTAACATAGTCTGTAATCCTCCTTGTAAGATTGTTAAAGTTCTAAGATTGCTTGTTTTTATTTACATTTACAATCATAATCTTAAACAGGGGTTTTGCATATACAGTATTTTCCTGATTTGGCTATCGGATTTTTAGTGTATTAAAAGTTGTCTGTTTTTTGTATATCTATTTAAGATATAGCAAATTTTGTTATGGTTTAAGCAATTTGTCAAATTTGTGATTAGCCATTGCGGCTATGGATGTTTTGGCAAAATAATTTTGTATTTTGTCTCCTTCAAGCGTCATGACGGTTCCTCCGGCTTCTTCTATAATCAAGACACCGGCTGCAAAATCCCATGGCTGCAACTCAAACTCCCAAAACATTCCGAATCTTCCTGCTGCCACACCTGCCAAATCAAGTGCCGCCGAACCCGAGCGTCGCAAATCCAGAGCTGCCGCAAAACTTTTGGCTGCAAATTCCCAAGTTTTTGTGCTAAGGCTACGATTATAAGGCGCCGTTCCAAAAACAATTAATGAATCTTGCGGCTCTTCCGACGATGTTTTTATTAACCTCCCGTTGCAAAAGGCGCCGTGGCCTTTTTCGGCCCAAAAAATTTCATCCAAATACGGATCATAAATGACACCCAAAATCGGTGTTCCGTCTTTTAACAAAGCAATAGAAACACAACTGTGTTTTACCCCTTTGATAAAATTTGATGTTCCGTCTATGGGATCACAGATAAAGCAATAGCCGTTTTTGTTGCAAGTTTGGTTGCCTTCTTCGCCCAAAAACGCAGCCTCTGGCAAAATTTTTAACAGATTTTGCTGCAAAATATTTTCGATTTTTACATCATACTCCGTCACCAAATTATGACGATCATTGTTCTTGGTTTCAATATGCTCTGCTTCGCCTTGCTTTATGACGTTTCCGCATTTTTTGGCAAGTTCAATAATATCTTCAAGCATTGTCTTTTGCCTATTTTTGCAGTTTTTTATCCAAGCGTTCCAGTTCGTCGATATAAGATGTAATCAGGCTCAAACCTTTATTCCAGAATTTAGGATCTTTGGCATTAAGACCAAATGGTTTTAGTAATTCGTCATAGCGTTCAACACCTGTTTTTGAGAGCATATCAAGATACATTTCGGCAAAATGTTCAACTTTGCCTTCCTGATAAACCTGATAAAGAGAATTAACCAAACAATCGGCAAACGAATAGGCATAGACATAAAACGGCCGCCAAAAGAAATGCCCGACTTGGGTCCAGTTGTTTTCGGTTACCTCATCAATATTAACATATTTGCCAAGCGATGCCGACATTTCTTCTTTCCAAATTTCGGCCAACCGTGCTTGCGATACTTCGCCGTTGCGCCGTTCATCGTGCACTCTTGTTTCAAAAAAGTGAAAAGCAATTTGGCGGATGGACGTATTAATCATATCATTTACTTTTCCGGCAATCAGACACAAACGCTCTTTATCGTCTTTTGCATCTTTGAGCAGCGATTGAAAAGTAAGCATTTCGGCAAATACTGACGCAACCTCGGCCAAAGTCAAAGGTGTGGCATCATTTAGGTCTCCTTGTTTGGAGCTAAGACGCATATGACATCCGTGTCCTAATTCATGGGCCAAGGTCAGCACATCATTTTGTTTGCCGACGAAGTTCAAGAACAAGTACGGGTGATATTTATCCGGCAACGGCATGGCAAAGGCACCGCTTCTTTTACCGTCACGGGGCGGAACATCTATCCAAGAATGTTTTTTATCAAAAAAGTCTTTGGCCAAATCATAGAGTTTTGGTGAAAATTGTTTATATGCATCAAGAACAATTTTAACCGCCTCATCCCAAGAGTATTTTCGGTCTGTTTCAAAAGGCAAGGGTGCGTTGCGATCCCAATATTCCAGTTTTTTAACATTTAACCATTTGGCTTTGAGTTTGTAAAAACGATGCGCGATATTGGCATAGTTTTCGCGTACGGTATTTGCCAGAGCCTCAACCGCCTTATCATCCACTCTGTTGGCAAGGTTTTGCGATGCAACCGGTGTCTTAAACCCGCGTTTAATATCTTCAATGGCTTTATCTTTAATTACCATATTATAATTGAGGGTAAATAAAGGTGCGTTTTCTGTGCAAACCCTGGCGATTTCTTTGCCGGCTTTGGTTCTAGTTTGGGCGTCTTTATCAAGAGTAAGTTTGGCAATTTCGGCATCATTATATTCTTTGCCGTCCACAATATATTTGAGTCTGGCGGACGTCTCTTCATACAATCTTTCCCAACCCTCTCCCGAAGTAACTGATTTTTCGTGCAGTATTTCTTCAATTTCTTCCGGCAACTCATATTTTTTAAACAAGCGTATTCTTTTCAGCCATGGGGCAAAATAAGCGGCTTTTTTATCTTTGAGCCACTCGTTGATTTTTTTATCAGGCAATTTATTAAACTCCAATGACAAAAATATCACCGGTTTGCTGTAATCATTAAGTTTTTCCGAAATATTTTGATAAAAAGTCATGGCTTGAGCATTTTTCATCTGCGTAACCATATTCAGATAGGCAAACACGCCGATTTTGTTGCCCAAGACCGAACGCTTTTCGCAGTCTTGAGCCATCTTGGCAAATCCCGCCGCATCAAGCCCGGCAATTTTGCCTTTGTATTTACGAGCAAAGTCAATGGCTGATTTTTTGTAAGTATCCAAATCTTTTTGGATTTGTTTATCCTCAAGACCGGTGTATAAATCTGACAAATCCCATGCCGGCAGATTATTGTTGTCCCGGCCAGAAATTTTCAAATTCGTTTGTGCTGTTTTGCTCATTTTCCATTTCCTTTCGTTGGCGATGAAGTCGTTCCATATCTTCTTTTGTATTGGGATGTGCCCGCAAATATTCAGCTCTGGCGTCTTCGTCAATGAGCGGATTCTTGGGCATCTCCGGCTCATAAATATAGTTGCTCCAAGGAGTGTCTTGCTGGCCATTTAGCCAATCTTTTGCTCCTTTGACAATAGTTTTTATATCACACCATGAATTTGCCGCGACAGCTCTCATGCTGCATCCGATTTTATGTTCGCATTCTACCAGCTCATCCAGCAAGCTTTGTGTGCAAGCAACAAAACCGCGGTTTTGAGCATCGTATTTGGGCGACAACAAAATCAACAGCATCATCATCCCGAACAAACCTCCGAGACAACACATAACGATACCGAACCAATGGTGTTTGATAGCCGTAAAAATCTTTATTTTTTCCTGTTTTTAATTAACTCTTCAAGCAGAGCAAGCTCTTCTAGGGTATTTGCTGCCGAAGCCTCCTCAACCGAGCATTCCACGGCCGAGCATTTAAGCCCCATCCGCAGCGCAACCTCTACCGCATCAGTAAGATAATACTCGTGTGCGGCATTTTCATTGCTGATGGCCCCCAAAATTTCAAAAAGTTTTTCTCCGTCAAAACACATAATTCCTGAGTTGCAAAAAGTAATTGCCTTTTCTTCGTCGGTAGCATCCTTAAACTCGACAATTCTTTGCAAATTATCGCCATTCATAACCAAACGACCGTATCTTGCCGGATCTTTAGGCCTAAAACCCATACATACCACAGAATATCCCTGAGCTCTTCGACGCAACAATTTTCTCATACTCTCTTTGGTATAAAGCGGTTGATCGCCGAATATCACCAAAATATCGCCCTTAAAACCGCAAAATTCAGCTCTTGCGGCCATAACAGCATGGGCTGTTCCCAACTGTTTTTCTTGGACACAGGTCGGATAAGGAGCAACTTCTTTTTTAACCGCCTCACCATCTGGGGCAACCACGGTCACTATTTTATCGACCTTTAGTTCGTTGAGCGTGTCAATAATGTGGCGTATCATTGGTTTGCCGTCAACCGGCATTAAAACCTTTGGCAAATTAGATTTCATTCTGGTGCCTTTGCCGGCTCCCAAAATAATTGCTCCGATAGGAGTGTCACTCATAACTTTTTTCTCCTTTATAACTTTTTAATAACTTTGTGTTTATATAGCGGTATGATGAATCAGTTAACCTTGAGTGTCAAGTTATGATAAAACTTTTTTTTGCAGTTTGTTTCAATTTGTTGATTATTTTGCCGGCCTTTTGTCGTGTAACACCGATAAGCGGCTATGAAAGTTTGCCAAAACCGCAAGAAACCAAGGCAACCGAGCCCGAGGTCAAAGAAGTTGAATTTGATGAGTTTAAGCATTTTATTCAAGAGCGCTTTTCCACAGCACCCAAGGCCGATTCTTCCTCCATCAACAAAACCGTTGGCTATTTACCAAGTCTTACCAGCGAGCAAATGGCAAAAGAAAGTAAAAAAGGCATTTTCCAACAGATGTATGAGCAAGCGCTTGGGCGCATCAGCAACACTCCGGCTCCCGCCAGAGCCGATATTGCCACCTCCGCCACTCCTCTTCCGCCGGTCAAAGAGCAAGAGGAAAGCTGGCGCCTTGCTGATGTTCCTCTCATCACAGCCTATCTTCCGCCGGATAACACACCTTTTGATATTCCGGCTCTTGAGCATATTCCATATCTCATGAATTCAATTGAGGTTTTGCCAAGCGGTTTGGTCAAATTTGAAGAAACCGTTGTTGTGGTGGCAAACGGTGGCAAGCTTAAAAGCGGCCTAACCAAAATACTGCCGCTTTATGTTTATGATCCATATGGCCACAGGCAGCGTTTGGATTACTCGGTTGTTGGGGTAAGAGTAAATGATATGCCGATAAACTATCATTTAACCGATAACGGGCGCAATGTTTTGCTGGTTCCAGATGATGATTACCGACTTGATCCCGGCATCTATACCTACAAATTTGAATATGTGGTTGATAATTTATTGTGGAATTATGGCGATTTTTATCAATTATATTGGGATATTGGTGGTAACGGCTGGAATTTGGTGGTTGACAGATTAGGCGCCAGCCTCAGCCTTCCGACGGAAGGAGCCTTGCTTTCACAAGAAATTTTGCTTGGCTCGTTGCAAGGTCTTGAATCCAACGCGGTCGAAATTCGTCCTAACGGGCGCTTTGCCACAGCATATATAGCCAAACGTCCGTTGTTTATAGGCGAGGGTATGCATCTTGTGGCCGATATTTCGGCACAAGCTCTTGCCAAACCGACCTTTGGTCAAAAACTTATTCGTTCGTTTTATGATTATGGTGATATTTATTTATCGCTTTTGGGCTTTTTGATAATTGTCGGATCATTTGCCGTATCTTGGCGTTATATTTCAGCCGACAAGGGTCAGTTAAAATTTGTTCTGCCCAAATCAGCCTCCGTGATAAGATATCTGTTGTTAAATCGTTTTGATCTCAAATCGGTATGCGGATTTTTGCTGGAATTATACAAAAAGAATATTATAGACATCCAACAATCCGGTGATACTGTTTTATTGATTAAGCGGACCGACAACCTCAAAAGCCTCCAAAACTATGAGGCCAAGGCATTACAATATCTGTTTCCTTCACACGAAACCGTCTTCAATGTCAATGACAAAAATCGTCTTCCGATTAAAAGATTTGCCTCCTGCCTGGAGCATGGCCTTAAGCGCCAAATGCTTAAATTCAGGCTCAAGCTCAATTTGGGGTATTTATTTTTTAGCCTTGCCATGCTAATGGTTACAGAGGTATTTATGGCGTTTTTTAAGCTCAATTCTTTATATTCGTTTATGGTTATGGCCACAGCCTCGTTGGCGTGTTTGGGTGCTTTGGCCATGTGGTATTTTGGCCGCAAACGTTGGATCAAAATTTTAGTAAGGCTTTTTTCGCTGGATATCATACTTATCAGTTTTATTGTCTTTGCCGCGGTGGTTCATCCGCTGGCCGGTGTTTTGCTGATTGCCTCGACCTTGGCCATAGTTATGGCATTGGGTGTTTATTCCAAACGTCTAGGGCTCATCAAGCACTATATTCAAGACATTGCCAATTTTAAGGATTATTTGCTCAAACATCGTGACAACATAGTCATCAGTCGCGACTTCTTAAATTATCAATCCGCCATCTGGGCCTTTGATTTGGAGCAGGATTTTGTGCCTAAAGGAACGCCTGAATACTATAAGTTGCCTGCAGCCTCTGCCATACTTTTCAAGTTAAAATAAGGCGTGTGTACAAATTATTTTATCACATCCTCCACACGTTCAAAAACTTTTTTGGCGGTGGTTAAATAATCATCGGCTTTTTGCGGCTTTCCGGCATAGGCTACCGAATAGCTCATCACCTTAAAACCAAACGGGTTTGATGTATAATTAAGTTTGTCGCGGTCGTCTTTTTCAATATCTTCATAGTTATCAATTTCGATATAAGCTATTCTCAGATATGCGCGCCAAATAATTGTATCCGCTTCGGGATGATTCTGCGTCGAGGTTATGGTTCTAAACTGTGCCACCCACAAATTATCGTTAAGCTTTTTTATTCGGTCGATTTCGACCAATCTTTTCATTTTCATGCGGATAAAACTTTTGAGCTGATCGCGGTTAAGGTTGTTGACAAATTCATAATAATTGCCAACCCCCGAGTACCAATAAAATAAAGAATTGGTGTCCCAGCAATAAAATAAATCGGCTGATGATATCGGAATGGAATGTCGCATTTTAATATATTGCGCAATATATTTTTCGCTTAGCATATCGCGAAAATATACCTCTTGATATGCTGGCGGGGCTTTTTCCAAAGTGAAAAAATCTTTATCCGTGACATAAAAGGAAGCCCCGACATTTTTTTGCGGTATTAAAACATATAATACCATCGCCAACATTATATTAAGGCAAAAACTAACCACGGCAAAAATGGCAAATAGTCGTGATGTCCATAAATACCTTCGTTCCGGAAAGGCCGGAATATGAAAATCTTGCGGATATTTTTCCAACCGATCCGGACTTTTTTTGTCACGGTATTTAAAAAGATTAGCCAATATCATTTTGCACCCTTGTAGCTCAAAGCGCTAATATACATATTGTCCAAATCGCACATCTTTAGCCGTTCTTAAATAGCTTTCGGGGTCCTCAGGCGTCCCGACATAAGAGGTTGAATAATTTATTACCAAAAAACCGAAAGGATTTTGTTCTCTCAAAGATTGGTTTTCATAAGGTATTGGGGCCAAGATGGCTCTTACATAGGCGCGCCATATATTAATTATCGGAGTCTTCTCGCCTGGGTAATAGTCCATGGTTATAAATTGCGCCATCCAAAATCCGCGCGACATGGGTTCTATCCATTCCACCTCGGCCAGTCTAACCAAGCCCTGCATTTTAAACTGATTAATATTTCTTTGGATATCATTAGCCACAAAATTTTGGTATACCTTTTGCGATGACATCCAAAACAGGCGTGATCCCGGCTGCCAACGTCTTGTCAGTTCGTCATAGTCTGCGGTAATAACATTGCGCAACAAAATAAATTCCTCGATAAAAGCCTCGGTCAGTAAATCAATTGCGGCAACGGGACGCTCTTGTTTTTCGATTAGTTTCAATTGGCTGAAAGCGCGGTCAGGCTCAAACAACAATGGCGATGATGAACGCTGAGGCAGCATTACATATATGCCAGACACCAACATAAGATTAAGACAAATGCTCAAAGCGGCAAAAATAACCAACAACCTCGAGCTCCAAAGATATCTTCTCTCAGGCATGGCGTTGGTATGTATGGCCTCGGGATAAAGCCCCAGTTTATCCGGGCTTTGTTTTTCCTTATACTTAAATACGGTGTTTAATAAATCGAGCATTTGGCCTCTGCAAAGATAATGATAATATGGTTTGCAACTAAACAAATTATATCAAGTAAAACTATCTTTTTTATTAATTTTATACAACAAAGTTGAATAAAAGCAAATAAATACTGTTAATATTCAAAATATTGATATAACGTATGAAATATGTACTGTTTTTTTATAGGGTATGGCTATGAAGAGAATATTGTTTTTAGTAAGTTTTTTCAGCATTTTTTTGGCGGCTTGTTCGCAAGAAAATGACAATTCGATTGTGGAGCTTGGTTTACCAGCACCTGCCGCATACACCGATTGGGATCGGGCGATTCGGGTTGATACCGACTTGCAAACCATGTATGCCAACACTCCCCGCAAGATAGAAAAGCCGATAGATATGTATATGGCTTTTGCTTTAGCACTCAAATATAACTATACCCGTCGGTTGATAAGCTACCAGCAAAGCATGATCGAGGTCGGTAAAAACCCGGTCAATCGTTTGCCGGAGATTTTTTCATCGGCCGGCTATGTCAACACCTCCAATCCGGGAGCTATGGATTCCGAGCTAAAACTTGCTTGGAATATTCTTGATGTCAGCACCGTTTATTATCAAAGCAAGGACGATTGGTATCAAACCAGTGTTGCTTATGAGCAAAGCCGCAAGGTTATACATAACCTGATGCAAGAGACGCGTGTCCTATACTGGAAGGCCCTTTCGGCACAGAGAATGCTTCCGGTTATTGACGATATGATAGAATATATGACCCTTGATGTTGATGAGCTCAATTCCAAGAGCAACGATTTAGCCAAAGAGGGCAAATCGCTTAGTGTCGATGACCTAAGCAAAAAGCGCCAGTATATGGAAGAGGTAAAAAAACTTTCGGCCATTAAGCGTGATTTGGAAACAGCCGAGGTAAGGCTTGCCTCGCTTATGGGTTTCCATCCTTCGACGGAGTTTACTTTGGTTGGCAAGGAATATGGCAATTTTGAGCTTCCCGAGATCAAAAGTTCTCTAAGCGAAATGGAGTGGGTTGCACTAACCAACCGTCCGGAGCTTAGGGTTAGGGATTTGGTTACCAATGTAGACGAGGTTATAGCATCCTTCAAAGTGTTCTCCAATCCCGGAGCCGACAAATATAAGACAGATGCCAATTACTATAACCGCGAGTGGTCCAAAAAAGCCAAAGAGATTGGCTTGGAAGTATTTGAAAACGTCCAAGATCCCAAATATTTTGAAGCCGAAAGTCTGCGCCGTCAACGGATGACCACGCTTGTCTTAACGCAGGTCTATGTTGCTTGGGCGCGTTATATGTCGGCAATAGAGGATTATCGTATTTCCGAAGAACTGGCTGCTGCCTCCGAAGACATTGCCGAAGACACCACCATTTCCGAGGGTTCACGGGCAACCAACTCGCAGCTTGAAGCAGCTCGTGCCATTGAAGACGAGGCCAAATCACTTTTGGCCTATGTCGATTTGCAAGATGCCTTGGGCAATTTATATGCAACTTTGGGGTTGGATGCGATTCCTTATTATATGCTAAATGAAAAACCATCCAAGATAGCTATTTATTTGCGCGGAGTTTTGGAAAAATGGCGCAAAGGAGAATTTTTGCCGGATAATCGCCCATATTTGTTGGCAGTTCCGGCCAAACGTCCACCGGTTAATCTGTCATCATCAAAATTGATGCCTGATTTGGTGCTTGAAAGCGGTCAAAAGTTTGAGGTTGCCATCCCTGATACCATTATGAGCAAGATGGATTTTCAGGGCAAGGTTACCATCACTGCCGGCTTGGTTGACGATTCGCCGCTGCCAGATTGGGTCATGTTTGACGAACAAAAGCGCGCCTTTGTCGGTATGGCAATGCCTGGCAATGTTGGCTCATACACACTCAAGGCCTACCTTACCGACGAAGCAGGGCAGATAGCCTACGTCACGTTCAAAATAACAATTACCGATGTCTATGTTCCGTCTGTAACGCTGAAAGGCTTAACCGACGGACGCAAGGCCACCGTGCTAAAACGTTGTGTCGGCCGTCAGTGCAGTGACGAGTATATTGCCGAAGAGGTAATTGGCGAGGATGTAGTCAAACAAGCCAATTAAATTTCCTCAATATCAAAGAAAGCCCTGCATTTTGCGGGGCTTTTTTATTTATTCTCCGAGTCGAATCCGAGTCGCAGATTCCGACTCGGAAATAGGCAAAAAAGAGTTAATTTCTTGCTTAAATTACCTAAAATTTTGGACATATTGCCAAATAAAAATTTTATTAAGAAATTTATCTACAAGTAAAAAAATTTTTTATGACAGTTTTTTAAATAGATAGGAAAGAATCTCACTTTTGTTAACCAATTTTATGTTGAGACTAAGGGGGTAAAAGTTAGAATAAAAAACAGTTAATCACGAGACCAGATATTATTAAAAAAATAAAAATAAAAAATTGTGCATACTATATGTTGTGGTATTTACTTTTTGTTAAGACTATATATTGTATGTTCAATGTCAAATGAGACATTAGAGTCTAACCGCATAAACTAAGAAGGAACGAAATTAAGAAATGTCAAAATCAGAGTATAAGATGTCTTCAGTCGCCGAGGAGAATATCGGCATTGAGAAAGTTACCAAAAGGGATGGAACATTAGCCCCGTTTGATAGCTCCAAGATTTACAATGCCATTAACAAGGCAGGAAGCACGACCAAAGAATTCGGTGAGGAAGAGAGCTGGTTATTGACCGCTCAGGTTCTAAAAGTTTTGAAACATAAATTTTCTGAGAGCTTGCCCTCGATTGAGCAGATTCAAGATATTGTTGAGCAAGTTTTAATTTCGGCCAACTATTTTGCAACAGCCAAGGCCTATATTTTGTACCGCGATCAGCGCAACCGCGCACGCCAAGATCACAAGGTTATGGTCGATGTAGAAAGCTCAATCAACGAATATTTGGAGAAATTGGATTGGCGTATTAACGAGAATGCCAACCAAGGATATTCCAACGGCGGTTTGATTTTGAATGTCTCCGGCAAGGTAACGGCCAACTATTGGCTCAGCCATGTATATCCGGCCAATATCGGCGAGGCGCATCGCAATGGCGACATACACATTCACGACCTCAGCATGTTGGCAGCATATTGTGCCGGATGGTCATTGAAAAACCTTTTGCACGAGGGCTTCAACGGTGTTCCCGGCAAGGCCGAGGCTGGTCCGGCCAAGCACTTGTCGGCGGCTGTTGGTCAGATGGTCAATTTCATGGGCACTTTGCAAAACGAATGGGCCGGAGCTCAAGCATTTTCATCGGTTGACACTTATTTGGCTCCCTATATCCGCAAAGACAAATTGACCTACAAACAAGTTTATCAAAGCATGCAAGAGCTGGTATATAACTTGAATGTTCCGTCACGTTGGGGTTCCCAAACACCTTTCACTAACTTCACTTTTGACTGGGTATGCCCTGAGGATTTGCGTGACACTCATCCGATTATTGCCGGTGAGGAGCAAGAATATACCTATGGTGATCTGCAAGAAGAGATGCACATGATCAACAAGGCCTATATGGAAGTCATGATGAAAGGTGACATTAAAGGGCGTCCGTTTACGTTTCCGATTCCGACCTATAACATCACGCCTGACTTCCCGTGGGAAGATGAAAACACCGAGCTTTTGTTTGAAATGACCGCCAAATATGGTTTGCCCTATTTCCAAAACTTTATCAACTCGGTATTAAAACCCGGACAGATTCGTTCGATGTGCTGCCGCCTGCAACTTGATTTGCGTGAGCTTTTGGCCAGAGGCAACGGTTTGTTTGGCTCTGCCGAGCAAACAGGTTCGATTGGCGTTGTTACTTTCAACTGTGCGCGCCTTGGCTATGTTTACAAAGGCAATGAGGCCGGGCTTTATGCTCGTTTGGATGAGTTGTTGGAGTTGGCCAAAACCTCATTAGAGATTAAGCGTAAGTTGATTCAGCGCCTTATTGACGGTGGCCTGTTCCCTTATACCAAGCGTTATTTGGGCACCTTGCGCAACCATTTCTCGACCATCGGTGTCAATGGTATCAACGAGATGATCAGAAACTACACCAATGACGAGCACAACATTGCCGACAAATGGGGACAAGATTTTGCCATCAAATTCTTGGACTACATCCGTGACAAACTGGTTAAGATCCAAGAAGAAACCGGTCATATGTACAATTTGGAGGCCACTCCTGCCGAGGGAGCCACCACTCGTTTTGCCCGCGAGGATAAAAAACGTTATGTTGATATTATCCAAGCAGGCACCAAGGAAAATCCGTTCTATACCAACTCGTCGCAATTGCCGGTTGGCTATACGGACGATCCTTTTGAGGCTCTGGATTTGCAATCGACATTGCAAACAAAATATACAGGCGGCACGGTTTTGCACCTATATATGGGCCAGAGAATTTCCTCAGCCAAAGTTTGCCGTGACATTGTCAAACGTGTCTTGACGAACTATCGTTTACCGTACATTACCATAACTCCTACTTTTTCCATTTGCCCCAAGCATGGATATATTTCAGGAGAACATAAGTACTGCCCGATATGTGATGAAGAATTGAAGGCAGCCAAGAGAGCCGCAGCGTCAAGAAAAGATGTTGCATAAGTACTAAATTTTAACAAAAGAAATATGGAGAAAAAAATGACCACTGTTAATTTTGAAGATGTTAAACTTTCAGATGAAGAAAGACAGCCTTGTGAAGTATGGACACGTGTTATGGGCTATTTGCGTCCTTACTCTGAATTTAACGTAGGCAAGAAATCTGAGTTCCGCTCTCGTGTATGTTTTTCTGAATTAAAAGCAATCGAAGGCTGCGCTTGTCATTGTGACTGCGATGCTTTGGATGTAGCAGCAGAATAAACGAGATACTACATGTCAAAAATTGTTGTCGGCGGCGTTGAGAAATTCAGCGCCGTTGATTTTCCTAGGCGGTTATCGGCTGTTGTTTTTATGCAGGGTTGTCCGTGGAGATGTCCTTTTTGTCACAATGCCTCGATCAGAGACATTGTCAAAGAGACGGACTTTTCTTGGGATAAGTTTTTTGAATTTTTACAAACCAGGGTTGGCAAGCTAGATGCTGTTACCTTTTCGGGGGGCGAACCTTTGGTTCAAGATTGTTTGGCCGAAACCATACAAGAGGTCAGGTCGCTGGGCTTTGCCATCGGGCTTCATACTGGTGGTTATCGGCCCGAACATTTAGCAAAGGTGTTGCCTTTGGTTGACTGGGTCGGGCTTGACATCAAAGCACCGTTTGTAGCTGAGCGCTATCAGGCCATTGTCGGGGTAAATCATCTGGCAAGAGTGTTAAATAGTTTAGATTTGTTGTTGGCAAGCAAGGTTGATTTTGAATGCCGCACCACTTGTGACCCTCGTTTTCTGAGTGTTGATGATTTATGGCAAATTGCCAAAGCTCTGAAAGAAAAGGGTGTAAAGAAATATTTTTTGCAAAAATATCGTCCGATCGACAGCGACAAGACAACCACTGATGACGATTGCGAACGTCTTTTAACCGATAAAGATTTGCTTGATTATCTCAAACAAAATTTTGTAGGTTTTGAGGTCAGACGCTAGATAAAGATAAAAAATAATCACTAGGATTAACTTTTTGTTCACATTTAATATGGTATTCTAAACTCGTGCGGAGTAATTGACCGCACGAGTTCTTTTTTAGGTACTTAAAGGGATACAACAGGATGTTGTTTCAAGGATTGAGACATAGCCCTCGGCACAAGGGGGATTTGGGCTTTCTGCCA
>CALXTM010000015.1 GCA_944391415.1 uncultured Alphaproteobacteria bacterium
AAGTCTGCCTGCCGCTTGTAGTCGAACTCCACCTCGTGGAAGTTCGAGAAATCTTGCTTTATTGCACCACAAAAAAAAACACCCATAAAGGGTGGTTTTTTATGGTGCCCTGGTTGCGGTCAAAAAGTTGACCGCGAAGAAGCCACCTTTCGCTTGTCGCTCAAGGGCACTGCGCGGCTGGCAACGCCACCGGCATCCTCAAAGTCTGCCTGCCGCTTGTAGTCGAACTCCACCTCGTGGAAGTTCGAGAAATCTTGCTTTATTGCACCACAAAAAAACACCCATAAAGGGTGGTTTTTTATGGTGCCCTGAAGAAGACTCGAACTTCCACGAGAAAACTCTCATAAGTACCTGAAACTTACGCGTCTACCAATTCCGCCATCAGGGCAATCTAGATTCTGTTACATATTTATACTTATTATTTGATAAGAATCAAGTAATAAAATCGTTCCTAAGATAATTCTGTATATGACAAACGGCAAAAAGGTTGATTTTTTGAGCCACCACATAACCACATAAATGGCAATAATTGATGAAATATAAGAAAATACAACCCCGTCAAACATCCAACCAATCTCTTTCATATTGCCTGCTTGCCATACCTCAAACCCAGTCAATGTGGCTGCGGCAATAATCGCCGGTATTGACAACAGCATCGAAAACTTGGCCGCTTCTCTCCTCTCTACCCCCAAAAAGCGCGCCATGGTTATGGTGATACCAGAACGAGATGTGCCGGGTATTAAGGCCAAACACTGAGCACAACCGATTAACACCGCATCAAATACCCCCATGTGTTTTATCTCGCGGATGGTCATTGAAAACCTGTCGGCTATAAACAACAACAAACCATAGCCCAAAATTGTCCAGCCAATAATGCGGGTGTCTCTTAGCCATTCCATGCCATAGCTTTTGAGTGCAAAGCCTGCAATAACCGCCGGAATGGTGCCTACCACAATCAGCCAAAAGACCTGTGCTCCATAATTGCTAAATGTAGGGATAAAGCGTGTCTTCCAAACACCTTTTATCATCTCCCAGATGGTTTCGGAAAAATAAATCATCACTGCCAAAATTGAACCGACATGAACCGCGACATCCAAGGCCAATCCTTGATCCGGAAAATAGGTGAATTTCGACAACAAAATCAGATGCCCCGATGAGCTGACCGGCAAAAACTCAGTTATACCCTGGAGCAATGATAAATAAAAAATTTGGATAGTGCTCACTTTCTTATACTCTTTCTTTTATGCCAAAGGCAGTGCAAATCCTTTTCTTTAGCGCAAGGGGTGATATCGGTTTGACCAAATATTCGTGAATGCCGATTTCCTTGGCCTCCATAACAGTCTTTTCTTTGGTATCTATGGTTACCATAATAATCGGCAAATCGGGATTATCACCGATTTTGCCTTCTTTGATACCTTTGGCAAGCTCTAAACCTGAGCCTTCGGGCATTTGTTGATCAAGTAAAACCACATTGATTTTAAAACCTCGCAAAATCTCCGCGGCTTCTTGGGCCGAAGATGCTTCTTTGGTGTTTTTGATACCGATTTGATAAAGTGCCGTTTTTACAAACGTGCGAGAAAATTTGTCGTCATCAACAATCAGACAAGTTATGGTATCCCAGTTGATTTGTTTATTATTGGCCTCGTTCATGTTCTAAAACCCCTTATCATGGATAATAAGATAGTTTATATCAGAAATATTATTAAAAAACCCTTACAAAGTAAAACATTTTTGTTGGTTATTGTTCATATCTAGCAAAGATTGCGGATTAAACCTAACATTGCGCAAAGATGCTCCCCAATGCAAGTGGGGCCCGGTTACCCGCCCAGTTTTGCCAACCGCGCCAATAATATCGCCTTGTTTGACCTTGTCACCGCGTTTGACATCCATTTTTTGCAAATGAGCATAAATTGTTTGCAGGCCAAAACCATGGTCAAGGACTATAACATTGCCGGAGTAAAACAAATCAGGATAGGCCAAGACGACCTCGCCGTCGGCCGCGGCCTTGACCGGCGTGCCTTCTTTGGCGGCTATATCCATGCCCTGGTGGGGGCTTTTGGGGATATTGTTTAAGATTCTCTGGCCGCCGAATTTGCCAGAAATTCTGCCCTCGACCGGGCGAATAAAGCCCGACTTCCAAAAGGTATTGTCATAAACTCCTTTAACCGCGGCTTTGACAACCTTGCCCTCCAACTCGATGGCTGCCAAATCAGAATCAGACGGAGTTACCTTGCGTGGCGGAACGCCTTTGATGTTTTGGATATCCCACTCGGTCGGGGCAACCGCAAATTTATAACTTGCACTTGCACCAAGCCCCTTGCCAGAAATATCAAGCTGTTGTGTATTGGTTTCACTGCGGCCAAAGGCAAGCAAAAACTCGCCGTCATCGGTGGTAAAAATTTCCTTGCCGTTATAGCTTACCTTGTCGCCTTGGTCAGCCTTGCCTAGCACAATCTCGCCTTGCTTGACAGCTCCGCAAAGCTCAACCGCCTGGGCATTTTCTATCATAAACAAACAACTACATATCAAACAAAGATATTTGGTTTTCATTTTCTTTGGGTTTCCTTTTCTTGTGAGGGGTTATGACATTATTGGTGCTTTGATTGGTTGAAATTGAACCATCGGCAAAGCGTATTTCAAGCGATTTGGCCTCTTTGGCCTGGTTGGTGCTATAAACGGTTTGCCCCAAATCGTCTTTGACCCAGGCAAAACCACGGTTTAGCACGGCCTCAACCGAGGAGGCCGCAAGCCTTGATACAAGATTGCGCAAAGCTTCAGTATTTTTTTCGAGCAAGTTTTTGATGTAAAAAGGCTTGAGCCCGCAAAGTGCAACCTGATTGGCCTTGTTCTTAATAAAATTGCCAAATGCCAGCTTTAGTCTTTCTATCCTGTCATCTAACTTTTGGGTGGCCTCTTGCAAAATCTGGCTTAAGTTGGGGATACCGCGGCCAAGACCGGCCAGGATATTTTGCTTTTCGCTAAAATAGCGAATGGTGCCGTTTTTGAGCCTTGCATCAAGAGTGTTGAGCATTGCCTGCAGCTCGGCTCTTACCGGAACGGCAAACTCCGCCGCACCGGTCGGTGTGGGGGCGCGTTTGTCGGCAACATAGTCAATCAACATGGTGTCGGTCTCATGCCCAACAGCCGAGATAACGGGAATTTGTGAGGCATAAACAGCCCTTATGACACATTCCTCATTGAAAGGCCACAAATCCTCCAAGCTGCCGCCGCCGCGCGCCACAATCAGGACATCGGGCTTTTTATAATCCGATATTTCGTCAAGGCGGTTAAAATCTTTGATGGCTTGTGCCACTTTCTCGGCGGCACCCTCGCCTTGAACCGGAGTGGGGATAAGCAGGATATGTGACGGAAAGCGGTCGCGAACACGGTGGATAATATCGCGGATAACCGCACCCGAGGCCGAGGTAACCACGCCAATGGTAGTGGGCAAAAACGGCAAAGGCTTTTTGTGGGCGGCATCAAACAACCCCTCGGCGGCAAAGGCTTTTTTGCGCTCTTCAAGGAGTTTGAGCAAGGCGCCCTGACCGGCGATTTCCATCTCCTCTATCACCAATTGATAGGACGATTTGCCGGCAAAAGTGGTAATTTTGCCGGTGGCAACGACCTCTAGCCCATCCTCGGGTTTGATGGCAAGATGCGAGGCAACCCCGCGCCAAATAACTGCCGAAAGCGCGGCATTGTCGTCTTTTAGTGTCAGATACCAATGGCCGGAATCAGCCCTTTTGGCACCAAAAATCTCGCCTTTGACCCGAACACGGCTAAAGGTGGTTTCGACACAGCGCTTAATTTCAAACGATATTTCGCTGACACTAAACTCGGGCATTGAGTTTTCGCCTGAGTTTTTAGCAAACAAATCTTCCATCAAGAAAACCTTGGTTTAATCATATTTATTGCCACGGATTGTAGCCCTGATTACAAATTTTGTTAAGCACTAAAAGCAGGTTATTCAAAAGTTTTGTTCCCTCACCTACTTGACAAAGCCGAAGATTATTTAAATTTCAATTATAAATATTGATTATATTAAATTATTGAAATATTATTGTGTATGTTTTTTATATATTTTGAGGTCGTGGCAAGATGGCGTGGATTAAAGAAAAACTAAAACAAGCTACCAGAATTTTACTTAATATTTTTAAGTTCCTTTTGGCGCGCGGATTCGTTGCTTTATGTGTGGGAATAGCGGCATTATCCTGCACAGGAGTAGCTTACTTAATAAAAAACAAACCTGATTTACCACAATGGGTTACGATATATTTTGTATCTTTTTTTGCTGTGTTTTTTATTTTAGAGGCAGTACAATATTTCTTTCATAAAAAAATTCCTTCTGAAAAATATCTAATATTGGGCGTATTTATAAATTTAGGAATTTGGTATTATTACTCAAGGTTTTCTATATCGGGTTTATTGACTTATATAATGGTTATTGCTTATCCTTTTTTGACTCCTACAAATTAGATGATGTATTGTGAGGCTGTGGCGAGATGGTAAAACCGATACGGCAAGACTACCAAAGCTTGCAAAGCCTTGGCAGAATCTTGCCAATATCGGGGATAGGGTTATTTTATATCGGTTAGCCGTAACTCCAATTTTTTGCCATAAAACTTAATCAGGCGCAAATAATGGCGGGCACTCAAAGGTTCGCCTTGCTCCATTTGGGTTAGCATACTCATTGATAATGGCGATTGTAAGGCAACATCTTGAAGGCTTAGGCCTTTTTCTTTCCTTATGGCTATTAATTGCGGCGCAAGCTCTTGTCGCATGATTTGTTTTAGGTTCATCAGTTTTAACTCCTTAATTGTTTGGTAAAACAAAACCGCCGTTGTTAAAAAACAAAGGCGGAGGAGCTCAAAAACTGCACAAACACAGCTCCCCTTATTCGTGCAAAAGCCTTATATCGAGGACTCCTCCTATAGGGAGGATTTAGTTTGTGTGATGTTTTTGAAGCACCACCAAGGCAACTCGCCTCGGCAAGTATTAACCTAGAGCAGATTATAACTTTTAGCAAGCTTTTTTACGTTACTTTTTGACAACAAAAAGTAACCAAAAATTGCCGATATGGTTCGATTGCTAAGCAGTTTCTCACAAATATCGGAAATGGATTATTTTAGGTCGAAGCAAAGCATGCTTATATTATTTCTCCCCTTGGCAACATCCAAGGGGAGAAGTGATTTTTTTACAAAGCTTGTTTGAGCTCGCTGATGGCATCTTCAAACTTATCGGTTATGGTGCCGCCGGTTTGGGCCATATCCGGCCTGCCGCCGCCACCTTGCGCCCCGACAAACGGCGCAATCTTTTTGACCAAATCTACCGCGGATATTTTGTCTTTGATATCATTGCTAACTCCGATTACAACCGAGGATTTGCCATCGTTGACGGCAAACAAGGCTACAACCAAGTTTTCTTTATACTTATCTTTTAGCTCGTCAACCACGGCTTTGAGCTCTTTGGGCGAAATATCACTTAAGGTTTTGGCAACAAATTTGATGCCGTTTATCTCCTCAAACTCAGCCTCGTTGCCCTTGGCCCCGCTTACAAGTTGTTTTTTTAGCTCAAAAATCTTGGCCTCCATTTCTTTGCGCTCGGCCAAAAGCTGGGACAGTCTTGCCTCCATATCCTGAGGGCCGACTTTTAAGAGCGAGCTCATATGGCGAACCTTGTCCTCCAAATCTCTGGTATGACGGGCAGCACCGGGGCCTGTGAGGCACTCTAAACGTCTTACGCCGGCGGCAATTGCCGAATCTGACAAGATGCTAAAACCGCCGATATCGCCAGTGTGCTTAACATGAGTACCACCGCAAAGCTCCACCGATACACCATTGCCAACGCTAACGACCCTAACCTCGTCACCATATTTTTCACCAAACAATGCCATAGCGCCGCTTTTGATCGCCTCGTCATGGCTCATCAGCGTGGTGGTAACATCATAATTGGCGCGGATCATTTCATCGACCCGGTCTTCTAACTCGCGCAACTCCTTTAAGCTAATCTGCTTGTTATAGGCAATATCAAAACGCATTCTGTCGGCGGCAACATAAGAGCCTTTTTGGGTTACGCTGGAGCCAAATTTTTCTTGGAGGGCTTTGTGTAACAAGTGGGTTACGGTGTGGTTGCCCTGAATGGCATGCCTTGTATTGGCATCGACTGCAAAAGTGGCGGTTTGACCGACCTTGATGCTACCTTCAAGCAAACGGCACATATGGACATGAAGCCCTTCGCATTTCTTTTTGGTGTCGTATACTTCTGCCTTAAAACCTGATCCTTTAATGGTACCGATATCGCCTACCTGGCCGCCCATCTCGGCATAGAACGGGGTTTGGTTGGCAAGCAAGCAAAACTCGCCTTCGCTAACCTCTGCAACCTCTTTGCCATCTTTGACAAGCGCGGTTATCAAGGCATCGGTTGTCAAGGTGGTATAGCCCAAAAACTCGGTTGAACCAAGTTTGTCTTGCAGCTCGAACCAGACTTTTTCGGTGCCGGCATCGCCCGAGCCTGCCCAATTTTTGCGCGCCTCGGCTTTTTGGGCAGCCATGGCATCGTCAAAGGCTTTTTCATCTACGCCGATATTGCGTAGTTTGAGCGCATCTTGGGTCAAATCAAGAGGGAAACCATAAGTATCATATAGCTTAAATGCAACTTTGCCGTCTAATACTGCGCCTGGGGTCATATCCTTGGTCTCTTCATCCAAAAGTTTGAGGCCCTTTTCCATGGTTTTGATAAAACGCTCTTCCTCGGTCTTGATGGTGTCGGTTATCAAAGCCTCGGCCTTGTAAAGCTCAGGATAGGCCTCGCCCATTTCTTTTTGCAGGGCAGGCAAAAGTTTGTATATCATCGGCTCTCTTACACCCAGCATATGGACATGGCGCATGGCTCGACGCATAATGCGGCGCAGAACATAGCCCCTGCCCTCGTTGGAAGGCAAAACGCCGTCGGCAATCAAAAACGCCATTGAACGCAAATGGTCGGCAATGACATTGTGCGAAGCCCTTAGATCACCACTCGGATCTGAGTTGGCCAAATCGGCAATAGCTTTGATTAAGTGTTGAAAAATATCAATATCATAGTTGGAGTGAACCCCTTGCAAAATGGCCGATATACGCTCCAAGCCCATGCCGGTATCAATACAACGCTGTTTTAGGGGAATACGAGTGCCGTCGGGCAAATCTTCGAACTCGTCAAAGACCAAGTTCCAAATCTCAATCCAACGATCGCCGTCTTCCTCTGGTGTGCCGGGGAGCCCCCCCCAAACCTCGGGTCCGTGGTCATAAAAAATCTCGGAGCAATAGCCGCAAGGACCGGTATCGCCCATTTGCCAAAAGTTGTCTTTGGTGGCAATGGGAATTATCCTATCTGACGGAAGCCCCGACACCTTGCGCCAAATATCGCGCGAAACTTCGTCGGTATGAAAATAGGTAACCGCCAGCTTGTCTTTGTCAATGCCAAACTCTTTGGTGACAAGCTCCCAGGCAAAAGCAATCGCCTCGTCTTTGAAATAATCGCCAAATGAGAAATTGCCCAACATCTCAAAAAAAGTGTGGTGTCTGACATCGTAGCCAACCGAATCCAAGTCATTGTGTTTGCCGCCGGCACGAACTGATTTTTGCGAGGTGGTGGCGCGCTTGAAAGTTGCCGGCTGGTTGCCGGTAAAAATATTCTTAAACTGCACCATGCCTGAGTTGGTAAACATCAAGGTAGGATCATTGTCAGGGACCAGAGACGATGACGGCACAATCTTGTGACCGTTTTTCTCAAAATATTTTAAAAAAGTACTACGTATTTCATTTACGGTTATCATGGCCATATTCCAAAAATTTTTATCAAAACAATTAGTTGATTATTGATAATGCAAACTTTTGCTTATGGCAAGTGTTTTTTAACACTTAAAACACAACGATGAGGCCTCCGTAATAGACATAGGACATATTAAGAAATGTGGCAAAAATCAGCCACAAATAATAAGGATACAGCAACCAAGAAGCCGGCTTGCTGATTTTAGCATAGACCACAATCTGTCTGAATACCGCAATATCCAACAAAATGATAATCAAAAGTCCCAGCCCCAAATAACCTTGCGCAAAAAATACATAACACCACAAAATTTGCAACAACAGCTGGAGAATAAATAAATTGTTGGCTTTGCGGCGTTCTTTGCCGTCTGGCTTTAGCAGAACAATCAAGGTGGCAAAAATAAGCAAGCCATAAATTATTGACCACATAATCGGGAAGACCATGTTGGGCGGCGTAAGCGGAGGTCTTGGCAAATCGTCGTACCAAGAAACTATGCCGGCGTGAGTAAATTGGGAGCAAATATAAGCCGTCAACAAAACTGCCGCAGCCGAATAAAAAAACTTAAAAATTTTTTGCATCTTGTGTTTGTCCTTGATAATTTTACCGATTTCGTGTATTAATTTAAACAGTTAAGTCGTTTTTTAAATAGGCAGGCCAAAAAAATTGCAATATGACCACAAATTATTACAGGCAGAGGTAGTCGAGGTGTATAACAGGCTTATTGTTGATGCTAAGCTTGCTAATAATAAGATAGTGTCTGCTCTTTGCAGTGCTCCGGAGATTGCCGATATGTGCAAACCGGGAACCAAAATCTTGCTTAAACGAACCTCAAGGCCAAAAAGACTGGTAAAATATAACATATCCTTTATCTACACCCCACAGGGAATGGTTTTTGCCAACCCAAGATATCGCTATCAACTGTTTCAGGAGGCTTTTCAAAACGGTTTGCTGACTGATTTTGCGGAATACAACCATTGTCGGAAACTAAGCGAAGCGGAAAATATCAAAGGGCTTGATTTTGAATTGTGCGGTGATAACGGAAAACGCAGCTTTGTATTTGTAATACCGGTATATAACAAAAGTAACGGCATGGCGATATTTCCCTATGATATCAACTTTTTTGAAATAAGCATGATCGAAGAAATGAAACTGTTGCGGCAAAGAGGATTTGACACCTATATCGTTATGATTGTTCCTCGGGAAGACTGTGTGGCCGCAAAATTCGTATGGAATTTGGATGCAAGAGCTGCCGCCGTATTGTTTGAAGCCGCAAAAAACGGTTTAAATTTTTTGTGCTATGGTTGCAAAATTGATAAAAACAATATAGAAATAAACCGAAAAATGGAAATATTGTATTAGCAAAAGGAAAAAACAACGTGTCTTCACAAAACAAAGAAAACAGAAATAAAGACGGAATCGTAATCCATACCGACGAAAAAGATTTTGAAGGAATGCGCAAGGCAGGTAAGCTGGCTGCCGAATGTTTGGATTATATCACGCCTTTTGTTGAAGTGGGAGTGTCTACCGAATATTTGGATGATTTGTGTCGCAAATTTATTCAATCAAACGGGGCCATACCGGCTTGCTTGGGATATCACGGTTACCCCAAAAGCACTTGTATATCCATCAACCACGAAATTTGCCACGGTATTCCCTCGCCTGAGCGTAAACTGTTGGACGGTGAGATACTTAATATTGATGTTACGGTTATTTTGGACGGATGGTACGGTGATACCTCAAGAATGTATTATGCCGGTAAACCCTCGGTGAAAGCCAAACGCCTGTGCGAGGTAACATATGAGTGCATGATGCGAGGTATTGAGGCAGTCAGACCCGGGGCTCATTTTGGCGATATCGGTGCAGTGATTGAGGAAATTGCCCATCATTATGGATATTCGGTGGTAGATATGTTTTGCGGACATGGGTTGGGACGTATTTTCCATGACGAGCCAAATGTTATGCACTGCGGCAAAAAAGGAACCGGGCCAAGGCTGGAAGAAGGTATGTTCTTTACCATTGAGCCGATGATTAACTTTGGCAAAAAAGAGGCTACTATTTTGGCCAACGGCTGGACTGCCGTGACCAAAGACCGATCGCTCTCGGCCCAGTTTGAACATTCTTTGGCGGTGACTAAAGACGGATTTGAAGTGTTTACATACTCGCCCAAAGGCCTTGATAAACCGCCATATAAAAAATAGGATCTGCGACATGGACGAAATTGTGCCTGATTATATCGGACATCGAAAACGCCTGCGTGAGCGTTTTCTAAAAGGCGAAGGCAATGATATGGCCGATTATGAGTTGCTGGAGCTGTTGTTGATGCAGGCCATACCAAGAAAAGATGTTAAACCTTTGGCCAAAGAACTTATCAGGGTGTTTGGGAGTTTTGCCAATGTGGTCGGGGCACCAGAACATCGTTTGAGAGAAATATCCGGAGTTAAAGACAGCGTCATAACCACATTGAAATTAGTAATGGTGGCGGCAAAACGGCTGAGTTGGGAAAATCTTTCCTCCGATGATCTGCCGGTGTTGCTTAATATGGATTGTTTAATCGACTATTGTCGCAGTGCTTTTGCCTATGCCGAAGTTGAAGAACTGCATATTTTGTATTTGAATGCCCAATTAAAACTTATTGACAACGAGTTGATACAAAAGGGCAGCTTGTCATCGGTTAGCATATCTCCAAGAGAAGTTGTAAAAAGAGCACTTAACAAAAATGCTACCAGTATAATTATGGTGCATAATCATCCGTCAGGCTCACCCAAACCATCGGACAATGACATAATTATTACCAAAAAGATTAGTCAGGCGTGTCAGGTGATGGGGATTAAGTTGCAAGAACATATCATTATCACCAAGTCTGATTATTTTTCTTTTCTTGAGCATAAGCTGTTGGCATAGCTGTTTAACATACTATTTTATACAAAACAACGATTTTAGATATTTCATATTAATAAATTAATTGCTAGCATGCGGCGGTGATTTAATTTTAATCTTACTGGACTATCTGATGAAAAAATTGAAAATATTTATGACTGTAATTGTCGTTTTGGGAGTTGTGTGGGCCTTGGGCATGTGGGTTATCTTTGGAGAGGCTGCACTAAAAAATATCAAAAATAAAGAACCATACCCGTTTTATAACGGAAAATATCACCTGATTGCTCATGCCGGCGGTAAAATTGATGGGTATGTCTATACCAACTCAAGAGAAGCGGTGGAAGATTCAATTAAGTCAGGGATGAAGTTTGTTGAAATAGATTTTATCAAAACATCGGACGGATATTATATTGCCGGGCATGATTGGGAAATGTTTAACCGTGCTGCCGGAAAGGAAGAAAGAGGTGATGAACCCATGACATTGGCTGAGGTTAAAGCGACCAAAATTCACGGCAAATATACTGCCATGGACGCCAATGATGTGGCCCAACTTTTGCGCGAATATCCGGACTGGACTTTGCTGGTGGATAAAGCGCGCGATATTGAATATATCGCCGAATTGTTTCCTTTTCCTAAGCGAATTATATTGCAAGTTTATGGTTTGTATGGATATTTGCGGGCGCTAAATGCTAAAATCGACTATCCGGTATTGCGGCTAAAAGGCGGGCGCCGCGGTGTTAAAGAAATATATAAACTGTTTATGGATTGGATTAATGTCAAAGGAGTTATCTTGGGAGAAAAATCTTTTGAAAAAAATCTAAAATATATCGGGGAGCTGCATGACAAAGGAACGGCAGTTATTTTATATGGCAACCCGAGATTCAAAATAGTGGAAAATGCTGATGAAATAAAAAAATATATCAACCGATATTTGGACTTGGTGGATACCGACACCATAAGAGAATTATAAAAATTATGGCTCTTGACTAACGCTTTTATTTGGCTACAATCAAGAGCCGTAACGTTTTATCTTGAGGTCTTGATATGTTGGCGCTTCTTATATTTTTTGTCGGATTTATGATGTTTTCTTCGGCCAACTGGGTTATTGAAAAGTTTGGCGAAGTTACCTATGAACAAATCATGTTCCACCTTAACATGCCGTTTTCTTCCGAAATCCGCATGGTGATGAGTTTCTTGAAAAATACGGTAATGACCGGCGTTATTATCGCGGTTGTTTTGGCTTTGTTATTTTGCCAAAAATATCGCCTGCATGTAAAAATATTAGATGCTTTTAGAGACTGGGTCAATGCCAGGCGCATAAAATTGAGCCTTGTGTGGCTCTTGTTTTGCGTGGTGTTTGTCTTCTTTAGAATGAATGTGTGGAACATGATAACATTCCACCAATATAAAAGCATTACCTCTAATTTTTATGAAGAAAACTACGTTATTCCGCAGCAGACCAAAATCACTTTTCCGAAAAATAAGCCCAATTTGATTTTGCTGTTTGCCGAATCGATAGAGGCAACTTATGCCAAAACACCGGAGCACGACTATTTTAAGGCAGACCTGATACCTAATATGCACAAACTTGCTCAAGACAACATCAATTTCAGCGACAGCAAATATCTTGGAGGCTCCTATACTATTGACGGAACACAATGGACACAAGCGGCTTTGTTTGCCCAAACCTGCGGCGCACCGATACAACTGCCGATTAATGATCCAAACTGGTTTCACCCCAAAGAAGGGTTCTTCCCAAAAGCGTGGTGCTTGTATGATATCTTGCGCAATGAAGGTTATGCTGAAAGCTTCCTTATCGGCTCGAACGGGGAGTTTGCCGGAATGAATAAATTTGTTGAGACCCATGGCAACCAACGTTTACTTGATACCAATTTTTATGCCGAGCGCGACGGGATTGAGCTTTCGTTTGAAAAAACGACCAAGCTTTTGGATAAACAAGTTTTTGCCTATGCCAAAGAAGAGCTTGATAATTTGAGCAAACAAGACAAACCTTTTGTCTTTACTCTTATGACGCTGGATACTCACTATGGTACGGCAAAATTCTCCGATGATATTTGCGAGCGCAAATATGGTCCGCACAATAATATTGAAAATGTTATTTCTTGCTCGGACAAGCAAATCGGTGATTTTATCGATTGGCTGAAAGGACAAGATTTTTACAAAAATACCGTGGTGGTGATTTTGGGCGACCATTTGACCATGAACAAGCGTTTTACCAAAGATATGAATCGCAAAGTGCTTAATATATTCATCAACCCAAGAGTGGCGGCAACCAATACTCAAAACCGAACCTTTACACCGTTTGATATATACCCGACGATTGTCGAGAGTATGGGGGCCAAAATCGACGGGCATCGCTTGGGACTTGGGACATCGTTATTTGCCGACATTCCAACCCTGACCGAGGGAAAGATGAGCGTTGAGGAAATGGATATTAACGTGCGCAAAAAATCCAAACTCTATGACTGGATGCTTTATGGCAAAGATGTCCATAATTGATAATCTAAAGCTTTATAATCAAAGATTTTGCCAAAACTTGTCGCATGGTGATGAGGAGGCTGATGAGATTTTTGAGTTTGTAAACCGCGGCTCCCGGCTTATTCTATCGGCTCCGCACGCAACCAGGAGTTTTGTTTGCAAAAAAGAAAGAATTGCCGATCTATATACCGGCGCTTTGGTGCAATATTTGGGCGAAAAAAATAATATCTCGACTTTGATTAGAACTAAATTTACACCTTACAAAGCGTTAATTTCTGATTGTGTGGCACAACACAATCTACAAGAGCACTATTTTTTGGATATTCACGGATTTGACCAAGATATCAACTATGATATTTGCCTTGGAATTGGCGAATATGAAGAAAAAAATTATCCTTTCCTGCAGGACATAGTCAAAATTGCTACGCAATATAATTTTAAAACCGTTATTAATCACCCTCAATATCGGGGAGTGAAGGGGTTCTGCGGCAGATATCACAAAAAATACGGCAAACCTAATATAATCCAAATGGAAATACATAAAAAACTACGCGATTTTTACCAAAATCCCGACATAGTCAAAAATGCTACGCTTGCTTTTTTGCAAGATGTTATAAACTGCTATAACTAAATCAGTGTTTATCAGAAATTTGGCAGCCTCAACTTATATGCAAGGGAATAAAATTGTTTCTTTTGCATAGGAGACTTTTTTAGGTGTTGACTTTACTGATTTAAATGCAATTATAGCCTTATGATGTAGGCTATAATACATCGGATATATCCACTAAAACCTTAGGAGTAAACTATGACAAAATTTTTATCGACTATGGCTGTTGCATTTATGGTAGCAACCAGCGCCCAGGCTTTTTCTTTGGACGGGATTGCCAATACTAAAGATGCAAAGATGCAAACATGCATGATGAGCGAGGCAAAAAAAGCCCTTACCACCGGCTCGGTTACATCTGAAAATGTTGAGAAAAAGGCTGCAGAAATTGCTGCCGTATGTGCTGCTAGCGAATCCATGGATGTGGATCCGGCTATGGTAAAGTCTGCGGCACAAATTCTAAAATCTTTGATGTAAGGAAAGGAGTTGTGGCATGAAGAAATATTTGTTGGCTATTTTGGCAGGAACTTGTATTGCCGGCACAGCTCAAGCCGGCGAAGTTGTTAAAACCGTTTATGTAAATCAGGCACCAGTTTCTGACAGCTCTGCTTACGTTGCTTTGCGCGGCGGAGCAAATATTGCTAAAGTAAAGGCTGAAGGTGAAAAATTTGATGACACATCTTTTGCTGTGGCCGCGGCCGTCGGAAGCCAGATTGTCGATTTGAAAACAGGAAGTTTGCGTGGTGAGGTCGAGTATACCTACAATGACTCTATTGAAGATAAAGATGCCGAATATGATGCTCAGCTTTTGATGGCTAATCTTTATTACGACTTTGACATAAATTCACCTGTCACACCTTATGTTGGTGCCGGTGTTGGTGTTGCTTTTAACGATGTTGATTATATGGACAGAAGCGATGATGGTACATCATTTGCTTATTCTTTGTCTGCCGGTGTTTCGGTTGCGGTTAACCCCAAAGTTAATGTTGACTTGGGATATCGTTATTTAAACATGACGGATTTCGACGCCACAATTGCCGGACAAGATATTAAGGTTAAACCGTATAGCCATCAAATATTGGCCGGTGTGAGAGTTGCTCTTTAATTTAGGATTGTTTTGATGAAAAAATATTTGTTCTTTGTATTGATGCTGTTGTTACAAGGATGTGTAAGCTACAGCGACAAAAAAGCAGCGTTTCATCAGCAGTTTAATGCCGGAAATTTTGAGGCTGCATCAAAGGTAATGTATGCCGAAAACAAGAAAAAAGAAGGCTCAGAAACTGCACCGCAAGAAGAACAATCAGCAGAAAAATCAGAGGACAAACTTTTGCCCTCTGATTTTGACGACTTGGGCGGGATGAAATTCTTTATCGGGCTGAACAGCGGAACCGCCGCAATGTATAGCCAAAACTATGCCTTGAGCGACATGATGTTTGGTATTGCATCGGATGCAATAGCAAAACATGAAACCGCCGGGTATGTACCCAAATACTATGAAAAAGTCATGCTTAACACATATAGAGCTTTGGCTTTGCTGCAACATGGTGATATTGAAAATGCCAAAGTAGAATTTAATCGTGCTGCTGCAAGTCAGGGAGAAGCTGTGCAGGAAAATAAGCGGCAGATAAGCAAACTGAAAAAGGAAGCTGCCGAAGAACAGTATGCCATTAACATGGGCAAGGCGGCCGAGGTTTTGAACAAAGAATATACCGAATTTAACGACTTTAAACCATATGCTGATTTTGCTAACCCATATACGTCTTATATGAGCGGTTTGTTTTTGGCACTACATGGATCAAAAGCCGATGTCGAAAATGCTATTTTGGATTTACGACGGGCCAGAAGCATGTCGCCAAAAAATAAATTCGTTAAAGCCGATATCAGAATGGCCGAAGATATTGCCAACCAAAAAGATATCAGACCTACCGTTTGGGTCGTTTATGAAAATGGGTTGATTGCTGAAATTGACAAGCAACATTTTGTTATTCCGTTCGTGATTAACGGCCGTGTAAAGGTAGCGCATATGGCTTTGCCTAAGATGGTGCCTTTGGCTTCGGCATATCCGGAAATTCAGGTCCAGGCCGGCAAGAAGAAGATAACAACCCAGAGCATTGTTGATATGGACCGTGTTATGAAGACCGAATTCAAAAACAGATATCCGGCCGAAGTTGCTAAAGCAGTTATTTGGATGACGGTTAATCTAATTGCACAAGAAGCAGCTCAGCGGGCTATCGGCGACGACAACAAAGGATGGGGTGATTTGGCGGCAATTGCTATAGGGTCGTTGTCAAACCCTGTTGAAACCAGAACTTGGTCATCTTTACCCAAAGATATTCAAATTGCTCGATTTGCCATGCCTAAAGGCCGCAAAATTCAAATTTTTGATAATACCGGCAAGCCTATATCGCCGGAAATATCCATTGCTAAAGATATTAAACAAGCTTTGGTCTTTGTGAGAATTCCGACAATAAATGCTGTTCCGGCCGTATATGTAACCAAATTAAAATAAGGAAAAAAGATATGAAAAAACTTCTTGTTTTATTGTTTGTTGTTTTGATTGGCGGGTGCGCGACTACGCCGGCACAGCCTGATTATGACACCAAAATATTTTTTATAGACCCAGGTATTAAACTACAACAATTGGAAGCACGCCATTTTACCAGAGAAAATGACGGACATATTTTGGTTAATGTATCGGGAATCGGAACAAAAGACCAAACCGTATATTATAAAGTCGATTGGTTTAACGAATTCGGCATGCCAATAAAATCTATTTTGTCGACTTGGAAAAGTGCCAAGATAGTAAAAAATATGCCGTTTAACTGGGATGTCGTGTCGCCAAGCCCTAAAGCTAAAAGCTTTAAGGTTTTAATTACCAAAGATATCGGCGACGGAATTTTAAATTAAATATATATCAAGGAGAATACTGATGAAGAATTATATAGTAAGTGCAGCAATTTGTTCGTTGATGCTGTTGGGCGGTTGCGCAACCAAAACCGAATTGATTGATGTTGAGAACGATTCAACCGAGAGAGCCGCCGGCTTGGAATATCGTGATTTTGAAAGTGCTGCCCGTAAAATGGTTGGACAGATGCTGGCCTCGGGCAACTTAAATAAACCCGGCGGAGGAAGATATGTTTTGATCATTTCTCGAATTGCTAATAATACCATGCAGAGAATCGATGTCGACCAGCTGTCAAAGAAAATTCGTATTGAGCTGATTAACAGTGGTAAGGTTGCCGTAACCAATATGGAAGAAGATGCGCGGGTAATGCAATCAAGACAGTTGCGCAAATCTAAAGAAGTAAATCAAGCAACCGTGGCTAAAAAAGGAGCTTTGATTGCGCCTGAGTTAAGTTTGTCAGGCAAAATTACCCAACGAGAATTTATTGTTTCGGGTGATAAGCGTATTGAATATACATTTGCTTTGAGCATTACCAGCCTTGATACTGGCTTGACCTTGTGGGAAGGCGAAGAAACAATCATCAAACGTGCGGATAAAAACGCCATAACCTGGTAGGTGAAAGATGAAAAAGATATTTTTGTCATGCTTGTTTGCCTGTATGGCATTTATGGCCAACGGACAAGCAAGAGAAATAGAAGTCGAGGCGATGGGTGTTGGCAAGGATTATGAATGGGCGGTAATGAATGCTTTGGATAATGCCGTAAAACAAACCAGCGATGTAACCATAAACCGTAATGCTCCGATGCAAAGAATGGAAATTAAAACAGGAGAGCGTCTGACAGAATCATTGGATGAAAGCTTAAATGTTGATGACGGATCAATTATCGGCGGTAAAAAATCGGCAGCATATTCCGGCAAAGCTGACGCGCAATATTCAGCAGAGGCAACCGCCGAGCTTAAAGAGATCAATGCTCGCTATGAAGGCAAAATAAGCTCTTATAATGTCATTTCATCAGAACAAAAAGATGATGGCAACTATTATGTAAAAATCAAAGCCACGGTCAAAAAGTTTGATGATTATGAATCGCCAGATTTGATTAAAAAAGCAAAATATTCTTTGTCGATCATGCCTTTTAGGGCTGAGGCCAAGATATCTTGTGTTGGAAAAAGTGTTTCATCGTCGTCATTGGTGGGAAAGATTTCAAGTGTTTTGTCGGAAAAGCTATCCAAATCTAAGAAGTTTAATCTAGTGGATAGAGAAAACATGGATGCGTACTCTTATGAGCTATCTTTGGTATATAATGATTTTACCAAAGAAGAGAACAAAAATCGTCTGAGAAACATTGCTCCGGCCGATTATTTGTTGGTTGGCGAAATCAAAAGTTTTACAACCAGTAAAAGCACGCAGAATGTTCCGATAACCGGCGAGACTTATACTAATAGCTCGGCCAATATATTGGTCTCTTATAAATTGTTGGAGACTGCCACCATGGAAGTTATTACATCTTCAAGCGTGGAAGAAAGCTTAAAAAAAGAAGGAAGTTTTAGCTCTTGCGCAAATGTCGAAAAAGATTTGGCAAAAAAAATAGGTAATAAAATTGCCACTGAAATTTTAACCGAGCTATTTCCTGACTATAAACCGGCACCCGAGCCAACCAAGAAAAAAGCTAAGCCGACAAAAGCGGCTAAAGCAGCTCCTGCTAAACCGACACCGATAAAATTACCGTTTGACTAAGTTATGCGGACAAGAAAAAAGGGCCTGGGATCGGGCTCTTTTTTTTGATGGTTGATTATTTGGCAAGATGGTGATACATATTGAACCAGATAGATTGTTAAATTTTATAAATTATTTTGTTATGATTGCCGGAACAGCAATAGTATTTTTCTTTGCAGCCTATTTTTTTATATTGGCGGCATGTGATGCAGGTAATTTTCGCGGCGCTATTTTAAGCATGTCGGGATTACTTGCAGTCGTATTTACGGCCGGATATTTATTGTGTCTGGGGCTTACCTTTATCGAATCAGCCAAATCAGGAGTAATTGCCATCGGAATATCCATTGGCATTTTGATAGTGGCGCTGATTTTTTATAAGTACAAGGATGTCCCGCCGCCATCTGACGAATGGCTTCAGTAAAAAAAACAGCTTAGCTTAAACCAAGCTGTTTTTTCATTAATATCCACCCACCGAGGTTGGGACATAGTCGCCTTTGGCATTGTAGCCATAATCAATACGGTCGTTACCAACCGAGGTCGGAACATAGTCGCCTTTGGCATTGTAGCCATAATCTATACGGTCGTTGCCAACAGAGGTTGGGACATAATCGCCTTTGGCATTGTAGCCATAATCAATACGGTCGTTGCCAACAGAGGTCGGGACATAGTCGCCTTTGGCATTGTAGCCATAATCTATACGGTCATTGCCTACTTTGGTCGGAACATAGTCGCCTTTGGCATTGTAGCCGTATTCAACCCTTTTTCCATCTATCTCAACCGGGACATAGTCGCCTTTGGCGTTGTAGCCATAGTTAACCCGTCCGGCTTGAGCCGAGGATGCAAAAAACGCTATGCCGAGCAAAGCTATACAAAAAGTTTTTTTCATTGATCCAAACTCCTTATTAAAATATCTTACAATCATTAGAACATCTATTTATTATGTTGGCAAGGATAATATAAGTTGCTCAATAAATTAAAAATTTTTGAGGAAGAGGCGGCAAGACGGCTTGATGTCGGCAACCGCCTGTGTTAGCTTGGCTTTTAGTTAATTAAAATACCGAGGTGATTTGAAAATGGCTGATAACAATGGTGTGATTACATTAAAAAACGAGAGAGCCGAGTGCAGAATCGCGCTTTTTGGCGGCAATATCTTGTCCTACCGCCAAAGGGAGAAGAAAATGATGTCTTTTGGCTGGGCGATTTGAACAAGTTTGACAATGTTCAGGCAATCCGCGGCGGAGTGCCGGTTTGTTGGCCAAGGTTTGCCGAAGAAGCGTTAAACAATCACCTGCCCCGCCATGGGTTCGCCCGCTTGACAAAATGGGAATTGCAAAAGGCAAACGTTGATGATGACAAAATCGAGGCGGAGCTCACTTTGCCGATTGAGGCTAAATATAATTTAGCACTGGAATTAAGGCTTTAAGCTAAAAATCACAAATATACAACACTAAAGCCCCCTTTTTTTGGGGGCTTTAGTGTTAATGGTGCGGATTGCTGTGCGAGTATCGGACAACTTTTTATGATGATTTTAAGCATTTGAGTAGGAAGATTGAAATATTTTAACCATTTTGCTTTTTATTTTGATACAGCCGTAAGTTATTGGCATCATAGGTTATTTTGTGTGGCTTGTTAGGAACTTTAGTAATAGTTGATAATCCTCGTAATTCATTTAATGATGCTTTATTCTCTTTAAGGGGATTAGTTACTTTGCTTTTTAATCTAGCTATTTCCACAGAATTACTCAATTTGTTAGCAAACTCGGTATCAAACGGTTTACCATTTTCAACATATTCTTTGAAGAGAGGATACATCTGACGGGTTAAATCATTTGCTTGCTTCCAGCCATGATACCACTCATTTTCATTTGCCACCGGTGTTCCCATAGTTTTTTCATTGTATAAAGCTGTTGAGCAAGCTGCAAAAGCTTCATTAATTGCGCCAATCGCAAAAACTTTCATTTGTTCTCTATTAAATTTGTTGTTTTGATTCCCTTTTTTTTCAAAGCTTTTGATAACACTATCAACTAACCTTTTCATTTGTGGGGAGGTTTCATTTTCTATATCTTTTTTGAATTGAGAGTTAAAAAAAAGAAAATGAGTCGTTTCGTGGAAAGGGGTAGAAGCTTTTCTTTTTAATATATTTGATTTTTCGATATAATTATCAGAAACTTCGTTTTTAGTTAAAGAATAATCCATACTTACATTCTCTGAATTAGATATTCCATCCATTATTTTATTTTTAGGAAATGGATTTAAATAACAGCAACATTGTTTATCTTTGGGAATAGAAAAACATTTATACAAATTATTTAAATCATTTTTATAAACAGATTGTGCAGAATTCATTACTTCAATATTTTGATTAATAACTTCCTTGTTCCGCTCATAAAAAAGAGAATAAGCTTCAAATGCAGGCTTTAATATCTTATCCAATCTATCAACTTCTTGAGGAGACAGATGTGTTGACATCAAATCCTTAAAACCATTATAATCAGAAATATTGAGCTTTCCTATTTGCTTATGAATTAAATCTGATTTTATTCTTGCGTTTGTTCCTCTTTCAGGAATTATATCCATTAGACGATTTAATCTTTCATCTTCAAAGCCTTCTATTGCATTTTTTGCCATTTCTGGATTTTGCATACAATTACGATATAATCCGTAAAAACTATACATCGGATTACTTCTAAACTTTATGAAATTTGTATTTTGAACATTTTCCATATCTGTATTTCCTATAATATAATAGTTCGCACATCTTTATTATAAAAGAAAAAACAAATCCAATAATACGGACATTCAAATTATTTAATATTTTTTGTTTGTTCTTTTAATTTTTTTTGCAGGATTACTGTATTTATAGTATTCTCCTTTTTATTATTGCTTATTTCTTCATTTGTATTTTCTTTGGGGGTATCAGATTTGTCTGTTTTTATCCCCCTTAAATTTGCTATTTTATCTGATTTGCTAACTGAATTTTCTTGAGAAGTTTCATCATTATTTTTTTGACGATTGGTTCGTTTGATAATTTGTCCATATTCATCAATAGCTATTATTTTTCTCCTTATTGCAAGACATAACTAAGATAATTATATAATATCACATTAATCAAAATAAATAAACACATTTTCTTATATATCTTCTAATGATAAAATTATGCAATAAATAAAAGTCCGATAAGTTCACATAAATTGCTAAATTAAAAACATCTAAAATCGGACTGGCGGAAAGCCTTGGTTTACATAACAAAAAAGCACCTTAATCGGTGTATTTCTAAAAATGGTGCGTGTGACTTAAGCAATTATCGGACTAAAAACTATGAAGATTTTAAGCAGTTAATAAGAAAAATTGAGACTTTTGAAATCCTATAAATCAGAGAATTATCTTTTTCAAAATTTCAATTTGTTTTATATGTTGAAAATCCTCCCAATTTAATTGAGCTTTTACCGGTGCCCCTAATAAATATTCTTTTATTTCATTGATGTTATGAAATTTTTGGTAATATAGATGTTTACTTAGAGATGAGGCTTCAACTGTACCATCATATCCATAATCCATTAGCCCTAATTGCATTAAGATGCTGTTTTTTCGCATTATGGTGTAGGCAGTCTCTAAATTACTATTTAATAAAATCCCGCGATCCGTAGCATTAAACTCTCCACATCGTTTTTTTAGTCCAAAGATTTTTTTGTTGCGTAAAGTATAGATATCGAAAAACAATTAAGCAAGAACCTGTTTTTTGATACTGCTTGTCGAAAAATTAGTACAGTCGGGAGGAGTTATTGATTTTTGGGATAGCAGTCACATTCTTTACCGTGGGCGTTAAGTATGCCGACAGCCTGAAGATAAGAATAAATAATGGTAGAACCGACAAATTTCATACCGCGTTTTTTCAAATCTTTTGCTATCTTGTCCGACAGGGGCGAGGTTGTCCTCAGAGTGTAATCTTCAATAAGCGTTTTGCCGCCGGTAAAGCCCCATATATAGGCGTCAAACGAACCGTATTCTTTTTGAATTTGTTTGAAAATGAAGCTGTTTGTAATACAAGCGTTAATCTTAAGTTTGTTGCGGACAATAGAGCTGTTTGCGTAAAGCTCTTGGCATTTTTCTTCCGTATAAGCACTTATTTTATCTATGTCGAAATTATCAAAGGCCTTGCGAAAATTGTCCCTTTTGTTCAAAACGCATTCCCATGACAAACCGGCCTGAAATCCTTCTAAAATAAGAAGTTCAAACAATTTGTCGTCCGAATGTTCGGGCTTTCCCCATTCGGTATCATGATATTTGACATAAAGAGGATTATTAAGATTTACCCAGTTGCATCTTCTCATCGTGGCTTCAACTTTCTTTTGCGATGTATTTCGGAGGAATTATTCCGCCTTTGATATAGAATCATTTTTATAATGTCAATATATTTTTATTTTAAATTTCCCAATCGTAGCAAAATGTCGTTGGCAAGTTGCATTTTAGGGGCTCCCAATAAAGAAAATATACCGCATAATATAAATAGTTAATGAGCAAAACACTATTATAGAGGAGGAAAAAACAATGTGGTAGATGAACAGCTTAAAACGCCAGAAATTAACAAATGGTGCGCGATACTGTGCAGTTATCGGACTAAAAATTATGAAGATTTTAAGCAGTTAATAAGAAAAATTGAGACTTTTGAAGACGGTTGTTGTAATTTAACTTTATAAACATTATTTAATATTTTACAAAAAAGTGAAAAATATATTTTTGTTAATTATGTTTTACAAATTAGTTTACTTTTAACATTTTGTAATATATAATACACATATAAAAAGGAGAACCGGTATGAGTAATTTATCTGATTCATTGATAGACAGACCTGAATATGTGGCTAAATTATATGCTTGGAAGACAAAAACTGATTTGGTTAAAATTGTAACAGGTGTTCGCCGTTGCGGAAAATCAAAATTATTTTCATTGTTTCAAGCAAAAATTATGGCTGAAGATAATGTCAAAGCCAATCAGATTATAAATATCAATCTTGAAGATTTATTGCAAATCCGTGAAATAGGTTTGGAATTTGATGAACAGAAATTTTTAATCAACTACGATAAACTGTTGGATTATATTTTATCTCACCTTAATTCTGATAAAATGAATTATGTTTTTATTGACGAGATTCAACTTTTGAGAGATTGGCAGTTAGTAATAAATACTTTACGCTTACGGGATAATATAGATGTATATTTAACCGGTTCAAATGCTTATATGTTTTCAAGCGATTTAGCAAATTCTTTTGGTGGGCGTTATATTGAGATAAAAATGCAGCCTTTTTCATTTAAAGAATATGTTTCTGCTTATCAGAAAAAGCTCGCACAAAATCAAGATACTATAAATTTACAGGAAATATATTCTCATTATATCAAGGAAAGTGGTTTTCCTCAAACAACAGATTTTTCTTCCAACAGACAACTTATCAATGATTATTTGTTGGATACCGTTTATTTAAATACAATTCAAAAAGATATTGTTAAGCGTTTTAACATTAACGATACCAATAAACTTGATGCGGTTGTTCACTATTTATTTGATAATATAGGTAATGAAACATCTATCAGAGGAATTGAACGGGGATTGAAAGCCGGCGGATATAATATTTCTGTTCCGACAATAGATACATATATTCAAGGATTGTTGGACAGTTATTTGTTATATAAATGCGACCGCTATGACCTTAAAGGAAAACAATTTTTAGATAGTAATTCCAAATATTATGTTGCGGATATTGGCTTAAGGACTGCTTTATTAGGTCACGAAGATAAAGATTTTGGGCATATTCTTGAAAATATCGTGTATCTGGAGTTATTAAGACGCGGTTATAAAGTTTCCGTTGGCAAAGTGGCAACAAAAATCATCCAACAAGACGGAAAGAATGAACGAAAAAATCTGGAGGTTGATTTTGTGGCTCAAAAAAGCGGCGGAGAGATTGAATACTATCAAGTTGCGTTATATGCATTGGAGCCTGAAACCCTAAAACGCGAATTATCTTCACTGGAAACTATTGATGATAATTATCCGAAATTTTTATTGTCAATGGATTATGGAAGTGGTGAAAATAAAGGTATTAAGCGTTTGAACGTTTTAGATTGGCTTATGGCTGTTGAATATAACGCTTGAAAAAGTCATGTTCATAAGTATCCTTCTAAATAAAATATCAAAAGTCAAAAGACTACCAGATGGATATCTAGATGCTAGAATAAGGGAGAAAATAGTTCTTGTTTTCGGATAAAATCTGGTGTTATCTTTGGAAAGTTTATATATTTATTTTTTTGCGTCTCTTGAATGGTTTCTATCTTAACATCTAATAGATTTGCGTATTTTTGAATAACATTTCCAATTTTAAATATATCCTCATCAAGCTCATTAAATGAGAATATGTCATTGTGTTTTGTATCTTTAATGATGTTTCCATTTTTCTTTTTATAACTGTTTTTTGTGAAATTCACCACAGTAAAATGCGCGATTTTTTTATTTCTTACATTTTTATATTTTTCATAAATGTCGTTAATTATTTCTTCGTCTTCTTTTACATCATAACATGTTGTTTTTGAAAACTGTTGAAGAAATTTTATTAAAGTATAATCATCTCTATATTTTACTTGATCTATAATTTTGCAAATTTCTAAAATGATATTGTTATGTACCAAAAGAAAATATGATGATAACATAGCAAATTTTTCTCCTTGGAATTGAGAAAGAAAATCTTGCATATCAACACTTTCAATTAACATATTTTTAATATGCTGTAAATAACAGATATCTATATACGATGAAAGTATGTATTTCTTAAATTCACTTATTATGCCATCTATACTCATAACAAAATTTTCTTATAAGTAGCTCTTTTTTAATTTTCTGAAGAGAATATATTAAAATTTCTTCCCGCTTCTTTGGTGCCAATTGTTACAATAGTAATTTTGGAAACATTAAAATCTTTTTGAAGTAAGATATTGTGTGCCATACTTCCTGCACCTAATCCACTTGTTGCTAGCACACAAGTAGAATAGCCTACAATTTTGTAGCCATTTTTAAGAAGAGATGTCAATTTGTTTTCAGGCCAAATTTTTGAAATTTTTTCTAAGATATCATCGTCAACCCATATAGTACATCGTTTGCCAGATTTAAATTTGACATTTATTTCTGAAGAATGTTCGTTCTTTTCATTTATAATATCCTTCAAATATTCAATGCTTTCCACATTATTTACATTTATCTCTTCTGCACCAAAAGTGCTGGTCGATATAGAAACACTTCCCCAAAAGGATACAATATCTTTTCCTTCAAAATCACCCTCGACGACAGTATTTAACTTTTTCATATGGTTACCTCATCAAACAAGATTATATCTTTATATTTTGTATAATTTTTTTACCATCAGAAGTTTGGGGAGAAATATCCGATGCAAACCAACACAAAGCATCAATATTTTCATTTATGTTTTGTTGATTCATTAGTTTTTTGTAATCTGTGCAAGTATACCAAACATTGCTTTTTCCCAACAAATAATTCATTCTTTTAATAATTAAATCATTTAATGCAGAATTTGTCTCCAAAATTCCATGATAATCACTAAGAAAAGCGAACATATTAATATAAGAATTGGTTTGTTGTTCTACAGTCATTAATACATCATTTTTATTCTCAGTGAAGTGAAAATTGAACTTAGTAACTATTCTCGAAAAACCTAAAATCCAATATGGATTTTGTTGGATCTGCACGGCTACGCTGTCTTCATTAGCGGTTATCGTTGTAAAAGTATCATCTTTTGCAAGCAGAAAAACTTGAATCAGCGCCTTTTGGACATCTTTTTTATTAGTGTTGTTAAATATTATGCTATTATTTTCTATTACTTTGGATAATATATTTTTCTGATTTTTATAAGATGCACAAGCTGTCAATGCTATAAATAAGCAACAAGATATAAATATTTTCATAGTTAATCCCTATACAACGGAACCAAACTTATTATTACATGAATATTGGCAAAATACAATCCTTTTTATCAATTTTTTACACTAGATTAAGAACATGTTTTTATTTTAAAATTTTTAAGTTGTAGCAAAATGTCGTTGGCAAGTTGCATTTTAGGGGCTCCCAATAAAGAAAATATACCGCATAATATAAATAGTTAATGAGCAAAACACTATTATAGAGGAGGAAAAAACAATGTGGTAGATGAACAGCTTAAAACGCCAGAAATTAACAAATGGTGCGGGTTACTATGCGATTATCGGACTGAAAACTATGAGGATTTTAAAGCGTTAACAAGAAAAATTGAGTTGTTTGAAGATAATTTTTCAACAGAACCGATTTATCTTTAACTTTTTTGTTAAATTATGAAAAGTAAGAATGTTGTATGCTTTGATGACTAAAATTATCTATCCGCCACATCTAACAACCAATCTAAAGCATTTATCTGTTTAATTCCATTATGAGACGAAACAGGTAAAGCATCTAAGGTTAATAAAAATTTTGGATTATGATCTAATATTTTTTCAAGCGGAGATAATTCTCTTTGCAGTGTATTTTTATCTAAAACGCTTAAAGATACCTGATAGTATTCAGTATCAGTTCCCTTCAAAGCAATAAAATCAACTTCTTGAGTTCCAACTTTACCAACATACACTTTGTAACCGCGCCGCAATAATTCAAGATAAACGATATTTTCCAGAATATGACCAAAATCTTGAGCTTTGTTTCCTAATAGCATATAACGTAAACCAACATCGGCCAAATAGTATTTTTCACCGGTTTTTAGGTATTCTTTTCCTTTTACATCATAGCGGGAAGCTGCATATAAAATAAAACTCTCTTTTAGTGCGGTTAGATATGCATCAACTGTATGTGGTGCAATATCCTGTCTATCGCTTTTCATTGTATCGCTTATTTTTTTTATAGAAGTAATATTGCCTATGTTGTCAGCCATAAAGCGAACAATTCTGTGTAGTTGAGAGGTATCAGTCATTTTTTTTCGATTTGCAATATCTTTAATGAGTATTGTATTGTATATACCATCAAGATACTGATATAGGCTGCTCGGATCATCTTGTAGTTGAATAGCATAAGGAAATGAACTGTTTTGTATGTAGTTTGGAAATAAATCAGATTTGCTTACATTAGGAAATGCCTGAGAATATTCCTTAAAAGATAATGGTAGCATATTTATCTCAATATACCGTCCGGATAAAAGGGTGGCTAATTCTCCAGACAAAAGATAAGCATTAGAGCCTGTAACATACAGATCAACATTTTTCTGGATATATAGACTATCAACTGTTTTTTGAAACTCAGGAACATTTTGAATCTCATCAAGAAAAATGTAATTCATCTTATCCGGAACTAAGTTTTTCTTTATATGCTGATAAAGGAGTTTGTAGTTTTGCAAATCTTCATTATCATTTTCTTCAAAATTTATAGATTGGATTTGTTGTTTGGATACGCCGTTTTGCAATAAATAATCTTGGAAAAGCTCAAATAAAGCAGATTTTCCACAACGACGAATACCGGTTATAATCTTAATAAGTTGCTTATCTTTAAGACTTATGAGGCGATTTAAATATAAAGGTCTGTTTAGCATTTTTGTCTCCTTTATTTAAATATATAACTGTATTTGCAAAAAGTAAACAGAAAAATAAAAAAGTGGCAAACATTTGCAAATTTATTAAGTTGACGCCAAATAAAATTAAACTTATGCAAAATTTACACTAAAATTAACTAAAAAGCATATCAATATCCAAAACTGCAAAAATAAATTGTCGTTGGCGTCAAAAACTTTCAACCTCTTGCCCTTAAGGTCACAAGGTTAAAGGATTGACTCTTGACATAGCGATGTTAAAGGTTATGTATGGTGAAGTAAAAGAAGTTTCTATTGATAACGCCAAATTGAACTTGGTTAATATTGATGCCAAACAGGATAGTTATGTTCAGTTTACTTATACAAGTACAGCTAAAGAATTGAATGATAAAAAGGTTTACAATATGCAGACTTTGGTTTTGTTGGTATAAAAGGTATAGAAGGTTCTCAAGAAGTCAATGAAACCTTTGTTGTCGCCGGCGGTATGGATGCCAAAAGAATTAATAAAGATGATTTGATACAATTACAACAACCGATGACTTTTAAAGGAACGACTGTTGCTGCCTTGAATTATCAGGGCGAAACCGGAGATGATCGCGTAGAACATCCTAAAAACTATGAAGGCACGGCTAATCTTGTCTTTGAAAGCGGTAAAGAAACTTTGACAACAGACTTTAGCAAAGACGGTTGGTATAATGTTGTAGCGACATCTAATGCTAGTCAAGATAATGTCATAGAAAGTTTTCAACACGTTACAAAGAATAATTTTAATTATTTTCTTTATCACTGGAAAGCATATTGAGGTACAGATAGTTCTTTTTAGTGTCTTTATTGCTTAAGACTTGTGTAACCAATGAAGTTAAATCACAATCTTCTAAATTTTGTTCTTGAAGAATATAAAAATAATTTTCGTTCTTAATTTCATTTATCATAGGCAAAGTTACTTCCTTATACTCTGCCATTCTATCTGTCCAAACAGTATCTTCTTTTCTCTGAACCAGATTTCCTCCACAGGAACATTTTATTTCGCTTGCAATGTGCTCACATCCACATGTAGAACAAATTCTCCGCTGTTCTATTCTCTTTTTGATAGTATTTTCCTGTGTATCTCTATGAATAATATTAAGGTCATATCCTTTAGAAATACTGCATAGAAGCTCAAACTGACTTCGTGTCCGTGGATAACCATCCAAAATAATAATGGAAGCCTTTGTCTTATGAAGTTCTTTTTTAAGCAAAGGAATTATAAGGCTATCAGGAGCCAAGCATCCTTCTCTTTTGCTTTTCTGGATTTTGATTCCTAATTTAGTTTGGTTTTTAATTTCAGTTCTAATAATATTTCCGATAGATATAATTGCGATATTTTTAGGTGACAACATATTATTTTGTGTAGCTGTTTCTATAAATTTTTTGATTAGAAATCCTTTGCCACATCCAGGAGCACCGATAAATGAAATTATTTTTTTCATATTATAATCTCCTTTGAATAGCGGCATCAATAACAGCTTGATCCGTATCAGAAGAGGTAATATTCGCAAATTTAAGAATTTGTTGAACTTTTTCTTTAGCATCTTCTAAAGTCAGCTTGGGAGTTAAATTATCTTTGCGATACCATGATTTTAATGATTTTAATTTAAAACCCTCTTGTATTAGTTTTTCTCTCCATCCGTCTTCAGGAAGAATTTCGTTTTCATTTGTTCCGATATAATATTTTTGAGAAGTTTTAGGCATCCAAGAACTCATATTTTGATGATTGTAGCGTAGTCCTTTTACGTCAATATAATCATATCCTATTGATTTAAGTTCACTCAAAAAACTTAAATCACTCATACCTGCAATATAAGGATGGCAAATAGGAAAAGCTTCTATTCCATATTCTTTTGCTTTCCTTAAATTCAGTAATCTGCTTTGAGTATTGCTCTTTTCTATGCTATCTAATCCTGTAATTGATACAATTAATCTGAAATTTTTATATTTTGCTAATTTTTCAAATGTTTTATCACTGATGGGAAACTTTGTAACACAGGTAATAAGTTTGGCTCGTGGCGATACGTTTTCTAAAAAATAATCCAACTCTTTTTCATAAATTCCCCAAAAAGGATCAGAAATAGCATTAAAGCCTACATAATCACCTTCAAATAAATCTAAAGGAAAGGCATAAAACTCTTTCACCGCTTGTTCATCATTCATATCAGGAGGCGGATTGAGAATTGTTACTGCCTTATTAATACCTATGATTGTATGTTTGTTCCACAAATCACGGCGGCTATCAACTTTAGTTATAACGCAATATTTACAGTCTATCGGGCAACCAGCTTTTGCAATATCATACTGAAAACTCATTTATTTTCTCTCTTTTTTAATATTTTTTCAATACGAGTCAACAAATCAACAGGCGTTGTATCGCAGTTACGTCCTTTATAATATTTTTCAATACAATACTGGCAATCAAAGCATCTTTTCCCGTGTTGAGCAAATGCAGCCCATGTGTTTATACAAACGAAATCATCTATCTCCGGAAAATTTGGAAAACGAACAAAGCCAACATCTTTGTCACCAAAATCACGCATTCCTTCTTGAATAGATAGCATTCCGCTTAAAAACCGCGCAAAGGTTAAAGTTCCCAAGTTAATGCCTTCGTTTTTAATATATAATCTTGGAACCTTCAGTTTATAACACGTTGTGCAACATGATAGGCAGCCCAAGCGTTTATCACCTTCCACGGAACATCTTTCCAAACATCCATCACATTGCTGTTCTACATCAAAACCTAAAAGTTTAAGAAACTCTACAGCTCCTTCTTTGGGTTCAGTAGGATTTTTACACGAATTTATTAAAGGACATTTTAATTCGGCACATTTGCACAAATTCGGACTATTATAATAAGGATTATAAGGGGCTTTATCTCCTAACACGTAGGCAATTGCGCAAGCTGTTCGTAAGAAAAGATGAAACCCATGCTTTTCAGCACCTTCTTTAAACATTGCATAAACATCTTTAGTTAATACTTTTACCCTCATTGTCCATTGTATTTTCTCATCAGGCTTCATATCTTTAACTAAAGCGTCATCCCCTCTAAATCCTGCCAAACAAACTGCATCCGCTCCAACATCTGCCAAAGATTGTATTATTTTATGAACTGTTTTTTGAGAAGTGTTATAAGGCGGTGTCATCGGGCGAACGTAGGCAATATTAGGTATACCTGCTTTGGTTAGTTTCTGTAAATTTTGATAACGAGGCTCTTGGGGAACTTTTTCAAAATCAACTAATTCTGAAATTGAGCAAAACACAACCAATTTCAAACCACGTTGCTGAAAATCTTTTAATTGTTTAATTCTTGCATCTGAAATTTTCGCCTTGGTTATGATTCCGACAGGACCGGTATGTTTTTGTTTTAGAAGTTTCTCTAGCCGTTCGCAAGTATTATCCCACTGAATTAAAGGATCTCCATAAAAATTGTTTACGGCAACAGGAAATTCTCTCAATAATTTTAACCATTTTTTCTTTTGCTCTTTTGTAATCATTATTTCCTCCTGCTTGCCATTTCCTTAATTGCCTTAACAAAATGCTTTGCATCCTGCATCGTATTTTGCAGACTGAATGAAGCTCTAACCACTCCTGGTAGCTTGTTTGCCTGTCCTGAATTAACCAAAGCTATTAATTTCGTTTCGTCTTCAATTCCAAGTAATGTTCTTACAACTTGATAAACGCAGAAATTGCCAGCTCTTGTTCCTATACCATATTCTTTATTTAAGATATCAGCTGTTTGCTGTGCGGTTAATCCTTCAATATTGAACGTAATGATTGAACTTAAATGTTCTCTTTTAACATATAATTGAACATGAGGCATTTTTTTCAATTCATCATAGACATAATCTACAAGAGACTTTTCATATTGTTCTATATTTCCAATGCCTATATTTGATAACTTTTTCAATGCAGCTGCCATGCTTATAGCTCCGACAGCATTAGGTGTTCCTGGATCATGTGCCATTTGGTTTTGATAGCGAATAAAATGTCCGCTTTCTTCAATGTATGGAAGGTTTCCTCCTCCAATTTGATAGGGCAAGAAACAATCAAAAAACTTTTTAGGTCCAATTAAAAAACCTCCACCATAAGGTGCATAAAACTTATGCCCAGAAGCAACCAAAAAATCAATTTCCATCTTTTGCATATCTATGGGATGATGTTGTATAAATTGGCAGGCATCAACTAAAAAATAAGCTCCGTATTTGTGTGCTAATTTACCAATCTTTTTAATATCAGGACAATATCCTGTTAGGTTTGATGATGCAGTCAGCACCAAAACTTTTATTTGATTATCTTGAAGTTGCTTTTCTATATCTTTTAAATCAAATTCAAATTTTTTATTTATATGGTAACGTAAAACTTGAGAAAGTCCCAATTTTTGTATTTTTTCGTTCGTTTCGTTTATTTCATCTAATTGATATTGCTTTTTTCCTAAAAACTTTATTCCTTCACTTTTTATCCATGGTAACCACGAAGAACTGTGTTCAATAGCAGAAACCATAACTTTTCCGCTTAATTGAGCAAAAAAGTATGCTGCCGTATTCATACCGCCTGTTGTATTGTTGGTAAAAATTACATAATCATCTTCAGGAGCATTAACAAAACTCTTTATAATATCACGAGATTTTTCGTAAACATCTGTTGATTTTTTTGATTTATAACCGCTTCCGCGATGGACAGATCCATAGCTTTCCATATATTTAGAAACTGTTTCTTCAACATACTTTAAAGGATACGTGGTTGCTGCATTATCAAGATTGATATATCTTACAATACCTCTTGTCGTTTTTATCTTAAACTCTGTAATTTCAGAACGAAATAAACTTCTAGGATTTATAGTCATTTAATTTTGCCATCTCTATGTCATATTTATTATTGGGAGCTGATTAAATCAGCTCCCAATAATTTTGAATTACTCTCCCATACCTTTTCCGCTGTTAGTATTAACACCGCGAGAAGTAACTTGAGTTTTGTATTCTGGTGTTAAGTTGGCATATACAAGTTTCTTAATCTCAGATAACTCTGTTGTACAATCTTGACCTTGCGGAGATCCTATAAATGTAGGAGATCCACCCCAACCAGTTTCTTTTGTCGCTAATTCATTCTTAACTGTTCCTAAATCTGCGTATCCTGCTTCATGTTGGCAAATGCTGACTTTACGATAAGTTGTTCCATCTGGATTACGCATTGCAGGATTTGTAGCTACAACTACAGGAGCAAAAGAATATCCTACATTAGTTGCACAAGGTAATGTTGTTTCCACATAAGCTATACCGCCAACGACTTCAGTCTTAATATCACCAGATTTAACTTTATCAATGATACCTTGTTGAGATTTTCTATATCCATCCATTATTGTCTCATCAACGTTTCCTGTATCAATAAAAGTTTTTACATCTTCAATATTCTTCGGCGTTACCATGAATACTTTAATAGATGCAGCTAATGCTCCTGTTTTACTTTCTGGATCAAAAGCTTGTTCAATAGGTTTCGGTCCTTCCCATTTAGATCCTAAATGTGTGTCGTGAGCATCTATTGCAGCAACATTTTCATTGAAAGAAACCTTTTCACCTTTTAGGTATTTGTCAGCTAACACATATGCTCCAATTGCATCAACATCTATACGATTGGTAGCAAAAACAACCTTATCCAAATCATGTCCTTTAAACCATCCTAAAAGTTCAGGAGCTTTTTCAGCAACTTCTTTAGCACAAGATTGATCAGCCTTACCTTCGGTATGTTGAGGATCAATATTTCTGTCACAAAGCTCTGCCAATGGCGGAACTGTCATTTCCAATCCAATAATTGTAAAACCTTGTTCTTTCAGTTCTTTTAACTTTGCCATTTCAGCTTCACGAACATTTTCTTTGGTTTTAGGATTAATCATTGCTGGGTTAATATACATTAATTGTGTCATTTTTACATCCTTTCAATAAAGTTATGTTGATATCATATAAAGAAATAGTTAAAAATAACATAACTAAATATTAGCATATTTTATTTTTTTTGTCCATAATTTTCGCTAATGCTTTCAAATATAAAAAACGCCATATTGATATGACTGCTTGGTAGAACAAGAGCATTAACTCATTTCAGAACGCACGAAAAATTCGCTTCAAAGGCTTAAAGATGAAGAAAAGCATCTTGGACGACCTTATGGTTTTAGCTACAAAAAGTTACAAAAGAAGCATAATAAGATAAATGACTCTGAAGAACTCGACGAAGCAATGATTAAATATTTTGAAGACCATCAAGTTGAGATCCTTGAAAAGACACGCGAAACCAATTTAAAGAAAAGCAAATCTAAAGAAGGCAAGCAAAACGCTAAAAAAGATGAAATTCCGAAGACTACAACAAAATCTAATGAAGAAATTTTACAAGAATATCCGGCTGATTATTATAATTATGCTGATAAGTTTTACGGCGTTCTTGAACGAAATTCTGACGAATTTTGTAATCTTGACGAATATATTAACAGATATGATAAATCCCCGGGAGAATATTTCTATTGGATTGTCAGGCGTGGTTGGATTTTCAGAATATCAATAGAAACTAAAAGAACACTTGAATAAATAGGATAAACGTAAAATTGTTGACGCTATAATAAAAGAAGGTTTATTACGTAATGGGAAAAAATATACTGAGAGCTCTGTAAAGACAAAAGTTAGCACTGGATGTGCGATTTTCTTACAAGGAATGCAAAAAGAAGTTCTGGAACTATGCAACTCTAGTAGATGTAAATAGCAAAATTTAGCCTGGTTTGATTGATTTCAGGTCGGGCTTATGTTTTACTTATTTTATCTAATTCGCTTGTGTCTGGGCTGTTTATGGAGCAATGGGATATGTTTTAACAAGATATTTATGTAAATTCAAAAGATTAACCTAATTAAAATTGTAAATGAGGTTGATTGAATGAACTTCTGCTAAATTTTGCAAAGGTTATATCTCATTACTCTATAAACAACCCATGGATAACCGGATTTGATAAAAGTAATAAAACCTATGCAAAATAAAACGGTTCTATCCATGGGTTAAAAAATGAGATGTTTAAAATAACTTATTGTCATTGATGTTAAGAGGTGTGTTACGCAAAAAACAGCCATCCATAAGTAAATATAGGTAAGGGAAGATTATGTAAGTAACAGAGAAATCGGAAAGAGAATTATTTAGTAAATTGAATAGGGTTAAAACTAAACTCTTTAACTGCATTAGTAACATAATATGGCTAAAAAAGCCTTTGTCATCTTTATTTCTATAATTTGCTATAAATACAAATTTTTTATGTGTTATTGTCTTTGTTGTTGATTTAAATTTATATTTATTCTGCTGTTTATGATTGTTTGTTCGGCCTGTTTTATGCGATTTTGATATCTTTTAATAACTTCAGCAGGTAATTGAGGTAGGTTTTTATCAGAAAGTTTTGCTGCATTAGTAAATCTTTCTCCAGTTTTATAGTTAAATGCAACATATTCTCCATTTTCTCTATCTACAACAAATTTTGATATTGGGGTTCCATCTTTTTGTTTTTTTTCAAAAACAAAACAATTTTCATGTTCTCCTACTTTTTCTTGTTTAATGGAAATGACGCTATCATTTTCTGTTATTTCAATTCCATTCCGCATTTCTGCTTTTACGAAAGCTTTATTTAGAGCTGTTCTTTGGTTGTTTTTTATTTGTCTTAATGCATCTTCTGGTAAAGGAGCAAAATTCAAATCAGGATTATTGCTATATATTTTTTCCGGCTTTCCTCCTTGATAAAGATATGTTCCCGTAGATTTATTATATTGCAGACTAAATGTGCATTTTTTATCTTTATCAAAACCTTCTATATTTAACAAATTAGGATTCTTGGAATCTATTGAGTAATTGGCATTTTCTGTATTTTTTATCTCTATTAAAGATATTTTGGCATCGACAGCTTGAGTAAATGGAACTTTTATGCCTTCTTCTAAAACAGATTGAGTACTTTGTTGTTTATTTTTATTCAAATTAAGATTTATATTTTTTTGTTGTGGATTTGGATTTTTTAAAACTTTCATACTATCCAAAATGTCTTTATAAATAGTAAATTCACCAAGACTTAATGGGTGATTCTTTGTCGTGTTATTTAATATATCTGTTAAATTATGTGCCAATCTAGGATATATACCTTTTGCTTCTTCTATTAAATTTTGAATGTCAGCACGACTTTTTTCTGTAGCATAGTGTAAACCATCTTCTAATTTTTCCCCATCTAAAAGACTATTGCCGTTAGTTCTTACATATGGTTTTATTAATGAAGAGAGTATTTTTTTTTGTTCCTCTATTCTTTCATCAGAAGTGTAAATAACTATTGTATCTGGCCTTGAATATGCTTCTCTTTGTGATTCGGCACATTTATATTGGCAATTATATTCTAAAGCAAATTTATCAAGTTTTTCAAATAAATTAGAATTAGGGTCTACATTTAAGATAAAACGATGCAAGTCTTTTTTAGGATTATAGTTCGGAGATGTTTTGTACACCCAGCCTGATGCCACCAAACCATCGCCGAGAGAAATTTTTAAACCATTTTCTTTAGCTTTCCAATTTTCAATAAGATTATAATATTCTCTATCCCCCATTTTCTTTTCATTATCAACATTTCGACGATTTCCATACATTCCTCTTACCAGAAAAAATAATGCAATTCTTCCATTCGGACCTGCTTGTTTTTGCAAATTTTCTTCTATAGTTTTTGCAAAATTCTTTTTCCCTTTTTCATAAATATAGTCAGAAAATAATCCTATTTTTCTTATTAATACTTCTTCTGGAGACAAGTTTAAATTGTTTTTCTTTAAAAGATCATCAAACCTATCCAAATAAGCCTCTATTTCCGGGGTGATACCTTTAAATGCGGGGAAATCTTGATAATTCATTGCTTTATCCTTATTATTCCATTTGGACTTTTATGATATATATAATAACATATATAATAAAAAAATACAACCCATACGTTATCATTTAATGTTTTGATATCAGTCATTAGTTTGCACTTTCAATGAGTTTATTTGATACCAAAAACATCTTAAATCTTCTCAAGGCTTGTCTAACTGATGTGTGAGAGCGTTTGCCATAAGCACTTTGTTTACCGTTAATTTCATATTCCGGTAAAATTGAGGCAATGTTTTCAACCAAATGAGACAGTGTATAACCTTCTTTGCGGCATAATCTTTCAATTCTTCCTTGATAATCAAAAGCGGTGGTAGGTCTGTAATTATTATTTAACAACCAGTTTTCAAAATCTTTTAACATCGTTGCTCTCCTTAGAAATGAACAATTTCAGTTACAACCGCACAACCTCTTGCTTTTTCAGCCGCACAGGCATCCATTGCTTCTCTTAAGGTGTAATAGATTGTTGGCATTAACACACCATTGACTTTGATTTGATACATAGCATTTCTCCTTTATAAATAG
>CALXTM010000016.1 GCA_944391415.1 uncultured Alphaproteobacteria bacterium
CGCAAGCCTAACGGCTGGGCAGGTATGTCTACATCTACCTGCTTACGCAGGTAGTGTTACGTTCGAATCATAAAAAATCCCCCTGCTCAAAACAAAGCAGGGGGATTTTTTTAGCCTTAAGCTTTATGTTTGCCGGAAATATTTTGATAAAGCGTTTCGAACAAAATATAAAGCAACGGAATTACCAAAAGTCCCAAAGCCGTTCCTAACAGCATTCCATAGAATACAGGAACACCAATGGCAATACGGCTGGCAGCACCGGCGCCGTTGGCAATAATCATCGGGAACACACCCAAAATAAAGGTGAATGCCGTCATCAGAACAGCACGGAACCTTTCTTTGGTGCCAATCATTGCTGCTTTAACCAAATTGCTTCCTCTTTCATGCTCTTCTTTGGCAAACTCAACAATCAAAATGGCGTTTTTACTAGCCAATCCGACCAAAAGAATTAAGCCAAGCTGGGCATAGATGCTGAGCGGAAGTCCGGTAATAAACAAACCGAGCAAAGCGCCCAACATGGCAACTGCAACCGAGGTCAGAACCGGAAGCGGCGTAATCCAGCTTTCGTATTGAGCAACCAAGAACAAGTAGCCGAAAATAACCGCTAAGGTAATCAAATAACCAATTTGTCCCTGAGAGCTTTTTTCTTGATAGCTGATACCTGACCACTCATAGCCAAAGCCATTTGGCATTGTTTTGGCCAATGTTTCAACCGCGGTCATTGCCTCACCTGTACTTACGGCCGGATTTTGCACGGCAGTAATCGTTGCCGATGGATATTGGTTGTAACGAGTAACTACTCGCGGCGATAATATCTTGCTTAAAGAGATGACACTATCCAGTGGAACCATATCACCATTTTCGCTTTGGACATGAAGATTTTTGATTGAATCAATATCTTTACGATTCTTCCAATCGGCCTGAATCATTACTTTGTTAACCTGAGTACCAAAGTTAACATCATTGATGTAGGCCGAACCCAAATAATATTGCAGCGTGGAGAAAATATTACCAATGCTGACTTTCATGGCCTCTGCTTTAATACGGTCAATATCAACATAAATATTAGGTGTTTTGGCCGTATAGGTCGTATAGGCATAGGATATCTCCGGCAAAGCATTCATCTTGCCAAGAAATGCCATCAAAGCAGCTTCTATTTTTTGCGGATCATCACTGTCCATCGACTGCAGACGGAAATCCATACCACCGCTCATGCCAAGTCCCATAATTGCCGGAGGTTCAAAGAGCTGGACATCAGCCTCTGAATATTCACTCAGCTGTGCGCGCAGACGGTTCATAATATTGGTTGAATAAAGCTCATCACTTTTACGCTCATTCCAAGGTTTTAGAACCGTAATAATCATTGCTACGTTTTCACCGGTACCGCCAATCATACTTACACCTGTAATGGCCATTACCGCATCAACGCCAGGTTGCTTTTGAATAAGCGGAATTATCTTATCGACAAACGCCTGTGTACGCTCTCTTGATGCACCTTCGGGAAGCTGAACGTTACCCATAATAACACCCTGGTCCTCAGACGGAATAAAAGAGGTTTGGCTAATATTCAAAATTCCTGCAATTACAATCAAGGCCAGTCCGTAAACCACCGCAACCACACCTATCTTGCGGCCGAATATGCCAACAATACCGGCATATGTTTCACGACCTTTGTTTACGGCTTGGTTAAACCAAAACAACGGCCCGTGTTGATATGGTTTGAGCGGATGCAAAATTGTCGAGCAGAGTGCCGGAGAGAGGGTCAGCGCATTAAGAGCCGAGAAAAATACCGAAACCGAAATGGTAATTGCAAACTGCTGATAAATCTTGCCGGTAATACCTCCCATAAATCCGACAGGTACGAATATTGCCAACAAAACCAACGTTGTGGCGACAATTGCACCGGAAACCTCGCTCATGGCTTTGATGGTTGCCTCTTTAGGTGTCAGACCTTCTTGCTCCATCAATGCCAAAACACGCTCAACCACCACAATGGCATCATCAACCACCAAACCGATTGCCAATACCAGACCAAACAAAGTTAACATGTTGAGGCTGTATCCCAATGCCAGCATCACAGCAAATGTGGCAAGCAAAGAAACCGGAATGGTCAAGCTTGGAATCAATGTAGAGCGCCAGTCTTGCAAGAAGACATAGCAAACAAGTATAACCAATGCAAATGTGAAGACCAAGGTTAAAACTACTTCCTCAATTGAGGCGGTAATATATTTGGTTGAATCATATCCTATCAAATAATCAACACCTGCCGGAAAATTGGCCTTAAGGCGTTCAAGCTCGGCTTTTAAGTTGGTCATGGCATCAAGGGCATTGGCGCCTGTTAACTGGTTGACAGCAATTGCCACATTGGGTACACCATTATACTTGGAGGCTGCTTTGTAAGATTCTTCGCCGATTTCTATACGAGCAATGTCTTTGAGTTGAACCAAGCCGCCCTCTTCGGCCGTGCGTACAATAATGTTTTTAAAATCTTCAACTTCATTGATACGACCTTGAGTTTGCAGAGCATAGACTATTTGTTGTTTGCCATCGCCCGGCATCGAACCTACCTTACCCAAAGACGGTTGATAGTTTTGCCCCTCAATCGCTGAAACAATCTGAGTAAGCGGAATGTTTAGTGCCGCAATTTTGTCGGCATCAAGCCAAACACGCATACTCAATCGTGCAGAATACACGTTAACCTCACCAACACCATCAACACGCGACAAACTGTTTTTCATGTTGTTTTGAACATAATCGGCCAATTCGGAACTGCTTAGGCTGTTGTCAGGTGAAAATACAGATACAAAGCCCAAAATATTGGACGAGCGGCTACGCACCGTCAGGCCCTGCCTTTGAACTTCGGTCGGCAACATTGAGGTTGCTTGTTGGATACGGTTTTGAACCTTAACCTGAGCCATATCGGGGTCAGTACCGACCTTGAAGGTAATGGTCAGCTGATATGATGAATCTTCTGATGAAGATGACATATAAATCATATCTTCAACACCATTGACTTGCTCTTCCAACGGAATACCGATTGTTCGAGCTACAACTTCGGCCGAAGCTCCGGGATAGGTGGCCGAGACCACAATCTCTGGCGGTGTAATTTCCGGATAAAGGGCAATTGGCAAAGAAAATACCGAAATAATTCCCGCTAATGATAAGACGATGGAGATTACCATCGCAAAACGCGGACGCTCAATAAAAATCCTGGAAAACATTTTTATTTGGCCTCCTCTGTCGTATTAGAAACCAAACTTGCTCTTACCTTGGCACCGTCTTTTACTTTTTGCAAACCACTAACAATAACTTTTTCGTTACCTTCAAGGCCGGAAAGAACTATTTGCTTGTCTTCAAACAAGCCATCTAACTGGACTCTTCTTTCGCTGACATTGCCCTCGGAATCGACAACATAGACATATGACCCGTTGGCATCTTGCATAACTGCCGCCGGTGAAATTATAATGGCCGGCGTTTCTTTGGCTGAGGACAAAATAACATTAACATAGTTGCCGGCGACCAAAGTTCTGTCTTGGTTGGCATATTCCAAATAAATAGGAATAGTGGCTGTATTTTGGTTGACTTCGTTGTTGACAAAATATGAAACCATGTTGTCGTTAAGGATGCTACCGTCTGGCAACTCCAAACGTGTCTTTAGGCCACTGCTGCCAAGCCTTTTGAATCTTATGTTGTCTTTATCTGCAACCGAGAACACAACCCTGATCGGAGAGGCTTGAATGATACGGGCCAATGTCTGGGTGTTAGAGCTTACATAGTTACCCTCGGTAACCTCGGCCTTGCCGATAAGTCCCGTAATCGGAGCTTTGATTTCTGTGTGCTCCAAATCGATTTTGGCAAGCTCCAAGTTGGCCTCTGCTTGTGCAACCGCAGCTTTGGCCTGCAAATAAGCACTTTCTGCTGTATCTAAAGTCGATTTAGATGCATATTGTTGGCTGCTTAATGCTTTTTGGCGCTTATAATCGCGCTCGGTTTTAACCAAATTGGCTTTGGCACTGTCAAGGGCTGCTTTGCTCAAATCAACATTGGCAATATAGCGATCCTGCTCAATGATAAACAGTATATCCCCTTCTTTGACAACCGAACCTTCCTGAAACAATACTTTATCGACATATCCTGATACCTGCGGTATCAAATCTACACTCTTAATCGCCTCTACAGATGCTATGTATTTGCGTTGTGGAGAAACATCGGTTTTTATAACATCTTCTACCAAGACATGGGGCATATTGTTACCCCCCATCATCTGCCCGGCACTTTGCGGTGTAAGTTTGGCTTTAAGATACCAGCCGATGCTGATACATAAAACTATTATGATAAAATTAAGGATAATTTTTCTTTTTTGAATCTTTACTACTTGCATCTTTTTATTTCTCCACTTTTATTCCACTAATAATCATATCAAACCCTTTGGTCATTGCCGTGGTCAAATCCATATTAAGATTGACACCTAAAATGTATTTATCAACAATCCCTTTCCACAGACAAATCATTATTTGCATAAGCTCTTTTATATTAACATCAGCTCTTATCTCGTTTTTCTTTTGAATGCGTAATAACAAATCATAAAGCTCTTTATCGGGAAGTTCGCAAAGCTCGCCTATCTCGGACCAAACTTTGTCAAAAACCGCCGGAGACCACTCCATCCGATAAATCACAAAAAACAAAAAACGTCTGAAATCTGCGTCTTTTTCAATAGCTTGGGCTCGATTTATTATGCCGCAACGCAACGACGACAGGCTGTCAGATACTTCATAATGATAGTTCTTTCTATGCTCTAATATCTTTTGCATTATTAGAGCGGATATCAAATCGGTTTTGTTGCGAAAATACCAATATACCGCTCCTTTGGTCAAATTTATACGCTTGGCTATCTCATCAAACGTAGTTCGAGAGAAGCCTTTTTCATAAAAAGTTTGCAATGCGGAATCGAGAATCGCCAACCGTGTCTGTTCCGCGTCTTCTTTTGTTTTTCTGGCCATTTTTATATCCGTTATATATACATTCAGCAGGTATGTATACACAAAATTAGTTAAAAATCAATAACTTTTTTTTGATTTTTTATTTTTGGGGATTGTCACAAAAATAATCAAGCGCCAAATTTATTGTTGCAAACTGATAGTCACAAAACGCTGGCACAACTGTTGAACAAGAATTAATCAAAACTGTCGTAAAACCGACTTGTTTGGCTATTTCAAGATTGCCGATACTATCTTCAAACATAATACACTCACCGGCTTTGAGATGATATTTGTTAAGAAATATTTTAAAACTTTCAGGATTGTGTTTGAAAGTATACTGCATATCATCACAATCAAAAATACCGGCAAAATTATCGGCCGAAACTCCTAAAGCTGCAAGGACATCAAAGACATGCTCCCTGGTGCTGTCGGTCATAATAAATTTGCGTTGCGGTATACGTGCCAATTTTGCACTAAGCTCTTTATTTTGCGGAATACAACTTGTGTCTACATCGCAGATATAATCCATAAATTCTTTTTTGGAAAAGGTAAACTCTTTGCCAGAGGCCTCAACATCATAGGCATATTTTTGCCTGATATTTCGAATTATCTCTTTGGCCTGGTCTTCCGTAACCTGTAATTCACGCATAAAGAATTTTATGACTTTGGCGTCAACAAGATCCTCAATTCGGCTGCCGACATTATACAATGTAGCATCCAAATCAAAAACCAAAACTTGGTCTGTTAGCATTTAACGTTCCTTTTTGATTGCTCCGATACATCTTATATAGGCAATATCTTGCGAAAGATCTTCCAGATTAACCGGTATCTTGCGACGCCAGTTCGGATGTTTGTCATGATCGGTGCCAGGTAAATTTTGCATTTTTTCGACATGGAGCATATCTTCAAGCTGGGCTAAAAATACCGGCGAGGCTGATCTTGACATATAGCGCATAACCGCTTCTTCAATGCCTTCGGGATATTTTTCGCCATAAATATAGTCTCCGCTGCGGGGTCTGTCTTCCGGCCAAACTTGTGCCTGATCCAAGGCTTTGAGCAGATATGCCCGATCGGTTTCGCGTTTGTGATATGACAAAGCACGTTCTTCATCGTTTTTTAGCATGCCCATGGCATAATTAAGCTCAATATCATAACCAAACCACCACATCTTTAACGGTGCTATATCATGGGTTCCAACCGAGGTAAAAGCATTGGTCGGATATTCTTCAGGGCTGCGAAATGAACCCCATCCCATATCGTTGCGTTCTGCCCACAAAATACTTAATGCATAAATACCTTTGGCATTAATCTTCTCGACAAAACCCTCAGGAACATTACCAATGCTTTCGCCAACTACCATACACTTATTAAGCCAGCTTTCCAATGCGACAATATTCAGCATATCGTCAAAATTATAATATATATATGTACCGGAATCTAAATTATCGGGAATAACATATAGGCGCATAAGGCTCATGACATGGTCCATTCTCAACGCCCCGGCATTTTGCATATTGGCCCGCAAAATATTACGGAAAGGCTTATATGCACATTCTGACAAATTTTGTGGATGGAAAGCACCCAAATTCCACCTTTGGCCACCGGGGAAAAAGGCATCAGGTGGAGCACCGGCGCCACAATCTTGCATGAAAAATTCAGGATTGCTCCAATACTCGGCACTATCGCGGCCGACCCCAACCGCCAAATCGCGATAAAAACCTATGGTTAATCCCCGCTTGTCCACTTCTGATTTGGCAAGCGAAAATTGCCTTGCCGCTTCAAACTGCATAAACTTGAAAAACTCAATTTTATCTTTGTGTCCTAAAACAAAATCTTTAATGCCCGATGCTGAAGGTGCAGAGTATTCCGCAGGCCAGTTTTTCCACCCGTCAAAAGAGTGATGAACATGTTCGTCATAGATGCTTTGGAATATTGCCAAATTATCTAAAGATGTCCCAAATGCAGAACAAAAATCTGCAAACTCGCGATGCCTCTTTTGATCTTTGCTTTGCTTAAAACGAGCAAAGCATTTTTCCAGCATCTTTACCTTGAGAGGATATATTTTTGAATATTCTATCAACTCACTGGAGCGCAACTCATTTAATAGGTTTGTCAAAGGCTCTTTATCAGCAGGGTCAAACTCCGGAACCTCTTCAACATCAATATAGATCGGATTTAAAAATTCTCGCGAAATAGATGAATACGGGCTAGCATCTTCTGGGTAATTGTGATTTAGAACATTGAGCGGGTTAAGACCTATAACATTAGCCCCGCAATCGGCACATAATCCAACGAAGTTTTTCAAATCGGTAAAGTCACCTATTCCCCAATTGCGACGGCTTTTGAGAGAATACAGTTGTAAAGCATAGCCCCATAGTTTTTGATTGTGTAAATTATTGTAGCATTGATCGGGACATACCGCCAAGGTTGTGTGGTAGGTTTGACCGTTGACTTTTGCCGTCAGGTTATAATAGCCTATGGCCAAAGGAGTACTAATACGCAAACTTTCTTTGTACAAATCACCATGATATTCGCAATTGCCAAGATAGTCATATTGCAAATTTATGGTTTTGCCATCTGCGGCAACAGCTTGCAGAACAATATCGGACAAATTCTGTGAGACAACATCAATAACAATATTATGAAGATTGCAAACATATACACTATTTAATGTTTTTTGCCATCTGTTCTCATTTAATTTTTGCAAAGACTCTGCAACTGCTTCGGCTGTATCGGCATTATAGCCCATGGTCTTGGCAAAAAATTTGATGATATCTTCACTGACTTTGTAATCTTGGTGCTTTAGTCCGGCATCACTAAACTCAACAGCTATGCCCAATTTTTCAGCAAGTTTTTGTAAATCTGTATTCATTCGATACGTCCTTTGTTTATTTTGCTTCCAATACTACAACACTCCAGGCCGGCACAGTTATCTGTTTGGTTTTTTGCAGGTTGCCAGCATCTTTTAACTGCCCTGAGGAATCTAATAACAACTCATAGGAATACTTACCTTTGATGTCAGGAAATTTCCAATCAACACTATGATAGTTTGCATTCAATATTATCATAACAAAGCTTTTGCCGTCTTTGATCAAATATGAAATTGCACGACGCTCGCCATCATGCCAGTCAGAGGCTGTAAACTCACAACCTTGCTCGGTATACCAGGCCAAATCCTTATGACCTTGATTATTAACCGTGCGACCGGTAAAAAAGCTATGGCGGTCGTATATTTTGAGCCTCTTGCGCAATCTTATTAGTTTGCGCACAAAAGAAATCAGTTGTTTTTGCGATGACTGGATACCCTCCCAAGTAATCCAGGTAATCGCATTGTCTTGACAATAAGGATTGTTATTGCCCATCTGCGTTCGGGCAAACTCATCACCAAAAACAATCATCGGTGTGCCAAATGACAAAAGCAATGTCGCAAGCATTGCTTTGGTGCGATATAAACGATTATTTTCAACAACGATATTGTTGCTTTCGCCTTCGACACCGGAATTCCAACTCCAATTGGCATTGGTTCCATCGCGATTATCCTCGCCGTTGGCTGAATTATGTTTGTTGTTGTAACTGACTAAATCCCGCAATGTAAAGCCGTCATGTGCCGTAATGAAATTGATGCTCGATGATATACTGCGATTATTATGATTAAAAATTTCACTTGAGCCGGTCAACCTCGAGGCCAACTCTGCAATTTGATAGGCGTCGCCTTTCCAAAACCGTCTTATATTGTCGCGATATTTGTCATTCCACTCTGACCAGCCAGGTAAAAAAGCTCCCAGTTGATAGCCGCCAGGTCCTATGTCCCATGGCTCGGCAATCAATTTTACCTTTTGCAAAATATCGTCTTGCGCAATGGCGTACAAGAAACCGCTGGTCTGCTTAAAATCACCATTAAAACGACACAGCGCACTTGCAAGATCAAAGCGGAAACCATCAACGTGCATTTCTTTGACCCAATAACGAAGCGAATCCATCACCAATCGCAAAACAGCCGGATTTTGTATATTAAAACTTGCTCCGCAGCCGGTTGTGTCTTGGTAGTAACGCTTATTATCGGGACTTAATACATAATATGAAAGATTATCAATTCCGCGATAACAAAGTGTTGGCCCAAGATGATTGCCCTCACCCGTGTGATTATAGACTACGTCCAAAATAACTTCTATACCTTTGGCATGAAGCTTTTTAACCATATCTTTAATCTCGTTGATATCGCCGCCTGACAAATATGATTGCTCAGGAGCAAAGTAGCTGAAACTTTCATAGCCCCAATAATTATCTATAACATATCCTCTCTTATGACGTTTACCAAAAAACGCATGAATTGGCAAAAATTCAACCGCCGTGATACCTAAATGTTTGAGATAATTGATTGTCGAATCGTCGGCAAAACCGGCAAAAGTTCCTCGAGTACAGTCGTCCAAAAACGGATTTAGTTTGGTGGAACCGCGCAGATGAGCCTCGTAGATAATACTAGATGACATGGGGTAGTTGAGTGCTACGTCACCACTCCAATCATAGGTATCATCTACCACAACCGATTTTGGCACATAAGGAGCCGAATCCAGTTCGGAAAATGATAAATCTTTATCCGGACTGTCTACATCATAACCAAAAATTGCTTTGTTCCAAATCAGCGTGCCGACCAACTTTTTGCCATAGGGATCTATCAACAATTTATTGGGATTAAATCTATATCCCGATGCCGGATCATAGCGCCCATAAACTCGATAGCCATATACAAGGCCAGGTAAAGCACCCTCAAGATATACATGCCAAATATTATTTTCACTTGCAGAAATGACATAACGCGCCAATTCTTCAGAGCCGCTTTCGTCAAAAATACATAGTTCGACCTTAGACGCGTGCGCCGAAAATAAGGCAAAATTTACACCCTTGCCATCATAATGCGCACCCAGAGGAAACGGTCGGCCACAACGTGATTTGAAACGATGCATATACTCTCCTTAATGAAGCGGTTTTATAACAATGGTTGCCAGCGGCGGCAATGTTAACGTAATTGAATAAGGTTTATAATTGCATTCTGTGTTTTCTGCTTGCATAAAACCTTCGTTCTTTACGCCACTGCCCCAATAGTTTACATCATCACTGTTAAAAATTTCTTGATATTGACAATCTTCCGGAACACCTATGCGATAACCTTTTCTTACAACCGGGGTAAAATTACATACGACAATAAGATAATCGCCGGGGTTATATCCTTTGCGAATATAAGATATTACACTGTCATCGGCATTGGAGTGATCAATCCACTCAAAACCACGATAATCAAAATCTTGTTGATATAACGGAGCATTTCCTTTGTACATCAAATTCAAATCACGAACACAATTTTGCATTCCTTTGTACATCGGATAGTCAAGCAAAAACCATCTTAATCCCTCATCAGAATTCCACTCATAATCTTGACCAAATTCGCATCCCATAAACAATAACTTTTTGCCTGGATGAGTATACATAAATCCATAATACGCTCTTAGGTTGGCAAATTTCTGCCATTCATCGCCTGGCATTTTGGATAACATCGAACCTTTGCCGTGTACTACTTCGTCATGCGAAATCGGCAAAACAAAATTTTCGTTGAACGCATATAACAAACCAAATGTCAACATGCCATGATGATATTTGCGATGAATCGGCTCATGCGAAATATAGCGCAATGTATCATTCATCCAACCCATATTCCATTTATAGCCAAAGCCCAATCCACCCATTGATGTCGGACGAGAAACCATCGGCCAGGCAGTTGATTCTTCGGCAATGGTTATGGCTCCGTCTACTTGCGAGTAAGCAAGCTCATTCATGCGGCGCAAAAATGCAATGGCTTCGATATTTTCGTTGCCGCCATATTGGTTGGGAATCCACTCACCGTTCTTGCGCGAATAGTCTAAGTATAGCATTGATGCAACAGCGTCAACACGCAAACCGTCAATATGATATTCCTTGAGCCAATATAGCGCACTGGCGCACAAGAAATTCGATACCTCGGCACGGCCATAATTATAAATTTTGGTTCCCCAGTCGGTATGCTCTCCTTTGCGAGGATCGGCATGCTCATAAAGGTGTGTACCGTCGAACTCGTTGAGACCATGTGCATCCTTGGGAAAATGCGCCGGAACCCAATCCATGATTACGCCTATGCCGGCTTGATGAAACTTATCAATCAAATAACGAAAATCATCAGGTGTGCCGAACCGAGATGTCGGAGCAAACATTCCCACAACCTGATATCCCCAAGAACTGTCAAGCGGATGCTCTGCAACCGGCAAAAACTCGACATGAGTAAAGCCCATGTTGCAGACATAAGGAATAAGATAATCTGCCAGCTCTCGATAGGTCAAATATTCATTGTTCTCTTTGCGACGCCATGACCCCAAATGCACCTCGTAAATCGACATCGGCTTATCGAAAGAATTGTGCTCCGAACGATAGTTCATCCACTCTGCATCATTCCACAAATAATGATTTAAATCATAGACAACCGATGCCGTATGCGGGCGCTTTTCCGCATAAAAACCAACAGGGTCTGATTTTAGCAAAATATCGTTGCTTTGCGTTTTAATTTCATATTTATAAAGCTCTCCTTCACCAATGCCGGGAATAAAAATATCCCAAACTCCGCACGAGGGATGCTTGCGCATAACATTTACTCTTCCATCCCAGTTATTAAAGTTGCCAACCACACTGACACGTTTGGCATTGGGCGCCCAAACCGCAAAACTTACACCTTTAACACCCTCCATTTCACGGATATGAGCCCCCAATTTTTTATACATTTCAAGATGATTGCCTTCGGCTAAAAGGTAGACATCCATATCACCCAATGTAGGTAAAAAGCGATACGGATCTTCTTCTATATAAGTGTAATCTTGGTCGTTGGTAATACGAAATTTATAATCAAAATTATCGGTTTGTCCGAGATCAATTTGGTAAAAACCACGCTCATCCAATTTACTCATCATGCCACGAGAATTACCATCTCGATCAAGCACCTCTATTGCCTTTGAATGAGGCTGATATGCACGAATAAAAACCTCTTTTGAACCTTTGTTTTTGTGAATACCTAAAACCGCAAAAACATTGCTGTAATCACCGTCGATAACAGCTTCCATTTCTTCTTTTGATAATAAATTCTGCATGAATATTTCCTTAAATTTAACAACATAATTACCAAGGCTCAAGATGTGCCAGAAACCTTTATAGAGTATCTATAATTTCTAATCTATTTAAATGCAAGTCTTAATTAAAAATTCCAACTCAATTTTTATAATTTTATAATCTTGCTTTAGGATTTTTTTGCAATATGTCGGATTAAGTATTGACGGATAAATTTTTGTATGTATATTAAATAATGTTTATTAAATTTTATTTGGAGTTAGTGATTATGGTAAACAATGAACAAGCTATCAGAGAGGCTGCTTATTATATCTGGCAAAACGCCGGTTGTCCTTCTGGTCAGGATGAATATTTCTGGTCAATGGCTGTAGAACAGCTCTCGAAAAATTGCAACAAATCTTCTTGCGCTAAAAAGTCTTCTTCATCTAAGACTTCTTCTTGCGCAAAGAAATCTTGCGCTAAAAAATCTTCTGCCAAAAAATCTAAATAATTTGGGATTTTAAGAAGTGAAAATCTCCGCTTTTTAGCGGAGATTTTTTTTAAGACTTAATCGCTGCAACAATATAACCGATGACGTCTTTATCACCTTCTTTGCGAAGAGTTTTGGGATTGGATAATAACAACTTCAGACCATGTTTTGACAACATATTCTGCACATAGTGAAACGAATGTACAAAACGTGATGACGGTGTTAAAAAAAACTCTTTAGCATTAAATTCATTTTTGGAAAAACTAAAGGCAAAAACTCCTTTATCATCAAGAACTTTTTCTATTCCGGCAAACAACGAATCAAGAGTGCCGAAATATGTCAAAACATCTGCTGCAACTACAATATCAAACTTACGTTTTTCGTGTAATAAATAATGTTCTATGTCATCTTTTATCAATTCCTTATATATTTTTTTGCTGGCGGCAACTGACAACATTGCAGATGAAATATCTACACCTACAATCTCGCAAGATGAGAACTTTTTTGCCAAATATTTGCCACACAAACCACTGCCGCAACCAAGATCCAAAACTTTTAAATCTGATAATCTTTTATGTGATGAGCAATACTCAAACAATATATTGGCTATATCTTGTGGTGACTGATAGTTGAGATCGTTTAAGACTGTTTCAAAATCGGGGGCAAAAACATCAAATAAACTTTCAACATAATCTTGGTTTGAACGAGTAAAATTCTTATCATAAAAAAATGATCGGTAACATTGTTGTGCGATACCACTTTGCGGATATTTGCGATACCATTTTGTTAGCACCTGCTTGATAAAATCCAAGCCTTTTTCATCACTTACCTCGTAAATAGTATAGGCCAAATTGAGTTGATGTGCTTGGGCGCCGCCGCTCAAATCAACAGCTTGCCACGCCTCATTGAGAGCCTTGTCATAATGGCCGTTTTTTTGATAGGCCTGTGATAAATAATTATGCCACCAAGCATTGTTATAATCATCACCTAATACACTTAAAAAATATGGAATCGACGTGCTTAAATTGCCTTTTTCAAAATAGGCCGTTGCCAGATTGGCGCGCGCTGCAAAATGATGAGAATCCAATAACAAAATAATTTTATATATCAGGATTGCTAAAAAAAAGTTTTTATGCTTATAAAAACAATTGCCAATCTTTAATAAAAAAGCTACCGGGCAACCTAAAAATTTCTGAAACATCGTCGACATAAATTATCATATCCATCAGTGCAAAATATGTTTTACAATTGCTTCATCTATACGCCGCTCTTTAATTTGCGGTATAAATATCTGCCAATCACGATATTGCAAAACGACATCTTTTTTATTCCGCGGAATATTGGACATCAGCGAAAACAAAAAACCCGAAAATGTGGTGTAAGAACCTTGCGGAAATTTCATTTTCAATTTATTACCAACCTCTTTAATCGGGGTATTGCCTTTTATTTTCCACTCAGCATTATTAATCTGAACAATTAAAGGCTCTTGTGCCATATTCGTTACATCATCGCCTAAATCGCCCACAATTTCTTCCAATAAATCTTTTATAGTAATAATGCCTGAAATACTGCCATACTCATCCACCACAACCGAAAAATGTTTGCGTTGTTTTTGCATCTGCAAAAATAGCTCATCAATATGTAATGTATCTATGGTTACAAAAGCCGGTTTTACTGCTTTTTGGATAATATCTGATTTTGCCGCATCTTTGAAGTTGAAATAGTCTTTAATACTTATTGTGCCGATGACATTGTCTTTGTGTTTGTCATATATGGGATATACAGAATATCTGCTTCTTGACATTATTTTTTCCCATTTATCTTTGGTGTCGGCAAGGTTTAGGAATACCGTATCTCGACGATGCACCATTACATCTCTTACTCTTTTATCATCAAACTCAAATACTTTGTTGAGCAGCTCTTTTTCAATATCATCGATGTCGCCGTTTTCATTACAGGCATCAATCATAATTTTAATTTCATCCTTACTTACTTTGTCGTTTTCTTGATTGGGATTAATGCCGATAAATTTTAGCACCATATTGGTTGAAAGGCTCAAAAACCAAACCAGCGGGGTTGATATTTTGGCGACGCCATAAACCAGCCAAGACAATGACAAAGCAACCTTTTCGGGATTTTGCATAGCAATACGCTTGGGAACAATTTCACCAAAAATCAAAGTAAAATACGACAAGATTATTGTTATGCCAATGACAGCTAAAACATCTAGTTTTGATGGTGAAATACTAACACCAATATCAATCAGCCAATCAACAACTTTGTCTGAAAAATTGTCAGCAGCAAAAGCCGAGGCTAAAAAACCAGCCAAAGTGATGCCGACTTGAATGGTGGCCAAAAACTTAGCCGGTTGTTTGGTCAATGAAAGCAGATGATTAGCTCTTTTGTCGCCGGAGGCAGAAAGTTTTTTTAGTTTGTTGCCGTTAATTGAGATCACTGCAATCTCGGAGCAGGCAAAAATTGCATTGAGAAAAATTAAAACTACCTGGAATAACAACATCTCTGATATACTAAATTCTGACACTTTGATTTCTCCATAACAAACTATTATTTAAAGGCTAAAGCTAAAAGATTAAAATTAGCTAAAATTTTTAAAAAAGCTTGCATTTTTAATACGAACGGTTTAATTTGCGACCATAATTTGTATAACTTATTTAATAATTATGGTTTATTTTGTTATTATAGGCATTGCAATTTTATTGCTTGCCGCTTGGCTCGTTTATACAATGATCAAGCAATCTTGGCATAAAGACCTGGCACAAAAAATAGCAAAAATGTCAGATGCCAAGATAAATTCGCGCCACTGCTCCTTGTTCTATGAACTTGAAGAACAGTATTCTCCCAAAAAAGCATTGGAATATAACATGCTGATGGCAGAACACCGCAAGAGAACATCAAAAAAATGATGCTATAAAGCCAAAGTTTTTAACTTTGGCTTTATTTTATCTCTCAACCGATTGTTTCTCCAATCAGACTCGTCCCTTAAAAATTAATCTTGCTGGTTCGTGCGCTCTTAATTACGGCCATAAAAAAACCACCCTCATAGGGTGGCTTTTTTTATGGTCGTGCACACCACCCCTAAATCAGGAAAAAGACACCATTTTTTTGACGGTTAAAAAATTATTCTATTTCAATTAGTTATACCACTTGGTCGCAGTTTCGCAACCATTGTGAACACCCACTATTTTGTCGCGAAACACACAAGTTAACATATTGATTTTTAATAAAAATACTTTGCCACATGTTTTTAGTTGATTTTTATATCTTTTTAAGCGTTATTGTCAACGTGTAACACTAAAGAAAGGAATTTAAAATGACACAAGCTGAAAAACTGATTAAAATTATAATAAATGATTTACTGAAGTATTTAAGATTAAAAGAGCGGGGTTTAGTTGCAGAAAACCGTATTAAGCAACAAATTCCTCTTGAACGAAGAGAAAATATCAACCAATCAGAAGATAAATCCTCTAATGCTGCATAGATACTAATTATGCTGCACAATTCTACGCATTAAATCTACTTTTTGCTGAGAGGATATTATACCTTTTGTATATAAGAAATCCAAATGGCCTTCTGTTAAACAATTATAATTATCTATCATGTTCTCAAACAATTCCAGCCGTATTGCTCCTCGTCCCATAAGATCAATGTACATGTCTCTAATAGCACGCTCGGAGCCACGATGAAGTTGAGTATGTGGTGTTGGACCTAATGCGAGGAGGTTTTCTAGTACATCGGGGCCACCTTTACTAAATTCTATTATGTGATGAGCTTCCACATAATTTCTACCATCTTGTCTTTCAAAAGTCGTTGTTCCAGCCTGGCATTGATAATTCTCTCTTATTCGAGCCAGTTCAGCTATAAATTGATTCCGAACTCGGACTCCTTTTTTAATAATAGGGTTATCAAGAACAAATTTATTTATTGTTTTTACTAAGTTTCTATCCGCCAATAAAGCTTGTAATGTATTAATATTAGCTTTTATTAGAATATCTTTCATTGTTGCATCTGAAACATTGCCACCATCTAAATCTAACTTATTAATAAGTTTATTCAAATCAATAACCGCGGCAGGCAAAGTACCTAAAAGTTGTTTTGCGTCCTCGGTTAAAGAATAATTATTCGTAGCTGGATTTTTTTGTATTAACCCAAATGCTGTCAAAAATATAAGATATGTATGGAATTTAAAGTACGGTTGCTGAGAACTTACATATCTAAACAAAATACCATTTTCATCTTCCCATCCCATTTCTCTAAAAAATTCCTGTTGTTGTCCATTTCTATTGGAGGATGTGAACCATCTTCCAATATCAAGAGCTCGTTGGATTATAAGGGCTTCATCTTGTAATTTATCAATACGCCCCAGCAATATTGATAACTCAAAATCAGTGGCCTCTCGAGCAATATCATTAAGATATTTTAAGATTCCTAAAGTTGGTCGATAATCAGCATTAGCCCGAATTGTTTCAATACCCCTCAAACTTTTGATAAAATCATTATCTTTAATATTTATATCTAAACTGATGTTTTCCAAGAAGGTAGGAATCTGCTCTTCAGTAAGGGAAGTAAAAGCCTTACATCTATCGAAATCGATGATTGCAGATGATTTTATCATTCCCCATAAAGTACATGTTTCCATAAGATGTCTAAACATCCGGCCTTGCTTTGTATAATGACTATCTAAATTTTCATATATAAAATAATCATTTTCCAACTTTTTATTTCTAAAAGGACAATCTTCTGAAATTGTAGAAATTTTATCTGATATCAAGCTCATGATAATTTTATAAGAACTACGGCTAGCATTAAATTCAGATTCAGCAAGTGATAGATAAAACGCCAAGGTTTGGAGTTTTTTGAAATACCTATTATCAAAACTCTCTCTAGGCATATTTATTATTTGATTATGAAAAATTTGGAAACCTTCTTGTGTATCTACAAAATCTTTAAAATATCCACGCACAGAACCAGGCATACTATTTCTCCACTTTTCTAAAATTGATAATATTTTGATGCATGTGATTTATTTTAAATGCATACGGATACCCAAAAGGATACAAAGGCTTATTATCTTGTAATAAAACCATTGTTCCTACAAATTCAAACCCAATCTTTGTCATTAGATTCACTATATCGGATTGGACACAAACTTCTTTTTTATCCACAGTGAAATCACTTATTACGATTGAACAATATTTTTTATTATTCAGCTTATTGTAAGCATTAAACATAATCTTATGAAATAATTCTAAAAATTCACCAAATGACTGTTGATTTCCTAAATCACGTTCATCTTCTGAATAATATTCAACCCCTAATCTTGAACCACTTCTAAAACCCTTTTCAGAGGCATCTTTTCTAAGACCTTTAGAATTGTTTTTAAGAATATTATGATAAGGTGGAGATGTTATTATGTAATCAACCGGATCAATATCTTTTAATACCTCTAAGGAATCACCAAGTATGTACTCATAATCTATATTTTCTTTCATGCCTTTCTTTATAAATCGACTTTCCGCCAATTGTTTATATTTGCTACTAAGATCAATACCTATAGATTTACGTCCTAAATTATATGCTGCAATAGCCGTTGTCCCAGATCCCATAAAAGGATCTAATACTTTCATACCTTTTTTTGTAAAAAGAGAAATCATTTTCTCAATATCCTTTATTAAAAAAGGAGCAGGATGGCCAAATGCGGCTTTATCATCCGCACACTTTTCTGAAAGGAAAAAACTTTTGGTTAATTTTAACCATTCTTTTCCTGTTAAGTCATTTAAAGTGTTTCGTGGATCATAGCGACTTTCTGTGTTCCGCATTCTACCCTCCAGTTAGGAATTAAATTTTCCGTTAATAAAAAATAATAATCAGAGATTCCAATTCCTTCTTTTAGTTGTACATTAGCCTCACTAGATCTTTTATTCTTTTGCAAACATTTTTCAACAACCTCAAAGCCGGAATTGTCAATGGCTGTACTTAATGCTTTCCAATCATCATTATTATTGCTATTAAATGTTAAAATAAAAGTTTTTTTCTTCTTTAAAATATTCCGGCAGTTTTTTAACACACAAGTCATATCATTTATGTATTTTGAATAAGGATTATTTTTATTTACAATAATTTCATCTTCCAATGAAACCTTGTATTTTTCATCATACTTTTCCAGCCAAACATTCCAAACTTGGGATAATTCACCATACTGAATTACGGAACCATATGGCGGGTCTGTAATCATAAAATCTGCTTTGAAACCACCGTTTATACTTTTACAATCAGATAGAATAACTATTCCATCAACATTCTCAATATCTTTTATATCAGATGAATAATTATACTTAGGTAGATATTCATTACGAGATTTTAAGCATTTCAGAACACCAGTATTTCCTATAATTGCTCGCTCAAATTGTACAATAGGGTTTTGTTCCATAAAATTAGTTAAACCTAAATATGCCGGTCGCCCCCAACTTGTGGAAAGTGGTCTGTTAGCTCCTTTCCCCCGCAATGCACACATTTTTGTGGTTAAATGTACAATTTGTAAAAAGCTAAACATCAAAGCATCTTTTTCGATTGTGTCTACAGATAAAATCTCATTAAACAATATAGACAACAAGGTAATATTTTGATTTGTCCATAAATTGGTTATATCTTTTCCGCCTATTTTTTTTATAAATGCAGGAGTAACAGAAGATAACTTTTCCAAATCAAATGTTGGCATCCATAAGTCTTTAATTTCTAAGAATTTAGGAACAATAGGATTATCTTGTGTAATTGTTTTATGACAATGCGGACATTTATACGATATATATTCTGCTTTTCCTGATAAATGCTTAAAATTATATATATCAATATTTTTACCACAATTCGCACACTTCGTAACATAAGCATTTTTATATGCTGGCATCTTTTTTATCTTGTTTATTATATTTAAGGCTAAAGATTTAACACGTTTTAAATCATACTCCTTAGAATATAAATCAACCAAAAATAATGTTAATGGATTAATATCACATATTACGGGTTTTCTGTGAGCTTTTATGGATTCAAAAAACGTTAAAGCACTACCAGCAAAAGGATCATAAACAACATCTCCACTATTTGTGTTTTCAACAATCAGATCTCGCCATATATTGTGAGGTTTTTTCCCCCAATATTTAAGTCCTCTATATAAGGTTGGCCTAACACTTTCTTCTCTAGAAAACATATATCCTCACATTTTGAATTCACAACAGGATTATTCTAACGAGTGTCAAAAAAATAGCAAGTTATTTTCAAGTTTTTGAGAAAAATTTTTTATAAGTATAATTTTCTTTTTTAAATCAAGAGTGTCCTACCACTACCAGATACCAATGAGTGACAATATGGTATAAAATTAAGTATTTTCAATATGTTAAAGTCGCATAGTTGCGGTTTGGTATATTTTTTGTGAAAGGTATATTTTTGTACACCTCAAAAAACTGACAAAACTTCGTCGCTTGCGGTAAAATCAACCGGAGCATCGGTTGATTTTATCCTCGCGCCTCTTCGAGGTCGCTGGTTCGTGCGGTCTTACTTACGGCCATAAAAAAACCACCCTCATAGGGTGGCTTTTTTTATGGTCGGATTGACTGGACTCGAACCAGCGACCTCTTCGTCCCGAACGAAGCGTTCTACCAGGCTGAACTACAATCCGATATTTCAAATGTTCGTTAGTTGTAACATATTTTTTTTAGAACTCAAGCAAAATTTTAAAAATTTTGTATTTTTTACCTCAATTTTATTATAAATATTCGATTTATGTTGCCAAATTATAATCTTGATGCTACCCTTGCCATCATCTTTTAAAAAGGATTGGCAAAATGGATGAACAACGCTTGATTGACATTGAAATGTCCTTAACAACCCAAGAAAAGGCTATCGACGAGCTGAGCAAAATCGTTTATGAACAAGGCCTTAAAATAGATAACCTGCTAAAGATAAATAAATATCTTTTGGATATGATGGACAAAGATGTGGTTAAGCCTTTGTCTGAAGAAACTCCGCCACCGCATTATTAAGCTTGTATTAAACAACGGACGCATTATATATTTATCCATATTTTACGGAGTATCAGACAATGATTGAATGGGACGCACTTTACAAAGTATCTTTGGGACTTTATGTCTTGGGAGCAAATGATGCTTCACGCCCGGTGGGAAGCATTGTTGATGCCGTGATGATTGCTGCCAATAAACCTTGTGCTCTTGCCTTGTCATGCGGCAATGCCAGTTATACCAAATCCTGTATTGAGCAAAATCATAAGTTCTCTTTATCGGTTTTGCCTAAAGATATTGAACCGTTTGTGGTGGCAAATTTTGGTTTCCAATCAAGCAAAAATATTAATAAGTGGGATAATGTAAAATATGACTTGCTTAACGGTTTGCCGGTTTTGCAAAACGCTTTGGCCCAGATTACAGCCAAGGTTCTGACATCTTATCCGTTAGAAAGCAATACCGTGTTTATTGCCGAAATTGAAGAGGCAAAAAATATCCGCAACGCGGAAAATCTTTTGTACGAAGATTATCGTAATTATTTTAAAAATGATGTAATTAAAAGTTTTCAACAATATATGAAGGAGAAAGCCAATGGCTAAACAATGGGTATGTACTGTTTGCAACTATGTTTATGACGGAGATGTTCCGTTTGAAGAACTGCCTGATGATTGGGCTTGCCCGGTTTGCGGCGTAGATAAATCGTTCTTCGAACAAAGAGATGCAGAATAATAAAAAAGCCGGTCTTTTGACCGGCTTCTTTTATAACATCTTTTTGAGCTCATATAGTTTTTCTAATGCCTCGCGCGGGCTTAAATCATCGGGATTGATACATGAGAGTTCTTCTAATGCCGGTGATGATACTTTTTCCTCGGGTTTTTCTTTGATGCAGGCAAACAAAGGTAACTCTTCGGCTATGTCTTTGGCCGACATACCCTTGCCCTGATGCTCCAAATTGTGCAAAACCTGATCTGCTCGTTTGATGACAGCTTTGGGCAGGCCTGCCAATTTGGCGACATGAATACCATAACTTCGATCGGCAGCTCCGTTGATAACCTCATGCAAAAATATTACTTCGTCATTAAATTCTTTGATCTTCATACAATGTAAACTGAGCCGGGCTAATTTGCCGCTTAACGATGTAAGCTCATGGTAGTGGGTTGCAAACAATGTACGACAACGATTTATCTCGTGCAAATATTCTACAACCGCCCAGGCTATGGATAGGCCGTCAAAAGTTGCCGTACCACGACCAATCTCATCTAAAATTACGAATGAACGTTCGTCTGCTTGATTGAGAATCGCCGCGGTTTCGACCATTTCGACCATAAAAGTTGAACGCCCTTTGGCCAGATCATCGGAGGCTCCTACTCTTGAAAAAAGCTTGTCAATCACACCTATTCTTGCCTGTTCGCAAGGAACAAACGATCCCATCTGTGCCATGATGGCAATAATTGCATTTTGTCTTAAATAGGTCGATTTGCCGGCCATGTTAGGCCCGGTTAACAGCCATAAATTGCCATTGTCTTCATTCATTAAACAATCATTTCCGACAAAAGGCGCAGAATTATCTTTTTTAAGCGACTGCTCCACAACCGGATGACGTCCTTTTTTTACCTCAAAACATAACGAATTATCTACTACCGGACGGCAATAGCCGTATTCTTCGGCTAAATCGGCCAAGGATGATGCCACATCAAGCTCTGCTAAAGCAGACGATGTTTGGGTAATTGCCTCAGAAGCGGCTTTGACCGAATTGACCAATTGCTCATAAATCATTTGCTCTAATGCCAGTGCTTTATCGGCAGCCCCCCTGATTTTATCTTCAAGTTCGGTCAACTCTACAGTGGTAAATCTTGAGGCATTCAAAACAGATTGGCGGAAAATAAAATCTTTATTATCCAAAATCTCGGTGGCATTTTTGGCCGGGACTTCAATAAAATAACCTATAACATTGTTATATTTTACCTTAAGATGCGTAATGCCGGTCATATCAATATATTTGTTTTGCAAACCAATAATCAGTTTGTGGCTGTCTTCTTTTAAGGTCTTGAGCTCATCAAGCTCTGCACTATAGCCTGATTTGATAAATCCTCCGTCACGGCTTAAAAGCGGCAAATCATCTTCTTTGAGGGCCTCGGATAATTTGGCAACCAACTGCGAATGTTCACCGAGGTTATCTGCTGCTTTTTGTAATGACTGCGGCAATGAAGATATAATGTCGGTTTCGTCTTTGTTGTTCAGATAGATAAGATTGCGTAATTTTGGCACAATGCCCAGTGTGTTTTTGATATTGAGCAAATCTCTGGGACCACCACGCCCCACACACAAACGTGAGACCGCCCGCCCCACATCCGATGTGGCTTTAAGAATCGACCTTATTTCGCCGCGAAGCTCGCGTCGATTGTAGAAAAATTCCAACATATCAAGACGTTGATTAATGGCGGCGACATCCCTTAGCGGGTTAGTAATTCTCGAGGCCAACAATCTCCCCCCCGGACCGGTAACCGTACGATCCAATACTCCGAGAAGCGAGCTTGTTTTATCCCCTGATAACGAATCGACCAGTTCCAATGAGCGACGTGTTGCCCCGTCAATTTCCATAAATTGCTCTTCTTTTATCTTATGAGGATAGAGCAACAGCGGAATTTTGCCCTTTTGCGAATTTTCGACATAATCTACCAGACACCCCGCGGCACTCAACTCAGCCCGCGAAAAAGTACCAAAGGCATCAACGGTCGACACCTTGAAAACAGTTTGTAAATTCTGTTTGGCATTTTCACTATCAAATCTGGCGTCGGGCCAAACCGTCAACTGCTCTTTATAATTTTTCATAAGGTTAAAAATTTGCGGTGTATGCAGATATGAATCCGCAATAACAACCTCTACCGGCATTAATTTTGACAAAGCACCGGATAATACATTTGCCTCGTTATTATCACCAAGTTTAAATTCTTGCGTAAAAAATTCACCAGTGGAAATATCAAGCCAAGCTATCCCCAAGATGTCGGATATTTTGGATACGGCCATCAAAAAATTGTTGCGCTTGGCATCCAGCAGTGGTTCTTCCGTCAATGTGCCTGCCGTAACCAGGCGAATAACCTCTCTTTTTACAACAGATTTGCCACCGCGCTTTTTGGCCTCTTTGGGATCTTCGGTTTGTTCACAGATTGCCACCTTGTAGCCTTGGCGAATAAGCTTGGCCAAATAGCTTTCGTAGGCATGAAAAGGAACACCGCACATCGGCACATCGGCTCCTTCTATCTTGCCTCGTTTGGTTAATGCTATATCCAAGGCCTGTGATGCTTTGATGGCGTCATCCAAAAACAATTCATAAAAATCACCCAGTCGATAAAACAAGAGATAATCCTTATATTCTTGTTTTATTTTGATATACTGAGACATCATCGGCGTAAGCGATGCCAATTGCTCCAAACCAAGTTCCATTTTTTACCCGTGTAATCTTTAATATTTTTAAACTTGTTGTATAATATTATAATTTCAGGATTTGGTCTAGAATATTTTTTTGGTAAATGGGATAAACCAATGTTTGAAAAATCACGTAAAGCACTTGGATTTGAAAAAAATACTCAGTTTGTGGAAAGGATTTTGTTTCTTAGCTTTCCGACGGCTTTGGTCTTTGTGGTTTTGGCCGCATTTAACCTGGTCGATCCGACCTTGGCGATTATATCGCTGGCGGCAGTCGTAATATTTAATATCGTACTTTTATTTCCGCTGACTTTTGAACTGCAACAAATTAAAAAATATGTATCCAAACTGGCCAAGGGAGAAATTGATGAAAAAGAAATCTTGGCCTTATCCGAAGACGAATCGAAAGAGCTTATTGAGGCTATTAATAACATGCATCACTTTTGGGCTCAAAAAGCCGATGATTTGGAGGCTCAGACCATTTCAGACACGGCTGTATTGGATAGTTTGCCTGATCCGATTATGATGATTGACCGAGCCGGAAATATTATTGGAGCAAATTTGTCTGCCAGAACTTCTTTTGGCGAAAAAATTACCGATAAAAATATTGATAATGTTTTTCATTCCAATAATTTTATCAACGCCGTATCCAGAGTTCTTAACAAAGAATCAATTTCCGAAAATCTTATATTTTATGTAGAAAAACCTATCGATCAAAAATTTTATGCTCACATAAAGCAACTGCCTTGGCTGTCAAAAGGCAAAGCAGTGGCAGTAATTTCCATTTATGATCTTACCAAATCCATGAAAATCGAAAAAATGCAATCGGATTTTGTGGCCAACGCAAGCCATGAATTAAGAACCCCTCTGTCGGTTATTTCGGGATTTGTTGAAACTCTTCAAACATCGGCCAAAGATGATCCGGCCGCACAGCAACAATTTTTGCAAATTATTGCCGATCAGGTTGAATATATGTCAAATTTGATTGAAAATTTGCTCTCTTTATCAAGAATAGAACTAAACCAAGATAACCCGCCAAAAGATAAGGTCGATGTTACGGGTATTGTAAATGATGCCGCCAAAGCTTTGGAGTTAAAAGCCAAAGAAAACAAAATGAAAATTCATGTCATCAAAGAACCAGATATCGCTTTGGTCTTGGCTGATGCACAGCAAATAAAACAAATAGTGCAAAATTTGACCGATAATGCCATAAAATACGGTACGCCAGGAACCGATGTGACAATCAGAATTAACAACGTTGATAAAATTCCGCTATCAAAAGCAATAAAAACTGCTGCAGGGAAAGCGGTTGCCATATCGGTTAACAATAAAGGCCCTAAAATAGGCCCGGAAAAATTAGCTCGTCTGACCGAAAGATTTTACCGTCTGCAAGAGCACAAGGATAAAAACATCAAAGGAACCGGTTTGGGACTTGCTATTGCCAAACATATCATTATTCGCCATAATGGTAATATTACCGTTAATTCCAACGGATATAACGGAACAACATTTACCATATATTTGCCGGTATTTGATGGAGAAAATCAATCAGCCGCCGGTTCTTTATAAAAATGCATAAAGACCACCGGTTTTATATCGGTTGCTTTGAAAATTTGGCGGCGAATTCTAGCTGCAATATATTCTTTGATTTGGTTTTCATTATAATTTAACTTGGCTATTTCTTTGGCAATATCTTTGGTAATGTCATCAATAATAGTTTGTTTGAGTACAGAAAAAGCATCTTCTTCCAATATATCAATCGAGCTGATTTGAATGTTGCGCAACTGCCAATCGGCCGCAAAAACCACACTGATGAAAACCGAACAATTAAACGCTATCCTCTTGCGGTTTTTAATTAAAGGAGAATCCAGTGGTGTTAACTGCTTGCGGTCGACACCAAGTTTGCGGGTAAAAATTTCCGAAACAATCTCCGCCTTGCCATCGTGCAACAGAACTACCTCGCCGTTGCGAGCTATTATGACATTGCCAACTCCATTTTCCAATGCCAGTTTTTTTTGTTTGCGGATGTTGCGTTTGTCGCCGTGAACAGGTATGACCGTTTGCGGTTTAAGAAGTCGATACATCTCGAGAATTTGACTGGGAGTGGCATGTCCGGAGGCATGTACGTCATAGTCTTCGGTTGAAATTACATTGACCCCGGCATCCCGAAGTTTTTCTTGCATACGCTCAATTTTTTCTTCATTACCAGGAATAATTTTGGAAGAAAAGATGATATTATCGCCTTTTTTTAAGGAAATTTCTTTGCTCTCCCCATTAGCAATACGGCTTAGAGCTGAACGATAATCACCTTGCGAACCCGCACAAATATAAAGAATTTTGTCAAGCGGAATATCTTTGGCCTCTTTGATATCATAGGCTTTGGGACAATCAGCAAGATAGCCGCATTCTTTGGCTATTTTGTAATTTTGATTGAGCGAATGCCCGGCAATAACTGCCGTACGAGAGGCTTTGTCTGCTGCCAGTATCAGACTCTCAAGACGCATAATATTAGAGGCAAAACAGGTGGCAACAATTGTATTGGAAAGGCTCGGAACCAACCGTAATAAATTCTCTCTTACTTCATATTCGCTTGGCTCGGTCGATGTATTGGACATATTGGTGGAATCGCCAACATATAACGCAACTTTTGCGGCGGCAATTTGGTGTAATTTTTCATAATCGGTAGGCTGCATGGCCGTTTTGCCATCATCAAAACGCCAATCGGTGGCGTGAACAATATTGCCATAGCGCGTTTTGATAAAAAGCCCAGAGCTTTGAGGTACCGAATGGACCAAAGAAATAAACTCAACTTCAAAATTATGGAGCTTAATGACCGAATTATTGCTTGCAGAATGCAACTCGGCAAAATCTTCCAGATGATATTCTTTGAGACGTTCCTTAACGTGCCCAAGCGTAAAATCATTGGCATATATCGGACACTGCAATTTGGGCCAAACATGCCCTATCGCCCCATAATGATCCTCGTGTCCATGGGTTATGAACATTGCTTCGATATCATCTCGGTAGGTCTCAAGAAATGATACATCGGCCAGGCCCATTTCCATACCGGGAAAATCATCCCTAAGAAAGCCATAGCCGGCATCGACCACTATTATCTTGCCGTCAACGATATAGGCAAACATATTAAAGCCTACTTCTTCTGCACCGCCAAGTGCTACAAAATATATTCCCTCTTTGTCAAAACCTTCTATCATATTCTATCCTTTGGACGGCACAAAAACATCACCGGCCGCTATTTTACTTATTTCTCCGTTATGTTCTAACAACAAAAAACCTTGTTCGTCAATACCCTTAAAAATACCTGTCTGCGTTTTTGAGCTTTGGCAAATCATTATGGATGCATTAAGTCGATAGGCATAATTGATCCAGCGTTGGCGAATGCCTGCAAACCCGCGTCTTCGGCAATCTTGCAGGTTGGCATTAAAATGTTTTAGATATGTTTGTAAGAACAGCTCTCTCTTAATATCAAAGCCCAAACTTTTTAAATCAGTTACCTTATACAATATATTTTCATCTTGCGGCGATGATACCAAGTTAATACCAACCCCGACAATTACCGTATTATGCTCACCGGTTTCAATCAAAATACCGCTTATTTTAGCTCCTGCGACCAATACATCGTTGGGCCATTTAATTTTGATATCAAGCCCTGATGTTAGATTTTTGATGGTATCGGCTATGCTTAAAGACGTAATAAAAACCAAATCGGAGAGCGGCTCTTGAAGACTAAACAGCTGGCTCATAAAAAGATTGCCTGCAGATGATATCCACCTGCGCCCCATGCGGCCGCGACCGGCAGTCTGAGATGCGGCAATGAAAACAATCGGTCGGCCGCTGAAATCTTTGCTACTGGCTCTGGCGGCATCATTGGTTGAACTAACAACCCCTAGCTTAATCAAATCCCAACCTTCTATCTGCATTTTACCTTATGACAATCCTCCCAAAACAACCAACGCATCCCTTATAAGCAAGGTGGGATTAATTAATGAAATTAAAATAAACGTAACATTGATAAACAAGCATATATAAATGGCTTTATCGGCTCGGTCGAATTTATTGGTTTGCGGCTCGAAATACAATGCCCGAATAACCTGCAAACAAGAACTGGCCACAAAAATCAAAGTAATTAGAAGCAGACTAACTCTTAGCCATGCATTGTCGGCAACCAAATTATTGATAATGGATAAATAACCAAAAAAACCTAATGTCGGGGCCAATCCGATTAAAGAAAACATAAAAATAAGCAAAGTGGCCGACATGTACGGGCGCAAACGGTAGAAACCGTTGATATCAGTAATGTCGCTTACATATTCTCCTTTGGACTTAAGACCCAAAAACACGGTATAAATACCGGCTAATGACAAAACGACAATAACCGTATAGGCAAATGAGGCAATTACCGCCAGGCCAGAAAAATCTACCATGCCAATCAACGCAAAACCAAGACAATAGATGCTCAAAAAAGCAAATCTTTTGCGCAAATTGGGCTCGTTATTGGCCGAAAGCGCCCCTAGAACCAATGACAGCGTCGCAAAAATCATTATCATTCCCGCAGCAAAATCCATAAATGGTAAAAAGCACCCCTTTATCAGATTGATAAGAGCACAAATATAAATTAGCGGCGGAACCAAAGTGATAAAACCGCAAACCGGCAATATGGCATTGGAAATAATGGCCACAAAGCCAATATGGAAAGGCACCAAACCAAGTAAAAACATAAAACTTGCAATTATTAACATAACCGCAAGCATATTCCCGGCAGAGTTATTCAGATAAAAAGTGCTGATATTACTGTATTCCAATGATCCGGTATCTTGATAAATTAAATATGTCCCAACCCACAACAACAAACAAAAAAAGCCGGCAACCACCGCATAGGCTTTGGATAAATATTCAACCCGCTCAATATCCCAATGTCGCAAAATAAGATGATAATAGCAAAAACAAATAAACGGAATTGCTACCGATAGACTGCCTAAAGAATTTGCTGAGGCCAAGATATCAAACCCCAACAACAATGCAAAACATACAGCATAAAACTTAAACGACGGACGATTCTTGTTCAAAAACCATTTCGATGATAAATAAAACCACGCCAAGGCCAACAGATAGGCAAATGTCTTAAATATGGTGGTAAAAGAAGTGTTTTGCCAAAAATGCGGCAGTGCACTTTTGTTATAGAAAATAATTGTACACAAAATGACCAAAGTTAAACAAAACTGTGCCAAAGTAGCAAAAGTTTTCGGAGTTTGACTGCTGCGACACCGGCCAATTAGAAAACCCAAAACAAAAAAACTACCAATAAAAATCTCCGGCAGAAGAATAAACCAATTTTCAAGCAAGAGCTTTCTCCTTATTCGCTAACAACAAACCACAATGGTCTGATAAAAGACATAATTAACATAAAGACAATAAACAGCATAAAGATAAATTGCCACATCGGCATATCTTCAGATTTGCCAAGAGCACATTCTTTATTGTCAGTTTTGAGGCGAAACATCTCTTTGATTAGAGCCGCCGAAGCAATGATACAGGCCAAAATTAAAAACACACCAATTTGAATATGGGTGGATAAAAGCCTTGATAATATCAAAAAATTGTTGGTAAACATCGCCGACAGAGGAAAACCTGCCGCCGCAAAAGTTGCAAATGAATATAATAAAGACAAGCGTTTGGCCCGACACAAAAAGCCATCTGAATTCGATTCATATAATTGTTCTTGTCGGTAGATATATGCAGAAACGATTTCTAACGCACCGAAAACTATGACAAAGCCAAATAATGCATAGCCGATGTTTTGTAAGATTAATTTGTCCTGACTAAAAATTCCTAATAAATAAAAAATATAATATACGGTGACAAAGGCAAATATTTTATATTGCGCATCACGATTAATAAAACCAATAAGGCTTATAAACAGCATGGTGATTGTTCCGATGATATTAAGCCAAATAAAATATTGCGAAATATCAAGGGGAATAAACGCCGGCCAAAATCTCGCAAAACCATATATTCCACTGAGCGGCAAAATAGACGCAGCAATAAAAACCAACGGATTTCTTAATTTGGAAGTAATTGACGATATCCAATAGTGAAAAGGCCAAATCGGTATACGGAAAACAAAGCTAAGCGCTAAGGCAGACCAAATAAACAAACCGTAATTTTGCCGCCATAAAATTTCTTTTGTTCTGTCAAGTGTAAGGCTGCCGTAAAATTTATATATCAATAAAATTGCCACAAAGAGAATAAACGCGCCCAACAAATTATACAGGAAAAATCCCCCCAGACGGTCTGTCTTTTTATAACCGCCAAACATTCCGACCAACATAAACAAAGGCAAAAGCATCGCCTCAAAAAAGATAAAAAATGAAAAAATATCGGCAGCAACAAACAGCCCGGTGCTCATACTTAAAAACAACAAGGTAAAAATCATTTGTGCTTTTTGGTTGGTCGTATCATCCCGAACCGATATAATGCCCATAAGCAAAACCAAGTGAACCGCCAATATCATTAATAATGACAAATTATCAACCGCAAAAACCAAGTTGATGTCAGGAACTTCCAACCAATCAAATTTTTCAAACAATTGCAATTTTAGTTGTGTTTCGTCAATCAACATAAATACTCGCCAAATCATTACCAAATTGGCAATAATGGTGAAAACGGCCACATTGAAACTATTGTGAGTGTTTGATGCAGCATCTTCTTTGGCTGTAAGCGTAAACAGCATTCCCAAAAACGGAATGCAGACAATTAATGATAATATGGCAAAAGGACTATTCATAAACATAATACCCTAAATAAAATGCGATAATACCCATACCGCATAAAATGCTTAAAATATAGTTGCGTGTCTTCGATTCTTGAAACGAATGCAAGAACGAAATTATAGCGGAAAAAGTTTCGGATATGGAACCAATAATATTGTGCTCTATTAATACCACATCAAATACAAGCCAAAGAATACGCCCCAAAAACCGCAACGGATTAATCAACACAAGCTCGTATATGTTGGATAGAATATCATTGTGCAAAATCGGCAAATTGCCAATTTTTATTGCCCACATGCCAGGTATAAATAAAAATACGGCTGTGGCATAAGCAAAAAGCATATAAAATTCTCTTTGTTGCCAGCTATCATTTTGCCACATTAAAAAGACAGCGCCCAAAAGCATTGGCAACCAATATAATGGACCGACATTCTTGGCAAAAGCCACAACTTTTTCATCGGCTCGCGTTGAGCCAAAGTAAATAAGCCGCAGCACCAGCATAACAATACCAAGATAACCAAGCCCAAAAGCAACACTCTTGGCATCGGCAACGCCATTTGACATAATTGCCGCAACCGAAGCAACCATTATCATGCTAAGCACGAAATTAAACCTTGTATACCGCCAAAAACCACCCAAAAGACCAACATCTTTCTCTCCCGAGGCGGCCTCGAAGGCTATAATAAATACTACCGCGACAATAAAACCTACTGTCAGAATATTGGGGGCAAAAAAGTATATATCATTGGAATTGCCGCTTATTTTCAACAACATATAGGCATATAGTGCCAAAAACAAACTAATGACTTTTGATTTCAGATTATTATTTATAACGGCAGATACAAATGCCACAATAATTGAGATAAGACACCACCACGGCAAAACCTTGCCGGGAATTGATGACGCTTGAAACAAAGGATATAATCTATCGGCCAAAACAAGCCCCGACAAAGGCACCGAAAGCGCCATTATGCCTAAAATACGATTGAATAAAACATCTTTTAAGTCAAAATACTGTCCATTAAGCAAAAATAATCCACATTTGCAGCCAATCGCAAATAAAAGCAAACAAGCAACCAAATCCTGATGACGGCCAGCCTTTTCATATTCAGAAAGCTCCCTAAGGCTTACGCTGTCAGTTGTGGCATAAACTATGGCCAACGCCATAAAAACCGACATTTCTGCCAAAAAATTAAAAATAAAAATCTTTTTCTTGGGTTGGATTAAATCCGGCATATAAAAACCAATTATCGAAAACATGCTGCCGGCAAACATCAACTGCAAAAAATCATGACTCGATGCCAACAATATCAGCGCAATGAAATTTAACAACATCAAAGTATTGAAATGTAACGAGTGATGCTCCGAGGCATAAATCGTGTTAAGATATACCAAAGCGGCCAACAAGCAAATCAGCGGAACAAACATTTGTTGCATCCGCAAAGAAGATGAAATATTAATGTCGGCTTTTAGAGACTCATAGGGAAGCCACTGATAAATAAATCCGGTAGAGGCATCGTTAAGGCTGTTAATAAAAAGATAGCTAACCACACATAGTCCGGCCAAAACCAAAACCGACCAAATACGCCTGCGCCGGCCTTGTGTTATCAGCAATGATGCTGCGGCAAGCACAATAAGACATATAAATAACTGCACAACCATAAAACAAACCTTTTGTTTCCGTTTTGGTTTAATATATAAAAAAAACAAGGGCTTTTAAAGCCCTTATTTTTGCTATTGCATAAGCTTGGTATTTTAATTCAAAACAGCTTTTAAATCCCTGATTAATCTGACAGGAACAACATATTCGCGTGCGACCTCATCGCCGTCTATCTCGGCAACCAAAACCTCGTCAACAGCCTTTAACGGCTGACGAGCATCTTTATTGATGTTGCCAAGGAAAACCGAACTCTCGCGACTCCTATATAATAAGGCCGTATCACCGCCATCGTAAACAAAACGCGGATTTTCTGGCCCACCACGACGTTGCTTTATCATAATTAGAATTTCACCGGCCGCATTTTGTAAAATCTCGTATGTGCCTTCGTTGCTTTCTGCTGAATTGTGATCGTATTCCATTTTGCCCTCGTACTATTTTAGCAATTTTAGAGGTATGTTAGCATATAATTATTAACAAATCCATTACATTTGTATTTTTTTTAAGTTTTTTAATTTTTTTAGTTGACTTAAGTTTTTTTATCTTCTATACATAGCCTCGATTAAAAAAATTAAGGGCTCGTAGCTCAGTCGGTAGAGCATTTGACTTTTAATCAAAGGGTCGGCGGTTCGAACCCGCCCGAGCTCACCAATCAAAAAGGATTTCCTGATTCTGTTCAGTGAAGTCCTTTTTTGTTTTGGCTTATCTTCTTGGGCGGCTTCGAACTAAAG
>CALXTM010000017.1 GCA_944391415.1 uncultured Alphaproteobacteria bacterium
TCTTTCCATGGTCTACGTGACCAATTGTTCCGATATTGCAGTGCGGTTTTGTCCGCTCAAACTTCTCTTTTGCCATTTTAAATTTCTCCAATAAAATTAAAACAATAACAATTTATCTTTCAGATTTTTGTTTCCAGAGGAAGGAGTAATTTTTACCAAACATCATTGCCATATATTATAAGTCTAGCCCAAACTACTCCGTATCCCCTCTAAAAACGAAACACCTTATGCGTTTTTGGCTTTTACCTTATCCGCAATCTCCTTTGGTACTTCGGCATAGTGGTCAAATACCATTGTAAATTGAGCACGTCCTTGTGACAAAGAACGCAATGTATTTACATAGCCGAACATATTTGCCAACGGAACTTGCGCATCGATTACACGGGCATTGGCTCTTTGGTCCATGCCGCTAACCAAACCGCGACGAGAGTTCAAATCGCCGATAATATCACCCATATATTCCTCAGGTGTTACTACTTCTACTTTCATGATAGGCTCAAGCAATTTTGGATTAGCCTGACGCATACCTTCACGAAAAGCGGCTCTTGCGGCGATTTCAAAGCACATAACATTAGAGTCAACCTCGTGGTAAGCACCATCATACAGATTGCATTTAACGCCTGTTACCGGATATCCGGCAATAACACCGGCATCCATCGCCGAACGCAAACCTTTTTCAACACCGGGGATATATTCTTTTGGAACATTACCGCCGACAACAGTATTCTCAAATTCAAAACCGTTGTAACCTTCAATCGGCTCAAATTTGATTTTAACTTTTGCGAACTGACCGGCACCACCGGATTGCTTCTTGTGAGTATATTCAATATCACAAGGTTTGGTAATCGTTTCACGATATGCAACCTGCGGCTCACCGACATTACAATCGACCTTAAACTCACGTTTCAAACGATCGACAATAATTTCCAAGTGCAATTCGCCCATTCCTTTAATAATCGTCTGACCTGAATCGGGATCAGATGAAACCTTAAACGATGGATCTTCCATAGCCAAACGAGACAAAGCCAATCCCATTTTTTCAATATCGGCCTTGGTCTTCGGCTCAACGGCCAACTCGATAACCGGATCAGGGAATTCCATATTTTCCAAAACAATCGGATGAGCCTGATCACAAAGTGTATCACCAGTGGTTGTATCTTTCAAACCGGCCAAAGCGATAATATCACCGGCATGAGCCTCTTTCAAATCCTCACGCTTGTTAGAATGCATCAACAACATTCTGCCGATACGCTCTTTTTTATCTTTAACCGAGTTATAAATATAAGAACCGGCTGTCATTGTACCCGAATAAATACGAGTAAATGTCAAAGATCCGACGAAAGGATCGTTCATAATTTTGAACGCCAATGCAGCCAACGGCTGATCATCGTCCGGATGTCTAACCTCTTCGATATCCGTTCCGGGCTTAACCCCTCTGATTGACGGAATATCCAAAGGCGAAGGCAAATAATCAACAACGGCATCCAACAACGGCTGAACACCTTTGTTCTTGAAGGCAGTACCGCATAATACCGGAACAAAGTGCTGAGCAATCGTTCCTTTGCGAATACATTTCTTCAATACCTCAACCGAGACATCTTTTCCTTCCAAATAATCTTCCATGGCCTGTTCATCTTCTTCAACAGCCATCTCAACCAATTGATGATGATATTCTTCAGCCTTATCTTTCAAATCGGCAGGAATTTCTTGGATTTCAATCGGTGAATCAGCCGTATCGCCGGTATAAATTATTGCGTTCATATTCAGCAAATCGACCACACCCTTGAAGTTTGCCTCCGCACCGATAGGCAGTTGCAAAGCCATTGGTGTTGCACCAAGACGATCTTTAATCATATCCAAACAACGATAGAAGTTTGCACCGATTCTGTCCATCTTGTTGCAAAAACAAATTCTTGGAACACCATATTTATCAGCTTGTCTCCAAACCGTTTCCGATTGCGGCTCAACACCGGCAACCGAATCAAACACGGTAATCGCACCATCCAACACACGCAATGAACGCTCTACCTCAACGGTAAAGTCAACGTGTCCCGGGGTATCAATCAAGTTGATTCTGTGACCTTTCCAAAAACATGTGGTAGCAGCAGAGGTAATGGTAATACCACGCTCTTGCTCTTGCTCCATCCAGTCCATGGTGGCAGCACCATCATGAACTTCGCCGATTTTATGAGTTTGACCGGTATAGTAAAGGATACGCTCACTGGTTGTGGTTTTTCCCGCATCAATGTGGGCCATAATACCTATGTTTCTATACATTTCCAGTTTATGTGTACGAGCCATCGTATTTTCCTTACTATATCAATTAAAACTTATAATGAGAGAAAGCTTTGTTAGCTTCGGCCATTCTGTGGGTATCCTCACGTTTTTTAACGGCGGCACCTTTATTAGCCAAAGCATCCAACAACTCGTTGGCCAATCTTTCTGTCATGGTAGACTCCGAACGTTTTTGTGCGGCATCAATAATCCAGCGGATTGCCAAAGCCTGACGACGCTCAGGTCTAACCTCCATAGGAACTTGATAAGTTGCACCGCCTACACGACGAGACTTAACCTCGACCATCGGTTTAACATTTTCCAAAGCCTCGGAAAATACCTTCAAAGCATCTTGCTTTGATTTGGCGGCAACAATATCCAAAGCCGAATAAACAATTTTTTCGGCAACGGCTTTTTTACCTTGCTCCATTACATTATTAATAAATTTAGCAACTACCTTATCTCCGTATTTGGCATCAGGCAGTACGATTCTCTTTTCTGCTCTATGACGACGTGACATTATCAAATCTCCTTATTTAGGTCTCTTCGCGCCGTACAGAGAACGACGTTGACGACGTTTAGCCACACCTTGAGTATCCAAGGTACCACGAATGATATGATAACGAACACCAGGCAAGTCTTTTACACGGCCTCCTCTAATCAGCACCACTGAGTGTTCTTGCAAGTTATGACCTTCACCAGGGATATAGCTGATTACTTCAAAGCCGTTTGTCAAGCGTACACGCGCAACTTTACGCAAAGCGGAGTTTGGTTTTTTCGGGGTTGTGGTATAAACCCTAGTGCAAACACCTCTTTTTTGCGGGCAAGCTTTCAAAGCCGGAACTTTGTTTCTCTTGACTTTGGGTGTTCGTGATTTACGAATTAACTGATTAATTGTAGGCATCACAAATTTCCTTAAAGTATTAGTTATTAACAAAAAACTCACAAAAATGCGATTCCTCGCCTTTTTTGAGTCTCGGCATACTAGATTCATAAAAAAATTAAGTCAAGAGCTTTTTTATCTATAACTATCTAAGCAGTATTTTTATGGCCTTTTTTGTATAAGACACAAAAATAGCTTGCGTTTTAAAATTAAAATCTTAATCTTCTTCTATCGAGACTATCAGGAGATTTTTTAAGCTATGACTAATATAAAAGACATTAACTCAGCGAAACATACCGTTGAAAAAGAAATCGAAGCCCTCAAAATGATGGAGGACAATTTTGATGACAGCCTTACCCAGGCTTTGGATCTACTACAAAACACCAAAGGACGTGTTATTGTTACCGGCATGGGCAAATCTGGCCACATCGGCCGCAAAATAGCCGCCACCTTGGCTTCAACCGGCACTCCATCGTTCTTTGTCCATCCAGGCGAAGCCAGCCACGGCGATCTTGGCATGTTGACAGACGAAGACACCGTAATTGCCATCTCAAATGGCGGCGAATCAAAAGAGTTATCTGACATTTTGGTTTACAGCAAACGTTTTGGTATTCCGTTAATTGCCATTACCAAAAATCCTCAAAGCTCTCTTGGTAAAGCAGGTGACATCGTCCTTAGGCTGCCAGACGATGGCGAGGCTTGTCCTCTTGGGCTCGCTCCGACATCATCAACCACGGCGACCCTTGTCTTGGGCGATGTTCTTGCAATTGCTCTGATGGAACGCAAAGGCTTTAGCAAAACCGATTACAAACAACGCCACCCCGGCGGAAAATTAGGTGCAATTTTGCAAAAAGTATCCGACTTAATGCATACCGGCGATGACATACCTTTGGTCAGCGAAGATACGATGCTTCAAGACGCACTTGTTGTAATGACCGCCAAAATGCTGGGTTGTGTTGGTGTTGTTGATGACAAAGGTGTGCTCAAAGGCATTATTACCGATGGTGACTTGCGCCGTTGGTTATCAGCTGATCTTTTGCAAAAAAAGGTTTCTGACGTAATGACCAAAAATCCCAAAACCGTTGGTCCTGATGTCCTGGCTGCCGAGGCTCTTAATATAATGAACAACACCGGCAAAGGCATCACTCAGCTCTTTGTTGTCCAAGATGACAACAAGCCCATAGGCATTATTCATATTCATGATTGCTTGCGTGTGGGAGTGGCATAATAACTTGCTTGAGCCTAACGAAATAGATAATTATTTTAAGGTAATCAAAAAGCCACCTCAACCGGAATCTGCTGTTGGGCATCATACTCGTGTTGTCAACCTTATCAAATTGGCATTGCCGAGTATTGCTGCTGTGTTTGCGGTGGTTTTATTGGTTTTTCCCTCACTCAACCAAGATATCAGGGATTTTTCTCTTGATTTTTCGCTCAGCCACAGCGACATCGAAAAAATGAATATTGAAAAAACCACCATTTATTTTACCGACAGTAAAAATCGGGTTAATAATTTTACAGCCAAGACCATCAAAGAAACCTCTGCCGGTTCAAAGATGTATGACCTGATTTCGCCCGAAGCCATTATGCCTCTTGATAACGGTGAATGGATAAATGTCCGCTCGCCAAGCGGTATTTACAATCAAGGCCAAGCTTTGCTTGAGCTTGATACCGATGTAGAGGCATTTTACAGCCGCGGTATGTCGGTCAAGTCGTCACAAGCGTTTTTCAATTTCAAAGATTCTGTTGGATATTCATCAAAGCCTGTCACCGGCGACGGATTCTTGGGCAAAATCGATTCCGAAGGATTCAGATTTTCGGCCGAAACTGAAACACTTACATTTCTTGGAAAAACCCGTGTAATCATTAATGAAGAAAGTTTACAAAAGGAATAACCGCATGATTTTACGCCTTGTGCTTGCAATATTGTTTATATTAGATATTTCTGTTGCCGCAGCCGGCGACATCACGCTCAACGCCGATAATCGTGTTGAATATCATCAAAAGGAACAAAAACTTGTTGCCGTTGGCAACGCGGTTGCTTCCAAAGATGATTTAAGCATCAAGGCCCAAACCATCATCGGATATTATAACCCCAAAATTAAAAACAAAATATCCAAAGTAGAAGCCACTAACGATGTCCACCTGGTATCTTCTCAGGCCGAGGCTTTCGGTGATAGCCTAATTTACGACATTAACCAAGACAGCGCTGTATTAAAAGGCTCGCCGGCCCGCATCAAGACCCCTGATGCCGACATCACCGCCCAAGGCAGCATCACCTACTATCCATCACAACAAAAAGCCATCGCCATTGACGGGGTTATTGCTACCGACGCCAAAGGCAACAAAGTATTTGCCGATTTGATGACGGCCTATTTTACAAAAGATGCAAACGGTAAAATGATTCTTAACAAAATAGACATTGAACAAAATGTCAAAATTACCTCGCAAGACACTGTGGTAACGGCTCTTAGGGGAACTTATTATGCTATTGACGGCAAAATAAAACTATTTGATGATGTGGTTATTAACCAAAATGGCAATATTTTAAATGGTTCCACCGCCGAGACTGACCTCAACAGCGGTATCAGCAAAATTCTTTCAGGCGCCAAATCAGGTCGTGTCAGCGGTGTCTTCAAAGAAAAGAAAAAGGAATAACCTGTTATGACAAATTTTTCCCCCGAAGCAAAACTTGAGGTTTTCAATATTGGCAAACGCTACAAAAAGCGCCCTGTTTTGCGTAATGTATCTTTATATGTACGACGCGGAGAAGCGGTTGGTTTGCTTGGCCCCAACGGCGCCGGCAAAACGACTTGTTTTTATTGTGTCACCGGGCTTATAACTCCGGATTATGGCGATGTTCACATTGATGGAATTGATATAACCAACCTGCCGATGTATCGCCGCTCTAGGCTAGGCATTGGCTATCTTCCGCAAGAGGCATCGATTTTCCGTTCTCTAAGTGTTGAAGACAATATCAAAGCCATTCTTGAAATGGTAATTGATGATGAAAGTCGTCGCGAAAATATGCTGGAGGAACTTCTTAATGAGTTTTCGATTGCGCATCTTCGCAAATCTCCGGCTTTGGCCTTATCAGGAGGTGAGCGTCGTCGTCTTGAAATAGCAAGGGCTCTTGCCAGCCAACCAAACTATATTTTGCTTGATGAACCTCTTGCCGGTATTGATCCGATAGCCGTAGGTGAGATTCGTAATCTTGTTTCGCAGTTAAAGCACCGAGGGCTTGGCGTTTTAATAACCGATCACAATGTTCGCGAAACCTTGGATATTACCGACCGCGCATATATCTTGCACGGCGGAACGGTTCTGATGGAAGGAACTCCGTCAGAAATTATTGCCAACGAGGAAGTTCGCAAAGTATATTTAGGCGACAGTTTCTCTATGTAATGATTGTTCTAAGCTGATGGCTTTAACCCCCAAACTGGAAATCAAGCAATCGCAATCTTTGCTGCTTACTCCTGAGTTGCGGCAAGCAATTAATCTGCTTCAAATGAACAATCTTGAACTCAACCAACTTGTTGAACAAGAGTTGGTATCAAACCCTCTTTTGGAAAGAGAAGACGATTATCTTGCCGCCCAAGATGATATTCCTGTTTCTGGCATTGATGAACCGACATCTTCCATAGATGATACGGAAGAACTTTCTGCAGATCTTCCCCTTAACAATGAATTTGACGACTATGGCTCAGACACTGTCGGCCTCGAAAATTGGGAAAACGCTGACTGGTCTGACTACAATCACGCCAAAGAAAAGCGTAACGACGATGATTCTTTTGACTATTTTCAAGAGAAATTGGCCCAAACCAAATCTTTTCATGACATAATCGATGAACAGATTATGCTTGCCTTTGATTCTGCGGCTGATCGTCTTATTGCCAAATTTTTGAGTGAACAGCTTGATGCTGCCGGCTATTTCAGGGGAGACATTACCACACTTGCTTCCACACTCAAAACCTCTCCTCAAAGACTGGCCGACATTCTAGCCAAGCTCAAACAATTTGAACCATCGGGAATTTTTGCCGAAAACTTGGCCGAATGTTTACGCATCCAGCTTTCTGATCTCAACCAGCTCTCGCCAGAGATGGAACATCTTTTAGACAATTTGCCTTTATTGGCTGCCAAAAAATTCAAAGAGCTCAGCTTATTATGCCATTGCTCTGTTGAAGAGTTGCCAAGCCTTATCAACTGCCTCAAATCGCTCAATCCCAAACCGGCCGCAGCCTACACGCAGGAACTCACCTCCTATATTATCCCCGATGTTTTTGTTACCAGGTCAAACCTGGGAGAATACCGGGTCGAGCTTAATTCCATGACCCTGCCGCGTCTGTTGATAAATCATCATTATTACTCGCAACTAAACACCGACAAAAAAGCCTCGCGTTATCTAAAAGAAAACTTGAGCCGCGCTAGTTTTCTTATCAAAGCCATGCATCAACGAGCCACTTCTATTTTGCGTGTATGCGAAGAGATCGTGCTTCGGCAATATCATTTTTTGGAACAAGGTATAGAATATCTTAAGCCGATGTGCCTAAAAGATATTGCTCTGGCTCTTAACATCAACGAAAGCACCGTAAGCAGAGTTACCAACGGCAAATACATGTCAACTCCACGCGGTATTTTCGAGCTCAAATACTTTTTTTCATCTGCCGCCGGCAGCTATATTGGCAACGATGACACCTCGACCACCACACTCAAACACAAAATCAAAACGCTTATTGAAAATGAAGACGTTAAGCATATTTTATCTGATGACAATATTGTATCGCTGCTTGGTCAAGAGGGCATAAAGATTGCTCGCCGTACTGTCACCAAATATCGCGAATCTATGGGAATACCGACATCAAGCCAACGCAAACGGACAAAGCGGGTATAAACTGCGCTGATGTATTTGACTTTTATATTGACTTATGTAAAATAACATAGTATTTGATTGTGTCAAAAGGGACTGTTGACCGTCTCTGTTTTAATTGTATTAAAATTAAGTTATAGGAAGAAATTATGCAAATCACATTATCAGGCAATCAGGTTGATATCGGGGACAGACTCCGCAACCATGTAGAAGAGAACGTATTAAATTCGGTAAACAAATATTTTCCGGCTCCTATCAGCTGTTCGGTAAATTTTTCAAAGATAAAAGATGATTTTATTGCCGATGTAACTGTTCATCCGGCCAAAAACATCATTCTCAAAGGTACCGGAACAGCTGGCGATCCCTACTCTGCTTTTGATGCCGCCAATGAGCATATTGCCACACGTCTTCGTCGTCACAAAACCAAATTAAATGACCACAAAGGCAAAACCGGCTTGGCCGAAATTGCCAATGAGGCTGTTTTCTCCATTAACGAAGAAGCCGACGAAGTAGACATTGACGATGCTCCGCTTACCATTGCCGAATTGGAAGCCAACATTCCGGTATGCACGGTATCAGAGGCTGTTATGTATATGGATTTGAATAATGAACCCGCGCTTATGTTCAAAAACGTTGCAACCGGCAACTTTAATATGGTATATCGTCGCAAAGACGGTAATATCGGCTGGGTTGAACCTAAATAACCAAAAGAAGTGAACCATGAATATATCAAATATCTTAACCGAAAAGAACATTTTCTTAGGGCTAAAGTCTGGCTCTAAGCGAGAGTTTTTGCAGGATCTTGCTCAAAAGGCGTCAGAAATCAGCGGTATAGATGCTTTGACAATTTTTGATTCCTTGCTCGAAAGAGAAAATCTGGGCTCTACCGGGTTCGGTATGGGTACGGCATTGCCGCACAGCCGTTTCACTGGCTTGGATAAAGTATATGCTTTCTTTGCCAAACCTGCCTATCCTGTAGACTTTGATTCCATCGATAATAAGCCTGTTGATTTGGTCTTCCTTTTAATGTCACCTGAGGGCAGCGGTGCCGATCATCTCACGGCATTGGCTATGCTTTCGCGCATATTAAAAGATGAAACCACCTGCGAAAAACTTCGTCAAATGTCCAACGTTACTGGTATTTATGCACTTCTTAATGAGGCTTAAGGCTAAAAGCGGAGTTTACAAACTCCGCTTTTTATTTATCTTTTAGCAATAATTGTATGATACCATCTGGCTGTTGAGATGTTTTAACCAAAGAGATGTTATCATGTTTTTAAGCCTTAACCGCAAAATTGTCTATTCTATCTTAAGCCTGTTTTTGATTGCTTCTTTATTGTTCATTATGGCTTTCTATATGGCTTATTCCTCCAAAGTCGAAAAAGACCAATTGTTTTCGATTCAGCGCAATCAACAATACATTGACCTTCTTTATCGCAGCATCAATCTAACCAAAGAGCTCAAACAGCTCGTTGAGCAGTATGACGAGATTACAATTGATGATATTTCATATCCGCAGATTTATACTCTGACCCATGATTCGCAAAACCCTGATTTTTTAATTCATGAACAAAACATGATTGCCGAACGCTCCAAAAGCTTTGACGCTCAATATCAAACCATCAACAACGGTATCACCATTATTTCTTTAAGTGCTCTTTTACTGGCATTTTTTATCATTTTGGTCGGCTATTTGATAAAACGTTGGCTTCTCACCCCGATAAACAAAATATCAACCATATCAGAAGAAATAGGCCAAGGTAACCTTAATCTTCGTATTCCGGTGCGCAATAATATTAAATATCTTGACGAACTAGATCGGCTCAGCAGTACTTTTAACATGATGGTTGACAATCTGCAAAACACCTTATCCGAAATCAAAGACAAAGAAAAATTTTTGCAGGCATTAGTTGACAGTATCCCCGACGGCATCAGGGTCATAGATAAAGACTACAACATTATCATCGCCAACAAAACTTACTACAAACAAGCAGGCAGCAAAGCCTCATCAGGCCTAAAATGCTACCAATCCTCTTTTAACATTGATCACCCTTGCGACTTGGTCCACACCCAATGTCCTCTGCATGAACTTTTGCACACCAGAAAACGTCGCATCAATATCATTCAACAATTCAGCCATGACATAAGTCGTCATCTGGCCGTAAACGCCGCGCCGGTAATATATGACAACTCACATCAATATATTGTTGAATCAATCCGTGATTTAAGCGAGGACATAGATTTTTCACATCAACAAAAACTTTCCTCTCTAGGCTTTTTGTCTTCGTCCATAGCTCATGAAATGAAAAACCATTTAGGAGCAATCCGTCTTATTACCGAACATCTTATAGATCACTACTATTCTGGCCTTCCTGAATCAGACGAGCAAAAGAAAATAATCGACATGATCTATTCCGAAATAATTAACGCCTCAAAAGTTCCCGAACGTCTGTTAAAGTTAACTCGTGGTTATGCCGAAACCGAGCCACCTCCGTTTAGCTGCGCGGAAAGCCTAAGCGATGTCATAAATATTTTAGATTTTGAAGCCAAAAGCAAAGGCATTAATATTATATTTTCTGCCCCTGCGCAACAAATATATATCAATGGCAACGAGGCAGATTTCAAGATTGCCGCCATCAACATCATCCTAAACGCCATCAAAGCCATGGATGACAAAGGTCGCCTGACAATCAAGCTCAAAAAATCATCGTCCGAAGCCATTATCACCTTTACTGACACCGGCATTGGCATTGCCCCCAAAGATCTGCCTTATATATTCAATCCTTTCTTTTCCGAAGGCAAGCAAAGAAAAGACAGTAAAAACTCTGGCCTTGGTCTTGCCATAACCAAATCAATTATTGAAAAGATGGGAGGAAAAATCAGTGTGAAATCAGCCCTTGGCAAAGGCAGTTGCTTCAGCTTGTCTCTTCCTCTAACAAAACGCTTGCAAAAAAAATAATCAAGTATTATAAACAACTAAATTGTAATTTTTTAAGGAAACACTATGAGTAAAGAAGAGCTTTTGGAATTAACGGGTGAAGTTATTGAAAAATTGCCCAATGCAATGTTTCGCGTCAAATTGGAAAACGGGGTAGAAATTCTGGCTCACACCGCCGGCAAAATGCGCAAATTCCGCATTCGCGTAATGGTCGGCGACAAAGTTGATATAGAAATGACCCCTTATGACCTCACCAAAGGTCGCATAACTTTCCGCCATAAAGATTAAAAAAAGCCGCTTTTCAAAGCGGCTTTTTTTCTACCATGCATCATCATACCCCAGTGTAGGATCATTTACTTGCGAACCATCACCGCTAGATCCGCTGCCCCAACCTGCAGCACCAGATACTGCTCCTTTTTTATAACCTTGACGATAGTTATTTAACTGATCATATTGGTACACTGGCGATGATCCCCAAGTCCAAGTTCTTGATGTTCCAGATGTCAACGGATGTCTGTCAAAATAACAATAAACATTTGTCACTGCGGCCAACTCCTGAGCATAAACCGGAAAGACATTCCAATAAATATCCGTGCTATCAATTGAATAACCGATATCCGACAAAAGCTGTTGATATTGACTAGGTCTGTAAATAAATCCCATAATGGTATGCCATCCTTGGAAATTGCTTACATTTCCAGATGTAGATTTACCGCCAAAATTTTCCGACATGGTTGTATTAAGCCAAGTATTAGTTTGAAATGTCAACGGAAAACCACTGCTGATATAGTGAGTATGTTCACTACCACCGCTGGCCGGCAATAATTCAAACTCAGCTTGTTTAGGATTGGTCTGCCGCCAAAAATATAATCCAAAATTATCGCCGCTTATAATTTTTTTGTATTCGCCGCTATTATTAAAACTACTTGCTCCATAAACCGCATATACCTCGCTCATTCTCCATCTTATCGGATTAATTGTAATTACTTTGGCGTAGTTTTTCGGACATTGCGGAGCCGGAACAAACCCCAACCACGGCGATGCTACACAAGAGTTATTCGAACACTCGGCCCCTGACGGCAATGATGGCTTTCCACCCGAAACGCTCAGGTTCGTCCAATCGCCTATTTTATCCATTTTATATGTATTATCAACCACATAGATTCCTTTATTAATATAATCTGGTAAAATATCGCTTAATCTTGCACCGCCTCTGCTGGCAAGTTTAATATCGTTCATTACCGATGTATAAGCCGGATTAACCTGGTAGTAATCATATCCGTTTGTAGGAGTTCCGCCCGATGAGGTAAATCCGTCAAAAGCAGATCCGCTAGGATACGGTACGTCACTAACCAATCTTCTTGCCCGGATAAATCCGCCATCATTATCGATTGTGGTCGGAGCAGCCACCTCAATAATTCCCTCACGACTTATTGCCACTTTTGCACCATCAAGTATCGTGGTTGCATTAACTCCTCCGTCAGAACCTACTTTAACACTGTTACCGGTTAAATTTCCGCCTTTGCCGGCAATCGCCAGTCCATATTCATCACCCAAAATTTGCGTATTACCGCTAACCCCGAATTTCATTTTGCCGTTTTCCAAATATAGCGACGTACCTGAGCTTCCGGTTCCGCTGCCGGTGTTTTCAAACCCAATCTTACTTGCCGTTGCAATCATTTTAGCCACTTCGGCATCTTCTGTTCCAACCCCGACAACAACCGAATTTTTATCCAATTTCACGCGTGAATTAGAGCTTGATAAAGTAACCTCGCTGTTTTCCATCGCCAAATTACCCGATGCATTGCGCAACACTAAAGAGGCCGATTTTACCAACAACCCCTCATGCGTTCCGTTGGAAGCATAGCTGTTTCCGATAAAGGCCGAACTGCCGTTAACATTTATTTTATTTCCTGCAGTACCTACTTTTCCGCCAACGGCAAAACTGTCAGTTGTAATATCAACCGTGCTATTATCTGCATAGAAGTTATCACGTACGTTTAACGATCCTGATTTTACATCAACCCCGGAGCTATCCACCGTAAAATAATTACCAGGAGATTTATTTGTTCCGGTCTTTCCGCCGACTTTAATACCCTTGCTCGCATATAGCCAATCTGCCAAAATACCAGTCTCATCATCAGGATTTTCAGGGATAACGATAATTTCACCGCCATCAACAATCAAGTCGCCTTTATTGATTGTCACATCACCATCGTTAAACTGCGTATCACCGGTGATGGTGTTTCCGCTTTGGTCAACCGTTATACCGTTATCTCCGACATTAATATTAACGCTTTCATCGCCTTCGATATTCACATTGGTTCCGCCGATGCTTGTATTGCCGGCGGCATCAATCACAACATCTCCTTTGCTGTTTAGCGTAAATTTATTCGGATTAAAATTGATATCCCCGCCAGATTGTGTCAAATTACCGGTAATGGTTGTATTGGCAAGATTTGTATCCCCTTTCACTGTCAAATCTTGATTAACCGTTGCATCCCCTTTTACCGTCAAATCCTGATTTAACACCGTATTTCCGTCAACTGTCAAATCACCGTTCAAATTAGTATCGCCATCAACCGTCAATGCTTGTTTCAGGTTGGTTGTTCCGGTCACAATCAAATTACTGGTCAAGCTTGAATTTTTACCGATGATGACATCTCCGCCGCTGCCGCCTTTGGCAATTAATTCTCTGACACCTCTGATTTCGTTTCCGTCCATATAAAGAGTTGTTTGCATGGTATTTTTGGTTTCATCCCCATCATCAATTCTATATAATGCCTCATCAGAGCTGACATCGCCTCTTACCGAACCGATTGCTTTGGTGGAAATAACAACCAAACTTCCGTCTTTCACCCCATCAGGCGAAAAATCATAATCATCCAAGCTGGCCTCCCACGACCCCTGAACACCTTCGATTTTATATTCCGTACTGCCGTCCTCCTTGCCTATCTGACGATAAACACCGCCGTTTGCACCGATCATCGAGGCAATTTTTGAAGAACGCATCATCGTAATATTATCACGCAACGGAGCCAAAACCGCGCTGGTATAGATATGATGTTCATTATCATTTTTATCAACTACCGTTTTTTTACGCACCGATATATCAAAATCATCAAAAAGACGTGATTTTTGCGTACTAAATCCATAAGGCAAATATTTATCCAATTTTTCGAGTTCGGCATCGGTCAGCTTAAAGACCTCGCCACCATGGCTTTCGCCTATTTCATTGTAATTATCACGTATAAAATCATCCACAGCACTTGATACCATACGCATTTGTGTTGCCACGTTGATATCTTGCAACTCGGTTGTTCTTTCGGCTGCTTTTCTGTAAAGGATTGGGGTAACCAAGGTGATAAGTCCCAACAAAGCAATGGCCTCAACCATCAAGCTTCCTTTTTGAGTCTTATTTTGCTTTTCCAACATCTTCATTCCTACCTCCTTACCGCCACGACATATATGCCAAACATGACACATGGTCATTAATACAGTCTTTAATTCCGTAATTGCTCATTCCTATATTATTCACTACTGGTTGCGGAACCTCGAATTTGATACCTTCGTAATTAACGACATATAACTTTCCGCCCTCGTTGACAACATATCCCACCATTTCATTACGTCCAACCTGCTTGCGTAAAGCCGCCATCATATCGGCCGAGGGCCTAATATCATATCCGTTATTTTTGAGATTGATGCTTTGCCATTGTTCGGGTATCGGGCCATAAGTAATTAACATCCGCCATTTTTTGGTTCCCTCGATTCTTCTGCAGGCATCTTCACCGGTCAAAATCTGCGTCATTGCCTCATCCATGCAATAAATAGCCGTTACATACTCGTTATTATCAATAAATCCGAACGGTAAATAATCCGATACATCTATTTCACCGCTTGTATATCCGACTTTTCTTTCAGAATCGTTACTATAATAAGGATATGCGCGCTCATGCATAAATTGTTTTCCGGCCTCTTCCTTAACAATCATCTGCATCAACCTGGCCTGAGCCACCGGCACAATCACCGCCTCCTGCGTATCAGCCCTGATAGGCAGCAAATAAGCGGCAATCATAGCCAAAAATGTTGCAAGCACAAGCCACAAATACATAAACGGAATCCTCTTTATAAGTCCATCTTAGATGATTGTAACATAAAAATTGTTTCAAATATGTTAAATTATGCTTTTTCCGAGACTTTTTTGTTAAAACATTTAATAACTAACAAATTTGCATTTATTTATAAAAATAATCGGACTAAAATAGCGTTAAATTTTATGGTTTGAGCATTACTTATGGCGTGGTTATGATAGAAGACAATGATTTAGATACCGAAGAAGAAGTTGTTGACAACTCCCCGCAAAAGCGCAAAAAGATTATGGTTTTGTTGCTGGCGCTGTTAATTGTCATTGGTATTTCGGTGGGCATTTATTTTGCTCTCAATACTTCATACGATTCTTTGGGCAGTGGTTACAAAATTATTCAGTATGATAAAGATGCCGACAAATCGGTCACGGTTTTTTATGATCTTCCCGAGATTAAGACATCAGTTCGCGGCAAAGACGGCCAACATGAACTTAAGATGAAAATAACGCTTGAACTCTCAAGTATTGAAGACCTTAAGTTGGTTGAAATTTTAATTCCACGATTAAACGACGTTGTCATTGCCCACACCATAGAGCTTAACTTGGACGAGGTCAAAGGATCAGAAGGTCTATACTGGTTAAAAGAAGAATTATTATATCGCTTTAACCTGGCGGCAGCGCCCGTAAAGATAAAGAATCTCAACTTTAGTGTGTTTGAGCTTCAATAATAACGGTTATAAGGATAAACTAAAGTGGCAGAAGAAACAAAAAACATCAATGAATCCGATGTTCAGGATTCCAAAGTTTTAAACCAAGACGAGATTGACTCTCTTCTTGGCTATGGTTCATCGGTTGAGCAAAACACCCCGCAAAAAAGTGGTGTCCAAGCGATTCTTAACTCCAACATGGTTTCATACGAGCGTTTGCCCATGTTGGAAATTGTCTTTGACCGTTTGATTCGTCTAATGGCCACCTCGTTGCGTAATTTTACGCAAGACAACGTTGAAGTATCGCTTGATTCCATTGAATCAATGAGGTTTGGCGAATATATTGATTCGCTTACTTTGCCCACCTTGCTTAGTGTTTTCAAAGCTGATGAATGGGACAACTATTGCCTTATGTCGCTTGACAGCTCCCTTATCTATTCCATGGTTGATGTTTTGCTTGGCGGTCGCCGTGGCACTGCTGCCATGCGCATAGAAGGACGCCCCTATACAACCATCGAGCTAACCATTGTCAAAGACATTATCCAGCTCATTTTAAGCGATTTATCAACAGCTTTTGATCCGATAACCTCGGTTGGTTTTGTTTTTGATCGTCTTGAAACCAACCCGCGTTTTGCAACCATCACCAGGATGTCAAACGCTGTTATTGTTGCCCACCTTCGTATTGACATGGAAGACCGCGGCGGCCGCATTGACCTTATGATACCCTATGCCACTCTTGAACCGGTAAGAGAGCTTTTGTTGCAAATGTTTATGGGTGAGCGTTTCGGACGTGACACAATCTGGGAAAATCATCTCATGTCGCAACTGTGGGAAACCGATGTCGAGATCAAAGCCGTTCTAAAAGAAACCGAGGTTAAACTTAGTGATGTTTCTGCTTGGCAAAAGGGATCTTTTTTGCCTCTTGATATATTGCCGCAAGACCCAGTTACTGTTTTTTGTGGAGATGTACCGCTTTTCAACGGTATTATGGGGCGTCATGATGACCATGTCGTAATAAAAATTGAAGGAAAGGCTGAAAAAAATGGCTAATCTTGAATTGATTATCAATCTGCTCATCATAATATTGCTAATTCCGATGATAATTTATGCATACAGCCTCAACAAAAGCCTTAATGCTCTGCGCCAAAACCAAAAGAGCCTTGCTCAGCTTGTTTCGGCCCTAAACGAAGCTACTTTTAAGGCTGAAAATTCCATTCCCAAGCTAAAAACCGCAACCGAGCATTCTTCCGAGGGTCTCAAAGAAGTTGTCGACAGTGCCAAAGAGCTCAAAAATGACTTATTGTTTATCAATGAACGGGCCGATTCTTTGGCCGATCGCCTTGAAAACGTAATCAGCTCATCGCGCAATTTAAAACCATCAGCCAACGAACAACCCGCATCGACAGATCCTACACCGTTGAATGACCGTGCTGCTGCCGAACTTGAACTTCTTAAAGCCCTCAGGTCTATCAAATAGAGGAATAACAATGTTAAAAACCAAACCCAAATTTCGTCTGTTGCCGCTGTTTATTTTTGTTGCTTTTTTATCGCTAAGCCTCAAAATCAGCAACCTTTTTGATCTTTATAAGCAAGACAGCGCGCCAAAACTAAGCATAACCGCAAGCCAGGCCAAAGCCGAAGAAAAACTCAACAAAGAAACTGCCGAACTTACCGATGTTCTGGAAAAAGGCGATAGCACGTCGCCTGATCAAAAATCTCCTCAAAATACTGCTTTCACCAGCTCCGAAATTCTGATTTTGCAAGAACTGGCCGAGCGACGTGAAGCGCTTGATCTCCGTTCCAAAGAAATTGACAAACGGGCCATTCAGCTCAAAGTTGCCGAAACCGAAATCGACAAAAAGCTTAAACAACTTAAAGAATATGAAGAGCGCTTAAATAAGCTTATCAATCGTTATTCCGAGCAAGAAAAAGAAAATATTGCCTCTTTGGTCAAACTTTATTCTTCCATGAAACCCAAAGATGCAGCCAGAATTTTTGACACTATGGATCTTGAAATTACCGTAGCAATTCTCAAAGGAATGAAACCATCAGCCTCCTCGGCCATTCTCTCGCAAATGAATGCCGAAAAGGCTCAGGCAATTACTGCCGAATTAATAGGCAATAACCTCTAACAAAATTAAAGCTGACCGACCTTGAAACGCCTAAAAAAAATAACATTTTTATCATTTCTTACCGCCTTTACAGCCGTAAGCTATGCTTGTCTATCTCAAGGCCAGGAGCTAAACACTCAGTTGCTTAATTTTGGGTTGGAAGAAGGACAAATAAAAGCTCTTACCCCGACAACCTCATCTCCGCAACCAGCTTTTGACCAAGCATCCCCAGAACTTGACGAGATTACGAGCTTGCGTTTTGCCTGGAATGCTCCCGTCAACATGGCCGCTTTTGAGCGCAACGGCAAAATATGGTTGGTTTTCGATCGTCCCAACCGCATTGATATTGACACCCTAAAGTCAGACGCCAAAAATATGGCCGAAGAAATTTACAATCTTCCACACCCCGGTGGAACCTTTGTAATTATTAAACCGGCTCCTGGTGTAAAATATGCTTTGCGTAAAGAGGGTTTGTTGTGGATTCTCGATTTATATACCGGTCGCCCGCCCAAATTCGAGACCAAAAATTTGACCATATTCACACAATATGACAGCCTTAAACAGTCATATTTGTTTATTCCCAACAACCAAACCGGCAATACTCTCTCGATTATCGACCCGGAAATAGGCGATATTATCTCCATTTCAACAACATCGCAACTTGGCCTTGGCTTTAATACTCCCTATCGCTATCCTGATTTTGATATTTTACCCACGGCCCAAGGTTTGGCTTTTGTTGTCAATGCTCCGGATATTGTCCTTAACCGTGGCAATTCAGGCATCACGCTCAAAGCGCTTGGACGCTCTCTCAATATCACCAGCGATTTAGATGTCCTAAAGCGCAACCAAAAACAATTAAATTATGACACAGATGCCTCGCACAACAATGCTTTTGACCTGCAGATTTCTCAAAGCCTTGCCAACAAGAACTTTCTTGACGTCGTCGATGATTTCAAAAAACAAATTTTGGCAGCACCGCTTGATCAGAAAAACAATTTACGCATAAAGTTAGCTCAATACTATATTTATAACGGATTGGGCACCAATGCTCTCTACATTCTAAACCAAATGCGCAATCTTGATCTTCCGGAAGCTAAAACAGCCAAATTTTATGCACTTTCCGGCATTGCTAATTTTTTGGCCCGGCGTTATGAAGAATCAATCAATGATTTTTCGCAAAGCACCCTTCCCGATACTGCCGAAGGCGTTTTTTGGCGCACCATTGCCCAAAGCGCATCCGAATACAAAGAAGAAAACAATGCCGTAATTTTTGCACATATGTCTTTAATGCGCGATTATCCGCAGGCAATTAAAGATGAGGTAGCAATCGTTGCCGCTCGCAACGCCGTTGCCACTGGGGATGATCTTTCCTCACAAAACTTTATAGATATTTTAAGCTCCGTACCTGATCGCCTACGCAACCTCAACCCGCAAATTACTTTCCTTTCGGCTCAAAAGTTAGAGATGCAGGGATATATCCGCAATGCCATCAAAACATATCAAACTCTGCTAAATTCCGATTCGGCAAAATTCTCGGCCTTGGCTCGTTTACGTCATACGGTTCTAAGCCAAATGGTCAATTTTATTGACACCAAACGTGCAATCAGCGAGTTGGAAAAATTACGTTTTGCTTGGGGAGACAAAACGTTTAAGATCAATCTTTTGAGCAAACTTTCCGAACTTTACCTAGAAGACAAAGATTACTACAATGCTCTTCGCGTCCTAAACGAGCAAGGATTTCTGGTCGAAGGCCAACAAAAAGAGGTAACCGCAGCCAGAATGGTCAAGATTTTTGAAGATATTTTTATTGGCAACCATGCCGATGACAACCTTTCTCCGATAAAATCTCTGGCCCTATACCATGATTTCAGATGGCTAGCATCATTAAGCACCAAACAAAACACCATTATCCAAAAATTATCCGATCGTTTGGTTGCGGTCGATCTTTTGCCGCGGGCACAAGAATTATTGCTGTCATTGCTGCAAAAGGACGATCTCTCGCCTGACAACAAAGCTCGTGTCGGCTCACGCCTGGCCGTTATCTACTTGTTTGAAAACAAACCCCAAGAAGCTCTTGATATTTTGGAGGTAACCGATGCTCCCAATCTGTCATCTGCAACCATAAACCCACGCAAGATTATTGCCGCCAGAGCTTATTCTGCTCTTAATCGCCCTGATGAAGCTCTTCAAATGTTGGCTAATGATTACAGTCCCAATGCAATTTTACATCGGTTTGAAATATATTGGAAATCCGGCGATTGGGACAATGCTTCCGACACCATCAAATACCTTATCGAAGAGCCCCAACCCGGTCAAAAATTATCATCCGAGCAAATGAATTATATTCTTGACTGGGCAACAGCCCTTAAACAAGCCGGCAAAGAAACTGTTTTGGTGCGCTTACGCAACAAATTTGCTCCTTATTTCAAAGACACTCCGTTTTATAGTGCTTTTAATGTTTTAACCAGTCACCTTGAAAAGGAAAAAGTAGATATCAAAGCTATTAACAGCGCCATTACCGACATTCAAAACTTTAGTAATTTCTCTAAATTTTATACCGAATCTCTAAAAGAAAGCGATTTAGAATAAGATGGGCAGTATTTTTAAGCTTCACTCACCTTTTGCCCCTGCAGGCGACCAACCTCAGGCAATAAAAGAATTGCTTTGCGGCCTCAACAATGGGCTCAAAGATCAAGTTCTGCTGGGGGTAACAGGCTCCGGCAAAACCTACACCATGGCCAAAATAATTGAAGAGAGCTCTCGGCCTGCCCTTATTATGGCCCCCAACAAAACTTTGGCCGCCCAGCTTTATACCGAGATGAAAGAATTTTTTCCCGAAAATCATGTTGAATATTTTGTCTCCTACTATGACTACTATCAACCCGAAGCCTATGTCCCCAAAACCGACACTTATATCGAAAAAGATTCGGCCATTAACGAGCAAATTGACCGCATGCGCAACTCTGCCACCCGCTCATTACTTGAAAGCCGCGATGTTATAATTGTAGCCTCGGTATCCTGCATCTATGGCCTTGGAGATGTCGAGGCCTATTCTTCGATGACGTTGCCGCTCGAAGTCGGGCAAGAGATAAATCCGCAAGACATTTGCCGCCGCCTTGCCGAATTGCAGTATGAGCGCAATCAACAAAATTTCGTTCGCTCGACGTTTCGAGTACGTGGCGATATCCTTGATATTTTTCCTGCTCACTATGAAGACAGAGAATGGCGCATTTCTTTTTTTGGCGATGAAATAGAAACGATTGACGAGTTTGATTCTTTAACCGGAAAAAAAACCGCCTCTCTTCGGCAAATAACCGTCTATCCTGCCAATCACTATGTTACTCCGCGACCGGCTGTTTCTCAAGCTATTGTCGGCATCCGTCAAGAGCTGGCCGAGCAAATCCAGGCATTCACCAAAGACAACAAACTTTTAGAAGCCCAGCGTATTGAACAACGCACCCGCTTTGATTTGGAAATGCTTGAGGCAACCGGCCATTGCAAAGGTATTGAAAACTACTCTCGCTACCTTACCGGTCGCAAACCCGGTGACCCACCGCCGACCTTATTTGAATATCTGCCATCAGACACTATTTTGTTTATTGACGAAAGCCACGTTTCCGTCCCTCAGATAGGTGGAATGTATCGCGGTGACTTTAACCGCAAATCGACTTTGGCACAATACGGTTTTAGACTACCGTCTTGTGTTGACAATCGTCCTCTAAAATTTGCCGAATGGGATAAGATGCGCGGACAAACCATTTTTGTTTCGGCCACCCCTGGTGATTGGGAGCTTGAACAAAGCGGCGGAACTTTTACCGAGCAAATTATTCGCCCCACCGGCCTGACCGACCCGCTCTGTATTGTACGTCCAGTAGAAAATCAAATTGATGATCTGATGCACGAGTGTAAACAAGTCATCGCCAAAGGGAACCGTGTTTTGGTTACGACCCTAACCAAAAAAATGGCCGAGGATCTAACTGATTATCTTAACGAAAACGGCATCAAAGTACGATATCTTCACTCTGATATTGACACTTTGGAGCGTATTGAAATAATCCGCGACCTACGCCTTGGTGTTTTTGATGTTCTGGTTGGCATCAACCTGCTACGCGAAGGTCTTGATATTCCAGAATGTTCGCTGGTCGCCATTTTAGATGCCGACAAAGAAGGATTTTTGCGTTCTGCCCGTTCTTTAATTCAAACTATCGGACGAGCTGCTCGCAATGCCGAAGGACGAGTTATCTTATATGCCGACACCATCACCGGTTCAATGAAGACAGCTCTTGAAGAAACCGAACGTCGCCGCAAAAAGCAAATTGAATATAACAAAGCTCATAACATCACCCCGCAAACCATCAAGAAAAAGGTTTCTGGCGTAATGGAAGAAATGACAGCCAAAGACCAAGCATCTATATCTTCACAACACGATATTGACGAGCTCAAAGACTTTGACAAAAAGATGCGCGAATACAACAAACTCATGCAGCAAGCTGCAGCCGACCTTGATTTTGAAACTGCCATTTTATATCGTGACAAAATCAAAAAACTTGAAGCCAACTACCTCAAAAACTAACTTTTAGTTTTATTCAACAGTAACCGACTTGGCCAAATTGCGTGGCTGATCCACCTCTCGCCCAAGACTAAGGGCTGTATAATATGCCAACAATTGCAACGCCGGCGCTATCAACAACGGCATCAGCTCACTGGAGCTTTTCGGCAACAAAATTATGTCATCAAACATATCTTGATGTGCCGCATCATTGGTTACGGCAATAATTTTTCCTTTTCTTGCTTTTACTTCTTGGCAGTTTGATATCATTTTATCATAGAGAAGATTATCTTTGGTTAACACAGCCACCACCGGCATTTTTTCATCAACTAAAGCGATTGGCCCGTGTTTTAACTCTCCTGCCGTATAGGCATTTGCATTAATATAACTTATTTCTTTTAATTTTAGGGCTCCCTCCATAACCGAAGGATAGCTAATTCCCCGTCCGATAAATATATAATCTTGAGCTTTGGCATATTTTTCGGCACATGTTTTAATCAAATTGGTTTGACACAATACCTGCTCAATCTTGGCCGGAACTTCAAACAACTCTTCTTTAAGTTTTCTCAACTTATCATTCATGCCCAAACGCATTTGTGCCAACTTTAGGGCAAGCAAATAAAGCAGCATTAATTGCGCAGTATAAGACTTGGTCGCAGCCACACTCACCTCAATCCCGGCCTTAAGCGGTAAGACAAAATCGGCATATCGTACGATACTTGAATCCTCTCGATTGGTCAAAACTAAAATTTTGGCATTTTTTTGTTTAGCTTGTTTTAATGCCGTAATGGTATCGGCCGTTTCTCCTGACTGCGAAATTCCGATAACCAAGGTTTTATCATCTGTCAAATTATACTTATAAATATACTCACTTGCCGATTCAACCATCACCGGAATATGCGCTAATTCTTCAATCATATATTTTGCTGTCATGGCCGCGTGTAACGAAGATCCGCAAGCAACTATTTCTATTTTATCGACTGCTTGCATCAAGGCCATCAAATCTATATTTCCCAGTTTTATCTCCCCATTATCAGTAAAATATTCTGCTAATTGACGGCGAATAATGCTTGGCTGTTCATTTATCTCTTTTAGCATAAAATGGGCATATCCGCGTTTGCTGATAAGCTCAGGCTCAAAAGCCAAATTTTCAATCTTTTTTTCTACTACATCACCGGCAAAATTTTTTACCTCGACAAAACACCGATGCACTATGGCAATTTCATTATCTTCCAAATAGATTATTCGGTTAACCTTGCCTATCAGTGCCGGAACATCACTGGCAATCATATTTTCATTATTTCCCAAACCGACTAATAAAGGTGCATTTTTGCGCACGGCGATTATTTTATCTGGTTCATCGTCATGCATAATACAAAAAGCAAAAGCCCCTTTGAGCAAAGCAACGGCATTAATCACGGCCTGTTCCAAATTGCCGCATTTTTTATATTCACGATCAATAAGATGTACGGCCGTTTCCGTATCGGTCTGCGAATAGAAACGGAATCCCTGTTTTTCCAATTCTTGCCGTAACTCTCTAAAATTTTCGATAATACCATTATGTACAAGCACTAATTTTCCGTCATTTGACTTATGTGGATGGGCGTTTGTCTCGGTTGCCGCACCATGTGTTGCCCACCTAATATGCCCTATTCCTCTGGCACTCGGTTTCAGTTGCACTCGGTTGAGCAAAGAACATAGATTGTCAAGCTTGCCTTGTGCTTTATATACGGAGGTTGTTTCATTATCATTCAGCGCCACACCGGCAGAATCATAACCGCGGTACTCCAAATTTTTTAATCCTTGCAACAAAATGTCTTTTGCGGCATTTTCGCCGATATATCCCACAATTCCGCACATTTTTATATCCTCCCGGCGTTTTTCAACACGCGCAACACGTTTTCTTTATTACGTTTTTTTATTGGTCTGATAGGCCTTCCCGCATATACCGTCCATTCTTCAAATTTATAGTTTGACGGCACAAAGCTAAGTGCCCCGATACTAACTCCCTCCGGAATATGATTATTGGGCATTACCACCGAGTTAGTACCGATACCCGTATATTTTTCCATGGTCACATTTCCCTTTATTTCTTTTACATTTGGCACCGAATGAGTAATAGGTTCATTAACATAATCATTACTGCTCAGCCATATTTTTACTCCGGCGGCCAAACTCGAACAATCGCCCATGGCAAATTTATATTTACCATCGCCTCCCGAGATATATGTTCCCGATGCTATTTCACAGTCAGATCCTATTTTACAAGCCGAAGATATTCTGCAAAAATCAGATATTCTGACATTATCACCCACCTCTACCAAATCAGGTTTTTTGATAATGACGTATTCACCAAGTGTAAAATTTTTTCCGCATTTCATAGTTTCAACTCCCGTTATGGAGTTGATTTTATTTAATGTATCGGTATACGACAATTCAAATATTATTAATTTTTATTACATAGCGCCTATTTCCAACAAAAAAAGCCGTCAAATGACGGCTTTTTTCTCATATTGGCATCTATTTATACTTGTTCTTTTCTTGCCAAAACACCACTATTCCAACCGGAATTGACAGCATATAGCAAATTGTTGCCAAACCCAATGTCAACCATGGCTGCGAGATAATAAAACTTGCAAACAATGCCACCACCAACATCAGCGGCATCAGCATATAAGTAGGCACTCTAAGACGTTTGGTCGAAAAAGTCGGTATGCGGCTCACCATCAACATGGTCACAACCACCAGCAACACCGCGCAAAACACATTTGACCTAAAAAACCAATCAAGATTCGGAAATTCAAAAGAAATCATTATCGGCATAATTGCCATTGCAGCAGCTGCCGGAGCCGGCACCCCTGTAAAGAAATGATTCCAATATTCTGGCTGTGGTTCTTCTTCCAGCATGGTATTAAACCTTGCCAGTCTCATAGCCATCCCGATTGACATCAGCAAACAAAAAAACCAACCAAACTTTGGCAAATCAAACATTGTCCATTGGTAAAGCAGTATAGCCGGAGCTACCCCAAAACTAACAAAATCAGACAACGAATCAAGCTCTGCCCCAAATTTGGTTGAGCCTTTAAGCATTCTGGCTACTCTACCGTCCAATAAATCAAAGAACGCAGCCACAAATATACATATAACTGCTTTTGCCCAATCTGCTTGAATTGAATAGCGAATTGACGTTACTCCGGCACACAATGCCAACAAAGTAACAATATTGGGCGCAATTTTACGAAATGGCAAAGCATTCAGTTTTTGCTTTGATAGCTGTAATTTTTGATTAATCTTTTCCATTATCTGCACACTCCGTTAACAGCCTTTGCCCCACTGCTCAAATTAGCAATTATCGTCTCTCCTGCAACCATTGTCTGACCAAGAGCAACCTGAGGCTCAACTCCTTCTGGCAAGTAAACATCCAACCTTGACCCAAAACGGATCATGCCAAAACGTTCGCCGGCTTTATATTCCTGCCCAATCTGAGCATCACAAACGATTCGTCTTGCCACCAATCCTGCAATTTGTACAAAGCAAATATCCTTTCCCGACTTGGTTTTCATAGCCAGCAACTGGCGCTCATTATCCTTACTTGCTTTATCAAGAGTGGCGTTCAAAAATTTTCCCGGAACATAAACAGCATTGATAATTTTGCCATCGGCCGGAGCGCGGTTTACATGAACATTAAACACACTCATAAACACACTTACTCTGGTAAACATTGCATCTCCCATATTAAGCTCTTCGGGAGCTTTAACGGTTGCAATCATCTGCACGATTCCGTCAGCCGGCGAGACCACCACATCATCAATCTCAGGAGTTATTCTTTGTGGATCCCGAAAGAAATAGTAACACCAAACCGTTATCACCAAACCAATCACACCCAACGGTTCCCAAATAATTGCCAATAACGCTGTTATTGCCGCAAATATTCCGACAAACCGCCATCCTTCACGATGTATATTAGGTAAGATATAATCTTTCCAAGACAAATCATATGTTTTAATCATTTTTCTAACCCTTTTTATATCAAGTTTTGCCATAAACCGTGACGCTGTCAACTGCCGTTTATCGCAAAACGATTTTTGTTATAACGAGTTTAACAAATCACACTTTGAACAAAAAAACAATCTCAAAATGAATACAACCCCCAAAGACCACAAAATCTCAAAAAATAATCTTGCAATTATTTCAAAAGCTATGTATAAGGTGACTTAAGATTATGCGCTTGTGGCGGAACAGGTAGACGCTGCAGACTTAAAATCTGTTGGGAGCAATCCCGTGCCGGTTCGATTCCGGCCTAGCGCACCATTTATTTTGCTTGTAAATCAAGCACTTAGATTAAGAGCCAAGGCTGAAAAGTTAGGCTCTTTAATTTTTTTAAATCCTTAAAAAACAGGTACTTACATTTTGCTTTACAAAAAACAACTATGGGAGAGCAAAATGTCTGAAAACTGTATGGCAAACTGTATGGCAACTAAAATCTATTTACAGTTGCGAAACAAAATTTTCTATTATAGAGTGGAGTTACCAAGAGTTAATAACAAGAGAAGATACAAAATCATCTCTCTTCATACACAAAACTACTTTGAGGCTCAGGAAAAAATTAAACAGATGATGGCTGAAGAAGAAAAATTAAGACGGTTACGCCAGTTATTTAATAATTTGATATTTGAAAGTGACGATACGGGCGGTATTTTCACTCTTGTTACCAATTTTTCAAGCAAAAGACTATCCAAACGCAATAAGGTTAAAGATGTTGCCGAATTATACTCTTTATATTGCGGTATGTCTGAAGAGATAAAAAAGCTTAGTGACGAAAACAAAGCTCTTATGAATCATATTAAAAATCTTGAAAAAGAAATTAAAGAATATATCGGACCGGTAAATGTTGCTATTGCTGAAATTTGTACGCCAAAGCAATCTGTTTCAGACCCGCAAACACCAGGTTATACAATCGGGCAAGTTTTGGATAATATGATGTTACAAAAGTCTGCCTCCAATACCAAAACATATCAAACCAGAAAAAGACAAGCGATTGTTAATTTACTCACAAATGCCGGACTTTCTTTAGATGATGATTACGCAAAATTTCATGAAGTTTCAATGATTGAGAAATTATCTAAAAACATCATCAATGATACATCTATTCAAAATGATAGTAAAAAGATGAGAGTTCGTTATCTTAAAGAATTGGCTACTTGCGGAAATAATATTAATCCAGAGGTTTATAAAAACAACATACTCAATCTCTTTCCTCAAATTGATAATACAAAGAAAATTGATAAGAATCCGCACAGACCATATGAAAAAGATAAATTGCTTGAGATGTTTAATCCAAAATATGACTATTTTCAAAAGAATCCGGATGCATTTTGGGCTTGTATGATTGCTTTGTTTACCGGTGCGAGAATAAACGCGGCGATTACTTTACAATATAAAGACATTCTTATAAAAGACGGTATTCCTTGTATTCAGTTTTGTTCAGACCATAAAATTAAACAACTTAAAAATGAAGCTTCCGAGCGTTTTGTACCTATTCATCAACAATTATTAGATTTGGGCTTTGTTGATTATATAAATCGGCAAAAGGCAAGATTGAAAGCCAAAGATACGGATTTTATTATTAAGAAATGCCAAACCAAGAGCGGAGAATACAATAATAAATTCTTTACGCGTGAGTTATCTCCGTTTTTTATGGAAATTAAAGTTAAAACCGGTAACAACGATGGCTTTGATTTTCACTCTTTTAGAAAAAATCTTAGTATCGCTTTGCAAGATAGCGGTGTCGGTGCGACTTATATTAACGATATCATTGGTTGGGAAGGCAAGACAACCATGGAACAATCTTATTCCAACCATACACTTGCACAGATTAAAAATGAGATGCAAAAATTTAGCTATGACTTCCTTAAACCACATTTTGCAAAATGGAAAACCATCATGGCAAAGAAGTAAAGTTACGCACAAGCCAAATTTTTACCGCTCCAGTTTTATGAATAACACGACAATATAACTTTGGAGTTCATCAATCATACTAGTTAAATGACTGGGGAGGCAAGGATTTAACCGTCTTTGTCTCTTTATTTAATATCGGACTGGCATAAGCATAACGGGATAGCTCCATCGCC
>CALXTM010000018.1 GCA_944391415.1 uncultured Alphaproteobacteria bacterium
TTTACTTTAGGTCGCTTTATGATACACTAATGTACCATACTGGTCTTTGTACACTCACCCGACGGGTTAGTCAATATATTCTCAAAAATAAATCTTAGGTTGTGGATAAACCTGTTTTCAATTTTTATTTTTTGAGCTTCCGGCAGCCGGTGGAAATATAGCCACGCTTGCCTCATGAATTTTAGCTTATTCCCGACCGAAAACCGCGTCTTTGAGGCGTTTAAGGGTGGCTTGCGCCGTCGGGCGGGCTTTGAGAGCGCCTTGAGCCAGCATCTCCTCAACCTCGTTAAAATGCGCCATATAATAATTGTATTTTTCGCGGGCGGCACTTATCTCGGCAATGACGGCATCAAGCAACATATTTTTGATATGACCATAGCCAAGCTTGCCCTGACGCAGGCCGTCGCCCATTTCTTGCAGTTGCTCCGGCGTGGCAATTGATTTGTAAATTTCATAGACCAAAATCTCGTCAGGGTTTTTGGGCTCTTCCAAGGGGCGAGAATCGGTCTTGATGGAAAAAACGGCTTTTTTGATGGCCTTGTCATCTTCAAACAACGGGATGACATTGCCGTAGGATTTGCTCATCTTGCGGCCGTCGATACCGGGGACAACCGCAACGTTTTCCTCGACATGATAGCTTGGCAGGTGCAACAAATCTTTGCCATAGTGGGCATTGATGGCGCCGGCAATATCACGCGCAATTTCTACATGTTGAACCTGATCTTTGCCAACGGGAACAATATCGGTGTTAAAACTCAAAATATCGGCCGCCATAAGGGTCGGATAGGTATAGAGCCCCATGTTGATACCGTCGTCGTCGGGTTTGCCGGCCAGACGGTTTTTGTCAACCGCGGCCTTGTAGGCATGGGCTTTGTTCATAAAGCCTTTGGGGGTGTAGGCATACAAAATGGTGGTGATTTCCAAAATCTCAGGCACATCGGACTGGCGATAGAACACCGATTTTGTGGGATCAAGGCCCGCGGCAAGATAGATGCAGGCAATTTCTTTGAGTTTTTCGCGCAAAACGTCGGGGTCTTTTTCGGCATTGATGGCATGATAGTCGGCAATAAACATATAGTGCTTGCCGCCTTGGGCAAGAGCTTTGGCACCAAGAGCAATTGCCGGCTTGATTGCGCCCAAATAATTGCCCAAATGCGGAGTGCCGGTCGGCTTGACACCGGTTAGAACTGTTTTGCCATCAAACATTTTGTAATATCCCTTTTTGTTTCAAAAATTATTTTTGCAAAAAGACAATAAAACAAGCCAATCTCAAGGTCAAGTAAATAGTAAAAATTTTTACAATTGCGAATCGGGCAATTTTGTGGTATAGTTTTTAATGTAAAATATAAAAAATTAATTACTATGGCAAAAGAAATTGAAAAAGCTCTCGCAGACCTTAGCGAAGAGCGTATGGAGAGTGAAATTATTTCTAACGGTTCAGTTGTCGAATTTTTCGACTGGCTGTCGCCGGAAGAAAAAGAGAAGTTCCATGAAATGGAAGAACTCGCCGAAAAGAAACGCAAATGGCTGCGGCTGTTTGATCGAATGCAATCTGAGATTGCAAACGGCGATTTTTCTGAGGCTCTTGAGACCTTTGGGCTCTTAAGCCAGGAAATGGAGCTCGAATAAAACAAAGAAAACCTTTAAGATAGTTTGAACAAAACTGGCTTAAAGGTTTTCTGCTTTTTAAAGCGGGCAAAGTGATTTTTTTTGTTGTTTTTGGATGGAAAATTGGTATGATTAGCGCCAGATTTTATAATTGAATTTTTGTATAAGGATTTTAGGAAAAAAAAGATGTTGGATATTAAATTTATTGTTGAAAATACCGACTGGGTTAAAAAATCTCTGGGCAAAAAGGGTTTTCCGGCCGAAAAGGTTGATGAACTTATCAAAGTTTATTTGGATTTAAACAAGCTCAAAACCTCGTCACAGGCATTGGCCGAGGAGAAAAACAAGCTTAGCAACTCCATTAAATCGGCTCCGGCGGAAGAAAAAGCCAGCATCATTGCCAAGAGCAAGGCTATCGGCGAGGAGCTTAAAAAAGAGCAAGCCGCACTTGATGAAATGCAAGCCAAGTTTGATGATATGATTTTGCGCATGCCCAACTATCCGGCCGAGGATTGCCCGGTTGGCGAGGATGAAAGCGGCAATGTGGTTATTCGCCGAGTTGGTGAGCCGCGCAAATTTGACTTTAAGCCGCGCGATCAGGTTGAGTTGTGCGAGATTAACGACTGGACCGATATGGAGCGGATTGCCAAAGTATCGGGCGCCCGCACCTATGCCCTGAAAAACGACCTGGCGCAGCTTGAGCTTGCCATGCATATGATGGTGTTGGATAAACTGAGAAGCCACGGGTTTACCGTTATCTCGGTACCTTCCATATCTAAAGAAAAACCGCTTTACGGCCAAGGATATTTGCCGTTCTCTAAAGATGAGATTTATTATATGCCGGCAGATGATCTTTATTTGTCGGGTACGGCCGAGCTTATTTTGAACTCGCTTCATGCCGACGAGTTGTTGAGCGAAAATGATTTGCCGATTATGTATGCCGGATTTTCGCCTTGTTTTCGCCGCGAGGCAGGCGCCGCCGGCAAAGACACCAAGGGGCTTATCCGCGTGCATCAGTTTATGAAAACCGAGCAATTTATTATCTGCAAAGGTGATTTGCAAGAAAGCGAAAAATGGCATAAAAAACTTTTGAGCATATCGGAAGAAGTGTTGCAAGATTTGGAGTTGCCGTATCAGGTTTTGGATATTTGTACCGGCGACATGGGCGCGCCCAAATACCGCCAATATGATCTGGAAGCATGGTTGCCAAGCCAAAACTGCTATCGCGAGACACACTCTTGCTCCAATATTACCGACTGGCAGGCAAGACGCACCAACCTGCGTTATAGAGAAAACGCCACCGGCAAGGTAAAATATGCCCACACCCTTAACAATACCGGTATTGCAACACCAAGGGCTTTGGTTATGTTTATCGAAAACCACCAAAACGCCGACGGAAGCGTCAATATTCCCGCCAAATTGCAGCCTTATATGGGCGGCAAAAAGGTTATCGGCAAGGGCAAATAGACTTCTTTTGACCATTGAGCTAAAAGGTAAGAAACATGGAAATAGACCGCAGAAAAATTCCGCAATATTTGATGATTGCCGCGATTGTCGGCGTGGTGGTGTTTTTTAATGTTTCTTACTTTAGCGACTATGTATCGGCCAACAACGAAGAAATTGTGGATTATGCCTTGAGTGATGATGATATTAACCCGGTGAGGGAAACAGCAGTGGCAGGGTTGTTTTATCCGGCTGATGTTTATCAATTGGATAAAGACTTGGACGGATATTTGGAACATGTGCCGGCGGAATTCAGTACCAGACCGCATATTTTGGTTGTGCCCCATGCAGGGTATAAATATTCGGCCCAGGTAGCGGCACATGCCTATAAAAGATTGCTTCCGTTCAGAAAAGAAATAAAAAATGTTTTGCTCCTGGGGCCGTCACACCGTGAATATGTTAAAGGGGTGGCTTTGGCCGAGGCCAAAAATTTTAGAACCCCGCTGGGGCTTGTTAAAACCAACCAACAAATAACCAACGAACTCAAAAAAAATCCGCTGTTTAGAACAAATGCAAGAGCGCACAGAGATGAACACGCTTTGGAAGTGCAAATGCCTTTTTTGCAAAAAACGTTGGATGATTTTACCATTGTGCCGATGCTTTATGGCCAGGCCAACCCCGATGATATTGCCGCGGCCTTGCGCCCTTATCTGGCAGATGATGCAAACATCCTTATCATTTCGGCCGACTTGTCACACTATCTGAAATATGATGAGGCTAAAAAAGCCGATGAAACGACGGCGGCCCAAATTGCCGAGGCAAAACCGGTTGATCATCATCAATCTTGCGGAGCAACCGGAATTAATACGGCCATGATCTTGGCAAAAGATTTTGGACTGGTTCCGAAATTGCTTGATATGGTAAACTCTGGTGATGCATCGGGCGAAAAGACAAAAGTTGTGGGATATGGAGCATGGGCTTACGAGGAACCCGAAGAAGAAAAAATACTCACGGGAATTGAGCTGGAAGAAGCCCATTTGCAAAATTTTGCCCGCCACAACAAACAAGCGTTGCTTGCAATTGTCAAAACAGCTTTAGAGACGGCTGTTGAACAGCATAGTATCTATAAGCCCCAGCGGGATGATTTTAACAATGTTTTGTTTAACCGCGGGGCGTCTTTTGTAACGCTGACCAAAAACGGACGTTTGCGCGGATGTATCGGCTCGGTGGTGGCAGCCAACGCTATTGCCATCGATTTGGCCAACAACACTTTTGCCGCCGCTCTTAATGACAGCAGATTTAGGCCTGTGACCAAAGATGAACTTAAAGATATAAGTTTTAGTATATCCTTGCTCACCAATTTTGAAAAAATTGAGTTTACTTCGGCCGATGACTTACTATCTAAAATACGCCCCAATATTGACGGACTTTTGATTAAAGACGGTGAAAGACAGGGCTTGTTCTTGCCGACGGTATGGAAAGAAATACCGGACAAGCAGGATTTTTTGACCGAACTTAAAATTAAAGCGGGACTAAGCCCGTCGCACTGGTCTGATAACTTGCAGGTATTCAGGTTTAGAACCGTGGAGGTAAAAGATGACAACAATTAACGGCTATAAAATTGCCATTGATGAGGCAACTCTTGATAAAATGATTAATGAGCAGATGATTGCCATTGATATGATTGATGCTAATTTTTCTGGATACAAACAACTGGCAGAGGGCGACAAAAAAGCTCTTAAACACCTGGTCGAGGCGGGCAGAATTTTAAATAATGTGGCTTTAGAGCAAGATCACCCGCTAAACTTAAACTTGAAAAAAGGCTTGGAAGAGGCTGCCAAAGAAAATAGCCATGCGGCCAAGGCTTTGAAAATTTTTAACTCGCTTAACGGCGTGTGCGGGCTTAACGGAATTGATCCCGAGCCGGTGAGGATTTTTGAAGGGGTGAAAGAGTTTAAGGGCCGCAATTTCTATCCCACAGATATGAGTGTTGATGAGTTTCACGGCATTATTGCCAAAATGCTTAAATCAGGCAAAGTTGATGAGGTTAAAAAAATACTCTCTGCCCGCAGCATGGTAAGACGCAACGGCGATGAGCTGATGGCAATTGATTATACCAAATACTTTGCCGAGGCATTTTCTAAAATTGCCAATGAACTGGAAGTGGCGGCACATTATTCCACCAACCATGAATTTAATGACTTTTTGGGCTGGCAGGCCCAGGCTTTGTTGCAAGACAATGAAGATATGGATATGCTGGCGGATAAACACTGGGCCGTAATGCAAGACACCCCGCTTGAGTTTACCATATCGCGCGAAAACTATGAAGATGAGATGACGCCAACCATATTTGATAATAAAGAACTGTCAGATATGTTGGAGGCATATGGTATTTTGCCGACACCTAAAGATATGCTTGGAATTAGAGCGGGAATTGTCAACAAACAAGGAACAGATTTGATTTTGACATTTAAAAACCAAATGAAAAATTTGGCCAAACTAATGCCTTTGTCCGACAAATACGAACAGAAAATCGATGACGGTGATGAGATTAAACAAACCATGGTCGATGTTGATTTGGCCACCTTGCAGGGAGATTATGCCCAATGCCGCGGCGGAATTACCATTGCACAAAATTTGCCCAATGATGACAAACTGGCGGTTAAAACCGGCGGCGGCAGAAGAAATGTATATCATAGACAAGTCAGAATGACCACCGATAAAGAGCGAGCCAAAAAAATGCTTGATGCCCTGCTCGAAAAAGAATTTCATCAATTTTATGATGAAGAAGCCGAGCATATTTTTGTAATCGGCCATGAAAACGGCCACTCGCTGGGGCCTGATGCATCGTATAAAACCGCGTTGGGGATTTATCAGCATACAATCGAGGAAAATAAAGCTGATTTGGTTTCGATTGCAATGATGCCGCAATATGCCAAAACCGGCATTATCAGCGAAGAGACTTTGAAGAAAGTTTATGTAACCTGGGTAATGCGCATGCTGTTAAAATCCAAACCACAGCTTATTCAACCGCACCGTGTCGGGGATTTGATTCATTTTAACTATTTGCTGAAAAATAAGGCCATCACTTTGACCGAAGATAACAAAATAAAATTTGATTTTGTTAAATTTGAGCAAGCTGTACAACAAATGCTCAAAGAAACAATTGAGGTACAATTATCTAAGTCGCCCAAAAAAGCCAAGCAATTTATTGATGAAAATGCCCAATGGAATGATTTGCATCAATATATTGCCGAAACGTTGCTCAAACTAGGGATTAAACCATATAAAGACATCAGGACATATTTGTAATGTATTACCCCTTAAAAGAAATTTTTGCCATTGGCATCGGGCCTTCGAGCTCGCACACAGTAGGTCCGATGAAAGCAGCCAAACGATTTGTCGATAATCTGGTTGCGGAGGGAAAAATTGAAGATGTTGAAGCACTGAGGGCTGATTTGTACGGCTCGTTGGCATTAACCGGTGTCGGACACGGAACTTTGCGCGCAGTGGTGCTTGGGCTAATGGGGCTTACGGCCGAAGATGTCGACCCTAACCAACCATATTACAACTCGGTTGAAAAAGACAAAATCTTACACTTGGCAAGCCAAAAAGCCATTGAGTTCGATGTAGATAAAGATCTGGTTTTGAACAAAGAGATATTTTTGCCAGAACATGCCAACGGAATGAAATTTACCGCTTTTGATGCAAAAAAGAAAAAAATCTTGGAAGAAACTTATTTTTCAATCGGCGGCGGAACGGTTCTGCGCCAAGATGAAATGCAGAATCGCTTTAGGCAGACAGTGTACAAAGTGCCGCACAGCTTTGACTCTTGTGCAGAATTGCAGCAAATATGCCGCAAATATAACCTGACAATATCAGAGGTTGTATTGCAAAACGAAGTATGCCTGCACAAAGAAAAAGATGTGTTGGCATATCTTGATAAAATACATGAGATTATGGAAGAGGCTATTAACCGCGGTATGAAAATGCACGGAACCTTGCCCGGAGATTTGGAGGTAAAAAGGCGCGCTCCCGAAATATATGAAAAATTAAAAGTAAAATTTTTGGAAAATCAGCAAGATGGACTGGAGGTTATTGACTGGCTAAATTTGTGGGCTTTTGCCACGGCCGAAGAAAATGCCTCGGGCGGCAAAATAGTAACCGCACCCACCATGGGATCGGCCGGAATTTTGCCTGCGGTGCTGCGCTATTTTGCACGTTTTGCCTCGCACGTCTCGCCTTTCTCGGTTAAAGACGGAGTGCTGAAATTTTTGACCACGGCAGCAGCCATATGTTCGCTTTATCGGTCTAATGCATCTATCTCGGGGGCGGAGGTCGGATGCCAAGGCGAGATTGGAGTTGCTTGTTCGATGTCGGCGGCCGGACTGGCTGCGGCCATGGGCGGAACTAACGAGCAAATTGAACAAGCCGCAGAAATAGCCATGGAACATAACTTGGGATTGACTTGTGATCCGGTTAACGGATTGGTGCAAATTCCATGTATCGAGCGTAATGCCATGGGCGCCGTAAAAGCTGTTAACTCGGCAAGGCTGGCTATGCGAGGCAACGGTAAACATATTGTATCACTTGATAATGTTATAAAAACCATGTATGCCACCGGCAAAGATATGAGCTCACGCTATAAAGAAACCGCTTTGGGCGGATTGGCAGTTAATATTACCAGTTGTTAGAAAAGTTTATTATTTGCTTGAAGATATGATGACTTCAAGGTAAAAAATAAACAGATTATATCTAAAAAAGGCAAGGCACAATGTTAGAAAAACTTTTTAAGGGGGAGTTGTCGCTGGGGGCAACTTTTTGGAAATTCGGAGTATTGGGACTGATTATTTTGCACTTTGCTCTGAGGACTTTTGCCGGACTTTTGGCCGGACACCTTAAAGGGCGTACCATATATGATTTTTTTATGCATCATTTTCATATCGTTTATACTTCTAAACTAAGTATATTGTGGACTTTGTGCTATATTTCGACTTTTGCCATATTGATATTTTATTCTTATAAAATTGTGATTGCGGTTTGGCGGGCCAGCAAAAGTTATGATAAAAGTATTTGGTTGGTTCAGTTGTCTCGAATTGGAATAGTGCTGATGGTGGCACTGGTTTGGAGCAGAATTTTGGTGAGGTAAAATCATGAAAAGAGCTATTGCATTGCTATTGATTGTTTTGTTGGGAGCTTGTGTCAAGGTTGGGGAATTTTCGCCGGAAAGGCATGCCGACTATGACAAAGGGCATGCTGATTGTCAACAAACACCCGAGAGATGTGTTAACGGAGTGCCTTGGTAAAATTAAAAAAGGAGCTTTTATAGCTCCTTTTTTTTATTTGATTTTTATTAAGCGATTACGATCATTAAATTTAAGCCCTTTATCGGCCAGAGCTGTACGGCCGTTTTCATCAAAATTGTAGAAGTAAACCAACTCTCTTTCATTAATACGATTAGCATCTACAACTCCTTCCGGTACACCCCACAAAATTGAAATCGGCCAAGTTAGTAGATTGAGTGTACCGTAAAGATAGTGTTCGCTTTGGCCGGCATTGCCAGAGGCTAAATAAAAATTGCCAATGCCCGGTAATAAATTGAGAAGTCCTGCTGCGGCAGGTGATGCTGGAGCTTCCCAATTACCTGCCGGAGTATCAACCGTGATACCATATCCTTTAAGCTCTCTTAGGGTGGTTTTTTCCTGATAGGTTAGCGAAGTGCAGGCCGAAAGCAAACAACAACCTGCTAAAATAATTTTTTTTATCATTTCTAACGTCCTTTTCTTTTATTATTAAAAAAAGAAAATCACCTTGATAAAAAGGTGACTGGAAGTTAGAAGCTACTCACACGAAGTAGTGCGACATATTGGCTGCAAGCAGCTTATTTTGCCACCTTCCAGTCATCATATGAGATAACTGTCAGGCGTGCAAAATTTAACGTCTTGCACATATCTGACGCGTGTGATGAGGCTTCTAGACCCCAGACAAAGTTTTTTTACTTTATCCGTTGTTTAATCTACCTAAACAAACAGCAAAAGTCAAACAAAAATCCCCGCAGCAAATACTGTGGGGATTTGTAATCCAAGGGCTGACGAACTAAATCTCGCCTGCTGCGTAGCGTTTGGCCATTTCTGACATAGGAATAGCTTTTATCTTATCAGCATGACCAGCTGCGCCAAAGGCAATATAGCGTGCCTCGCAAACTTTTTGCATCTCTTCGATGGCGGGTTTTAAGTATTTGCGCGGGTCAAACTCTTTGGGATTCTCGGCAAATATCTTGCGGATGGCGCCGGTGATGGCCATGCGGCAATCGGTATCGACATTGACTTTGCGAACACCCGATTTGATGCCTCTTACAATCTCTTCGACCGGAACACCATAGGTTTGCGGAATGGCTCCGCCATAAGCATTAATCAAATCCTGCAACTCTTGCGGAACTGATGACGAACCGTGCATAACCATGTGGGTGTTAGGCAGTTTTTTATGAATCTTTTCAATCGTTTCAATTGACAAAATTTCGCCGTCGGGTTTGCGGGTAAACTTATAGGCACCATGTGAAGTACCAACCGCAACAGCCAAGGCATCCAACTTGGTCTCTTCTACAAAACGAGCAGCCTCGTCAGGGTCGGTTACCAATTTTTTCTTATCAATCGTACCCTCGGCACCATGACCGTCTTCTTTGTCGCCTTTGCCGGTTTCTAATGAGCCGATAACACCAAGCTCGCCTTCAACCGAAGCGCCAACCGCATGTGCACGGGCTACAACCTCTTTGGTAACTCTGACATTGTATTCAAAAGATGACGGAGTTTTGCCATCTGATTCTAATGAACCATCCATCATGACCGAAGAATAGCCGTTGACAATGGCAGACTGGCAGATATCTACCGAGGAGCCATGGTCTTGGTGAATACAAATCGGAAGCTCCGGGAACATCTCTATTCCGGCGGCAACCATGTGGCGAATCATCGGGTCACCGGCAAATTTGCGTGCACCGGTTGAGGTTTGCAAAATAACCGGGGCATTAACCTTGCGGGCGGCTTGCAAAACGGCAATTACCTGCTCCATATCATTGATGTTAAAAGCCGGAACGCCATAGCTGTTCTCAGCTGCGTGATCCAATATCTGACGCATTGTAACTAAAGGCATTATTTTCTCCTTAAATCAAAAAATTTTTTACTCAAAACCAATATATAAAAATTCTTGTCCTTTGCAAGTTATTTTCTACAATTTAAGAGCATCTTTAACCGCATCGACAATCTCGTCGGTGGTGATGCCGAAATATTTGTATAAATCGGCTGCAGGAGCAGAGGCGCCAAAACCGTCCATACCAATAATATCGCCATCTAAACCTACATATTTTTCCCAACCGAACTTCGAGGCGGCCTCAACCGCAATACGCGGTTTGGTCCCCAAAATTTCCTCTTGATAGGTGATATCTTGCTTGTCAAACAACTCGGCACAGGGCATCGAGACAACAACCGTTTCTATCCCCTCTTGTTTGAGCCGATTATGAGCCTCTAGCGCCAAAGATACCTCTGAGCCGGTGGCAATCAACGTTGCTTGTCTTTTTTTGACATCGCCTGCCAAAACATAGGCCCCGCGGGCCGACATGTTTAGTTTGGCATCGTGGCGCAAAAGCGGCAGATTTTGGCGGCTAAGAGCCAAAATGCTCGGGGTGTTTTCTTGCTCTATGGCCAAGCCCCAAGCCTCGGCCGTTTCAACCACATCGCAGGGGCGAAATACCAACATATTGGGCATGGCTCTAAATGAGGCCAAATGCTCAATCGGTTGATGAGTCGGGCCATCCTCGCCGACGCCTATCGAATCGTGGGTCATGACATAAATAACACGCAACCCCATTAAGGCGGCCAAGCGCATCGACGGACGCAAATAGTCCGAGAAGACAAAAAATGTACCGCCGAAAGGTATGATACCACCGTGCAAAGCCATACCGTTCATAATGGCACCCATGGCGTGTTCTCTTATGCCGTATTCGATGTTGTTGCCGTTATAATCTTGAGGGGTGATGGTTTTGCTTGACTTGGTCATGGTCATGTTGGGACCGGCCAAATCAGCAGAGCCGCCAACCAAACTCGGAATATGCGGAACAATCGCTTCAAGGCACATTTGCGAGGCCTTGCGAGTGGCAACACAAATATTTTCTTTGATTACCTCTGCTTTGAGGTGGTTTAGCTCTTTGTCCCAGCCCTTGGGCAATTTGCCCTCAATCGCATCCAAGAACTCTTTGCCCTTGGCCTTGGCACGCTGTGCCCAGGCCTTATCCATGCCAGAACATCTCTTGCCTGATTGGCGCCAATTATTAAGGATATCTTCCGGAACCTCAAACGGTTCGGCACTCCAGCCCAAATTTTGGCGCATCAATGCAAGCTCCTCTGCCCCCAAAGGCGAGCCATGACACTTGGGCGAATTGCATTTGTTTGGCGCACCAAAGCCAATGGTGGTTTTGCAGGCAATCATTGTCGGACGATCAGATTTTTGCGCTTTTCTAATGGCCTTGTCTATTGCACAATAATTGTGGCCATCAATAGCAATGGTGTTCCAGCCATGTGCCTTAAATCGGGCTATCTGGTCGGTTGAAGAGGCAATATCTACATGACCGTCGATCGTGACATTGTTGTCATCCCAAAAAGCTATAAGCTTATTTAGCCGCAAGTGGCCGGCCAAAGAGATTGCCTCTTCGGCAACACCTTCCATCAAACAACCGTCACCCATAATTACATAAGTATAGTGATTGCAAACATCAGCCCCATATTTGGCCGCAACAATTTTTTCGGCCAAGGCCATGCCAACTGCCGATGATATGCCCTGCCCTAAAGGACCGGTGGTCATATCAATCCCTTCAAGATGACCATATTCAGGGTGACCGGCCGTTTTGGAACCAAGCTGGCGAAACTCTTTTAGATCGTCAATCGTAATATCCTTATAACCTAAAAGATAAAACAAAGAGTATAACATGCTTGAGGCATGGCCGGCAGACAAAACAAAACGGTCGCGGTCAAACCAGCGAGGATTGTCTGGCGTTATTTTGATGTATTTGGAAAACAAAACCGTGGCGACGTCGGCAATACCCAGTGGCATTCCCGGGTGACCAGATTTGGCCTTTTCTATCATCTCGGCTGATAAAAAGCGAATGGCATTGGCCATTTGTTTTTCTTTTTTATGACAAGAACATAAAAACATATTATTCTCCTTAATTGCAACAATTGCCCTTGGGGCGATCTTTTTTCACCACTTGAGGGGCGTTATCAATATCTGAATAAATTATCTCCTCATCGGGCGAAACTTCTATGTAAACAGTAGACGGTGTGGCCTGATTTAAGCCTGACAGCTCTTCCGCGGACAAATAACGGTAATCAATATCTAGCATCTTTTGGGCCTTGGCCAAATCTGCCGGGCTTAATACCAGCCCTAAACTGATGGTAAAACCATCATAAGGGGGATTGGAAATGCGTGTTTTGGTTTGACGGCCGACTATGGTCACCTCTTTTGCGTTAAGCGGAATATCAAGCCTTTGACTGAAATGCCTGATTCCTAAATAATCCTCAGCATTGACCGAGGTCTTAACGTAAAAATTGACATCAAGAGATGTGGTAGTATCAGGCTCGAGCCTTCTAACCTTAAAAATCGGGGTTATTACCGCATAGCGGCGGTTGTTGGCTTGTTCCGTATAGCAATAGCTTTCATATCCTGATAACGTAATTTGAAATTTATCGGCATGGCCAAATGTTTGGTATATTCTGGACATATCCTTAGGAACCGATATCAACGGACATTGCCTGGCCTCTTGTGGCGCGGTGCCGCAAGCTGCAATAATGATGGAAAAAAGGCATATTAAAAATCGTTTCATGTGGTTTTGCTTGCTCCCTGACAAGGACAATATAAATTACATATCTCTTTTTGTAAAGAAGGCAACCAACTCGCTGTGGTCAGAATAAATAAACTGATCGACCATGGTAATCTCTTGCAAGGTATAGCCCCCGGAAATAAGCTCTTTGGCATCATTGACAAAGGTTGCAGGATTGCATGAAACGCCAACCACAACCCCAGGTTTCTGCCCGGCTGAGGCCAGCGACTTGCAAAGGCTTGATGCCCCTGCCCGCGGAGGGTCAAAAACAATGGCCGAAAAATTTTTTAACTCGTTTTCATCAGGCGGATATTTAAACAAATTTTTATTGATAATTGTGATGTTTTTGATTTGGTTGCGATTGACAGAATCGCTAAAACCTTTAAGTAAATCGGCCGAGGAATCGACTGCTGTAATTTTGACATCGGGCAGGTCAGCCAAAACATAGGAAAAAGTGCCAACCCCACAAAAAAGATCAGCGATTTGACCGCGGCACCCTTTAATATAGTGCAAGACCAAATCGGTCAATGCTTTCTGGCCGGCTGATGAAGGCTGCAAAAAAGTACCGGCGGGAATCGAAACATCGTAATTTCCGATTTTGATTGTCGGGTGAAGCTTTTCTATAATCGTTTCGGCCGGTGCAAAAGCATTAGCCCGATGCGATATGCGAATAACCTGCCCTGCAGTTTGGCTTTGTTCAAAAATAATCATGCGATGATCAAGCCCCAGCGGCATATCGTATTCCAATACCAAATCTATGCCGTTGTCTGCTTCGCAAACAAAAACATCTCCCTTGGTAAGGAAGGTTGAAAAACTTTTTTTGCCTTTTTTGATGACACAAGGCGTACGCCCTAACTCACATAATAAATTACGAATAAAGGGCAAAGTTTGATTGATGCCTGCTGTCAGCAACGGACACTCCTTAACATCAACAAGTTGATGCGATGATTTTTGATTGAAACCCAACACAAGTCCTTGCTTGGTCAGCTCAAAAGCCAACGAGGCTCTGCGACGCGAAGAATCGGCAATAAATATCGGCTGATTGACACGGCATCCATCAGAAATAAGCGGAGAAACAATATCCAAAAAATGTTTCTGTTTCAGCGCACAATAATCAACATACTTCATATCACGATAGCGACATCCGCCACAAACAGAAGCAACCTTGCAATCCATCTTTACTTAGTCCTTGGTTGTATCCGGCATAATGTCTTTGGTGTCGACACCGTCGAGCAAAGATATTTCGGCCGAATTTTCTTTGTCATAAATCGGATGAAGATTTTTCTTTTCGTCGTTGCTCATCTGCTCGCCTTGATTGATGAAATTTTGCAAATCGTTTTTGGTAAATACTTCAACACGATTGCGGCCATTTTGTTTGGCTTTGTACAAAGCCTCATCGGCGGTTTTGACCAGAGTGTCGACATTATCTGAAATCTCGGATGAAGAAACCCCTATCGACACGGTAAACTTAACTTTTTGGTTGTCGTCGGAATAGACAACTATTGAGGCAATGCTTTGGCGCAGGCGATCGGCGACCTTGTAGGCTCTTGCAGAATCAATCTCGGGCAAAAATACGACAAATTCTTCGCCGCCGTAACGGGCTACAATATCTTTGTCCCGAAGAGCTCTTTCGGCCTTGGCACCAAGCTCAATCAAAACCTTGTCGCCGGTTTTGTGACCGTATGTGTCGTTGACTTTTTTGAAGAAATCGGCATCAAGCATCAAAACACTGTAGGGTTGGTTGGCGGTTTTGGCTTTGATAATTTGTTTTTTGACTTCGGATTCAAAATAGCGACGATTATAAAGCGAGGTCAGCGGATCTCTGATGGCTTGATTTTGCAAAATTGCCTCGCGGTTCTTGCGGCTGGTAATATCCTGAAAAGCCGAATAAAGAGCTACGTCGTAGTTATAGTCGATGATGTTGGCAGAGGTCAAAAGCCAAAAAGGCGTGTCGTTGACGGGAGTTTTTATCAAAACTTCAAAATCCTGAACCTCTTTTTGCTCTTCGATGCGCTCCAACAACAGACGCCGGTTGTCCGAATCGGCAAAAAAATCTTTGAGGTGATATTTTTCGATTTCTTGCGGTTTAATGCCAAATAATTTAACGGCGTTGTTATTGGCCAAAATAATTTTATCGTCGCTTAAACGAGAAATGATAATCGGAAACGGCGACGATTTGATAATTTCTTCTATGCGTAAATTGTACTTGGCTATTTCCTGATCGGCTTTGGCGAGATTGTCCTCCAGCGTATTGCTTTTCATAAACAAAAAACTTATCGCATATAAGATATATGACATCGGGGTAATATACCACGGCGTATATATATTGAAGAATTTAAGCCCAACCGTAATGGCCAAAATTGAGGTAATGCCAAAGGCCAAAACATAGCCGTTTGAATTTACCGAAGAAAAACGTGATGCCAAACCGACGGCCAAATATAAAAACGCAACGAATGGGAAAATAAGACGCATGTTGTTGACGATGTCGCCGGCCGGTCTGATAACCGTAAATGATATGACCGCGATTGCCCCCAAACCGCCCAAAATCCACACCGGCAAATTGGAGCTGTGAGCTTTGGTCGATGCACCCGAGATAAAAGCCGCGGCGGCCAAAGACATCAATATCATCGACAGCAAAAACAACAGCAACTCAAACATAACGTAGGTTTCGACTGCCGAGCCTTGCTCATAGGCGGTGACGGCTGCTTTTTCCACCCAACTGCCCAAAAAGTCAAAAATAAATGCCGGAAGCATACAAGATATCGGCGTAATAAGCCTTTCTTCTTTGGCGGCAAATATTCCAGAAACAAACAAACAGCACAATGCAAACAATGTAAAAACAACCCCGTTGGGGTGAGAAAAAATTTCAAAATTTCCCATTTTTGCTCCTTGCAATAATTACGATTTGGTTTAACATTACAGGTAATATTGTTAAAATATGATAAAATTTAATAAAAAATTGGTGAATATTTAATTTTTTTAAGATAGCATATACATCAAATTATTAAGAGCACAAGAGGAAAATATTATGCATAATATCATACCCTGTCATTTGAGCAACAAACTGGAATTTAACTACAAAAAAAGAGATGCTTTCCTTACGGACAGAGCAAGCCTCAAATTCCTTTTGCCGGGAATCGTGTTTGGTTTTTTGTTGTTTTTGCTTGGGGTATATGAATGGTTTAATGTCTTTGAAAACGGCGGAGAAGAACTTATTCCGGCCGGAGAAATACCTGATTATCGCCCGGTGTTGGCGGTGTGGTTTTTTGATTTGTGCTTTGCCCTGGTCGGCATCGGAATGGTTGTAACCAATATTTTGCTCTACATCCGCTATAATAAATATAAATTTGTCGGCAAAAAGGTAACCATTATAAAACGGCCGATTTTTCATGACCGTTTGGTTTGCCAGGAAGACCTAAAAAATTATACCGGCGTGCGCTTCAGAGTAGAATTTTTGCAATCGGGATTTTTGACGCAAAACCGCTATGTAATAGAGTTGTACCACCCCAATCCCGAAAAAATAGTTCCGCTTTATCTGTCGACCTCGGCCAAAGGTGTTCGCAAAAAATGGAAAGAATATGCCAAACAATTTAAATTGCCGATTTTGATTGACACCGACGAGGGAATGAAATCAATCGAGCTTAAAAACATCAATAAATCTGTCAGTCAACTATATAAACTCGGTATAATCAAAGATACCTATGATGCATATGATCCTTTGCCTGCGGCGATTTGTTTTGTCCGCAAAAAAGACAAAATGGTACTTAAGGTGAGAAAAATTCTTTGGGACGCATATAATATTTTGGCTTGGTTGGCAATATTGCTCATTGGAGCCATTGTATTGATGATTTTGACACATTTGGAAACTTTCAAAAGCACGTTTGCTCCGACAATGTACAGTATGATGGTTGTGGGAATTTTGATTATTGCCATTGCTCTGCAAATATTATTCCGCAAAGAAAAACTGGTTATCAAAAAGCATAAAATCGTCAATACGCATAAATACATGCTGTTTTCCACCAAGCACAACGAAATATTGAAAAAAGACATCGAGGCTATTGAAGTAACCGAAAACCCTGCAACCGGGAGGTTCTTTGTTTCAATTATTTCGGATGACAATACTATTACCTTCGGGGCTAAGATGGCAATTAAAGATTTGCAGTGGATAAAAAGATTTTTAATTCACGAAATAGTAAGATAATAAAAATTTGTTTTGCGTAATTGTCACATTTGAGATATAAGCAAAATTACCGTTTCATAACAGGGAGAAAATAATGAAAAATAAATTACAGGATAAGATTAACGAAGATGCCTTGCTAAAAGAAGTTGTTGATGACGTTAAAAACGAAGAACTGCAGAAAATATGGAATAAATACGGGTTGTTTATAATCATCGGAATCGCCCTGATTTTGACTATTACCGTCAGTTTTGAAAGTATTAAAAATTGGCAGCAAAAAAAAGAGCAGGAATTGTCCAATGCCTATTCGGTGGCTTTGTCTTTGCAAACGCAAGGACGGTTTGACGAAAGCCTTGGTATTTACAATTCTTTGGCAGATAAAGCATCCGGAGTTTATGCTGATTTGGCCAAATTACAAATTGCCAACATCTACCTAGACCAAGACCGAAAAGATGATGCCATGGCTGTATTGCAGGCTCTGATAGATGATACGGAAACATCATCTCAAATGCGGGATATTGCGGCGATGAAGCTTGCATCATACAAACTTGACAACAATGCCCCGGCCGCAGAGATTGAGCCTTTGTTGCGCCCCTTGGCCGATGCTGAGGGTGGATCAGACATTGCAAGAGAGCTTTTGGCAATGTTATATATAAGAGATAATAATATTGCGCAGGCCAAGGCTGAATACGAAAAAATCACCACCTCGGCAAAAGCGTCCGACGCCCTCAAAGCCAGAGCGCGAGATATGATAAATCTTTTGGATCAAAAAAATTAACAGGATATAGGGAAAATGAAAAAAATTATTTGCGGATGTTTGTTGGTCGCGGTTTTGGGCGGGTGCTCATGGTTTGGCAAAGAGCCTCTTGATATTGAGGGGCAGCGGATCAGCGTTATCAGAGAAAACAAAAATTTGCAGCCGGACTACACCGCCGGACAAGTTAAAATTAAACTTCCGCGCGCCCATGTCAACTCATCTTGGTCGCAAAACGGAAACAATTCTTTGCACTCCGGCGGGCATCTGAAAGCCGGCGGGAATCTTGATGAGCTATGGACCCATTCGTTTGGCGACGGATCTTCAAAACGCGACGTGCTGATATCGTCTCCGGTGGCAGAAAATAATGTTGTTTTTGCCATTGATGCTCGCGGTGAAGTGTCAGCTTTCAGACTTGATAACGGCGACGAACTATGGCAAAAGCGCCTGAAGCCTGCTAACCGTGAGGCCAAAAGCTCTTCTATTATCGGTGCAGGATTGGCCGTTTATGACAATAAAGTTTTTGCCACGACGGGATACGGAGTTTTGTATGCTTTGGATGCTACCTCGGGTGATATTATCTGGGAACAAGATTTGAAAGCACCGTTAAGAATTGCACCAACCGTCAATGACGAGCTTGTTATTGCACAGACTTTGGACAACGCCATTTTTGCCATTAAAATTGCAAGCGGAGAGATCTTGTGGAAAGACAAAGTAGAGGCCGAAAGCACAACAATGATCGGCGGAGCATCGCCAGCATATAGCCCCAGTGATGATTTGGTTGTGGCGGCTTTTTCCAACGGACAGATTCAGGCATATAAAGCCTCTACCGGAACTTTGTTGTGGACAGAATGGTTGTCATCGGCCAATCTGACCGAATCTTTGGCTGATATTACATCGGTTAAGGCTAATCCGGTTATTGATGACGGCAAGGTTTTGGTTGTCGGCTACAACGCGCCTTTGGCGGCGATTGATATTCGTACCGGCGTAAAAATATGGCAAAAAGAAATTGCCTCTGCCAATCAGCCTTGGGTCGCCGGCAAATTCTTGTTTGTCTTGACCAATGAAGGCGATTTGGCCGCCATTGATAAACAAAACGGCAAAATAGTGTGGACGACCATCATCCCTTATGCCGATGCAGAAGAGGAAAATATCGGCGTCTTTACATCGGGGCCGATATTGGCTAATGATGCTTTGTTGGTTGTATCTTCAAACGGAAAGTTGTTCTCGGTCTCGCCTTATAACGGCAGGATTATGGGTATTGCCAATATTGAAGAAGGTGTGGAAACCGCGCCAATTTTGGTCAACGAGACCTTGATTTTGACAACGCGCGATGCCGAAATGACGGCATATATGTAAAAAAAGAGTATAGCCATGGTATTAAAAGTAGCAATCATCGGGCGGCCAAATGTCGGAAAATCAACCTTGTTTAATCGTTTGGCCGGGCGCAAAGCGGCTATCGTACATGATAAGCCGGGGGTTACACGTGACCGAAAAGCCGCAACAGCCAAGTTGTTTGACCTGCCGATAACGGTGATTGATACTGCCGGTTATGAGTATTCTAATACCGATAATATTGAAAAAAGGATGTGGGAGCAAACACAAAAAGCCATATCCGATGCCGACGTAACCATATTTATGTTTGATGCCAGAGACGGCCTGCAGCCTTATGATGAACATTTGGCAAATTTGGTAAGACAAATTAACAAACCGGTCATTTTGTTGGCCAATAAATGCGAAGGCAAACGGCAAGAAGACAGTATTTTTGAGGCATATAAACTAGGGCTTGGCCAACCGATTGCTTTTTCGGCAGAGCATGGTTTGGGGCTAGAAGACTTGTATGAGGCTTTGAAAGATGTTGCGCCCAAGGAAAGCGCCAAAGCCGATGATGCTTCGCCAGATGATAAGACCAAACCATTGCAATTGGCAATTGTCGGACGGCCTAATGTCGGCAAATCTACTTTGGTCAATGCCTTGCTTAATGATGAAAGGATGCTTACCGGACCCGAGGCCGGCATAACTCGCGATGCCATCAGCAATGAATGGTCATATAACGGCCGCAAAATTAATTTGGTGGATACGGCCGGTTTGCGCAAACATGCCAAAATTGAAGACAGTCTTGAAAAGATGTCGGCAGCTGCCACCAAGCATGCGGCATTTATGGCGCAGGTGGTGGTGTTGGTGCTTGATGCCGACGGAGTGTTGGACAAACAAGACCTAACCATTGCGCGCGAGGTTCTTGACGAAGGCAGAGCCTTGGTAATTGCCGTAAACAAATGGGATATTGCCAACCGCAAAGAGGTTTTGGATAAGCTTAATTATAAACTGATGACATCGCTTACACAGGCCGAAGGTATCCCGACAGTGACAATATCGGCATTAAAAAAAGAAAATTTGGACAAGCTGATGCGCGCAGTGTTCAAAGTATATGATAGGTGGAACTCCAGAATTCCGACCTCGCCTCTTAACCAATGGTTTGCCGATATTTTGGACAGCAATCCGCCACCGTTGGGCAAAAACAAACGGCGCATAAAATTGCGCTATATTACGCAAGCCAAAACCAGGCCCCCGGCATTTTATATATTTTCCAGCAATCCTGAGGGGCTGCCTGATTCTTATTTGCGCTATCTGATTAACAGTTTGCGCGAAACATTTGATTTGGGAGGAATTCCAATCAGAATGACCGTGCGCAAAACAGCCAATCCTTATGCCGAAAGCAAAAAGAAAAATTAGAACAAACTCAAGACGCTTTGCGCCGATTGGGCAGCCAAAGACAGCGAGTTGAGCGCCAGTTGCTGACGCGTTTGCAGCGACAGATATTGGGCCGAGGCCTCGTTCATGTCAGCCAAGGTCAGCTCATCGGCTCCGGTTTCTAATATATCAGTCAGGCCTTCTGTAAAATCAGCTCTCGTCTGGATAATGGAATATTGGTTGCCCAGGCTCTCGGCCAAAGAACGCAAAGTGGTGATGGCATTGGTCAGCTCCGATACCGACCGATTGATGTCGCCTGTCGTTTGCCACAAGGCCTCGTTAAGCCCGATTGCGGCGGCAGTGATATCCTGCCCCAAAACATTGAAAACATGTGAGCGATGTTCATTAAACACCACCTTCAAATTGCCGCCTTTGAGCAAATTGATACCTTGATAAGAGCAATCGTTTAAGAGTTTGTTATATTCATCCAACACAGTGTTAAACTGGCTTTGATATTCTGCTATATTTTTCTTGGCCGTGTTGTCTTCTTCATCCGTCTCAATCTCAGTTGGCAAAGTCCATGGGGTGGTCTCGGCAAGACCCGGGACAATCCTAGTCACGCTGTAATAATCTATATATTTAGCTGTACCAGTATTAATATCTTTGTAATCACTTTCTTGTTCATACCATTTAACATTGCCATCTTTTTCAAAAGCCAATTTAGCTCCTTGGGCAATATTGAGACTATTTGAACCCAAGTCACTACTTGCACCATAGACTATAGCGTGGAAACTGGTATTACCGTTAATATCAAAATATATTTGAGCAGAAGACAAAATATTTAACTCACATCCTTTATTCGTGTAACCTATGAAAATTCCATGTGCATTTGAAATGGTTACAATTACCACTTTGCCACCAAGATTTGATGTGGCATGATTGGATATTTGTAATCCGCCACTAATTATCAATATCTCAGACCCTTCGTCTGCATTGAACACTCCATTTTCGGTAACATTTATTCCCCATCCTTTTTCCCCTGCGGTACTGATGTCAACTTTGGCGCCTGATTTGATGTTGCAAATAGATGAATTGATCATACCAACTCCCCAAGCATTTACTCCTGTTGTATTGACAGTAATTTCGGCATCAGAATTAATATTAATGATTGATGCAAAAGAAGAAAAAATTCCTATTGCTAAATTGCCTGATGTTTTGATGTTAATATCTCCATACAGATTTGCTATCGCTCCGTTGTATGAACGAATAGCGCTTTTGTAATTCTTATCTGCATCATCAACATTAAGCTCAATATCCAAATTCTTCAAGTCAGCTGTTGCCTTGTTGCCATATAACGAAATGGCATAAGATGATTCTGTGGTATTGCTGTCATAATCAATACTCAAATCCGAAACGAGGCAGCCTGACTGGGTAATGGTAATCAGGTTTTTGCCAACCGTTGACGTTGCACTAATTGAGCTTGCGGTGACGTTGTCGCCAAAGTAGCCGGCACCGACCAATTTTTGGTTGGTTTTAAGTGTCAGGCTGCCTGTGTCGGTGATATCACCCAAGTCGATATTGCCATAGACGCAGATTGTCTCTTTGCCGGAGTTTATGGCCGCGCGCAATTCATCTGCGGTTTCCACTACCGCGCCATTGGTCCCGACCAAGCCTTGCAAATCTTCCTTGCTCAAAGCCTGGCCTACCGCCCCGGCCTGCGTAGTTATGGATTGCATTTGCTCCAACAATGATGTTGCCGTCTCTATCCCTTGACTGGCCGCCTCAATCGTTTGGATACCCTGGTCCATTGCATCTAACAAAGCAT
>CALXTM010000019.1 GCA_944391415.1 uncultured Alphaproteobacteria bacterium
TCTCCTTTATAGCGCGAAGATATGGGTATGTCTACTTCTACCTGCTTACGCAGGTAGTGTTACGTTCGAATCATAAAAACCGCCTACTTTTGTAGGCGGCTGTGCTAAAAAGTTTTAATTTTATTCCTCGGGTTTCGGTAAATCTATTTTTACCTTCGGAGCATTTTCATCCTGCGGGACCAATGCTTGCAAAGTACCCACAGCTTTTTTACGTTTTAATTTATTTACGAATTTCAAAGACCTTTGCGCATCCCATTTTTTCTTACCTTCTTCGCGTTGAAAGATCTGCTGATAAACCTCTGATGCCTCATCAAACAACGACAATTTGGTCAAGCAAGATGCCAAACCGTCATAAAGTTTATGATGATACCGATTACCGATTATCATTTGTGCTTTTTTATAACATTTCAAAGCATCATTAAATTTCATCATTTTTTGATATACAAACCCGATGGAAATCCAGGCTTGAATTTCACGACTATCAATATTCAAAATTTTGGTAAAACATTTTATTGCCGACGCGTTATCCCCCATCAACTGATAGGTTACGCCGACCCCGTTCCATGCTTTGATATTATTTTTATCGGCCGCCAAAACTTTTTTGAAAAAAGAGATAGCACGGTCATACTGCTTTAACTTTTGCAAAGTAACCGCAATACTTAGCAATGTCTGGGCATGTTTATTGTCAATTTTCATGGCTTCTTCCAAGACATCCAAAGCCTCTTTATAGGCGAACATATGCTGCAACGCTATTGCTTTGCCGTTTAATGCCTCCAATGATGTCTTGTCCAAGGCAATAGCCTCGTTAAAACATTGTATGGCATCTTTATAAAGGCCTCGCATGCTCAATGTTACACCTTTATTATTCAACACCTCAACCGACTTTGGATTAATTTCCAATGCCTTGTCAAAGCATTCCACCGCTTCGGTATATTTGCTAAGTTTTTGATATGCGAATCCTTTAGAATTTAATGACTTCCAAGAATCCGGCTGCTCTGCAATTGCGGCATCGAATTGTACGATTGCCTCTTTATACATTCCTTGATCAAGAAGCTCCTGGCCTCTCTTATACGAAGTATTATCGTTTGATTTAACCATTTTTCTCTCTTTTCAATTATAAAGTTCAAAATAATTACAAACTTAACTCTAGCACTTAGGGCTTTTTTTGTCAAGATTCCAGCTAAAGCATTTTTAAATTTTTAGCAATTCCGATTGGCGCAGAAATTTCAATCAATTTACATCCGAATCTGCGACAGAAATCTTCCCGCTGTTTTTTTAAGTTGGCAAAATAAGCGGCATATTCCTTTTGATAGCTCTTGCCAGATGAATCAAGCAGCATTTTTTTGCCGTTATATTCTGCCATATATTGACCCGATCGCGGAGCTTTTATCTCCAATTCATCCTCAATATCCATCAAAAATGTTCTGCTTTTTTTGGCAATAGTTGCAATATCTGCATCAAAATCATTTTTCCAAGCATTAAACGAGCTTACCATAAATACGCTTGCTTTTCCCTTTACATTGGCCTGCAATAATTTCAACGAGTGTACCTTTTCTTCTTTTATGCAATCATTTTTTGCTAATACTGCCGTGGATATTTCGGCAATTTTTTTCAAGATTGCCGTTAAATAAGCACGGTCATTTTTGGGTTTAAATAACCATGTTTTGGCTCCGTCAAATATAATACACCCAAATCTGTCCTTGTTGTTTAAGGCCACCCATCCAAGCAACGCCGCCACTTTTGCTGCACTTACTGCTTTAAGCTCCCACTTAGAACCAAACAACATAATACTTGACAAATCAAGCCACACCCAAATTTCGCGGTCTCTTTCTTCCAGATATATTTTGGTATAGGGCTTTTCCTTGCGGGCGCTAACCCTCCAATCAATATCTCTGACGTCATCGCCAAAAGCATATTCCCGAATTTCTTCCATTTCGATTCCGCGGCCCTTAAAAGCCGACTTGATATCGCCGGCCTGCTCAGAATATGACTTTATTCTACGGTTATTTTGCAAATATTTGGCAAAATTGCGCATTTCCATCAATTCTTCCAACGACACCGATAAACCATTGCCAATCGTTGCAGATTTAGCTGGGGTAAACAATTTAGCCGTTATTTTTTTTAGTTTTCCCATTATTTCAATTCTCAAATAGCAATTATGGCAACGGAACAACCTTAAGCAAGGAAGCTATCACATCGTCGGTATTTATTCCCTCGGCTTGGGCTTCAAAACTTAAGATGATTCTATGTCTTAATACATCATAAGCAACAGCGTGAATATCCTCAGGTGTTACAAAATTTTTGCCTTGCAACCACGCATTAACTTTTGCGCATCTGTCAAGAGCTATTGTGGCACGAGGACTTGCACCATAAGCCACACTGCCTTTCAAAGCGGAATTATATTTTTCAGGATGACGTGTCGCCATAATAAGCTGCACCAGATATTCCTCAACCTTTTCGCTCATATGTACATTTAACGTCTCATCTCTGGCTTTCATAATATCATCGACAGATATCTCCAACGGAGCATCAGGCTTGGTAGCGCTTATTTCCCCTCTGACCAATTTCAATATTTTTTTCTCGGTCTCGGCATCGGGCTGATCAATTTTGATATACATCAAAAACCTATCCAATTGAGCCTCCGGCAAATTATAAGTTCCTTCATGTTCGATTGGGTTTTGCGTTGCCATCACCATAAAAAGCTTGGGCAATTCATAGCGCCGTCCGCCGACACTTACTTGTCTTTCGGCCATTGCCTCCAAAAGTGCCGATTGCACCTTTGCCGGTGCACGGTTTATCTCATCTGCCAACACCAAATTGGCAAATATCGGGCCTTTCCGAAACTCAAATTTTCCCTCTGATGCAATGTATATCTCGCTTCCGGTAATATCCGACGGCAGCAAATCAGGTGTAAATTGAATACGATTATATTCTGCCTTAATTAACGAGGCCAAAGTTTTAATTGCCTTTGTTTTTGCCAGACCCGGAGCCCCCTCGACCAATGCGTTACCATCAGCCAACATGGTAATAATCAATTTATCCACCAAATCTTTTTGTCCCAAAATCTTGGCATTCATAAATTTTTGCAATCCGATGATCATATCACGAGTTTCAGACATTTTTTATTTCCTTTTTTTGCTAAAAAGTCTAATTTTGTTCTTTTCATAAAAATATAATTTATATATATTGCTTAAAGGTTAAAAAAACAAGAAGATTGCACAATGGATAATATTTTTGAATTAGATGACGAAGAGCCAATCAGCAACAGAGCCCAACTGATGCCGCATTTTCCATGGCTTGATATATTAAACCCCGAACAAAGACAAGCTGTCGAAACGACCGAAGGTCCGCTGTTGGTATTATCTGGAGCCGGCACCGGCAAAACCAAAGTCCTAACAACTCGTTTGGCCTATATTTTATCCAAACATTTGGCTGCCCCATGGGAGTGTTTGGTGGTCACTTTTACCAACCGCGCCGCCAAAGAGATGAAAGAACGTGTCTTTAATATGATTGGCGATGTTGCATCCAATGTTTGGCTGGGTACTTTTCATAGCATTTGTGTCAAAATTTTGCGCAACCATGCCGAGCTTGTCGGCCTTCACAGCAACTTTACCATTCTTGGTGAGGACGATCAAAAGCGTCTCATAAAACAAGTATGCGAGGCCAACGCCATTGACACCAAAAAATATCCTCCGCAATCAGTTCTCGAAAAAATCAGTTTGTGGAAAGACAAAGGTCTCAGCGTTGAAAAAATAGGCTCTGACTTTAAGGAAAACATTTTAACCAAAATTTATAAGCTCTATCAATCACGTTTGGTGGAACTCAATTGTGTCGACTTTGGCGATATCATATTATATACTTTGCAAATTCTGATGAGCCATACCGATATTGCCGCCAAATACCAGTCTCGTTTCAAATATATTATGGTCGATGAATATCAAGATACCAACATCAGCCAATATTTATTAATAAGACTTCTCAGCCAGCAACATCGCAATCTTTGTTGTGTCGGCGATGATGATCAATCAATCTATTCCTGGCGCGGTGCCGAAATTGAAAATATCCTGCGTTTTAGCAAAGATTTTCAAGATGCCAAGATAATCAGACTTGAGCGCAACTATCGTTCGACAGCCCATATTTTAGCTGCTGCCTCGGCTCTAATTTCTCACAATTCTTCACGCCTTGGTAAGAATCTAAAAGTTGCCGAAAATTCGCCGGCTCAAAAAGTTGACAATGCCAAAATCAAAATTGTCAGCACCTACAGCGGCGATGACGAAGCATCTTTCGTTGCCGACGAAATAGCAAATGCGCATCATGATGGATATAACTATGACGACATGGCTGTTTTGGTCCGTACGGCTGCTCAAACCAGAGCTTTTGAAGAAAAATTTATTTCAGAGGCCATTCCCTATCAGGTAATTGGCGGATTAAAATTTTACGAGCGTGCCGAAATTCGTGATGCCTTGGCCTATTTCAGAGTAATTTTGCAACCTGATGACGATTTGGCTTTGGAGCGTATTATCAACAAACCGGCACGAGGTATCGGCGCCAAAACAATTGAAAAATTTCAAAACGAAGCCCAAGCAAGCCATACATCAATTTACAGAGCTATTGAAACTCTTTTGCAAACCGACAGTATCAAAGGCAAGACCAAAGCAGCTCTTCAGCAGCTGATGGACAACTTTGCCCAATGGCGCAAATCATACAAAGCTCTGCCGCCTGATGATCTTGCATCTTCGGTTTTAGAAGACAGCGGCTATTATGATATGCTAAAAAACGACACTTCTGCCGAAGCACCCGGCCGCATCGAAAACTTAAAAGAGTTGGTAAACGTAATGAGTGATAGCGAAAATTATCCGGATTTGGAAGCTTTTATGGAGCATGTCAGTCTGGTTATGGATAATGACGGCGACGAAGATGACAACAAAGTAAAATTAATCACGCTTCACTCTGCCAAAGGTCTGGAATTTGATGTTGTCTTTCTGCCGGGTTGGGAAGAAAATCTGTTTCCGCATCAACGTGCTCTGGATGAGGGAGAACAAGCCCTGGAAGAAGAACGACGTTTAGCCTATGTTGCCATAACTCGAGCCAAGCACCGTTTGTTCATATCCATGGCTCACAACCGCAGGGTCTATGGCCAATGGCAAAATAATCTGCCGTCACGTTTTATTGACGAATTACCCAAAGAGCACATTGAACTAATCAACAAATGTTCATATTTTGGCGACAATCGCTCTTCTTTTAAACACAATTATACCAAGCCATATTATGAAGAGACTACCTACGACGATGACCCGCGTTATAGCTATGTACGAGAAACACCTTCCAATAATTACCTTGGTAAAAGAGTATATCATCAAACTTTCGGTTATGGCAAAATTGTCGCCCAAAACGGTAATACTGTCCATGTTTGTTTTGACAACGGCGGAATCAAAAAGCTAATGAGCTCTTATTTACAAATAGTTGGATAATTTGTAAAAATATTTATTGACAAAGCACAATATAAATATTATTAAGGACAAGAACTTGATGGCGGGTTAGCTCAGTCGGTAGAGCGGAGGAATCATAATCCTTGTGTCGTGGGTTCGAATCCCTCACCCGCTACCATAAAAAAATACACCTCTTTTGAGGTGTATTTTTTTATCTGTAAGGTGCGGATTTGAACCCACGAGATGAGTGGGTTTGACTACAAGGCAAAGGCAGACGGCAGTATGCCGATCGGCTTTAGCCGATTGCCGCAGTGAACGAAGCGAACACTTTAAGTGTTCAGCGAAGTAATCCCTCACCCTTCTGTTATTTATTATGTTTCTAATCAAGCCATTTTTCATTTGACTTTTACCCTAAATAACTATAACTTTAACCTGCATCGGTTGATTACCGATGTGAGGTTTAGAACCCTCTAAAAGTTGTCTGCACTCCAGATGTAAAACGGACTGCCTTTTGGTCTTTTGACCGGAAGGCAGTAGAATATATCGAATATACTGCACTATTACTTTTAATAGGTTCTAACTTCCGGTCACCTCTCATCAAGGTGGCTTTTATTTTTAACCGTAGACGAAAGGAAGTTAATCTTATGAACAAAATAGCTCTATTAAACGGAATTTCTGCTGCTCTGCTTTCTATTAATGTAAGCGCAGCAGAATATAATCCTTACTTTTCATTAAAAGGGAGTATTTCACAAATACAAAATGACACTACTGCCGTTTCAGATTATTCTTTTGGCGGAGTAACCCATCATATCAATACTCTTTCAGATAAAACACATAAAGACAGTGTTTTTGGTCTCAAAGCGGCTTTAGGTACAAGCAAAGCCCTAAAATACGGGCAATTAAGAGGAGAATTGGAACTTGCTAGTTCAGAAACTTCAAAAGAGCATAACCAATTTAATTTCAAAATAAGTAAAAATTACATTCATAATTTTGACATCAAAACATCATACTACTCAGCTATGCTTAATTTATATTATGACATTGATACCGGCACCAAATTCACCCCGTATATAGGAGGTGGTATTGGTTATGCCAGAGTAAAATCGAAAGCAGTCGTAACCGGAGATATTCCAGGAGGACATCTAGATATCAGCAGCAGTACTCATGAAAACAACTTTGCTTGGCAATTAGGCTTCGGTGTTTCTTATCAAGTCACCAACAATATCGATCTTGATTTTGGTTACCGTTATTCCGATTATGGCAATGCTAAAGATTCGGTTACAACACCAATTCCAAATTTAGGAGCCCCCTTATACGCAGATGCAAAATACAGCATTACTTCTCAAGAAGTTCTTTTGGGATTTAGATACTCATTCTAAATCTAAAGAATCAAAAGATGCTATTATTTCAAAAAAAGCGACGGTATCCAAACCGCCGCTTTTATTATCAAAAATCTTCTTTATTTTTCAAACCATCATAGCGTTTATGAATACATTGCAAAGCCGTCATATGTACGCCTTTGGTGATTGAATAATAAACAAATCTTCCGCTTTTGCGACAAGTAACAAACCCATCATCACGCAAACGTTTAAGATATTGCGATACTTTTAATTGTTCCATATCAACTCCTGCAGCAATATCTGACACATTACTTTCGCCTTTAAGCAACAAAAATTCCAAAATTTTCATTTTGTCATAATTGGCAAACAATTTGATTCTATTGGCCACCATTGTGGTATAATCTTTTGGCAAAATAGCCTTATACCCATCGACCAAAAAATAAAAATTATTTGTCATATAGCCGAACAATTTTCTGACACAAGCAAAAATACTCGCCGGATATTCTTCATAAATATCATAATAAATAAACAACCCCTTCCGTTTGGTTCTGACCAAATTGGCCTCCCGCAGTTTTTTCAGACTCTGCGACACAATCATCTGTTCTTCATTAACACCTTTGGTAATTTCCGACACCGAAGAAGACCCGTTGACATCCAAAAACTCCAAAATTCTAAGACGCAACGGATGAGCTATATAGCTAATACCTTTTGCCGCTTTTTTCATTACCGATTGAGGAAGTTGTTCTTGCATCACTATGCTCTCAGTTATTTTTTACAAATGGTTTACAATATTCGTCAAATTTAGCCTCATATTGTTTTGCCCATCCCATGAGATAATTGTTGCCGAATGTAATCAGCGGCGTACCTACACTTTGTGTCAGCCCATATTTTTTTGCGGCCTCTACCAACAAATTATATCCATTAGAATTGGCAACATTCACCATCGCGACATCCAAATCCGGATATTTAGCATTTATATATTCAATTGCATGATGGCAATGGATACAAGAATTGGAATAGAAAAAATATATCTGGTCATCTTTGAGTTCCGCCTCATTTTGTGAACATGCCACCAAAAGCATAACCACCATAATGCTAAATAATTTTTTCATTATTCGGCCTCCGAAAACTGATATAAATCGGATACATCACCAAGTTCAGATATTTGAGATTGGCTCAGCGGATAATAGTTAAAATAGACACTAAGCAGGGCCAAAGCCAAAACAGGCAACACGACTTTTTCAAACGGAAAATGAGCATGGCCGCCGTTTTTTGCTTTCATCCATTGATAAAATTTTGACACATAAATAAATGTCAAGGCCCCCAGGATTGTACTAAACAACAACGGATCCATATAAAAAATGCCGATAACGGTTGGCTGATAAGGCATCTCAAAATACATCGCACCGATAGAGCCTACCGACACCGCCATAAGCAACACATTTCGTCCAAAGAAATTCCAACCTTTTTTATCAAACCACAAGATAAACCAATAACCCAAAAGTGCCAAAAATGCACCGGCCCAAACTCCCACGACCGCATCATCAAAGCCGTAGCGTCTGGCCACCTCCAACGATGCCCCGACAGCTACCGTGCAAACGGCACAAGCCGGATTTGCCAAAGCATTTTTAGCTGCTAATAGAATTGCAGATAATGTTATTAATTTAACTTTTTTTTGCATTTTTTATTTTTCCCCTTTTTACTCTATACAACAATCAACCGCCTTACGCACAAAAGCCTTCATTCTAGACAAAGCCCCCTCTTTTTTGACTATTTTTTCTTGTGGTTGCTCTGCAGTTGTTTTTTCAAGCTGTGCTGAGATTTTTTTAATATCATCCATATTGTCTTCAACCCACTTGACATCCTCAACATCAAGCATCTTCATATTAAGCCCCCAAAACAAACAATACAAATCGTATGCTTGGTTAAAAAGTTTATAGGCTTCATCTTTATGCCCTAAAGATTGTTGTTTGGTTCCAACTTCCATCAAGCGCATCGACGATGCCAACAAATGCTTAGAAATGCACCAAACCTCACCCTCATATTCAGGAATAACTTTTTGCATCAAATTTTTGCGCAATTCTCTGATATCTTGAATCAGGTCATAAAACGAGGTCTTACCTGTTTTGGCACCCGAAAACACCAAATGTTCTTCAATCGAAATCAAATTCATGATTGCAATTGTCAAATCCTGATCTGATGACAAATCCTTGGGGTTAACTTTTTTGGTTGCATCGATTCGCTCGACAAACTCTTTTACATCTTGGGCTTTTTTCATTTTAGCATCTCCTAACATATATCAAATACTCTATATAGTATTATTTATACATATCATATTTGTCAAGTATCAATTATATTTTTTTACAGCTATTGTATTAAATTAGCAACCGCAAGAGGCGCCATAAATAAACTTCCACTAGCTAACGCAAGTGGTATTACCTGTTCCGAACTACGTTCGCCCTGCCCAAAGGCTTCGCAAGCCTAACGGCTGGGCAGGTATGTCTACATCTACCTGCTTACGCAGGTAGTGTTACGTTCGAATCATAAAATCCCTTAGCTTAAAAAGCCAAGGGATTTTTATTAAACTGGCGATCTCGAGAGGATTCGAACCTCTGACCCACAGCTTAGAAGGCTGTTGCTCTATCCAGCTGAGCTACGAGACCATATATTGAGCCACAGAAAAACACATTTTATTTCTAAAGTCAAGTAGTGTTTTATCCTTGAGCCTTTTTTTATTAAACAATTTTAACCTAAAATTAAAATATAAATTCTATACTGTAAGACAGTAAAGAACTCTAAATACAGGATGAAAAAAAATGGAAAAATCTACTTGGATCGGTTTTATCGGCGGTATTGCGGCTGTTGGTGTCGGTATGGCATTAAAGGGAGCAGATCCTCATGCCTTGATTAACCCTGCAGCGTTTTTGATTATTTTTGCCGGTACGGCAGCGGCAATTTTCAATGCTTTTCCGATGAAAGACTTAAAAAAATTTCCTAAACTTATCAAGATTATCTTTGCTGGGCAAACATTTACTCCCAAGCAAGAGATTCTAGAGCTTTTTGTTTCCGTTGCCAAAGCTGCCAAACAAGAAGGCGTAATGGCAATAGAAAAACGTGCCAATGAAGTTGCCGATCCTTTCATTCGCTCTACCATGACGATGGTGGCCGATGGTTTTAATGCTGATTTCATATATAACGTTGTTGATGCCGAGATTAAACAGATGGAAGAGCGTCACCGTGCCGGGGCACAAATTTTTGCCCAATGCGGTATGTATGCACCAACCCTTGGCGTTTTGGGTGCGGTTATCGGACTTATTGCCGCACTTGGCAACTTGAGCGATATCGACCAACTTGGTCACTCAATTGCCGCGGCCTTTGTTGCAACTTTGCTTGGTATTTTCACCGGTTATGTTTGCTGGCACCCTTTTGCCAACAAATTAAAGCAAATCAATGCCGAAGAAGTTGAAATGAAGCGCATGGTTTTGGAGGGAGCTTTAGCTCTGCAGGAGGGAGCATCTTCCATTGCCATAGAATCTCGTTTGCAAGCATATATTCCTCTGGCTGAGCGCAAATCTCTTCGTGATGCTTAAAAAAAATATAAATTAAGGATATAAAACCATGGTAAAGAAGAAACCGGCAACACCCCCGCATGAAGAACACCCCGACGAAACCTGGCTTATTCCGTACTCGGATTTGCTAACATTGTTGTTGGCGTTGTTTATTGTTTTGTTTGCCTCTTCAAGTTTGGATAAAAACAAAGCTGCTCAAATTCAGTATGCTTTAGCCGCAGCTTTTGGCAGCGGTGGTATGGATGAAGGCAGCGGCAACATCATCAATTTTATGAACGATGCCAAAGACCTTAATCTTGAAGAAGAAGGTATTATAATATCTTCTGATGCCAATGGTGCCACGTTGGAAATGGCCTCCATCAACTTATTTGACAAAGGATCTGTTATTCTCAAACCCGAGGCGATTCCAGTCATTAAAAAGATATCACTGCTTCTTAACTCAAACAAATACAAAAAATATCGTATTTCGGTTGAAGGCCACACCGATGACACCAACGAATCAGACACGCTCCCTTCCAACTGGGAATTATCCGGAGCACGTGCCGGAGCTGTAGTAAGGGCCATGATTAATAACAACATGGATATAAACCGTTTCAAAGCAGTTGGCCTGGCCGAGATATCACCCGCCTACCCCAACAAGAATCCATATGGCGAGCCGATTCCCGAAAACCGTCTCAAAAACCGTCGAGTCATTGTTCGCATTGAGTTCTAACTAAGGAATTTTGCCAAATGAAAACTGCCATCTGTCTGCACAATGCGACTGTTCTAACCGGACTTTCAATTATGCATAATTGCGCGGTTTACATTAAAGACGGCAAGATTGCCGATGTCTACAACGAAGAACGCTTTAGGCAAAAAATTTTCTCGCCCAAAGTAAAAATAATCGATGTCAACGGAGCCTATGTTATGCCGGGCATGATCGACACCCACATTCACGGTATGGGCGGATATGGCGCTGATGATGCCGACTATAAGTCACTACTGCATATGTCAGAAATTTTGCCCTATTATGGCGTAACGTCTTTTATCCCGACTTGTTGTACATCATCGGAAGACATATTAAAGAAGAAAATACAGGCTATTTGCAAAGCCATGGGCAAAGAAAAAGGCGCCAATATTTTGGGCATTCACCTGGAAGGCCCCTTTTTATCTTCTGAATTTATAGGAGCCCAATCAATCGACGGTATTTCACCGGTCGACTTAGCTTTAATGCATCGTCTTTATAAATACTGCCGCGGCAAATTAATAAATATGACCGTAGCTCCAGAGCTCAAAGGTATGAGAGAGCTGGCGCTATACTGCATTGAGAAAGGAATTGTTTTGCAAGCCGGCCATACAAACGCCACCTATGATCAAATGTTAGAGGCTATCCAGGCCGGAATCATGCATGTAACACATTTGTTCAACGCTATGCGTCCTTTACACCATCGCGAGCCGGGGGTTGTCGGAGCAGTTTTAATTCATCCAGAAATTTCGTGCGAAATCATTGGTGACGGAGTTCATGTTAACCCTAACCTTATCCACCTGCTGCTAAAGAGCAAACCGCTCAGCCAAATTGTTTTGATAACCGATGCCCTCTCACCTGCCAAAACCAAACTCAAGCAAACATCAAACCTTTATTTTGACAAATGCTTTTACCGCAAAGAAGACAATGTCATAAATGGTTCTGGCATTTCCATGTTAGATGGTTTCAAAAACCTTATCGCTTGGGGCATTTCGATTGAAAAGGCTGTCAGATTGGCATCGACCAACCCTGCTCAAATTATGGGACAAAAGACCAAAGGATTGCTTATTCCAGGCTATGATGCAGATGTTATTGTGCTTGACAAACAGCTCAATTTATTACACACCATTATTAACGGACAATTTGTTAAGGGGATAAATCCATGCGCGTAATCATCAAAGACAATGCTAACGACTGTTCATCCTGGGTTGCGGGCTATATAGCCTATCGCATCAAAAAAGCCAAACCGACGGCCAAACATCCGTTTGTCTTGGGTCTTCCGGCTGGGTCCACTCCGCTTGGCATATACCAAGAGCTTATCAAACTTTATCAAAACAAAAAAACATCTTTTGAGCATGTTGTCACCTTCAATATGGACGAATATGTCGGTCTTTCGCCCCGTGATCCACATAGCTATCATCATTTTATGTATGAGAACCTATTTAACCATATAGATATTAATCCCAAAAACATTCATATTCTCAACGGCCAAACCAAAGACTATGCCAAAGAATGTGAAAACTATGAGAAAAATATTACAACCTATGGCGGCATAGACCTCATGCTTGGCGGTGTCGGACGAGATGGTCATATCGCCTTCAACGAGCCTTTTTCATCTCTTGGCTCTCGCACCCGCATCAAAACACTGGCTCCGTCAACCATTAAAGACAATTCTCACTTTTTTGGCGGCGATATCAGCCAAGTCCCCACCCAAGCGTTAACCATGGGGGTTGGCACCATTTTAGATTCCAAAGAAATCATCATTATGGCCACCGGAGCAGCCAAGGCCGAGGCTATTCATCAAGCAATTGAAGGCTGCATAAACCATATGTGGACCATCACCGCACTGCAAATGCATCAACACGGCATCATTGTTTGCGATGAAGAAGCCACCCAAAAGCTTTCGCCTTCAACCGTAGAATACTTCAAAAGCATCGAAAACCAAGGCAACTAAAACTATTTTATTTAACCAAAAAAGCGGGATAATCCCGCTTTTTTGTTGTTGATTTTACCTTTTAAGCATCACGCAATATTGCATTGCATTTTGCTTTCAGCGCCTGCTCCACTTTGGCCATCAGATTTTCAATATCCTGCTCACCAAAAGTAGCTTCTTTAGGCTGAAAAGTAATTGTTAATGCCAGCGATTTTTTATCGTCAGGCAGATTTTCGCCTTCGTAAACATCAAACACTCTGACAGATGCTATATAGTTTCTGTCGGCATTTTTGGCTGCCGCTACAACATCATCTGCCCTTATTGTTTTATCAACGATAAACGCCATATCCTTATCAACCGGCTGGAACGAATACAACTCCAACTTTTTCTTGGCTTTGTCTTGGGTATTGCGTGGCAGCGGAATATTATCCAAAAAGACTTCAAAAGCGCAAACTTTTTGCTTTATTCCGAATTTTTTCAAAATCGACGGATGAATTTCGCCAAAATAAGCTATTATATTAGCCCCCAAACGCAACACTCCGCTTCTGCCGGGATGATAATATTCTGGTGCATCGGTCGATATTTTAGCACTGTCAAACGGACCATTGGCCGCAGCAATCACAGCCATTGCATCAGCTTTGACATCAAATACATCGAACTGACGTTCTTCTTTTAGCCAATGTTTCTTGCCGGTGTATCCGCTCCTGATACCTGCAGCGACAGCTCTTTGTTCGCCAGGCTTGCGTCCCCAAAACTCAGGTCCGCATTCAAACAGGCAAACATTTGAATATCCTCTGGCAATATTTCCTTTAAGTCCCTGCAACAAATTTATCAAAACCGACGGACGCATTTCATCCATTTCGGCGGTAATTGGGTTGCACAACAAAATCGGTTCTCTGCCTTTGCGGAAATCTTTTGCCAATTTAGAATCGGTAAAACTCCAAGTAACCGTCTCCAACAACCCGCGCGATGCCAGTTCGTGTTTAACCGTTACCATTCGTCTTTGTTCTGCCGTCAAGGTTTGTTTTGGGAAATAGTTTTTAGGCATTGATTCAGCCGGAATATTATCCAACCCAATCATTCTCACAACTTCTTCAATAAGGTCATGTTCGCCCTCTATATCGCCGCGCCATGTAGGTGCTGTTGCCCAAATTTTATCACCCTCTTCCTTGGTCTCAAAACCAAGCCTTTGCAATATTTCCACGATTTTAGCAGCGCCTACTTCAATTCCGATAAAAGTTTTAAGTCTTTCAGGGCGAATATAGGTTGTAACCGGTTTATAATTTTCTTCACCGGCAATTTCAATTTCCGACGCCTCACCGCCGCAAATTTGCAAGATCAAACTTGTAGCATAGTCTGAACCCAAGACATTAGAGTTTGGATCGACCCAACGTTCATAACGATAGCGAGAATCAGAATCAATCTGGAACTTGCGTCCGGTTCTGGCAATACAAACCGGATTAAACAACGCACTTTCCAAAAACACATTAACCGTATCAGTCGAACATCCTTTTGAGCTGCCGCCCATAATACCACCCAAACACTGGATACCCTCATCATCACAAACACCCAATGATTGGTTATCAAGGATATATTTTTTCTCCTCCAACGAGACAAATTCCTCGCCGTCTTTGGCCATCCGCACGCAAATATTACCCTTTAGTTTATCAGCATCAAATACATGCAGCGGACGCGCCATATCATAGTTGATATAGTTGGTAATATCCACCAACGGCGATATCGACCTCAACCCGATTGCCGTCAGCCTGTCTTTCATCCATTTTGGTGTTTCGGCTTTATTGTTAACCCCTCTGATATAGCGTCCTGTATATACCGGGCAGGCTTTAGAATCTTCAACCGTTACCTTAATTGGTGAGGCAAAGCTGCTGTTTGGCCTGACTATATTCAAAGGCTTCAGTTTGCCCAACCCGGCCGCAGCCAAATCTCTTGCCACACCTCTTACCCCCAAACATTCGGCTCTGTTTGGAGTAATCGATATATCAAACACCGGGTCAGCTTTGTAAACTTCTGCCAAAGAAAGTCCTATCTGAGCATTCTGCGGCAATTCAATAATACCTTGGTGATCCGTGCCCACTCCGATTTCATCTTCGGCACACATCATACCACAACTTTCAACACCGCGAATTTTTCCTACTTTGATTTTTTCACCAAACAACGGAATATAAGCACCAACATGTGCCAAAATTCCGATCATGCCTTTTTTAACATTCGGCGCACCGCAAACAACCTGCAAAATTTGTTTTCCGTCATTTACTTTTAACACATGCAAATGGTCTGAATCCGGGTGATTTTCAACATCTTCCACTTTGGCTGTGACAAAACCATCCATATTTTCAAACGGATTGATAACTTCTTCAACTTCCAATCCTATTTTGGTCAGAGTTTCGGCAATTTTTTCAACACTCGCATCTGTATCCAAATGTTCTTTTAACCAAGATAACGTAAATTTCATTTTTATTGTCTCCTTTTTATCTTGTCAGTCCGCCGTTATTACTTAATCCGCCAGTCATTGACGATTCGTCCAACGGCATAAACCCATAGTGTTTAAGCCACCTTACATCTGATTCAAAGAAAGTTCGCAAATCAGGAATTCCGTATTTCAACATAGCCAATCTGTCCAATCCCATACCAAAAGCAAAACCCTGATATTCATTCGGATCAATTCCGCAAGCTTTCAACACATTCGGATGCACCATACCGCACCCCAAAATCTCAAGCCAATCATTTCCCGCACCGATTTTAAGCTCGGTCTTAGATTTTTTGCAGCCGATATCCATCTCGGCCGACGGCTCGGTAAACGGAAAATACGACGGACGATACCGCACCGGCAGCTCATCCAGCTCAAAAAATGCCTTAACAAAATCATACAAGCACCCTTTCAAATTGGCAAAGGTAGTAACCTTGTCAACCACCAACCCCTCCACCTGGTGGAACATCGGTGTATGGGTTGCATCATAGTCCGAGCGATAAGTTCTCCCCGGCGCAATAATCCTGATTGGCGGCTGCTTTTTCTCCATGGTTCTGATTTGCACGGCCGAGGTCTGGGTGCGTACCACATAGCTGTCATCAAAATTATCACTTTCCGGATTAGGAATATAAAAAGTATCTTGCATTTGCCTTGCCGGATGGTTGGCCGGAGTGTTAAGGGCATTAAAATTATGGAATTGATCTTCAATATCCGGCCCGTCAGCCACATCGAATCCCATTTCGCCAAATATCGCCACCACCTCTTCATATATTTTCGAAACCGGATGCACTCTACCCAAGTTTTCATCTCTTATCGGCAACGTTACATCAATAGTTTCTTTTTTCAGTTTTTCATCCAATTCTCTTTTTGCCAACTCTTCTTTTCTGTTGTCAAGCGCTTGCTCAATTTCGCCTTTAACCAAATTAAGCTTTTGTCCCACAACCTTTTTTTCATCCACGCTCAACAAAGCCAAGCCTTTCATCTGCTCGGTAATTGCGCCTTTTTTGCCCAAAACCGCAACTTTTATATCATCAAGTGTTTTAACATCCGCCGCCTTGGCAATGTCCTCAAGCGTTTTTGTTTTCAAATCTTCGATATTTTCCATTGTTCCACCATTTTTTCAAAATTTAAAACGAAAAAGAGTCTAACTTGTTTTCACAAGCTGACTCTTTTTACATTTTGTATTAAAAAAATTATTTGCTCAAAGAAGCCTTAACCTGATCAACAAGTTTAGTGAAAGTTTCGGGCTCTTTAACAGCGATATCAGCCAACACTTTACGATCAAGCTCAATACCAGCTTTGGCGAGCCCGTTCATAAATCGTGAATAGGTCAAATCGTGCAATCTTGCAGCAGCATTAATACGTTGAATCCACAAGCTGCGGAAATTTCTCTTTTTTGCACGTCTGTCGCGATAAGCATATTGCAAAGCCTTTTCAACTTTTTCAACGGCAACGCGAAAGACATTATTATTGCGGCCACGATAACCCTTAGCCATCGACAGCACTTTTTTGTGACGGGCATGAGCCGTAACACCTCTTTTTACGCGAGACATCTTCTATCAACTCCTACAAATAAGGTAAAAACTGTTTAATGATTTGGACATCGGAAGCGGCCACCAAAGTAGTACCGCGAGCCTGTCTTTTCATTTTTTGGGTTTTGCAGAAGAGGCAGTGTCTCTTATAAGCAAAATTTCTTTTCAATTTACCGGTGCCGGTAACGCCGAAGCGTTTTTTCACCGCACTTTTAGTTTTTAATTTTGGCATTTTAATCCCTTTCTTAAAATATGGATTGTTAAGAGTCGACAGGCATACCAAAGCCCGCCCACTCGATTCAGGTGAGGTTTATACACTCTATTCTTTGCAAAATCAAGTATTTTTTTCTTGTTTTAATTTTTATCTTGCTCATATGACAAAATTATGCTATATTTTGTCTACAAATAAAAATTATTAACAAATTAAAAAAACAAAAAATGGAAAAGAAAGAAAATAATTCGGGATGTCACTTCATTGTAGTGCTACTGTTGATACTGCTGAATTTAAGTATCCTTATTCAGGTATCCTTAACCAACGACTTAAAAAAAGCCATTAATGAGCAAAATGATAAATTGCTCATGTTGATTGACATCCAGCTGGACATCCAGCAACAAACAAACACCCTCCATATCGACTAAACCAAACAACCGTTCTCTGGACTTACCAGACAACGGTTGTTTTTTATCTCATTTATATGATTTAAGTATTATCCCATATATATTCTTAAACATTTACTGAATTACATGCATATTGACTCTATCACCAATCCATTGTATTATTTTATATACAAATTGGTATAAAAAACAGGAGATAAAGTTATGACAGAATATCTTACTCGAGAGCAGTATCTAAAAGAATTTGCATCCATGAACAATGATGAATTATTCAACTCCGTTGCACAAAACTATACTACTATTGTTAATAAATTACAACGATATAAAAACAATCCTGAACAAGCTCCTAACTTTGATAAAAACCTTTTATCTGCCTTACTAGAAACCTGTATTAAAAAAACTCAAAAACCAATTTCAACTTCTCCTAATAATTACTTTTCAAATCTTATACATGCTAATTCACAAGAAGCTAATGAAGCTCTAAGTTATGAAAAAAAACTTTTAGGAGCAATGAAAAATATAATTCCACATACGGCCCAAGATCGACTAGGAAAAAAAGATTTTATAAATGTTTGTGAAAAGGCTCGTAATCTTGATAGTAATACTCATGCTGATATAGGAAAAAGAATTGCAAGCGGAAGGGATACCCTCTTACTGCACAAATCTCCTCTAAAAAAATTTCCATTGACTTATACTGACAAAAGAGGCATCACCGTAACAACCTATATTACATATGATGCTCGCTATAGTGATGCGGACGAAGCTTTTAACGATGCGCTTCCAGAAATTAAACGCAAAAATCCTTTAGCCACAATTACACATCCAACAGCAAAAACTGAACGTCACACAACCAATACAACATATAAACTAAATGGCTCGCAATTAAAAGGTGGTTCTTATAGAATATAAAAGTTTAATTATTAAGCCACAACAACTCCGTATCCAATAAACTTCCACTAGCTAACGCAAGTGGTATTACCTGTTCCGAACTACGTTCGCCCTGCCCAAAGGCTTCGCAAGCCTAACGGCTGGGCAGGTATGTCTACATCTACCTGCTTACGCAGGTAGTGTTACGTTCGAATCATAAAAAAACAAACAACCGCTCTCTGGACTTACCAGACAACGGTTGTTCGTTTTTTAACACCTCGCCTATTTTGCTTTAGGCTTTTGTTTTAGCCTTGGCCGGTGCCTTTTTTACCGTCTCTTTTTTTGCCTTAGCCACAGGCTTTGTTGTCTTTTTTGTTTTTGGCTTGGAGGCTGTTTTTTTCACACTTGCTTTAACCTTTTTATCTGCATCTGGTTTCACAACCACACTCACCGTTTCTGTTTTTTCAACTTTCTTTTCTGGCTTTGCTGTTTCCTCAGCCATAACACCTGCTTTTTCCTCAGCTTTCATTAACTTAAAATGTTTATCCAGCTTACCTGCAATTGTGCGTTTTCCGACCAAAATCATAAATATTGCGCTCAAAACCGTCAGGATCATAATCAATTGGCGCAAATTGGTTACCACAATAATGGTCTGAAACAAATTAAACAGCCTATATTCATACCCCTCACCCGACATCATAATCCAAACCGACGCCGCAACGCTCACCGCATATACCACGCCAATCACATATGGCACCCAACCAACCGACACCAAAAGTGTTGAAATTATCGGCGATTTATTTATTGCCTCATCAATTTTTTTAATTGGCTTTAACCAATTCATCGGTATCAAAAACAATACCAACAACAACGACAATCCTGCATCAACGGTATTGCCGATAAGACTTCCCGACAATGTAAAAATCTGCGAAATAATCCAATAAATTCCGCCAATCCACAAACTTTGTTTCCAATAACAGCTCATTTATTTTCCTCCTCAATAAAAATTTTTTTCACTAATAAACTTTTCTGCTCGCATATCGATTAATTTTCCGCTGTCAAGTTTAACTTTTCGGTCCATTCTGTCTGCCAACTCCAAATTATGAGTTGCCACCAATGCACTCAAACCGGTTTCTTTGACAACACTCAGCAACTCGGCAAATACCGTTTCCGATGTTTTGGGATCCAGATTACCTGTTGGTTCATCAGCCAACAACAGCTTTGGTGCATTTGCCAAAGCTCTGGCAATAGCCACCCTTTGTTGTTCGCCTCCCGACATCTCGGCCGGACGATGCTTAAACCTTTTTTCAAGTCCCATTTTTTTTAGCAACCATTTAGCTTTTTCCTCTGCCGTTTTATATTTAACCCCGGCAATAAGTTGCGGCAACATCACATTTTCCACCGCATCAAAGTCGGCCAACAAATTATGATATTGATACACAAAACCCAAATAATCTCGCCGCAAAGATGTCCTGATTGCATCACCTAGTTTGGAACAATTCTGACCATCCAAATAAATATCACCTTTGGTTGGCTTTTCCAACAACCCGGCAATTTGCAACAATGTTGATTTTCCCGATCCCGAAGGCCCTGTCAACGCCACTACTTCGCCTCGTTCGATTTCCAGATCAATTCCGCGCAACACTTGCAAATTTTGCGTTCCCTGTTTAAACGAACGATAAACATTTTTTAATTCCAAAACCGGAGCTTTTTTATTCATAGCGCAAAGCCTCCACCGGATCAAATTTTGCAGCCCGCCACGACGGATAAAGCGTCGCCGCAAAAGATAGCAACAACGATATCAAAACCACGCTTGCCACTTCGGTTGCATCCACCTTGGCCGGCAGTTTTGACAAGAAATAAATCTCTGCCGAGAACAAATCTCTGCCAAGCATTGCTTGCAAACCTTGGCGAATTTCTTCAATATTTTCACAAAACAACAGTCCCAGCACCAAACCCAATGCCGTGCCGACCACCCCAATAAAAGCTCCGTCAATAAAAAATATGCGCATAATCATACCTTTGGTGGCGCCCATCGTACGCAAAACCGCCACATCTCGGCCTTTGTCTTTAACCAACATTATCAAACCCGTAATAATGTTAAACGCTGCCACCAAAATAATCAGCGTCAATATAATAAACATTACATTGCGTTCGACCTCAATTGCATTAAAAAATGCCGCGTTGCTTTGTTTCCAATCATATACATATGCGCTTCCGCCCAAACTCTGCTCCAATGCCTCTCTTACCGCATTCAAATACTTATCATCGTCAATCGTTATATCTATATTGGTAACTGCTTTGCCAAGCCCAAAATAGACCTGTGCCGTATCAAGCGGCATAAAAATAAAATTGGCATCATATTCATACATTCCCGAATCAAACATCCCTATTACTTGATATGCTTTCATTCTGGGCACTGTGCCAAAAGCCGTAACTTTTCCGTTAGGCGACAATAAAGTGATCTTATCTCCCTCGACCACACCCATTTTACGCGCCAGACGTATTCCCATAATTACCTTATCGCCCTCGAAATAGTCCATATCTATTTTTTCAACCGCCTTGGCCAAAGCCTCTTTTCTTAACATATCCTCTCCTCTTATACCTCTGACCATTGCTCCCTCAGCCGATTTTCCGGCCGTTACCAACAATTGATTTTCGATCAAAGGCACCACCAGCGTAATATGTTCCATTTCGCTTATTTCCTTGACGGCTGCTTCATAATTATTAAAAGGATAGCTTGACGGCGCCATAATTCCTATATGTCCGTTAATTCCCAAAATTCTATTCAACAGCTCTGTTCTAAAACCATTCATAACACTCATGACAATAATTAAAGTTGCCACGCCAAGTGCTATTCCGGTAAAAGCAAAGGCAGTAATAACCGATATAAAGCCTTCCTTGCGCTTAGCCCTTAAATAGCGTCCGGCCACCATACGTTCAAATTTGGAAAAAATCATGGTTTCATCTGTCTTTCTTAAACTAAACTGTTATTTTTATAGTACTTTTACTTGCAACTTACAACCTACTTCCGCAACTTATACAAAGAAAAGCTCCGTTTTATTACTTCCGGAGCTTTAT
>CALXTM010000020.1 GCA_944391415.1 uncultured Alphaproteobacteria bacterium
TTTATTCTGCAAGATTTGGAAGATTTTTCCGGCAAGATATATGCTGGTCGTTATCGTGTTACCCAACGTTCTAAAAAGGGTGAGGCCAAAATCGGCGAATGTGTTGAAATGATAGGCAGCATTTCTCCGTTGTCTCAGGAGGTTGTAGTTGGTGGATATCAGTTTGATCGCAAAAGTTATTTTGAGGGGCTAAAAGGTTCTGGCTTTGCCCAAAGTCGTTGGTTTACAACCGATTGCACATCCAAGCACAACAGTGCTTTAATGCATTTATCATCTTTTGTTTATGATATTCGTCAAAAAATAGTCAAACATATTACATCTGTTTTGCCGGCAGACGAGGCAGCCATCACGGCCGCCATTATAGCCGGTGAACGAGGCCTCATCAGCAATCGTCTCAATGAGCAATATCGCAATTCTGGTTTAGCACATTTTCTTTCCATCTCGGGTCTGCATATGAGTATGGTAGCCGGACTTATGTTCTTTTTGATAAGGTTTATTTTGGCGTGTTTTCCACCAATTGCCCTGCAGTGCGACACCAAAAAGATTTCGGCAATTTTTGCGGTTATTATAAGTTTGATATATCTGTTTATTTCCGGTATGGCTGTTCCTGCACAAAGAGCTTTTATCATGACATTTGTGGTGCTGTTGGGCGTGTTGATTGATCGTCGGGCCATTTCAATATATACGATATCGCTGGCAGCTTTTTTGGTTTTGTTGTTTTCACCCGAGGTGTTGGTATCTGCCAGTTTTCAGATGTCATTTGCCGCGGTTTTGGGATTGATCGCTTTTTATGAAAGAGTATCCAAAAGGGTGCAAAAATTTTTGCATGTTGATGGTTATAACAAGTGGCTAAGAGGGGTCTTGTTATACATATTGGGTGTTGTTATCTCCGATTTTATAGCCTCCTTAATGACACTGCCGTTTGCCATATATCATTTTAACATGATTTCGCTTTATACAACCTTGGGCAATTTTTTGGCCGGACCGATAATCGGTTTAATTATCATGCCGTTTGTCTTGCTGAGCTTGTTGTTTTTGCCGCTTGGGCTCGATGTTGTGTTTTTAAGAATTGTTGGTTTGGGTATTGGCTGGGTAAATGATATTACCTCATTTGTATCATCACTTCCTTATTCAGGCTATCATGTACTATCCATGCCGACCTGGGGTTTGATTGCAATTGTCTTTGGCGGACTATGGTTGATGTTGTGGCAGGCCAATTGGCGCAAATGGGGCTGGATCGGTATCATCTTGGGCTGCCTTAGTTTGTTTTGTGTTGAGATCCCGGATATTTTGATAAGCAATGATTTAAAGGTTTTTGCATTTAAAAATCCCGATGGCAAATTGGAGTTTATATCAACCCGCAGCGGCAGATTCGTTAAAAGCGTGTGGAAAAATAAATATCCTTTTGCCGAGAGCAAAACTTCGCTGGCAAAACATCCCGAGATATCGGTTTCAGGCCGCAAGGTCACGATAGGAGCATTGACATATGATATAGATGAGACACAGGGACTTAGTGTGTATAAGCATCAAGGTCAATATCTCGTCAAAACAGTTCGTGATGATATCGGCACCAGACTGTGGAATAGCAAATAAAAAAAGCAGGCATGATGCCTGCTTTAACAAAACAGCTATCTTGATTATCAGGCTAGGTTTTCAATTCCTAGCAACATATTTTCCCGATATTCGGCCCCCCAAGCCACCATGGAATCAATCACCGGTTTAAGAGCATATCCAACAGCGGTTAAAGTATATTCTACCCTAGGCGGAATTTGTGCATATACTTCACGAATTACCAAACCTTTTTCTTCCAAAGTCCGTAAATTAGAGGTCAAAACCTTTTGTGTAATATCGCCCAAAGACTTTTTCAACTCGCCAAATCTTTTGGTTCCATCCATCAGACTTTGGATAATTTGCATTTTCCAGCGATCACCAATCAGTTTTACGGTCATTTCTGCCAAGTATTTTTGCACATCATCTATCATCAAAAAAATCTCCCGTAACGCCCAAATTCTCACAATAGTTTCCATAAGGAAACTATAGCACTTTCAAGTGCTTACTTTACTTTTATAACAGAAAGATGTTATAAAATGCAACATAAAAAGCAAAGTTAATATACAAAAATTAAAAGGCATGGTCCGATATTATTGTTAACACACACACAAACACTACAAAACCTGCTTGAAAAACAAGCGGGTTTTTTCTTATATTTTAGGTGTTGCAAACAATGTTTGAGTGAGATACACTCAACTGCTGTTAATTCGGGCCGATTCTATTTTGCCCGGAATTTTGATGATTGAAAAAAAGAGAATAAAGAGGTCGCTTATGGCTGAAAAAAGAGAGCAAAAGCCTGTTGTTTTACAAGTCCTGCCGGAGATGAATCACGGCGGTGTCGAAATGGGCACGGTTGAGATAGCCTCAGGTTTGCAAGCAGCAGGAATCAAAAACTTTGTTGCTTCATCCGGTGGCAGAATGGTCTATGACTTGCAAAAACTTAAAGTAAAACATTTTGAGCTGCCGCTAAAGACCAAAAACCCCATCAAAATGTGGCTCAATGCCAAAAGGCTTGAAAAGATAATCAAAGACAATGGTATCAACATCGTTCATGCCAGATCACGCGCTCCGGCCTGGAGTGCTTATTGGGCGGCCAAAAAAACAGGGGCTGTTTTTGTAACAACTTTTCATGGCAGTTATGGCCTTGGCCCCTTTGGTATCAAAAAAATTTACAATCGTGTTATGACCTATGGCAAATTGGTGATAGCCATTTCCACGCATATTAAAAATCACCTGATTAAAGAATATGGTGTTGACGAAAACAAAATAAGATTGATTTATCGTTGTGTTAATACCGATAACTTTAGTCCCGATAAAGTATCGCAAGAGCGCATCATTAAAGCATTAAAGGACAATGACATTCCCGAGGACAAACCGATTATTTCACTTATCGGACGTGTGACCAGGTGGAAAGGCCAGCATTTGTTGCTTGAGGCGTTGTCAAAGGTCAAAAACAAAGATTTTTATTGCCTGATAGTAGGCTCGGATCAAGGTCGGGTCCATTATACCAACGAGCTTAAAGAATTAGTCAAAAAATACAACCTTGGCGGCAAGGTCGAGTTTATTGAACACAGTTTTGATATACCGGCTTTGTTAATGATATCAGATGTTGTATTATCAACCGCCATCAAACCAGAGGCTTTTGGTCGTGCTGCCATAGAGGGCCAAGCCATGGGCAAGATTGTTTTGGCCTCCAATATTGGTGGATCGCTTGACAATACGATTGACGGTGTTACCGGCAAGTTGTTTGAAAGCAATTCGGCCCAAAGCCTTGCCGATGCGATTGATTGGGCATTAAATCTGTCGCCCGAAGAAAAAGCCAAAATTTCTCAAGCGGCGATTAAAAACGTAAAAACTAATTTTACAAAACAAATAATGTGTGATAAGACAATAGCAGTCTATAAAGAATTACTAAAGGATAGAAAGGAATAAACAATATGGTTGCGATTAAATTGCCTGATGGCAGTGTAATGGAAATGGACAAAGGCGTCAATGGTTTTGATATTGCCGCTCGCATCAGTTCTGGTCTGGCCAAAGCAGCTTTGGCCGTCAAAGTAAATGGCAAATTGACAGATTTGAGCACCCCCATCACTACCGATGCAACCGTAACCGTCATTACAAGCAAAGATGCTGAAGGTCTGCAAATTTTGCGTCATTCTTGTTCGCATGTTATGGCACAGGCGGTTAAAGAGCTTTGGCCCGATGTTCAAGTAACCATTGGCCCCGCGATTGAAAACGGTTTTTACTATGACTTTTCACGCAAAGAGCCGTTTACAACCGAAGATTTTGCCAAAATCGAAGCTCGCATGCACGAGATTGTAAAGCGTGATGAAAAGATTGAGCGTAAAGTTTTGCCACGGGCCGAGGCTATCAAATTTTTCAAGGATTTGGGCGAAAATTACAAAGCCGAAATTATTGAGGATTTGCCAGAAGATGAGGTTATCTCGCTTTATACGCAGGGATCTTTTACTGATTTGTGCCGTGGTCCTCACGTTCCCTCAACCGGCAAAATCGGCGATGCTTTTAAGTTGATGAAAGTTGCCGGCGCATACTGGCGCGGCGATTCCAGCAAAGAGATGTTGCAACGTATTTATGCAACAGCCTGGGCTGATAAAAAAGACCTAAAAGCCTATTTGGATATGTTGGAAGAGGCCGCCAAGCGCGATCACCGCAAACTTGGCCGCGATATGGATTTGTTCCATTTTGAGCCAGAATATGCTCCTGGTGCAGTATTTTGGCATGACAAAGGTTATAGGGTTTACCGCAAGCTGATTGAATATATGCGCAATCGTCAAGAGCACAACGGCTATATTGAGATTTCTACCCCGCGCGTTATGGACAGATGCTTGTGGGAGATATCCGGCCACTGGGAGAAATATGGTGCCCACAACTATTCCGGCCAGACCGAAGACAAAAAATGGTTTTGTATCAAACCGATGAATTGCCCTGGTGGCTTGTTGGTTTATAAGCAAGGCATCAAATCATATCGTGATTTACCGTTGCGCATAGCCGAGTTTGGCAAGGTCAACCGCTATGAAGCATCTGGCTCGCTGATGGGGTTGATGCGGGTTAGAGAGTTTACGCAAGACGATGCTCATATTTTCTGCACGCCAGAGCAAATGGAAGAAGAATGCATCACCACGTTGAAACTTATTTTAGACATTTACAAAGATTTTGGTTTTAACGAGGTCAAAATTTATCTTTCTACTCGTCCGGAAAAGCGTATTGGCTCCGAAGAAATATGGGATTTGTGCGAAAAATCTTTAGCCAATGCATTAACTTCACATGGTTATAGCTTTGAAATTAATGAAGGCGAGGGTGCTTTCTATGGCCCCAAGTTGGAGTTTATTTTGCGTGATGCCATCGGCCGTGAGTGGCAGTGCGGCACCATTCAGGTTGATATGAACCTGCCGCAGCGTTTTGATATCAGCTATATCGGCGAAGACGGCGAGAAACACCAACCGGTTATGTTGCACCGTGCGTTATTTGGTTCGATAGAGAGATTCTTGGGCATTTTGATTGAAAATCATGCTGGTCGTTTGCCGTTGTGGTTGTCGCCCGAGCAGGTTGTTGTTTGTCCGATTGTAAGCGAGTTTGACGATTATGCTAATGAGGTTGCCTCAGCCATGCGCAAGGCAGGCCTTTTGGTTAAGACCGATTTACGTAACGAAAAAATCAATTACAAAATTAGAGAGCACTCGGTTGCCAAGATTCCGGTAATTGCGGTTGTCGGTGCCAAGGAAAAGGAAAACCATACGGTTACCATCCGCCGCATTGGTTCTGATAAACAAGAGGTAGTAAAGCTTGACGAGCTTATAAAGGCTTTGGTTGAAGAAGCTAAAATGCCGCATGCTGATGAATAAAAAAAGGGGGATGATATCATCCCCTTTTTTTAATTTAAATTCGTTAGCTTAATATCCATCTTCTTACCATAGAATTTTAGAAGCCTTTGATAGTGGCGTGCAGCCACCGGAGCTCCTTGTTCTATCAACGTGATCATATTTAGTGACAACGGGGTTTGCAATGCCACGTCTTGGATACTCAATCCTTTTTCTTTTCGTACAGAAATAAGTTGTGGCGCGATTTGATCACACATAATTTTTTTCAAGTTCATCAGTTTCTTTCTCCTTAGTTTGTTTATAAAACAAAACCGCCGTTGTTAAAAAAACAAGGCGGAGGAGCTGAAAAACTGCGTAAAGACAGTCAGGCTTATTCGTCGTGCAAAAGCACGCTTATTTCACCCACTCCTCCTAAAGAGGAATTTTCTTTACGAGATGTTTTTCAGACACCACCTTTGGCAACTCGCCTCAAGGCAAGAAGAGAATATAAAAAATACTAATCGAAAGCAAGCAAAAAATTTTTTCTTAAAACTTGGCAAACAAACCTTTGCTGTTCAATACATCGTCAAGACGCTTTTTGGCTAGCTCGCAATATTCCTTTGCATTGTCAACTCCGACAAAATTTCGCCCCAGTTTAAGTGCGGCCACACCTGTTGTTCCGCTGCCCATAAACGGATCAAAGACCACATCGCCTTCTTTGGTCGATGCCTCAATAATTCTGGTTAACAAGGCCAGCGGTTTTTGGGTCGGATGGCGGCCAAATTTTTTTTCTTCCATTGGAGTTGTGGCAATCATCCACACTGTTCGCATCTGATGATGCGGTTTTTTTAGGCCGTCCTTGGGAAAATCGCCGTCTTTCATCGCCTGATAGTTAAAATAATGCTTGGCTTTTTTGTTCTTTTTGGCCCAAACCAAGCTTTCGTGGCTGGCAGTAAAATATTTGCACGACAGGTTTGGGCTGGCATTGGGCTTAAACCAGATTACATCATTTAGGATATGCAACCCCAGCTGCTGCATGGCATAGCCGCAAGGATGAATACTGTGATACGTCCCCGACACCCAGATTGTGCCGTTTGGTTTCAGCAGTCTTTGGCATTCTTTTAGCCAACTTTTATGAAATTCAAAATTAGCCTCCACCCCTTGGCAATAGTCCCATTTGCCTTTGTTGATGGATACAAGCTTGCCGTTTTGACAGCTGGTGCCGACATTTGATATCATATAAGGAGGGTCGGCAAAAATCATATCAAAACTTTCGTCATCCAGTTTTTTCATAAATTCAAGGCAATCTTGATTATATATTTTGTATCCGGCACCCATCTTTTAGTCTCCTTTGCTCTATAGTATGCTATTTTATAATACGTAGGCAACCATAAACTTGCATTTAATCAATATAAAACCCGCTCTGTAAACAAACAAAGCGGGTTTTGATGGGGTTTAGAGGTATGATTGACTTTTTTGAGGAGAACTTTTTTATTGTAATTAGTCAACAACCTCTATTTGTGCTGGCTGATTAACAGTCTCGGCACAATTATCTGACATACAAGATACTTTCTCATATGATACTTCAGAATAAGTCTTCGGCTCGTAAACTGTTTTGTTTACGGTCTTTTTATAAACAATTTCTACCGGTTCGCGAGTTTCGGTAATTTGGGGTTGGCAAGGACTGCAGGCTGCGCAAGAACCGCAAGCAGGTGCTTGGGTCACAACCGGTCTTGCCCGACAAGTAGTGCAAGGACGCGATTCGCGATAACGAACAGGTTTCGCAACCGGTTTTTGAACCTGTCTGTAAACATAACGATAGCAAGTTCTGCCGTCAAAATAATCACAGTCCATTTTGGGTTGGTTATAGGTTGTGCGATAATTTGTAACCGGAGCCTCTTCAGTGGAATCAAAGCAGGCGCAAGCCGAAACGACAGCGGTTGCTATGGCAATAAACAACATTTTTTTCATGGCGTTATCCCTCTTGGTTAAGGTTAATGTTTTGTCCAATTTTTGGTTAATATATACTTTTTGTATAAAAAATCAAGCTTTTTTTATATAACATATCGATTCGCAGATATCATGTTTTGTCAAAACCGATAGTTGGTATTGGCAAATTGGTCTTAAGGTGCCGGAAAATGCAAAATTTTCTTCTGCGGTTTGGCCGTGGTTTTAATATCCGGTTTATACCCGCCCTCGGTACACAATAATTTATCAGTATCATAAATTTTACATTTAACCGGGGTGTAAGATTCCTGTTCAATCAAATCCCCGTCTTCATCGCGGGCAAATACAATAGTATTACATCCAAGTTGTCCGCAGTTAAACGGCGCGTTCAAAATAAAAACAAAGTTTTGGTTGGGGTATTTTGCAACATAAAAATCTTCAAACTTTACTTCCAACGGCAGCTCATCCGATGCCGGACCGAATTCACCATCAAAAACATTGGCTGTTTCATCATTGGATATGCCGATTTCATCCAAGTTATCGCTTGCGGCGTTGTAAAAAAGGTATAAATCGGAAGCCTCAGCCTGGCCGGCCAACCAAACCGCCGCAATAATAAATAAAAATTTTTGTTTCATACCCTCAACCTTTCATAATTTATATAAATATTATCTGACAATAGTTAAAAATTAAATACTTTTTTAGAGATTATACGTTAAATATTAGCATATATATTCAATAATAGGGGAACGACATGAAATTAAGCAAACTGGTCAATACCGATAAAGACGTTGACATAAAAGGCATTACCGCCGATTCTCGCGAGGTAAAACCTGGTTTTCTTTTTGGCGGAATTACCGATGACAAATATATTGCCGATGCCATATCAAAAGGGGCGGCAGCTGTTATTGTCGCTGATGACTATGCCGGTAGGATGCCACAAAATACCATCATGATAAAATCATCAGATCCGGGGCAGACTTATGCTGTTGCGGTCGCGCGCTATTTTGGCAAAACCCCGGAGCATCTTTTGGCTGTTACCGGAACCAACGGCAAAACATCAATTGCCGATTTCGTTCGGCAGGTGCTGACCATGATGGGGTATCGGGCAGCAAGCATCGGAACCCTAGGCTTGATAAAAGGCAATAATGCCCCGATACCCTCTCCCAACACGACGCCAAATAATGTTAGTCTGCATCGCGAGTTAAAAGCTCTTGCCGATGAAGGAATAAATTATGCCGTTTTGGAGGCCTCAAGCCATGGTTTGCATCAACATCGTCTTGGAGGTGTAACTTTTGAAGTTGCCGGTTTTACCAATTTAACCAGGGATCATCTTGACTATCATAAGACCTTTGAAAATTATCTTGAGGCCAAGCTTATTTTGTTTCGTCAAAATCTTAAACAGGGCGGAACAGCCGTGCTCAATGCCGATATTGATGTTTTTGGCAAAATAGCCTCTGTTTGCGAACAACGCGGGCAAAAAATTATTTCTTATGGCACTATGGGCCAAGATATCAAATTAATCAGTTCTGACCCTTTGGCGCACGGTCAAAAACTTGAGATCGACTATTTTGGCCAGCCAAAATCTTTTGAGCTTCCGTTGGTCGGAGAATTTCAGGCCATGAATGCCTTGTGTGCTTTAGGAATGCTTGCTGCGGCAACCGGTTTGCCAGATGATGTTATTCATTTTATTCCTTTAATTAAAGGAGCCAAAGGACGCTTGGAGTTTGTCGGCCAAACAGCCAACAATGCCAGTGTGTACGTCGATTATGCGCATACTCCCGATGCTTTGTCCAATGCTCTTCGCTCATTGCGTCCGCATACATCGGGACGTCTGCATGTTGTTTTTGGGTGCGGTGGCAATCGTGACACCGGCAAACGTCCTCTTATGGGCAAAGTTGCCCATGATTTGGCCGATGTTGTTTACATTACCGATGACAATCCGCGTTTTGAAAATCCTGATGATATCAGAAACGAGATTATTCCGGCTTGCCCTGGGGCATATAATATTGCCGATCGGGCCAAGGCAATTGAGATGGCGATCTCCAATCTTTTGCCCGGAGATACTCTGATTATTGCCGGCAAAGGCCATGAAACCGGACAATATATACAAGGCAAGGTAATTCCTTTTAGCGATCAGGAAGAGGTTCTAAAAAACCTATAAAAATTACGGGGCTTTATCGCAATTGATAAAAGCCCCGCAATTGATTATGGTAAAGTTCTAGTCATTATTATAGTCCAAAATAACAAATTCATCATCGGCAGCCATATTCAAAACAACTCTGGCGCGTTCATCCAGCAAATCAATATCCAAACTCGTATCGGACAAATGCAAAACTTTACGTTGTAATAAGGCCTTTTTCTTGGCATAATCAGCAGCGATTTGTTGTGCCTCGGCAATCTCTTTTTTCAAGGCAAAATAACGATAAATATTCCTTTCACCGCAAAAACAATGAAATCCGAAATAAATTACAATAAATCCGCTAATTAATACTAACCAGTATTGTTTGAATTTTCGATTAATATCCAATCCGAAATACATAATATTTTATTATCCTTGAATTTTTATTTTTTTTTGCGAGTTAAGACTCTTAACCAATAACTATGTTTAAAGTCAAACAGATTTAGGTTAAGAATTGGTTTAAGCCCCAATAAAAATTTTATTACTTTGGCCTCAAAAAAGCCTTGCGGCGGTTAGCAGCAAGGCTCTGTGTGGTTTAGTAGTAAATCCAACTCAAACTTGTTCCTCCATCAACGCATAGAGTCGAGGCATCAACTCCATCGGTTCCACCGGTTAGCAACAAAGGCAAGTTGGTAGCGGCAATGGCTGTTCCACCTATATTCATACCGACCATTCCGTCAGAACCCCAGTCAGAGGTTGACAAAGACAAGCAAGCTTCACGCCCCAGGTCGTCCATGGTAATAAAGAAGTATGAAGCACTTTTGGTCGGGCATACAGTGCCGTTTTCATCACAAGCGCTTACGGTAACAGCTCCGCCGAAAGCTCCGTTCATTGCCCCGGTAGTAGAATTTGTCACCATATCAGACGGAGCAATATTAAAACTTGTGGCAATTTTGTTGTTCAAGCCATCATAACTTGGGCTGGTGGCATAAGCCGTTCTGATGTTCATCAGCAACATGGTTATTTGGTCTTGGGCTTTGGTCAGTTTAAATTTTGCCATAGCTTTTGAATAACCAGATATACCGCCGACGGATAACACGCCGATAATCGCCAAAACGCCCAACATTTCCACCATCGAGCGGCCTTTTTCATCATTTCTTGATAATATTTTCATGGCCTTTCTCCTCAAACAATTGCACTTTATATCATTATAATACCAAATGCGTTGTTTTGAGGCAATTCTGACAATAGTCATATAGTTTTTGTTTGCGCACTATGCCTTTAGTTATATATCTGATGCCACACAGTTGTTACCCTGCCATTTCCAGGCGGTTACCTTATCGTTTTGCAATAAGAACATGGTTTTGCAAATATATTCTGCTTCATATCCCAAGGCATCTGGGTCTTGCGAGAATAGATAAGTATTAAGAAAAGGCGAAAATATACCGTCTTGCCCATAAAATTCTTCTCCCTGTTCATAAGTATAGAATTCAGAAGGAACAAAAACATCGTCAACTCTTGTATACGCCAAAATTTTGGTATTGTCGTCTACGATTTTTATGGCCGAAGGCTTACCGAATTTTTGAATTATTTGCGCCTGCGAGGCACCTAAAAACTTATTTAGGGCATTATCATAATCTTTCGCGCTGGCACAGGCGCCCAATAATACCGTTAAGGTCAAAAGCGCATATTTTTTGCTCTTTTTAAGCATATCAATACTCCTTTATTGTTTATGATTCGAACGTAACACTACCTGCGTAAGCAGGTAGATGTAGACATACCTGCCCAGCCGTTAGGCTTGCGAAGCCTTTGGGCAGGGCGAACGTAGTTCGGAACAGGTAATACCACTTGCGTTAGCTAGTGGAAGTTTATTATTGCCATAAAGATATGCATAAAATTTTTTATTTCAATCAGTGATAAGTTCTGATAAGAGAGCTTAAAATACCTTGTATTTTTACTCTTTTGGCCGGCAGTCGTCTGGTTTCATAGTCCTTATTATAAGGAATTAATAAAATATCACTGCCGTCTTTTTTGATTTTTTTAAGCGTTGCCTCGCAGTCATCAACCAAAGCCACGGCAATATCACCATTCTGAGCGGTGTTTGCACGTTTGATTATTACGGTGTCGCCATCCATTATTCCAGCCTCAATCATAGAATCACCTTCAATTTTTAGGGCATAAAACTCACCACCTCGGATCATGTTGAGAGGAACATTTAATTTGTCGGTTTCGTTGGCAATGGCCTCTATTGGGGTGCCGGCGGCTATTTTGCCATAGAGTGGAATTTCGACCGTTGCCCCAAGCAAAGCCTCTTCTTTTAATTTCTCTTCGGCAATTATGCTAGATGGTTTGAGTTTGGGCAGGCGCAATACTTCAAGCGCTCTTGCTTTATGGGGCATTTTGCGCAAAAAATTGCGCTCGACCAAAGCATCAATCAACGCATGAATTCCGGATTTTGACTTGAGCCCCAAAGCATTTTTCATTTCATCAAAAGAGGGGCAGCACCCGGTTTCTTTGATTGTTTTGCTAATAAACATCAACAGTTTATATTGTTTTGGGGTCAACATCAGATTACTCCTAAAAAAAATTAATCTCTATCTAATGTTCTAATTTAGTTCTTTATATATGTCAATCAAAACTTCCGATACATAACAAAATATGCTTTGTTTGACTTTTCAATTAAATATTTGTTGAAAAATTTTTTGGATCCGCATATAGTTAGAACAATTGTGTAAGAAGAATATTTAAGGAAATGGTAATGACAACAGAAACAAACATCCATCGTGAATCAAGATTGGTTAAGTTAAGAAACCTGCAAGAAAAAGGCTATAATCCATATCCTTATGTTTTTAAGCCCAATGCCTATGCCGCAGATTTGCAGGCCAAATATAAAGACTTGGAGCCTGGGGCAGATACAGATGATCGGGTTACCATTGCCGGCCGAGCCATGGCAGTCAGAAACAACGGTATGTTTATTGATGTCAAAGACAAGAGCGGCAAGATTCAGGCATTTTGTCACAAAAATCATCTCCCTGAAGAAGATCTGGAGCGCTTAAAGAATCTTGATGTTGGAGATATTGTTGGAATTTCCGGTTATATCCGTCGCACTCCGCGCGGCGAATTATCGATTGCGGCCGAAAAATTTGATATTATATCCAAATCGCTGCAAGCCCTGCCGGAGAAATTTCATGGCCTAACAGATGTTGAGGCAAGGTATCGTCAGCGTTATGTAGACTTTATTATGAATGACGACAGCAAAGAGGTCTATCGCAAACGTTGTGCCATTACCTCGGCCGTTCGTCGCTATTTTGAAGATCATGACTTTTTGGAAGTCGAAACCCCGATATTGCACACGATTATGGGCGGCGCAAGTGCCAAACCGTTTATCACCCACCACAATACTTTAGACATGGACTTGTATTTGCGTGTTGCACCTGAATTGTTCTTAAAACGCTTGGTTGTTGGTGGCTTTGATCGTGTTTTTGAGATTGGGCGCAATTTCCGCAACGAAGGAATTGATAAGAATCACAATCCCGAGTTTACGGCACTGGAGGCTTATATGGCCTATGCTGATTATAATGATATGGCCGATTTGATATCTGATATGGTTGGCTATGTGGCTGAAAAGGTATTAGGCACCAAACAAATCACTTTTGGCGAAAACCAAATTGATCTTTCCAAACCTTTTCCCAAAAAATCAATCATTGATTTGATAAAAGAGCATGCAGGGATAGATTTGCTTGCGGCAGAAGATGTCGAAATCGCAAAGGAAATGGCAAAATCAATAGGTGTTGATGCCTCGGCCTGCTCAAGTTGGGGCAAGGTGGTACAAGAAGTTTTTGATGCCAAGGTTGAACATTTGTTAATTCAGCCAATTCATGTTATGGATATGCCGCGAGACATTTCGCCGCTTGCCAAAACACACCGCTCTAATCCGCGGTTGGTTGAGCATTTTGATACTTATATTGGTGGTATGGAAATGGGGTGTGCCTATTCTGAGTTGTCCAATCCACTGGAGCAAAGAGAGCGTTTTGAGGCTCAGGTTGCCGAGCGCGAAGCCGGCGATGACGAAGCGCAAATGTTGGATGAAGATTTTATCAATGCTTTGGAAAACGGCTTGCCTCCGACAGGCGGAATGGGCATGGGAATAGACCGCTTGGCCATTTTGTTGACCAACTCTGCCACCATCCGTGATGTAATAGCATTTCCTACCTTAAGAAAAAAAGACTAGCACTTTGTTCAAGCCCACACCGACACAGCTTAAATTCTTTTTAATCAAGGGAGTTCATCTCTTGGCTGTGTTGGTGATTATGGGTCTGTTAGCCTCTTATTTTTACCAAGACACACAAGAGCCAACGCAATCCAGCGATACATCCGTTTCCTACGCAGGGGTGGATGATACGCTGTCAGCTTATGAGCAATTTTGTCACAACAATCAAGATGTTGATTGCGGCAGTATATCAAGTTTTACGGCCGAAATACCTCGGCCGTCCCAAGTAATTGTTATGGATACCGGCGAAATTGATGATAATTTGCGTTCGCAAATATCGTTTGTCGCCAATCATGGTTATGATATGACGCCGCAGGTTCAAGATGATGTGCATCACCTGTTGGATAAACTATACGAAGAAAAATTGCCAGATGATATCATTGATGAGGCGGTGGTTGTGCAAAATAGCAAAATGAAACATTTTAAGCTGATACCTGAGCGTAAACCGCCATATTGGGGGCATACGCCAAAAGTTGTTTTGATAATTGACGATATGGGTATCAGCCGCAAACGCACTGCTGACATTTCAAGTCTGGAATATCCGCTGACGGTAGCCTTTTTAAGCTATGGCAAAGGGCTTGAGCAACAGATGCAAAATTCACGCCGTTCAGGTCAAGAAATTATGTTGCATACTCCGATGGAGGCATCGAGCAAGGTCGAGGAGGCGCCCGATGTCTTGACCACGAAAATGAGCCCGGAAGAGATAAGGCGTAATTTTATTGCCATGTTAGACAAATTTCCCGGCGTTATGGGTATCAATAATCATATGGGCAGCAAGTTGACCGAGGATATAGAGCGGATGAACATTATCATGCAAGTTCTAAAAGAAAGAGGCATGTATTTTCTAGATTCTAAGACATCAGCCAAGTCCAGAGCCGAAGAGGCTGCCGCAGCAGCAGGCATTGCCTATGCACATCGCCATGTGTTTTTGGACAACAATAATGATAAATCCTATATCTTAAAACAGTTAGATCAGGTTGAGCGCTTGGCCAAGAAAAACGGCTATGCCATAGCCATCGGTCATCCAAAAAGCCAAACCTACCAAGCCCTAAAAGAATGGTTGCCGCAAATGCAAGACAAGGGCTTGGAGTTGATACATTTAAGCAAGGCCATAAAGACGTTAAACCCCCAATTTGAACTAAAAAATTAAAAAAATTATTTTTTAATAAAAAAAAGCTTGACCGCAGAGAAAAATATCGGTATATATGCCTAAGTCAAAAACGCTGGTCCCATCGTCTAATGGTTAGGACATCACCCTTTCACGGTGGTAATATGGGTTCGAATCCCGTTGGGATCACCAATTTGAAAAGAGGAAGTTTATACTTCCTCTTTTTTTGTTTTAAATCCTTATCAACAAGCCCTTTATTCCGCGCCGATTTGCCAAGTGCGCTGGTAACTGCGTTGGAAATCATCGAAAGTGTTTTTCAGTCCTTTGGCAGAAAAAACGCCCAAATCTATACTTTTGCCGTCAATCTTTGTAATATCCAACTTCTGCACCATAAATCCACCTTATAATCATTATAAAATATTTTTAATATTTTACGTCTTACTACACAAAAAGCAAGACTAACGAGCAGGTTATGGGCAGTTTTTATTTATGGAAGTACTTCTTGCATAAACTTTTTAATCTATAACTTTCTCTAACGTCAAAAGGCAATATTGAAAGACAATCTTGTAACAAATCATAAAAACAAGACCGGAATTAAAAGTCTTCATCTTCATCGTTATAAATTGGCCCTTTATAGAAGTTGTCTAGCGTATCAGCCTCTGCCAAATCTTGATTCATCATTTGAAGCTCTGTTTCACGCTCTTTGTCAAAAACAAGTATATCCTCAATGATTTTTTTAGAATTTTCATAGACATTTTTGTATTGTTTTTTATCAAAATCATAAACTGAAAGTGCAAAAAATGCTTCTGTATACCTTTTTTCTTCAGCTATATCTATATTATTTTCAAGCAAATTTAAGAAATTTGTCAAATGAGATTGTTGGTTAATATGAATTTGTTGATAATTTGTTGGGTAAACCACATTTCTTTCTTCATTATTGCTAAAATCATAATGCTGTTCACTACAATATTTATCAAGAGCCTTTACATAGCTATGATATTGATTGATGTGTTGTTGTAACTCTGTATCAATTTTATGTTTATAGTTTTCTATTATATAAGTTAGCATTAAATATGTAGGTGAAACTACGTCAGGGTCATGGGATTTGAAAACAACATTCAAATCTTGGCAGATATGCAATACGTCTCTTGCACTGAGATGAAATATTTTTGCCATCAAATTAAATGTATCGAGAAATTTATATATTTTGCTTTTTCTAGTGTATTGCCAAATTTTTCTAACTTTAAAATATCTACCCCATTCCAAACTCTTAGCTAAGTATCTTATTAATTCTGAAATATCTGGAGCAGGCAAATGGAATTTAAAATCTATAATTTTAGCAAGAAAATCCACCCCATTCTTATTTCCATAAATAACTTCAACGGCAGATTTCAGCTGTTCTTCATCAACGGCAAGTACAAAAATACATCCGTTTACATCGAACAAGTGCTTGATATATTCTAAAAATTTTATCGCATATGCAGGACTACATCTGTCCAAATCATCAATAAAGATAACCAATTTATGATTTTTTTGTTTATTAATAATCTTTTTTAGGGCTTCTTTCAGCTTTAAAATCTGTTCTTTCTTCTTTTTTTCATTCTTTACCTGTTCAATAAAGATATTTTTGCACTCAGCTTTACTTTTAACAAGATTATATTTTTCTTTTATTTTTTTGCTTCCTTTGGCAATAACATGAGCTGCTAGGCCGGCAGCCGGAGAAACAAAATTAAAACAATGTCCCATTATGTCTGGGTTTAATAAAACTTCGTCGGTAAATACCCCCGCAGCACTTTCAATTAACTCTTTCCAAGATGCATCATCTAAACCAAGTTCATCAAAACTAGCAATAAACGACATCAAAGGATTATCGGCTACATCATTTTCCCAAGCATTATAATAAAGTGTTTTGTACCCATTATTTTCTAAATATTTTTTCCACAAATCAATAAAAAAAGTTTTTCCACCACCGTATGGTGCGGAAACAGTCATAACAAAACTCTCTTCTGATAAGTTGTCAAGAAGTTTGGTGAGTGGTTGTAAGTGTTTCGATCTGTTTAATTTATCTTCTGCACAGTTTAACTTCATTTTGTAATCTCCGATAATTACAAAATAGATAATCACACGAAAACATATTTAGCAAGGTCTAAAGTTATCTATTCCCAGTTACTGAATACGGGTAATTAGAAAAATATACAATATTATTTAGCGACGAAAAGTTGCAGCAACATGATTTATTCCCTATATAAGATAAAGGTAATATTTATAAGGAGAGAGTTGATGCCTCAAAATCACAGGCTTGGGAAGAATATATTTTAAATACCGGTAACAAAATTGCCTTTTTCCGCAAGTTTAAGAAAATGTCGTTAGAAACTCTAGCGGCAAAGACTAAAATTTCTCTTAAAGCCTTGGAGACGATGGAGAATTCATCTTTGGAGCTGATAACACCGGAAATTTCTAAACTTGCAGCTTATTTTAAGGTTGAGCCGGAATTACTTTTATCGGCAAGCAGCGTTATTGAGGTAGACAAGTTACGTCTACTTGATTTTATCTTGCGTAAATTTAATCAAAATCAGGATATAAAGTCTTTACAAAGCCAAATAACCAACTGGATAATATTAACCATAACCGATGAAATAAGGCACTGGCAAGATAGTAGGAAAGAATCGGTTGAAGCCCTTTGCAAAATAAATCGCTCTCAAGAAGCACAAAAAAGAGCACAGTCTCGGGATAAAAAATATGCACCGTTTCGCGAATATTTCAAAAAAATCCAAAGACAAAGATTTAATAAGTATATGAAATTAGATAAAAAAATGACAGCAAACGGCTTTGTTTTATGGTTTATAAAAAACAAAGCGGCGAAAATTTCAATTCCGTATCGTCAAAGCAACTGGCAAAGCAAGCTAAATCAACTCGCTCAGGCTAATAATCGGGAGTTTAAAAAAGCTCTTGAATGATAAAGTTGATTCTTTGTTAACTATAGCGGATAGACAAGGCTTTTTAAAATAATTTATGATGTCCATTGTAATTTTAACTTTATCAGATAAGGAGAAATAACATGGACTTTTACAGCAAGTATAAATCACCGCTTGGTTATCAAACCGTTGAAAATCATATTGATAGCTATGGCGTTGACCATAGCGGTTTTACTTTCGCGTGATGAGATAGAATATCAAATGGCTCGTCAGCAAAGAGAAAACCAAATTATTAAAAGTTATAATAATCAAGGCATAACCCAAGACTACCCGGAACTTGGCATCAACTTTTGGGGCAACTCACCTGACAACAACTTTGGCTTCGGCAATTCGCAAATATCCTCAAATATTGAGAATATGCAAAACACGCCCGTGCTAAATGTTCAAAATCAAGCTCAAACCAAAGCTAATAATATTCCCAGATATTGGGATATGGCAGCTGATGGTGAAAAAGTTTGGAATTACGTTCAGCAGCAAGAAGGCAATCTCAAACCTCAAAGCCAAAATATGCTTAGTTATGGAGCGTCTGGTGTGCTTGGAGGGGTTAAAACTCTTTATAATTACTTAAGATTGCGGCCAAAACCTTATACAGATAAATATAAGCATGCCGTAATTAATTGTAGTGCATCACAATCTGGTGAAGCTGGTTATGATTTAGCAACTGCTTTTTCTAATTTTAAAGAAGATAGAGATATTTCGTCAGGCGGAAATACACTTGACAGTAGTCAAGCTGACCAATATGCTAATAAAATAGGTAGGTTACTCGGAACTAAATATCCTAATGGAGATTGCGATGAGATTGTACAAAGATATATTAACAAAAGGTGGTAATATATTAAAAAAAACCATAATTTTAATTGGTATAATATTTATGATTTTTTTTCTTTATTTAATAGTTCCTTTTTTTAAATACGAATACATTGAAAAGCCTGAACTTATCAACCAATGTGTGCAAACAGGAAACTCTTTAGAAATTTGTAAAGGAAGATTTGATTAGTAGCATGTCAATAGAAGAGAGGGGCTACAATAAAGCCCCTCTGAATTTGTTTTATGGCTAAAAATGTTCATGGCTTAGAAAAGGATAGTCAGAATCAGACTCAAACTTTTGGTTTGGAAAACAATAATTCTACCCAATGGGTACTGGACGACACTCCTTTAACGCAAAACAACAATGCATATCTCGATTTTAATGGACGAGAATTACGTTGGCATCAAAACAATGAGGTAACTAATTCATGGAAAGCAATGTCGGGTAAGCCAGATTATCAATGTAAAGAATATGACAGCGTAAAAGATAAAGGACCATTGCCTGAGGGAAAATGGTTGGTAAGACAATCTCAACATCAGAATTATGACCAAACTCAAACAGTATGGGACAAATTAAAAAATAATCTTGGAAAAGGAAGATGGCCAGGAGGAAAAGATTCTTGGGGAAATAACCGCATTTGGTTGGAACCCGCTCAAGGAACAGATAATAAAAACAGAACAGGTATATCCATTTATGGCGGTAAAGAATATGGCTCAGGAGGGTGTATTGATTTAACAGATAAGATGGATGAATTTACCAATAAATTTAAGAAATATGGGCATGATATGATACTTAATGTAAAATATGATAAAGATTGTTGGTGATTTTTATTGTATTTAAGGTAAATGCTGAATATATTAAAAGAAAATTTAACCGAAGGTGCAATTATGAAAAAAATCAAACTAATACCGTTTTATCTATTGTCAGTATTATATACCTTTGCAGTTTTTGTCATTGCAGTAACATATCCAGATGATATGACAAGTGACAGCATGCCATGGAATGCAGAAGCATTAGGTTGGGCATACGAAAATAGGTTTAACTATACCATTTTTACGATAATAGATTTATTTATAATAATTGCACCTTCGGTTTATGCTTGGAAGAAGCGTAAAACAAATCTCAAAAAAGCCTACATAGTTCTATCCATTCCGGCTTTTGTTTATTTGGCTAGATATATCTATTTTACTAATTTTTTTAATATATAAATTCAGCCATCGTGATGATCACAAATAACTTGTAATTAGGGGAGGTTTCTGCAACTTTAGGCTAACAGCATCACCAATTCAAACGGCAGGTATAAAAACTGCCGTTTTTCTTTTATAAATCAAGCACTTAACTGAGTTCGAGTGTTGTAAATTTGAAAATTGCGTTTTGGGAGAATTTTCCGAACTTGTTTGAGAAAAAGTCTTTGTTTTTTAATGTGTTGAGTGAGTTTAAATCTCGTTAGGTCTCGGGGATACTTGTTTGTGATTTTTTTAGTTTTACTTTTTCTTAAAGCTTAATAATTTATAGTCTGATTAAAGAAAGGATGAGCTATGACGGAAAAAGAAAAAATGTTAGCTGGCGAGCTTTATGATTGTGCCGATGCGGAACTAATGTCTATTTGGTATAAAGGAAAAAATTTGGCTCAAAAATATAATAATCTGGCTTATGAAGATAACAAAACTCAGCAGGAAATATTGTCAGAGTTGCTAGGAGAAAAGGGAAATAATGTTCAAATTACAGCTCCCTTTTATGTTGATTACGGAAAGTTTATTTTTATCGGCGATAATACAGAAATTAATATGAACTGTGTATTTTTGGATTGTAATAAAATTACAATCGGTCATCACTGTTTGATTGCACCAAGTGTTCAAATTTATACCGCCTATCATCCTCTCTGTGCTAAAGAACGCTTTGCTAATGATTCAAATTGGGCGGTGTCTCGTTCGGCACCTGTAAAAATTGGGAATTATTGCTGGATTGGAGGTGGCTCTATTATTTTGCCTGGAGTGGAGATTGGCAACAATTGTGTCATTGGGGCTGGCAGCGTTGTTACAAAGAACATTCCGGATAATTCCGTGGCGGTTGGCAATCCTTGTCGGGTTATAAAAACCTTGCCTGAAAGCTCGGAAACCGTGAGTTAAGTATCACCAATAAAAAGGCCCTCCTTATGGAGGGTGTTTTTTGGTAGCAAGGATATTTTAAACGATGGTTGAGATTTAAATTGTTAACAATTTATAATTTATTTTTGGCAGAGCATTGACTTCCCCGTCGGGTAGATGTATAAATATTGTTATGGTAGAGTAGTGTACCATAGGAAGCGACCTATAAGATTAGGCCGCTTTTTTTAAAACCTACATGCGCTTTTGGCATAAAGAGCCAGAGGCGTTTTTTTTTAAGGAGAAATAGCATGGACTTTTACGGCAAATATAAATCCCCGCTTGGTTATCAAACCGGTGTAAATCAGATTGACACCTATGGTGTTGACCACAGCGGCTTTTCTACTCGTGATGAGATAGAATATCAAATGGCTCGTCAGCAAAGAGAAAACCAAATTATTAAGAACTATAATAATCAAGGCATAACCCAAGATTATCCGCAAGCTGGCACCAACTTTTGGGGCGGTTCATCAAACAATAACTATGGTTTCGGCTCTTCAAACATTCATGACAATATTGAGAATAGAAAAAAATTAGAAGATAATATGCCTCATCCATACAACAGTTATTCTCGTTATAATCGTGACTGTTCCGTACATGGTGTGGTTGACAATTTTCTTAAAATTAGGAAGGATACAGCTGTTGAAAAGCCATTTTCTTCCGGTTTACCTGCTGCAGATTCTGCTATTAAACGAATCCCGATTATCGGTAAATATATAAATGCATATAATTTATCTTCTCAGATAGGTGCTGCACTTGCTCAAGGACAGAATGC
>CALXTM010000021.1 GCA_944391415.1 uncultured Alphaproteobacteria bacterium
TTATAACTACCTCCGCTCTCCGCATCGGTGAGCAGATGTATAAATCATCCCCTACCAATTGTCAACTAGAAAAATCAAATTTTTTTATTTTTTTTGCACCTGTTTATCAACTTTTTGAAAATCCTGATTTTTTTAATCTGGCATTTTTTATACATCATTCTTTTTTTCCTTTTATTTATTATAAATACATCTATAATGTTGATAGTTTTTGCGACTCGCTTGGGTAAAATAAGCCGGCGATTTGATAAATCTATATATAAAATATTGTGGGATGCTGCTTCTATGAATGATGATTTTTATACTATGGGCGGAGGACATTTTTGGGAAGATGTATTCTTTTATCAAAAATGGAGAATCCAGCGTAATTTTGTTACAAAAAAATGTCGTCTTTTGGACAACTGGGATATCAGAAGGCACGAGGGAACATTTGAAGAATGCCGAAAAGCTTTTGTCAAATATATTGATGCCTATCAACTGGCAAGGCAAAAAGGGCATATGATTATTATGATCCATTCTTTAGGACAATCAAAAAATATTTTTAGACAGCTCTGGAGAGAAGCCCTTAAAAACGGGTTTATGGCCGCTGCCGTTAATTATCCATCGTCACAAAAAAGCTTGGATGCTCATGTTAAACAGTTTCATTTCTTCCTCGACCATCTGGAAGATGTGGATACAATATCTTTTGTAACCTATGGCGCCGGAAACACTATTTGCCAAAGATTGTTAAACGAGCAAGCGCCTTGGCAAAGCAGACTAAAGCTTGCACGGGTGGTTGAGGTTTGTCCTTATGTCGGAGGAAACAAATTGCTTGATTTGCTGAGCCGCAACAAATTTACATCATTTATTTTGGGGCCGATGGCAAATGATTTGACCGATGAAAAAATTAAAAAGCTGCCTCGCATAACCAATATGGAAACCGGCGTTGTCATGGCTGAAAAATCTTGGCTAAAGAAGATATTGGAAATGTTATTATTGTCTTCACAAGCCAAATACTCCGTTGATCAGATTAAACAAAGCACCGGAGCTAAGGCCGTAAAGTTTATCAAAAATCATCGACTTAATGTTTTTAACAACAAGGATGTTTGCAGATCTGTGGTTAGGTTTTTGAAAAACGGTAAATTTTAGCTTTGATATGTTTGTCAAAACTTATACGCAAATCGAAAATTATAATCAAAAAAATGCTTAAGCCCTATAGCTTAAGCATTTTTTTGATTCTCAATCATTGAAATTTCTATACACACGATCGAACAAATCATGCGGTACACGGTCGCGGTTACAGTCGGCAACAAATGAGTATTCCGAAAATTCGTGCAGTGAATATTGCCGTAATTCATCAATATCTTGTTGCGATATGGTGCCGCACTTGGAGAGGAAATATACCTCTTGTCCCCTGACCATGCGTATCTTTAGAGCATTGACATCGTACATCCCATTGCCTTTGTAGGTGCAGTAGCGTGTCCAATCAAAACCTATGACATAAATCTTTTCATACTGAGGCTCGATGTATGGAGTGCCATCGGCTGCTTCCATACCATAAAGCCCGTTTTGTTGATATATGACACCGGTAACCATTGGATAGGCGCGATCATAAGGGCCGGTAACCAACCTTTTGAAAATATGAAACACCTCTTGGCGACCATCGGCTAACGTGCCGATAAAAACATCTCCAAGCTCGGTTGCGCCATATTCAATATGCTTGGCCGAATAGTACTTGGTCAGTGTTTCTTTGCCACCCTCATTGGAAAAACGATACAAACTTTCACCATTGTCGGTTACGGCAATGAATGTTGTAGTTCGATGCGTGTAATCTGCCAACCTGAAGTCCCGACAATCAGTCAGCAGCTTATTTCCTCTATAAGCTATTGATTTGGTTGCTTTGGTCTTGTTGTCAAAAACAGTCAGCAAATCATCGCCCAATGATCTTTGCTCAATTATGTCGCAAGCTGAAATTGTCAGCATTACGGCCATGATAAACAGAATCTTTTTCATATATAAAATTATTTAACAAAAATATATTTTTTTATATTTATAGTCTTTTTTATGCCAAAAATCAATATACTTTTTTAATGAAAGCTCCAGCCGACCTCTGCTTTACCAAATTCATCATTGGACTTAAACACATAAGCATAACAGGTTGCGGCTTCATCTTCAGACAGCATGCCAGGATTGATATTGCGATAATCCATTCCATGCTCTAGAGCATCTCTGTACCAAGCCGTATAGCCATAAGCTACTTTGCTTTTTTTATAATTTCCGTCGGCATCTTTTTCGCGCTTGGACATCATGGTATTATAATCTTTAAGACTATTGGCATCAGTTTTAGAATCTAGGCGGAATTTTTCTATTTTGTTGTGAATACCGTCGGAGGTAAACTCGGTAACTTTGCCTTTATCGTTTATCATTGTAACGGTACTTTTGGCCAAGCCTTCTTGCATCTCAACTTTTTCAAAAATCACCTCGCCTTTATCGGTGCATTTTTTAATTTCGACATAGCCTTTGTCGATATCGCACGAAATTATTTCTTCGGAGATTATCTTACCTTTACGATTATTGGCATTGATGCGATTTTTATTAATTTTTTCGGCAACAGCTGCAAACATTGTTTTTTGCTGCTCTTCGCTCATGCCTTTGAGCATATCGTTAAGTGCTGTTTTACTGAAATCACCTTTGGCATTGCTCAGTAAATCAGCAGCGGCCTTAGTATTTGCCTTGGCGTTTTGTTTGACTAACTTGCCATTTTTATCATATTTGCAGGTGACGGTGAAGTTTTCCGAACGCACAATCTCAAGTCTTGAGCCGTCTTTGCCAAAGGTTGTCTCGGTTACGACACCGTTTTCAACTTTAGATTCTGATACTTTGACTCCGTTTTTGAGCTGAGAAACCGTGGTTGCACCGTTGTTTACCTCGGTAACAGTGGACCCATCGGAAGTCGTTTGAACCTGTGTTATTTTGCCGTTTTCAAGTTTGGTTGTGGTTGTTTGATTGGCTTGAACATCCTTATAACTGCCATCAGATGATAGGCCTGCTTTTTTAGCATTATTAACCGCTTGTTGTGTGGCATCGGCCAGCTTGGCGCTTTTCTTTTCAAACAAAGCATGACGTACCTTTCGTCCGGCACCTTGAACCACCCCCTTGGCAAAATCGACTGCGCCAGTACCGGCACGCTTCATAAGAGGTTTGGAGGCTTTAAGAGCCATTCCTTTGACCGATGATGCTGCCATGGTACCAATGGATGAGCCAATGGAGGTTTCGCTGATGGATGATGCAAATTCTCCGGCAAACTCCTTGGCGGTATTCATAACCGACCAGGCCAGCAAGAACACCAATCCCAATTTTATAAAGCCAACGCCGGTCCAGTTAAAATGCTCGAGTATTTCCTTATAGACTACTAGTTCTGTGGCATCGGAAAAAAACAACCTATCAAATAGGACTCCTGATTTTGCCATAATCTCATTGCTCTCTATTACAATCTGCTGTAAAACACCAAGAACAATCAAAACGATGATTGAAATAAACAGGAAAGAAAACATTGAGTTAAGAAATGTCTCCCAAACTTTTTTGCTGTATTGACGAGTAACCCTAAAGGCAAAACACCCTACGGCCATCGGCAACAGGGCTCCGGCAACACCAAGCTGAAAAATTGCATCGACCATTAAAAACGGGACGCCTATAATGATAAGCATGGAAAATACAAAAATACCCAACCCAGAAAAAAGATAGCTAAACTTCGGAAGAATAAAGCCTTCTTTCCATGACTGACACATTAATGAATTGCCCAAAGCCTTAAATTTGCGAACACGGTTTTCCATCATCGTCATGGTGTTAATTATACTTACCCCCATTGAGACAGGAAGGCCATGCTCTATGTCTTTTATCTCTGAAGATTTTCTTACTAAAACGGCATTGTCATTTTCATCACACTTTAGAGTGGCACTGCCAGATTTGCACTCGTTGAAAACTTCTTGAGCTAAAGAATAGCCTGTTTCGTAGATAGGATTTATAAAGCCGTTAAAAAACTCAGAGACTCCGGTTTTAAGAATAAATACAACTAAAATAATTACAAATCCTTGGGTAATCATGCTTTGAAGCAAATCTTTAATATCTCTGGTTTCTATGGAAGATACAAAAGCAAGAATCTGTATTGCCAACCAAACCCCAAAACCGATTAAAACCACACGAGCAACCGAGGTAGAAAAAGCGTCAATAGAATTGGCCGTGATGGTGCTGACTGTGTTAAATACCACTGCAAATAACGGGCAAAGCAGACATTCTTCCTTCTGCTCATATTTGCAATATGGAGCGCAAGACGTGGGAGAACCAGCACTGCAACCGGTCTTTGATGAATTATAAAGGTATTGGTCTGAATATAATTGGTCTGAATATACTTTAGACAGCCCTGAATAGGTATCAACCATTTCCTGATTGCCTGTCGCTAAGCCTATTTCTAATCCGATATGCGATCCCAAATGGCCGAATCCTGCAGCACTGCTTGGCGTTTGCGCCATAACATTATTGATTGTAAAAAAACATAAAATAAGTAAGCTGAGCATAAAAATGCTTAACGACCTAATGCTTTTATATGTATTAATTATGCAAAACATCTCGCACCTCTACTTGCTTTTCTTTCTGAATTTGCTGGCAATTCCTTTTGCTGTTCGTTTAGGATGCATTATTGAGCTACCCATAAAATTTAAGACCTTTTTAGCACCTACGCCAAGCTGATTTGCCGCAATATCGCCAACCAACGAAGGCGCCTTAATAGCCATTTTGTGAGCAAATGACGTCATCATGGTGGCTGTGCTGTGCATCGGTGAAGAATCGCCAAATGCCTTATCGGGGAAGAATTTGTTGACAAGATCCGAACTTGTGCTTTTTACCAAATTATAAAAATAGAACAATGCAAATATCAGCATGACAAACAGCGGCGAAAACAGATAGATTTTATCGCTGATTTCTTTGTTTAGCTCTTCCTCTGACACCTCTAGTGAATAACCCATGGCGATTATATCCAAATCATTAAACAGCGAATCCAGCCCACCTTGATTGAGCGTTGCATTGAGCAAGGCCATACCAAACGATGTGGTGAGTGCCAAAAAGGCAAAGAACGCTGCCGCCTTGGCAATGATACTGATAATCAGTATAACCTTGTCTCCGGTAATCTTAAACGGCCATAACCCCATGACAATCGGAAACGCCAAAACCGCAAAGCCAATTTTGAAAGAAATATCCAAAAAATAATATGCTAAAGCAAACACCAATAAAAAGCCCAAACACAGGATGATAAATCCAGAAAGCCACGTTATCCCGTTTGGTACCGTGGCGCCAAATATTTTCCAGGCTCCACCGTTCTCGACTGTTGCGTAGCACATTATTGAGTTGCCCAAAACCATAATATCAGACACTTTATAATTAATGGCGCGCATTGCCCCCAGAATCGAATTCATTACCGATTCCGGCATAATATTGGTCGGCCCGGTATATTTAACCGCCGGTATTTCGGGGATTAAACTATCATACTGCGTCGTGCCAGCAGAGGTGAAACCTGTGTAACTTCCACCTTGGTAGTTGACCAAGCTTTGCGGCATTTTTGCTCCGGAAGCCAACGAGGCAAGTGCCTGTTTATCAATTTTGGCATTGGGATTGTCTTTTAGTCTTTGTCTTACAACCTCGCTGAAACGAACAATCTTTCCAACCGGATTGGAGGTAAACGAGGCCGGACTGTTGTAAATGCCGTCACCGTTAAAGCTAATCAGCCTACCGCCGCCAAGATGGGTCGTCGCGTGATAGCCTGAGCCACTGCCTGTTGAACCGGCCAATGCACCAGAAACCCTGATATATACTATATCGCCGACATTGGCATATCTGATGGCTGACATAAGGTCGACATCGCCGCCGTTGGTACCGACTATGGCCGAATTTTCATATTGTGAGCCAACCTTAATACCATCGAGGCAATAGCCTTTGCCGGTTTGGAAGTTGGTAATATCCCCACCAACCTGGTCGTTCAGCTCCTCTAATGCTGCTGTAATTGTCATCATACAATAGGCCCCCTCGCCCTGCGAACCGGCGCGCTTGTAAATCTGGCGAATGTAATTGCGATGGCCACGATCATCACAGCTACTGTAATGGCGACATCTTTTGCCCCCCTCATCAGTTTGGCGACACTTGGGAGAACTGGAGGAGACATATGGAGAATCGATACAGCTGTTTTGAATCTCCTGCAAATATCTTTGTAAAATCGCCACCAGAGCTTTTTGAAATTGCTGCACCGTTTCTTCATATTTGTCCGGCTCAACTACCGAAGGCAAGCTTTCGGCAGCTGTATCGGAAGAGCCGTCTGCTCCGGCAGTGGCTGAGGCATCTGCTGATGAAGACTGTCCGCTTGGCTGGTTGGCCACGCTTAATGCCGCTTCAAGATTTTCTTGGTCTTCTTGGCTGATATATTCATCTTCCCAGACAAAATCTTGCGTATAATCGCGCACCTCCTCAGACCAAAACTGTTGGCCGATGGTTGCGCCAAGGCCCATAATCGGCGTAATAAAATATTGGCTGATAGCTCCGCAACCATAGAAAATAAACCAATATGCAACTGCAACCTTGAACAAAAATTTGATAAGATCATTTAATATATTACCAATTTGCAGCTCGGTAAATGAGGAAACATTTTTTAGTGCCCAAAATGCCAGCCAAATCGCCGTGCCAATCCACAACAGTACTAGTCCTGCTCTTTGTGTGACAACCAAACCTTTGTCAGCTGCATATAAAAACGCGGAGGTAATATGCTCCATAACAAGACACGACCAACAACCTGAGTTATATTTGGCCTTGAGTTGTTTGGTGGTTGGGCATTGTTGCAATGTCTTGGTTTCAAACTCTACAATATCTTCTTTGAGCCTTTTTTCACGCCGGGTTTCGTTGGTTTGTTGCAATACCTCATTGGCTCTGCGAGCAGCCTCATTAAAGACATAGGTTATCTCATTTTCTATTTGCGTATAGTCTTCGGTGCTTAGACGACCATCTTCTCTTAATTTTTGCAAATTTTTCAAAGCCTTCTCGGCCGCATTTTTAATCCGGCTGTCGCCTATACCTTTGTTATAGCCCTTCTCGGTCGTATATTCTGACAACTCGTTCATTGCCGAAATGGCTTTGAAAATACTTCCATCATAATCAATGCCTAAATTTAATAAAATATCATATGATGCTGCCGAAACATCAACCTGTTGCAAATTGCTATAATACTCGGCAGCGACGTCCTTCCTTTCCGAACGAGAAAGTTTTTGAGCCCACACATCGGGACTGACAAATATGCAGAGGATTACTGCAAAAAATAAATTTTTTGCAACTGTTTGCATAATCTTATAAAAACCGTTATGCCTTAACATTATTCCCTCCTCACCTATTTTCGACCGGCCAGCTCTTGCAATTTACCCCGTAAAGCTTGCGCGTTTTTAATTGCTTTGCCAACATTTTTAACCATCCTGATATTTGATTGCGCCATTAAAGAGACACCAAATGTTGCAACAAATCCTATACCGCTCAAAATTGCCCCGCCGATGCCTTGGATAGCTGCTTTCAAATTGCGTTGGAAATTGGCCGAAATACCGGTGCCCAACAAGCCCGATGTCAGCTCTTGTGACACACCCATAGAGCCATAGATTAAAAATCCTATCAACAGCAAGCAAACGAAACCAATACTTATGTCTTGCATGTTGGTCTCTAAATCTGTCGGAGTAAAGATGCTGGGATTGGCTTTAATTAAGCTTATCATAGCGATTAGGACCAAAGCCGTGATAATGGAAAAACACATCATAAATGCCGATGAAGCCAAAACATGGCCAAAGCCTTTTTTGGTCCACGCTCTGGTCGGACCAAAAGCATAGGACAAAATATAAAGCGGCAACAACAAAATTATTATGCCCATTTGGAAAATGGCATCAACCAAATAGAAACTAAAACCAACTTTTACAACCCAGAAAAATAAAAACAATATTATACCCATTATCTTGCTTGTAAGATTATTGCTGACTTGTTTCATAACCGTGATGGCTATGTCTCCACCAATGGTAAGATAGGTCGATAAAACCCTAACCATACACTCCATTGCTTGGCCAATAGCAGTGGGAAATTCCGAAGCTGTGGCAAATGTGTTGCCCGTAACCGTGCATGACATATCAATTCCATGTACTACTACAAATGTGCCAAAAACATGAAAATCTTCCTGTTCTCCTGAGATAAACGACATATTTAAAATCTCAAGACCAAGCTCAAGAAATGCCAAATATACCGGAAAGACCAAAAAATTTATAACATAGAGCAGGCCGCTTGATGATGAGGCCAAAATTCCACAGAATAAACATATTGCCGCTTTACGAAGAATTTCATTCCAAACCTCGCCGGGATTGGTTTCGGTAACCGAGCTGACAAATTTTAGCAGCCTTAAGGCTAACCATATTGAAAAAGCCACCATCATAATCGGCATGGCTGCTTTGGTAAATTCTCCGTGCAAAAGCATAACATTTTCGCCAATGGCTTTATACATCAAATTCAAAATAACACAACTCATACAATCTTGGTCTTTGGTATCAACCTTTCCTATAACCACTGCATCCTCTGTGTTAGAGCAAGCCGCCAGCATAACCACTGCTACAACAATTAACAGTAGTTTCTTTAGAACGGCGGTTATATGAGTCCAACGTTTCATAGTAACATCCTCATCTTGTCTATTCCAACTCATCCAAATCTTTTTTACGCGGCAAATGTCCGCTGTTTGATTTGGTAGAATCGGCTGAATTACCTTGCTTTGCAGGCGATGCCGGCGGTGTATTATTGTTCTTGCCCAAAACAGCCGATTGGTTTTTGCTAGCGCTTATTTGTCCTTGTCCCTGATTAGCACCCGAACCTTGTTGCTGTTTATCGTCTTGTAATTGTTGCTTGCCATCTTGTCCTTGTTGTAATTTGCCTCCTTTACCCAACACGGCTTTTTTATTAACTGTCGAGGCCGCCTCGGCTCCGCGGCCTTTAGTGTTTAGAGAACTATTGTCAGAAGCTTGCTTTGCTGCCGAACGTTTGGAAATGGCATCGTCAGCTTTATTATATGCCCATTTGCGAACCGGGCGCAGAGTTACCAAGCCGATTGCCTTATCAATTGCTTTGCTTGATACCTTTTCAACCTTGTCATGCGCCCATTCATTAACTGCTTTACGGGTCGGGGCAGATACTTTGAGCGCAGCACCCTTGATGGCCGAAGCCCCGGTTGTTGCCATATAAGGCGCAGCAGGTTTCATTCCGCCACTGGCAAATCGATTAACCAATTCTGATACCCTTGCCAACAACAAAAATCCTAAAATATTGGCAAACAGAAACAATAAAAAGCCAACGCTTAGAACGTTAACCATTTTTTTCAGTCTATTGGCCTCAATATTATCCATAGCTTCAATCAAATCAACTATACTTGCGTCATATGCATCAACGGAAAAGTTAAGCTCGACAGCTTTTATAATCAATGTCATGCTTATTTTGACCACCAAGCCTATCATCATAAAGGTAAAAATACTGTTGAGAAGCATCTTAAAGCCGGTTGAAGTATATCTTGATGTAATTTTGAACGGCCAGCTCGCAATCAGAAACGGCAATAATGCACCTACAATACCAAGTTGCACAACCGCATCAAATATATAAAAGATAAAAGCAATACTCAGTAAAAAGCCAAAACAAGAAAAACATATGCCATAGATGATACATGCAAAACCCAAACCAATCTCCCCGTCGCCAAGACCAAACTGCATTGTCATATATTTCCAACCAAGACAGTTAAGACCGCTACCTATGGTTTGTAACAGGGCATATTGTTTATTTACGTTATAGGCCAAATTTTCGAGTTTGGCATACATGGATACATTGTAATAGCTATTGTCTAAATTAAGTGCGTAATCGGCCGGCAACTTCTCGCCTAAGGCTTCAAACGCCTCTTTGCTTACGGAAGACACATTAAGACGTCGTTCAACCGTGTCGACCTTGACAAACGCCGTTCCAAAGTCAAGTCCGGCTTTGAGCAGGGGATTAACGATATAGTTAAACACATCGTTGTAGCTTATCAGCAAGAAAAATGCTATCATGAACTTGTAACTTTGTTTGAGCATATCGGTAATATATTTGGCTGCATCTTGTTTGGTAAAAGAGCTTACAAATATGACCGTTTTCATGGCAATCCAAATCGCCAGACCAACCACAATCAAAATTGCAAAACTATAAGCTAAAGTGTTTCTTGAAATTTCTGACATATAATCAGCTGTTCGAAAAATCGGCCCCAACAACGGACAAAATCGACATTTTTGGTTGTTATACCAGCTAACGGGAACAACATCGCAGCCGTTACCTTTGGCATTGCCACTATGTATCTCTACTTTATCATCAATTACCTCAGCACAATATTTCTGCAAAACACCATGAGGATTGACGGCATCATAACAATTGACATTTTTGTATATTTTGCTTTTGTTTTTGTTTTTGCCGGTGCGAATACGTTTTACGTTTTGGTGGGTTTCCGCATTAACCGGTTGCCACCCAGCCGCAACGGATTCATCTTCTTTTTCCTTTGGTACGCATATATATCTGTAGCGAGTGGTCCTGCCTGTGCTACGGGTTTTATATAAACAAACCGCAACATCGAGATTACAAAGCTCTTTACCGCATTGAATAATGGTCGCTATAGCATCTTCTTTATCGCCAAATGTTTTGACAAAGCTGGAATAACCAGCTTTGTCAATGTGGTCTCGCATATAGCTCCAAGGATCTTGGGCTTTAATAACTGTTGCTTGGGCAAAGGCATAGTGGGAGAAAATGCCGCAGAGCAGCAGTCCCATAAAACAAGCTTTTATAATTTTATTTATCGTTCCCATCATCTTTTTTATTCCGTGCCAAAGGATTGCCCAAAATAATAAATGCAGCGGCCAAAGCGACTAAAAGTATGACTATGGCGGCATAAAAAACAGCCCTGCCTGCCAAAAAACCAAACAAATTAATCTGGTAGGCCACCCAGAAAAACACCAAAAATATTATTGTCCCAAGCCAAGCTTTTGCCATCTTTACATACCTTTTTCTTTTACATCTATTTTATCATAACATATAAATTACTTATAAAGTGTTACAGTTTTTTGATTTTTTAACATTTTGCAAAAAGCCTCCCAGTTGTAGCCAAATTTTGTACACAAATTGTCTTTTTTTGTACTATTTTCTTGATTAATCCGCCCCTTGTATTAATATTGTCGATAATAAGTGAGCTTAACTTTAATAAGAGGTAAGATAATCATGGAAGAAATTATTTTTCCCAACCAAATTCGTATGTACAGAAGGCTTAGAGGACGCTCCATGCAAGAGCTGGCCGACCATCTTAATGTCTCTTTGTCAGCGATTTCCAAAATCGAAAAGGGATATCGACGCGTCGATCAGGAGCAACTGGTCAGAGTGGCTGAATTCCTTGATTGCCCGCTGCAGGATTTGTTTGTTAACGAACAAAACTCTCAACAAGAAATCGTTTTGGCTTGGCGTCGCGAGCAAGAGCGCCGCAACAAAATTAATGAAAAAAGCGGGCTTAAAACTCTGGGAGCCGGATTACGCCAGATCCGCAACGAAAAAAATCTTACCTTGATTGAAGTGGCTGAAAGTGCTGATATGACTTTGTCGGTTTATCACCGAATTGAAATGGGACAACGCGAAGTCTCCGACAAAGAAATGCGCAATATTGCCAAAGCGCTTAAAATGCCTGTCGATGAACTAAAAAATCAAATCAAAGACTTGGATGAAAAGGGATTCTTGGACGAAATCATTCAGCGCAACGACGCTAAATACAAATTGTTATCTACTCCTCGCGGGGCTATAGCTTCTTTCGTCGGATCGAGCCAAGAAATCACGCAATTGCCGGTATTTGGAATCGCCGGCAAAAACGGTGATGTCATTATTGATCCCGAGGAAGAAATCAAAAAAGTCGACTGCCCAATATCGTTGCAAAACAAAAAAGATGTTTATGCCATAAACTTGTGTACTCGTCGATTGGGCAATCTGTTGCCTGCACGCGCGATATTATTTGTTGACCCGCAAGAACCAGTTAGTGTCGGAGATATTGCACTATACTATACCGAAGAGACCGTGGTCAAAATAATTTCCGTCAGAGAAAATGAAAACGGACAGCTCTATGGTTTTAGGTGGAATCCGGATGAAAAAATAACTCTGACAGATGATGATTTGCAAAAACTGCACCGTGTGGTTTTCATAAGTTTATAAACCGACTACCATAAAATAAAAGCTGCTTTTGATTGAAAGCAGCTTTTATTTTATATTGCTATAGCGGCGGAATATTCAGTTGCACTATCTCGCCTGGCGATATTTTGCTGTTGGCATAGCGCATATTGCCGGTTTCAATCATGAATCTTTGACGACCGGTCATTTGTGCCGCTAAATCATAAAAATCTTTGGCCCGCATATCTTGGCGTTGAGGATTCATGATATATAAAACACAGCCTTGGGTCCTTTCGGCAACACCGCATCTGGCCCGTCCTCTGGGTACTTCCGAATTGACGACAACTCCTTGCAAACCATTGCGCACAACTTTTGAACCGGCAAAAATGAGCCGGCCGGCAACCAAACCAATAAAAAGGCTAACCGCAACTATCAAAAAGAATATTTTCATCGTCAGCCACTCCGGCAGAGCAGCTGCCGGTTCTCTGGGACCATATACTTCATCGGCATAGGTTTCTTCGTCTATATAGCGAGGCTCGTCCACATGTTTTACATCTACTGACGGCAAGGCTGTATCATCAAGATATCTGTCAAGGTCAGATTGTTCGTTGTTGGCAGCGGCAGAGGCAGCCGATATATTGTCTCCCGAAAAAGGATTGGTATTTGATTGCGACCGCGAATCTACCTGAGGCGTGGCGCGGTTTATAGGACGCTTAATTTTTTTTAGTTTCGGATGATATCCGTTTGACTGATTATCCATAAGCTGTTTCCTTAAAGTTAAAAATTATTTTCCAAAATCTTATTTGTTTTGGCTGTTTTAACAACCCGCGGAACCATCAAAATAATTGTTTCGGATTGAGGAGTTTGACGACCAAAAACCGTATTCGGCAGGCCAATAATCAAGAAGTTTTCGCCAAGCTTACTGCGGACCGAATACTTAGATATTTCTCCGTCACGGCTTTCAACCGTGATGTCAGAAAAAATCTTATTATTTTGTTCAAACGATGCTTTAGCCAAAATTGATAAATCGGACAACATTGAATTTCGCGCTATGCATTTGCCAATATCAAAACGTGAAAACCACAAATTGGGAACAACAAATTTGCCGTCGCCGGCAGTCTCAACCCGCGCTTGACGGCTCAAAAATGATGTGAGCGAATCAACATTGATATCATTTGAGGTCGTCAAAATACGTCCCAAGACACCGCTTTTGCTGCTTTTAACCGAGCCAAAACCAAAGGTGTCAATAATTTGTTGCCACTCAACCCCTGATGATGCATAGGGGTATAAATTAAATACTTTGACATCATAGGCCAAAAGCACCGGATTTTCTTCGAAATAGGAAATTAAATTTAAGATTTGATTCCTTAATTCGAAATCGGCGTCAAAAGTTATTGAATAATCATCAAAATCTGCGGTAAAGTCGGTTATTCCGGCGCCCCTTAAGACATCCAATATGGCTAACATAATCGTTTTGGATTGCGGAACATATAAACTAAAATTGGCTTTGCGTGAAATCCGCAAAGTTTTGTTGGTTGCATTGTAGGTATAGTATATTTCGGCCGCGTCCGTAATCATATTGACCACCTCGGAAAAATCTCCACGGAGATTTTCGGCAGAAATACTTGAGTACGGTGCATCTTTGGCCACCAATTTAAGATCAGCCTCTTTGGTTAGTTTGAGCAAGGCTTGCTCGGCCGGCATTGTCTCAAATGAAAAGCCGTTTACTTCATAGCGCGGCAGCATATCGTTTTTGCCGTTACGAATAAGCTGGAAGGCTTTCATATTATACGGAACGGTAGAAATCATCTCCTGGGTGTCCCAATTGACAAAGCAACGCAACGGAGCTTCCAAGTCCAAATTGGTTGCGCCTTTGGTCGTGCGAATGGAGGGATAGCTTTTTTTATCGACAACCGCCGTATAAACAGGAACATCTTGGTCTTTGGATATTGTTTTGTTTGATGCTCCCATGTGATCTAATACCTCACACGAGCCAAGCATACAAATACTCATAAACAACAATATTTTTATATTTGATTTAAGTTTCATAACTAAGCCTTATATCTAATCCTTTTTATTGCCGCTATCGGTTGGTTGGCTTGCATTATCTGATGATGCAGGCCTTTGCGTATAAGGGATATCGGTCGGATTGAGGTGATTTTCTTTAACCAATTTATTAACGACCTCGTCTACCGACATTCCGGCTCCGACAGTCGGATCCTCTGATTTGTCGATCTTACCTAATGCCGCCTTCATTTTGTTTAATTCTTCTTTGTCTTGTTTTATCATATCAGGGGTGGCATTGTGTTCAAGCTCGGTCTTAAAATCTTGAAGATTTTTTTTCAAAGCATTGATGCCACCCGGAATTTTCTTATCAACATAGCTGTATAAATCCGGATGTGAGACAATATATTCCCCTGTCTCGGTTATTTCTTCCAAGACATCCAAAACATAGGAGTAATATTTATATTCCTCCAGCGCAATATTGCCCTGGCGGATACAACGGGCAGCAATACGTGAGATTGTCATATCATAGTAATCTTTGAGCAAAACATAATTATCGACATACCAAGTGTCACCTGCGCCATCTCGACCAGAGCTAAATGTTTTGTTGGGCTCCATTTGTTTCTCCTGTTTTGACTAAATTCCTTTGTTATTAATTTAGTGTAGCATTACATCTTTGTAAATTATTATTTTAATCTTTTAGAATACTATTTTGATAAGGATCGATAAATCCTTCTTCATCATCGGTATCAAAAATCTGAGGAGTTCTCGAAAAATCTGTGACATCAACCGGTTCAATCAACGGAGATGTATTAAACACTTTGTCTTGGGACGATAAATCACCGCTGCAGATATAACTGTTATCCCCGATTGCTTCCAATTGTTCATAATCATCAGCATCATCTGATTCAACATAGGCCCATTCCCAATCTTGTTGTTGATTGTTGTCGTTTACCACCGGAATGGCTTTTTCTTCCGATGTCTGGCTGCCAAAGCCCCATTCCTCCCTAAGATTTTGGTCTACGCTATCGGCCTCATGGTTAGAAGAAGTTGAACCAAAAGTCTCATCATCTGCCATATTTGAAGCGACCATGCTACTGTTATCTTCAGACGTTGCCTCTGCCAAAGCATCGTCGGCAACAGATGCCTGCAAAGGCTCTTCTTTGTCATCGGCAGGATAATCCGGCAAAATCGACATGTCTTTATCAACATCTTCACCTTGAACGGCAGGACTTGTGTTATTATCATCGATGATATTGTCCAAGTTCAAATCATCTTCCGGAAGATTGGGCAGATCATCAAGCGATATTTCTTCTTGCGGAAGATCAAAATCACTCGATGCCGGTAAAATATCTTTGGCAGTGTCGGTTGATTGATTATCTTCGGATAATACTTTGGATTTTTTCTTGCGTTTTTTCTTTTTTTTCTTTGGCGTTTCAACGGCTAAGTCCGGGGAAGCCTCTTGGTTTGTCTCTGCTGATGCAGTGTCTGATACTTCTTCTTTGAGTGGAGCTATCTCAGGAATCTCCTCGTTGACATCAGACGATGCCTCAGGCATTGTCTCGGCAGACAAGGGGAACAATGGCTGCTCTTCCAGAGAGCCTGATTGCATATCGCCGGAATTATCCAGACTATGATGAGCATGCCTGGTTTCTTCTTGCGCTTGTAGAGCTTTGGTTATGGCTTTTTCCAAATTTTGCTCGGTTGAAGCTTGTAATGACGAGATTTTATCAATCAGCATCATCATCGGTGCGGAAAGATCGGGCGCATTAATTTGAATATTATTGGCATTGTTGTTTGCTTGCGAGGTTTTATTTTGCTGGACATTGGCCGCCAAAATTTTATTAATTAATTTTTCTTGCGAATCGACAATTAACTGCTGCAATTTTTCCTCGGTTGCTACAGACATACCTGCAGTTTGATTAGATGCCATCCGATTTTTATAATCTCTGTCCAATCTTTTGATTAATTCGGCTTGTGATTTGGTAAAAGTCTCAACCAGATATTTGTTGTCATTGGCTCTTTGAGCCGAAAGCTCTTCAACACGGTCTAATCTTGACCCAAGTTGCTTTTGCCCGTCCAAAACAACCTCTATTAGATGTTTAGTGTCTGCATCATCTGAGCTCTTGGCCGGTGATGTGGCCGAAATCTCTTGCTCAATTGAATTGGATAATGTGGTGCCCAAAGCCGTTTGTCCTTTGGCAATTATCTTACACAACTCTTTAATATCTTCTCGCTGTGCATCCCGACTGGCTCGATATCCATCAATAACTATACGGCTGATTTCATTAATTTCTCGGCGTCTGTCTTCACGGTCATTGCGCAGATTTTCGTTCATCATCTGATACCAATATTCAAAATCTTTGTGCTGATCAGACATGCCTGATTTGGTGCTGTCAGTGATGGCCTGACACAAGTCTTTTATTTCTTGACGTTGTAATTCTCGGCCCTCTTTTATGCTGTCGGCCATATAAATTTGAGCTTGACTGATATTGGCTGACAGTTTTTCAAGACTTTCTTTGTGCAGGGAAGCCTGCTCTTGCATTATATTGCCGATTATTTTGGCAAAATCGTCAGCAAATTCTTTGTCTATGCTTAGTTTAGACGGAGCGGCAACAACCGAAGGAGCTATATTTACATTGCTTTTGGCCTGGGCTTTGGCTAAAGCCGTTGCCAAAATTTGGGCCTGTTGATGAGCCTCACTGCTGATATCTGATTTATCTGCCGCATGCGTGGATTTTTCGACGCCTTTTTTTTCGGCCAATTCATCGGCATAATCCTGCAGCATCGCCCCGCCCGGTAATGATGAAAACATTCCCCTGATTTCAGGTGAAAGTTCCAACAACATTTTATTGAATGCTTCTTGACGTTCAGGGCTTAAAATATGCTTTTGGCGGTAAATATTTAAAAATCTTTGCGCTACGACAACCGGGTCTTCTTCCCCGTTGCGCAAAGCTTTTCTGCGTGCTTCTATTGTTTTATCCGTTTCTAACGCCATTTATTTACCCAAAATAAAACTTATCCGAATTATTCGGATATTGGCATAATGATAGCAAAATCTTGTAAATTTAGAGTTAATAAATCACCAAAACTAATCAAAAATATTTCTAGGTAATTTCTGTTACAGCACGCAAGTTACCATCACGATTAATTTGGACAACGCGCAATTTTTTACGCATTTCTTCAATCGTTTTTTTGCGGTCGATTGTCGGATAGGTATGCAAAATACGATCAGTAAACGCTTCATAGGCCGCCTCAGAACTCTCCGCATGGATGGTGGCCAAACAGTTGTCATGTCCTGAGCCCATTAACTCCCAAATGGCACCGGCATTGCTGGTGGAAATCTCACCTCCGATAATGGCATCAGGAGTAAAGCGCACTACCAAGTCAATAACCTTGGCATATGTAAGCGCATTGGTCTGCTCTGTACGCGACAAGGTTATGTGCACTCTGTTTTTGTGCGGAACAATCAACTCTCTTGTATCTTCTATGGTTAGAATTCTTTTGTTGATGTCAAGAATCTTTAATAAATTGTTTAAGAATGTGGTCTTGCCGGTTGAAGTTGCACCTGAAACCAGAATATGGTCGCCGCGTTTAATGCTTAGCAGCAATCTTTCATATGGGTCTTCCGGTTCTTTAATGTCTTTTAAGGGATTTATTTTGTGTAATTTTTCGCCCTGCATTAAGCCATAATCACTCAAACCAAAAGCAACATCGTCGGCATGCACACGAATAGTTAAAGCCACGCCGCCGGTAAGATCATTATTGTCGTACATAACGTTTTTGCCACAAATAGCTGAAAAACGATGTTCCCCCGGAATGGTTGCATATACAACCGGGTTGCCTTGAACCGGATCAAACGGTAACTCATATGTATTGGCAATAATATAGAGTAAATCCGTAAGATATTCTTTGCTTAGTTTGTCGTCTTTATATGATGTCCACGGATAGGCCCTTTTGCCGCGCAACCGCAACCAAACCTCGCCTGCATGATTAATGGCTATTTCCTCAATACCGTCTTGCTCGTACCAATATGACAAAGGTCTTAAAATTGATTCTAAAACAGTAAAACTCATATTGCTTACTCCCTAAAACAGCGCCGGGATACTGCTGTTGTTATTACTAGATGAGGATCCGGTATTTGTGGTCTGAGGCGTTGCAGCCGGAACCGTACCAGAGGCAGGTGGTGGTGGCGGCGCTATCGTGGTGGTTGTTTTTTTTGGTGCGGTGTCGTTAATCAACGGAGTAGTGCCTGAGCCGGCTGCTTCTACACCAGCATCATCTGGCTCATACACAACCTGACCACTGCTGGCTGCTTTGGCGACATCCTCGCGCTTGCTTTCCTTGATATCTTGACGAGTTTTAACATCATCAATAAGGATTTCAGGCTTTTGATACTTTTGGCTTTCTTCGTTGTCTCTTTCGACACTTCTTAACCATAAATCGGTATTGGGATAAACTATTATGCGGGTTCCGGCCGGAATATAAGTCATGGCTTTGATGTCGGTCTTATCGGCTAAAATATCGTCAAACAAGTCTTCCATATCGTCCAAAAAGTTTTGTCTGGCATCATTGGCCGCTTGCTGTCTTGATGTTTCAACTTCACCGGCGGCATCATCTGCCGAGGCAATGAAGTATGACGTACCAGATGTTAAAACCGTGGTAATAACCGGCAACGTATATTTCTTAAACAATTGCTGATCGACATAACCCAATGCTCCTGCGCGGCCTTGTGCATCGGCGGTTTGACCACTGAACACAAAAATCGAACCATCAGGACGGATCAACCGTTCCCAGCTGATCTGGACTCTGGCTGATTCTGAAGTGGCTTCTGCGGCTGCCGTTATACTGCCAAAAGTTCCTATTAATCGAGACCCTGCAGGAATAATGATATTGCGCCCTTCCTCGGCATATACATTACGTTCAACATAGGCGGTAATCGGCGCGGGATTGTTGGTGTCTATGGCACGAGCAATAACCGCCGGTATCGGTTTGTCGGAGAATATCATTTCGCTCATATCAACACGCCATGATGAAATCGATTTTGGGATACCTTGTTCCGACCAATCTTTTTGATAGCCGTCAAATGCCTCTCGACGATAGTTCGAGCTGATTTTGCCAACACTTATATTTTGACGGCGATTTTGCATGGCAGCATTTAGCGCTGCTCGACGAGTTGGGTCATATCGTTCACCCGGGCCATATCCGCCGCCGGGGCCTAAATTACCGGCCGAACCGTTGCCAACGCCATAGGCTCCGCCGGGACCAAAACTGCCGGCCGGAACAAAAATGTTATCCTTGCGTGACCGGATATCTGAGGAATCACCTGATATAAAATCTTCAGAATCCATATCCGCCGAATCTGCCGAGCCTAAATCCTCTGTTCCGATAAGATTGCCTTCGGAATCAATTATCAAACCATCGGGCATCTTGTAGCCTATAATATTGCCTTTTTCATCAACAACGGTATCATTTTCCAAGATTTCTCCCAAATATTCGCCATCGGGGGTCAAGGCTATTCCAAGAGATTTGTAATATTTGGACTGCTCAAGCAGTTTTAGCGCCGGAGAAACATCGTTTTCAGACTTGGAAGATATGGAAGCATCTTTCTGCGGAGAAACAGGTTTCGGGGCTTTGTCAAACCATTTGCGGCCGATGCTGCCGATAATATTGTTGTTGGCATCAATAACCTCGCCTTTTTCATTGACCTTGCCAATAATTTTGCCTTGCTTATCTATGACATTGCCTGATTTATCAACCGTGCCGATAAGCTCGCCTCTGGCATTGTAGGCTTGCTTGGCATCTTCAATTCGGCCGATCACCTTGCCCTCAGGATTTATGATGTTGCCGTTTTCATCAATACGTCCTAAAACAGCACCATCAGCATCAAGTACTTGATTCTCGTCAACCCGACCGATAATATTGCCGTTGAGATCTAAAATGTTGCCATTTTCATCGACATAGCCGATTACATTGCCATC
>CALXTM010000022.1 GCA_944391415.1 uncultured Alphaproteobacteria bacterium
AATTTGCTTTTTTATAATTATTTGCAAACTAGTCATAAATTTTGTTTCTCCTGAGAAATGGCATTTTAAACAGGTTTCTATTTATTATTTAATTTATTTACTTTATCTATCCGTATTTACGCTGTACTTTTTTTATTTTTCATATACTGATTTTTATTTAGCACACATAAGCAATTGATTGTCTTAAGATATGATGATTTAACAGATAAGATGGATGAATTTACCAATAAATTTAAGAAATATGGGCATGATATGATACTTAATGTAAAATATGATAAAGATTGTTGGTGATTTTTATTGTATTTAAGGTAAATGCTGAATATATTAAAAGAAAATTATCGCTTAGGCAATGATATACAATCTAAAGTTCTGGCGTTTGCTTTTAGTTTGGCTGCGGAGATAGAAAGAAACTTAATTTCTCAACGCACAAAAGCATCATTGGCCAATATCAAAGCCTCTGGGATAATCGTGTCGTTTTTGGATCGCGTATTTTATTCTGCTGCCAGGTCAGGACGTCAAATCTTTCGTCATAAACCCGGCTGTGCTATTGTTAGTGCTAGACGCGCCGGAACCACTTTTAGTATAGATCAGTTGAATAAATATTTTCAAATATCAGAAATGCCGGTTATATCAGGCAGATATTGGAATATGGTGCATGGACTAAATGCTGATGATGTTACTAAAGATAAAGAGGGAATGCAAAATATGCGAATATTGGCAAAAAATATGGCCTATTATCTCAAATGTAAAGAGTCTGCCGCCAAAGTAGGCATTTTGCCACCCGAGCCCGAGCCGGTAGAAATTACAAATTTCATAAGATAAAATAATATTTAATTGTTAATAAAAATTACTCTTGACACATACCCATATGGGGTATATTAGTATCTTCAATATACCCCATATGGGTATATTGTAACATAAGGAGATGCTATAATGACTAATGATAAAACTTGTAATTGTTCTAGTGGTTGTAAGTGTGGTAATGATTGCCAATGCACGGAAGACAACAAATGTTGCCCTGAATGCACCTGCTATGTACGCAAAAATAAAGAACTCGTACGTAAATTTTATGAATTAATTGCTGCCAAAAATTATGATGAAGCAGCTAAATTATGTAGCGACGACTTTGTTTATTATCCCGAGGTGAACACCAAACTTAAAGGTGTTCAAGCATTTATTGATTTAGAGCGCAGTAATATGGATCCGTTTGGTGATTTTAAAATGATCAATCAATTTATGTTAGCAGACGAAGACAGAGTTGCTGTTTATTTGACTTTTGAAGGAGACCTGCAGCAAGACAATTGGCACAATGTCCCGGTAAATAATAGACACGTTTATATGGATTTTATGTGCATGTTAAGGGTAAAAAACGGCAAAATTGTTGAAAAGCGCGCTAAATATGATCGCTATGATATCTTCAAGCAATTAGGGGTTACAAACCTGCCGCTTAAATAAAATTTTTAGCCGGAACAACGTGTCGTTCCGGCTATACATTTTAAATTTAAGAGAGTATATTATTCCAAACATATTAACTTCAAAGTGAGAAAAATAATGCAAGAACAACATCCCAGCCATATGGAAAATATTCCTCGCCTCAATCGTATAAGCGGACAAATTGAAGGTATCAAAAAAATGATAGAAGAAGGACGTTATTGCCCTGAGATTATCAGTCAATTACGGGCTGTGCGTGCAGCAGTCAAGGCAGTTGAGTCCAATATTTTACAAAAACACTTACAACATTGCGTGGCCCAATCTTTTGCCTCAACCGAAGATAAAGAAAAGAAAATAGCCGAGCTTAAAATGCTATTTGATAAATTTGATGAATAGTCATATTTCACCAAAACAACGTTTATTTATCGCTAAGCAAATAAATACGATGACGAATTAATATAGCGGTGATTGAAATTTTTCATACTAATGGTAAATATATACGCGGAACGATAAAGGTGAATCTAAAACGCAAGACACAATATATTCAGTTAATTGAGTTTGTTTTACAAATACTCGGAATGTAAAAAATAATTTAGCAGAATTTTAGAGGAAACAATACTATGCTCATACATCAAATCAGAAACGCCACTCTTATTGTCAAATATAACGATAAAAAGTTTTTAATTGATCCATGGTTTATGCCCAAAGACTATATGTCAGGGTTTGATGTGGCTGTAAATGCAGATGTGCGTCAGCCGCGAGTAGACTTACCATTACCTATTGCCGAAATTGTTGATGTTGATGCAGTCGTATTAACTCATTTTCATCCTGATCATTGGGATGAATTTGCAGCTCAGGCGATTAATAAGGACATTCCGTTTTTTGTTCAAAGCCAAGATGATCTGAATATAGTAAAATCATTGGGATTTAATAATATAACTGTTCTTTCGGAAGCAGGAACAGAGTTTGACGGTATAACCATGTATAAGACTAAAGGACAACATGGAAAAAGATCAATTATTAAACCTTTGTGCGAACAAATTGGAATGCCATATGATGCGATGGGGGTCGTCTTTAAGGCTAAACAAGAAAAAACACTGTATATTGCGGGTGATACAATATGGTGTGAAGAAGTCAAAAGTGCCATAGATCAATTTTCTCCTGACATTATTGTGGTTAACGCTTGCGGTGCTACATTACTTAATGGCGAAAGAATAATAATGAATGATGAAGATGTCAAAATAGTGGCAAAATACATTCCTGCGGCTATAATTATTGCCAGTCATATGGATACGGTAAGCCATTTAACGGTTACCAGAAACGACATCAGGAAAATGAGATTAAATAATGTCATTGTTCCCGAAGATAATGAAACGCTGGAGTTCTAATAAGTAAAATCAATTAATATTGTTTTATATTATCAATTGGATAACTATTCATAGGTAATGCTGCATCCATCATCGGCGACGTTCATTTTGACTTTGATGCCAAGCGGAAGAATATAGCTGTTTGGGATATGTCCATAATTAAAATCACATATGATAGGGATATTGATGTCTTTTACAAAATCATTTATACATGCACCAATATCTCCGTCGAAATTATCTGCCATAAAACAGTTGGTAAATTGTCCAAGAATTATCCCTTGTAGCTTGTCAAAATTCTTTTGCATCTGCAGTTGTCGCAGCATCAAATCTATCTTATAGGTCTTTTCTCCGATATCCTCTAACAACAATATTTTATTGGCAAAGTCAGGCATATAATCGGTGCCGGCCAAATACAAAAAAGAGCTAAGACATCCGCCGATTATTTCTCCATTTGCTTGTCCGCCAACCATAGGCTTTCCTGAGACTATCTTGTGTTTTGTAGCAAACAAAACATCTTTAAGATTCTTGCCGATTTGTATATCAAAATTTTCATGCAAATGATATAACGGCAAAAAACCAGTATAATTCGGGATGTCTGTTTTTGCCAGTAGGGCGTTTTGAATTGTCGTTACATCACTTAGCCCCAGCAAAGGTTTGGGGTTATTTTTAGCAATATCAAAATTAAATTGCTCAATCATTCTTAAAGATCCGGCGCCGCCTCTGATGGCAAATATAGCTTTAACTTCTTTGTCTTGATACATTTTTTCAAGCTCTAATACACGCTCTGCGTCAGATCCTGCCATATAGCGATAAGACATATTCAAGTTAGCTGCTGTTTTAACTTTTAGGTTAAGTTCGGTTTCAAAATATTTTATGGCAAAATCAATCTTTTTCCCGTTTAATCCCGACGAGGTAGCAACAAACCCGACAGTATCACCTTTTTGCAACAAGCTCATTGCAACTCCTCCAAAATTTTATATCCCAACAATGTTATGGAGTTATCTCTTGCCCCCATCAAAATTATTCGGTCATTAGGCCGAGCAATTTTAATGATGTATTTTTCCAAATCATCACGAGACGCAAAATATTCGGCATTTATATTTTTGCTCTTGGCATATTCGATTAAATCTTTAGATGAAATATCGCGTTTAACATTTCCTCCGGCAAAGAAAATTTCCGGCATCAGTAAAATATCGTCTTTATCCAAGTATTTTGCAAAAGCCTCAATTATTTCCCGTCCCATCATCCGCATTGGCGCAAATCCATGGGGCTGGAACATAACGATAAGTCGGCCCTTATAGCTTTTTAGAGCAGACATAGAAGCCGCCACTTTATCCGGGTTATGAGCAAAATCATCAATAACGGTAATCTTATTTGATTTACCAAGCACTTCCAGCCGTCGTTTGGTTCCGAGGAAGGTTTGCAGTATTTCGCAAGCAAGATGTCCATCCACTCCCAATATCGAGCAACAAGCGGCAGCACACATTGCATTTGCAACATTAAACGTGCCTATAATATTTAATTTGTATTGCTTACCTTTATAGACATAGGTCGAGCCGTTTTCAACAGCTTTAATCTCTGAAGCATAAAAATCTGCATTATTGTCTTGCAAACTGAAGGTAATTGTATTGGGGTTGATATTGGCCACGACAGAACTGTTGGCGCAATCTTTGTTTATAACGACGCCAAGCGTTGCTTTTTTTGCAAAATCGGCAAAAAGTCTTTGCAATTCCTGCAAAGGTTTGTGATCAAGACCTATGTTGTTAATAACCGCAACACTTGGGGTATATTTTTCGATAGATCCGTCGCTTTCATCAGCCTCGATAACACAATATTTTCCTTTGTTTAATATCACATTGGGAATTCCTTTTTGTGTTTCATAATTTTTCAACAAAGCCCCGTTGATCACCAAAGGCTGAAAACCTGCTTTGTCAAGAATATATCCGACCATGGCTGTCACAGTCGATTTGCCGCTTGTCCCGCCGACCGCAATTTTATATCTGTACGACGAAAAAATATCATTCAGCAAATCCGAGCGATGTTTTATCGGGACATTTAATTCTTTTGCCCGTTTGATATCAGGGATAGTGTCTTCAACAGCGGTCGAGGCGTACAACACATCAAGATTATTATCAAGCATCGACCCGTCCTGAGGAAATATTTTGATGCCGACATCGGTCAACGCTTTTTTATTTTTTAGATCTTTGTTTTGATCGAAGCTTCGGTCTGTTCCGTAAACCTCATTGCCTTGATATTTCATGACCTGGGCCAGGGCACTCATGCCGCTTCCCGCTACGGCGCAAAAACCTATCTTTGCCATATATAAGATTCCTTAGTTATTGAAGCGATTTTAATATTGAAAAATGCTATCGTAAAAAGGTTAACTTTTTTTTAAAAAAAGTCTGTTTTGTCATAATATCATCGCAAAAGCAAAATTTCGCCTCTTGATTTTCATCAATAATTGTATATCCTCATTAAATATCGTGGATTATAGGGAGATGAAATATGTTAAAAATATTGTTTTATATTGTTTTGGTTGGTGTTGTAATAGGTTTGTTGTCTGGCGGAATTCATCTGTATAAAGTATCCAAACGCAACGCTGCCGAAATGTCGCAATACGAAGGATTATCAATTGCGGCCCAACCTTTCCCCGGCAAAACATTGGTCATATATTATTCGCTTAGCGGCCATACCAAGGACATTGCCGAGCGTATTCAGAAGATGACCGGCGGCGATATATACGCAATCAAAACCACTGCCAAATTGGATCGGTATCCTTGGTTTTATCTCAATCTTAAACGTCAGCTCAGCACAAAAAAATACCCCGAGTTAGAAGGAAATATACCAGATTTAAGCCAATATGATACAATCTTTGTCGGCTCTCCTGTCTGGTGGTATACCATGGCAACCCCGATGTATGCTTTTTTGCAAAAAGTAGATTTTTTGGGTAAAAGGGTTGTTCCTTTTTCCACCCAAGGCAGCAATGTCGGTACGTTTTTTACCGATTTTGCCAGCCTTGCCCGCCATGCCAAGTTGCAAAAGTCAGCCTCGTTTAACAATCTGCCCGACAAATACAATCAGGCTGTCGATAACAAAATTGCCGCCTGGCTAAACAGTCTTAACTAGGGTTAAAGTACTGCCAATCATAAGCATCAACATTTTAAATAAAAAAATATTCAAAATACCCTTGACTTTGTTTCAACCAATTCTTAACTGAATAATCAGCAAGGATGAACAAGGTTTTATAAAGGAGAAAAGAAATGTCAAATGATATGATTAATCGTAAAGAAAATCGCCACAACACTCCGATGCGCTATGGCTTTAACAATGAGTTTGGTGATTTGGTTAACAACTTATTCGGTAACATGTTGGATTTGCCTTTTGAAACTCCTGCTTCCATACGTCAATCGATGCCGAAGGTAGAAGTTGAAGAAAATGAAAACGATGTTGTCGTTTCGGCCGAATTGCCGGGAATTCCTGAAAACAACATTGATTTGGAGGTATCTTCCGATGGCTATTTGACCATCAGCGGTGAAAAGAAACAAGAAAAGAAAGAAAACCGCAAAGGTAGCTATTTCTCAGAGTTTTCTTATGGCTCGTTCAAACGTACAATCCCTCTGCCATGGGATCTTAAATTTGATGATGCCAAGGCCGATTATAAAGATGGTGTTTTGAAGGTATTGTTCCCCAAATCGCAAGATGAACAGGGCAAAAAGAAAAAAATTTCCATCACTCATAAATAAATTTAATTTTTGGTATCAAAGGGAGCCTGTTATTAAGGCTCCTTTTTTTTAATGACAACTTCTCGAAAATATATAAACTGATATAAGTTAAACGATATTAGGTGTGTCATGTTGTTTCCCGATTTTAAAAATAACATAGTGTCATTAAGCAATTCCTTGCTTCGATATTATGGTGTCAAGCCGTTTCACAATACACTCCCAGTGTTGGACCGGGCTTTAGCTTGTGGTAAAAAAAATATTGTTTTTATGATATTGGATGGCCTGGGTGAGAATATCCTTTGCCGGCATCTAGGCAAGCAGAGCTTTTTGCGGCGTCATCATATAGGTGGGATTTCAAGTGTCTTTCCGCCAACCACGACTGCTGCCACCACCAGTTTCCACTCCGGGCTTTATCCGCTGGAGCACGGGTGGCTTGGCTGGATGCCTTATTTTAAGCAAATTAACCGAGTTGTAGAAATATTCTTAAATAAAGATTATTATACGGGAGAGGACATTGGCTCGTTGAAAGTATCAGACCTGTTGCCATATCGTACGATCTATGAGCAAATTATCCAACAAAACAGCAGTGTCAAATATCATCAGGTATTTCCTGACTTTATACCTGGCGGGGCCAAAAGTTTTGCCGAAATATGTAAACGTATATCTGATATTGTGGCAAAAGACAACTCGCCCAAGCTGATATCGGCCTACTGGATCGACCCGGACAACACTCAGCACGAAACCGGGATTAATTCGCAAAAAACCAAAGATGTTTTGGCATCTATTGATAAACAGTTACAAAGTCTATCTCAAGAACTGCATGATACGCTCTTAATAATTTCGGCTGACCATGGTCTAATTGATGTAGACGCCATTTTCATCAATGATTATCCGGAGTTGGTTGATTGTCTGATTGTTCCGCCATCTTTAGAACAAAGATTTGCAAGCTTTTTTATCCATAAAAATAAGCAACCGTTTTTTTACCAGCGTTTTAATGAGTTGTTTGGCGAATATTTTGTTTTGTTGTCTAAACAGGATTTTTTACAAAGTGGTTTGTTGGGAGAAGGTCCCCAACACAAGATGGTAAATGAATTTATTGGAGACTTTGTTGCTATAGCTATCAGCAATAAATGTATCAGCTATCTAGAGCCCAACGGTGTCAAGCAAGATGCACTCATTGCCCATCATGCAGGGCTGACAGTCGAGGAGTTAAATGTTCCGTTAATCTTGTTTCAGGCCGACTAAATCATCAAGGTTTTCATATTCTGTTTAAGCCAAGCCTCAATACCTTGTCTTGCCATCAAGCGAAATTTATCAATAACCTGTTGCTGATTGGTATTTAGATAATAGGCTATTTCCGCATCATTCATTGCTTCAATATAATCGGAGAAAGCAAACACCAAATTCACCTTTCTGGGCCATACGCCGTTATTGATAAATATATTTTCCTCAAAATCAAAAAATATTTCATCCAAAACTATTTTTATTTGTTCATCAGTCATGTCATCACCATTGTTAATATACAATGACAATAACAGACAAAAAAATATTCTCAATGTATTTTTGTAAATTTACAATATGTGTGGATAAAATATTTTTTTAAGCCAATTTGTGCGAGATAAAAATTATCTTGCCGCAAATATATAACTGTTTGTAATTGTCAGTTCTGAAAGACTTATACAATTTGTTATCAGCCGACACTTCTACCGAATTGTCAAAAGGATTAATCTGTAATCGTCTGACAACGACATCTGCGGCAGTATTAAGCAGATATATTCCATCCGCCGTGGGTGTGTTCTGAGACATATCAAGCCATATCATATCTCCGGGGTTTATGGTCGGAGACATTGCTTCACCGGCGGCTTTAAGCATGATGATATTTTCTGGCTTTGCCGTAACAAAGTTTTCCAACAAATCCTGAGACATAAATATTTGGCCGATAACATTGTTTTTTAGTTGCTCAAACTTGCCTTTAATCGGCCCATCCATATCAATAACGGTTATTGCGTGCAAATCGACTTCTTTAGTTTTGCCAAAATTAAACAGGCTGGAGATTGCGCTGAATTTATCTTGGATTAATCCGACCGGGAGAGGAAAATCGCACAAATTTTGTTCTGGAACATCCAATATTTGGGCCAATTTGCGCCTGGTCGTTTCGTCCAGTCGTCTGGGTGAATGTCTTTTAATAAAATGGAATAGATAGGTTGAATTCTTGCCCAGTTTCAGCGACAACGAGTTAAGGCTTAGTCCTTTTTCTCTGACGGCATTTTCCAAAAAATCTCTTACTTGCTGTTGCTTATCCATAAAATTATCTCCCGACATAGCCAAAACACAAGGGGACTATATTGCATTTTTACAACTTTGTAAACAGATTTTATAAAAATTAAAATTTACATTGACTTTACATTAACTGCCATTGTAAGAATACAATATGATTACAGGAGAAAATAAATGTCAAAACCCCAATATACATCGAAAAAAGACGCCATCCAAAAAGGCATTGTTAAAAAAGCAGGTGTTTTTTATAAGCAGAATCTTTTAGAGCTTTGGTATTCAAAAGGATGGCTTGATTTGGCTGGTTCTCCTTTCGGCAGCGAGGATCGTTTGCGATTCGGCCTAAAATTTGCACAAGATTATAATTTTTTGCGTCGTTCGCAAATTGCCACCACAACTTTGAAAAACGACAAGATTGATACCCAAAATCGAATCGAGGATAAACATTTTCTTGATGTTCTTGACCGCTATCGCAAGGCGGTAAGGTCGATTCCTCGAGAATTTTGGCCGGTGGTCAGACAAATTTGTCTTGAAGAGCGTCAGCTTGAAATACCTGCGTTTCTGAGTGATCGGCAAAAAGCTTATTTTTATTTTTTATACCGTACGGATTTATGCCGAGGTTTAGACCGCGTTATTTCGTCCTACACCTCTAAGTTGAAAGATGACAAAGATGATAATTAAAACTTTACATTAGAGAAAATATATAGTAAAAGCATTGTGTTAAATTAATATAAGGACTACGAAGATGGATTTTATAGAAGGTTATGCGCTGTTTTTTTTAGTTTTGAATTTAATAAATCAAATCAGATTTAAGTGTTTATCCACACATATCATCTGCAGTATAATCCTTGAAATCCCTATACTTGGAAGAGTTTTTATGTTGTGGTAAAAAATTTTTTTTGCCTCCCGTATTGACATACCCGTCGGGTAGATGTACAAATGAGAGTATGGTGAGAAAGTGGGTTCGAAATAGCTTCCTCACCATTTTTTTATCTTCATTTTTATTCATCACGAGGGCTAACAATATGGGGCTTGCAACACCGGTTCGGTATGCATCTGTTTCAGCTATGGAGCGCAAAATAGAAAAATATTTTGCCGAGCGTGCCAATTTCAAGAGCGAAATTTACAATGCCAAAAAAGGCGAGGTCATGGAAATAACCGAGCAAGCCCCGTTACACCTGACGGGGCTTTGCGATTATTTAGGTATTTCATCTCAAGAGTTGGACGAATATCAAGCTAAACCTGAATTTTCCGAGCTTATCAGGCGCGCCAAGAAAAAATGTGAGGCCTATTTGGTCGATCAATGTGTTCGTCTGCACAAGGCTGATTTTATCTTAAAAAACAATTTTCCATCCTCTTGGCAAGACATACCAGATACTTCGTTAAATGAAGAATTAAAAAAAGTTTTAGTCGAATTTGTAACCAAATAAAGAGAAATTTAATCCTATGAATAATCAAACCATCACCGCTCGAATACCACGGGCGTTTGCTCCGCTTTTGACCGAGAAAAAGCGGATTAAATTTTATTATGGCGGTCGTGGCGGCGGCAAGTCCTATGCCTTTGCCGACAGTCTTCTTCTCAAAGGGCGTATGGATAAATTGTTGATTGCCTGTCTTCGTGAGGTCCAAGACAGCATCAAAGATTCGGTCTATCGGTTGCTTTGCGAGCGCATAGCCTATTATCAACTCAAAGATTATAAAATACAAGAAAGCAAAATTATAAATAAGATAACCGGCAGTGAGTTTATTTTCAAAGGCCTGCGCGATCAAGACATTCAAAAAATCAAATCCTTGGAGGGCGTTGACATTGCTTGGATAGAAGAGGGACAAACTATCTCCAAAAAATCCTGGGATATATTATCGCCGACCATCCGCAAAGACGGTTCCGAGATTTGGATTTCAATGAACCGCGAAGAAGAAAACGATCCCTTGTGGGTTTTACTGGCAGCCAATCCCGATGAGCGCACTTTGGTTTGCCAGGTTAATTATTATGACAATCCTTTTTGTCCCAACGAGCTAAAGTTGCAGGCCGAAAAATGTCGGCAGGAATCCCCCGATGATTATTTGCATATCTGGCTTGGCCAGCCCTTGTCGGTTGGTGCCGCCAAGCTGATTTCGCCTCAAAGCGTGCGTCAAGCCTTTGTTGCCAAAATATCATCAACAACATCGCCACTGGTAATTGGCCTTGATATTGCTCGTTTTGGTGATGATAAGACGGTATTTTGTTTTCGCCAAGGAAGGCTTTGTTTTAAATTTGAAACCCTAACCAAGCAAGATGTCGTAAGCATAGCAGATTATTGCCAAGGCATTATCAAAGACTATGCTCCTGCCAGAGTGTTTTTGGATGCTGGCGGTGTCGGCGGCGGGGTGTATGATGTTTTGATATCGAGAGGGTTCAGAGATATCATTCGGGCGGTTAACTTTGGTTCCAAGGCTATTTTGGAATCGCGCTATGTTAATCGCCGTGCCGAGATGTGGGACAATGCCAAATCATGGCTAACTCAAGAGCTTCCGGTGCAAATTCCGCCTGATGAGGATTTGTTAACCGAGCTTTGTTCGGTCAACAAACGTTATGACGGCAAAGGGCGATTATTATTAGAGAGCAAAGACGAGGTAAAAAAAAGATTGGGGCGTTCGCCGGATAAGGCGGACGCCTTTGTTTTAACCTTTGCCGAGCCGGTTTATGACACAGGCAAGGCAAAAACTTTTGGCAACGGACAAGTTGTCATTGAAGAAATGTTCTCTTCCTCCAAAGAGAGCAAATGGTAGATACTCAAACTCTTGTTATAAGGAAAAATGAAAATGATTAAAGCAATCTCGGATCGGGTTTTTATCAGGCTCGATCCCGAAAAATCCGCAACCGATGCGGGCATAATTTTAATGGACGATTACCACCAAAGCCGCAACATCGGCACGGTGGAAAGTGTTGGCTCTGAAGTTTCTTCGGTCAAAAAAGGAGACAAAGTCTTGTTTCATATGTTCGACGAGCTTCCGAGCTATGACAAAGAAGTTGTCGTTGTAAGAGAAAATTCAATTTTAGGAGTATTTGAAGATGAGCAAAAATAATTTTATATCCCAGTCCAAACAAGTTGAAAAATGGCTCAACAAAATAGCCAAAGCCGAGGCGCATTATCGCGATTATCACAAGTTGTTTTCCGATATTCGCAAATACTATCGCAATGAAACCAAAGCAGATAAGCAAAATATTTTTTGGTCTTCGGTTGAGACATTAAAACCGTTTTTATATTTCAAACAACCCGAACCCTATATCGAGCGCAAAGATAAATCGTCAGACAAGGTGCAAAATCTTGCCTGCCGTATTTTGGAGCGAGCTCTAAGTTGGGATTTGGAGCAATTTGATTTTGACAGTGTGATTAAATATGCCCGCAACGATTTTTTGCTTGGCGGCACCGGCATCGTGATAGAGCGTTATCGTCCGTCTTTTGGCCTGGTTGAAGAGGCTGACGGTTCTTCATTTGAGTTAAAAATCGATGAAAAAGTAACAACCGAATATATCGATCCGATAACTTTTATTGCCGACAGCGACAAAATCGGCATTTGGGAAGATTGCACCTTTGTTGCCCTCAAAAAATATTTTAGCACCTCTGAGGTCATAGAGAACTTTGGTGAGGATATAAAAGCTTTTTTAATTAACGACGGCGAGGATACAAAATCCATAGAAGTTTATGAGATCTGGGACAAGAAAAGCGAAAAACTTTTGTATTTAAGCAAATCTTGCCCCACTCGTTTTCTCAAAGTAATAGACGGCGGTTTAGGCTTGAGCGGCTTTTATCCTTTGCCCAAGCCGTTGTTTGCCACTCTTGCCAACGACAGCATTATTCCGGTGCCTGACTATGTGCAGATTAAACCTTTGTTAGATGAGCTTGACGGTGTCACCACCCGCATGGAAAAGACCATGAAAGCCATCAAAATATCTGGTTGTTATGACAATGCTTTTCCAGAGCTTGCCAATATCCTAAACAAGGACATAACCTTGGTCAGCATCTCCGATTTTGACCGCTTAAAATCCGCCGGCGGCATCAAAAACATTGTCGATTTTATGCCGATAGACCAATATATCACGGCCCTGCAGTCATTGGCCCAAAGAAGAGAAGATATTATCAATGCCATCTATGAGATCACCGGTGTCAGTGATATTATGCGCGGCCAGTCCAATGCCAATGATACGGCAACCGCCATTACCAAAAAAGCCAATTTTGGCACTTTGCGCAACCAAGATCGTCAAAACGATATGCAAAGATTTATTGCCGATATTTTCAAAATCAAAGCCGAAATAATTTGCGAGCATTTTGATGCGGATAAGTTGCTGGCGTTTTTGCCGCCCAAAGAGCGTATCACACCCGAGGCTTTGGCCGCGGTGGAGCTTTTGCGCACGGAAAAACTGCGCGGCATGATATTGGGTATAGAAAGCGATGTGACTTTTTCCGAGAGTGATTCTAATGCCAAAAATATGGATGCCATCAAAACCATCCACACCCTGATTGGCCAGGCCTTTGATATCGTAAGCAAACAACCGGCATTGCTTGATTTATATCGTCAGATGATCTCAAGCATTGTTGCCGGCATGAGCAACGCCAGACAATATGACAGTGTCTTAAACAGTTGTTTTGACAAGATATCAGCAGAGCTTTTAGCCCCCGATGAGCCCAAGCCTGAGCAACCCAACACATCGTTATTGGCCTTAGAGCTTGAGCGTGAAAAGAACACCCTTGATTATCAAATCAAGAAAGAACAAAACGACATCAAAAAGGCCGAGCTTTTGTTCAAGCAGCAGCAAGAAACCTCGAAAAATCTTCTCACCAACAAAGAGATGGAACTGCAAACCGCGCTCAAAATGCAAGATAAAGACAGCTCAATTGGCACTGGTTTGGTCAAAAATTTCGAGTAATCAAGAGCTTTTATCATGACATATTTTACCAAGAATTTTTCGGCAGAATTTGTTCTGCCGGATGGAACGGTTGCGTCCTCAGCCAAGGATATCGACCGTTATCTCAAGGCCAATAATTTGGCCGCGCAGTCTGATTATTCCGCCGACTATGTCAAAAACATCAGGCGGAATAATGAGTTAAAAAGGCAAAAAGAGATTTTTGCCGAAATCGTTCAACAATATAAAAAAAGGATCTGGAATGAGTGAAATTAAAGATGAACTGGAGCATTTTGCCAAAGAGCTGAATATCACTGATGAAGCCGAGGCCGAAACTCCGCAACCTGATGTATCAAATGAAGATACTGTTGTTCAAGACAATATGGAAGATGCCTATCTCAAAGCACCTTCAAACTATCAAAAAGAATTTGCCGAAACCTTTGCCACACTTCCGCCCAAATGGCGCGAATATTTGCACATCAGGGAGCAAGAGGTAGACAAAGGTTTTCAAGAGTTGCGCAATCGGGCAGGTGATAGCAAATGGCTGGATGAAGCCTATGCCGCCCGCGCCGATGAGCTCAAAAGTTATGGCATCAACTCTTCAAAAGAGTGGGTGGATAATATGGCCAAAATCGACGCCTTGTTTAGCCGCTCTCCGCAAGATGCCATAAAACTGTTGGCCGAGGCCTATCATGTCAAGCTAGGGCCGACAGTAAACCACGCGGTGCCAAACCGCAATTTTTTAGGGCAGAGTTTATCATCTGTTTTAGCCGGACAAGTAGTGCAAAAACAGGTAGAAGATTTTGCCCAAGCATCCGACGCCTCAGGCAATCTTAAACATCCGTATTTCAAAGAAGTCGTAAAGGATATTTATGATTTGTTGCAAAAAGGCGTTGCCAACAACCTTGATGATGCCTATGAGACCGCAATTTGGTTTAATGGCTCAACCAGGGACAAACTCATTGCCGAGCGCTCTCAAAAAGCATTGGAGCTCAAACGTCAAGATGCGAAAAAATCTAAAGAAGCGGCTTTTGCCCCCAAAGGCAAAGCCGATATCGACACCAAAGATATGAGCCTGCGCGAAGAGTTAGAGATGCGCTTTGCAGCATTAGGTAACGATGATTTTTAATTTTTTAACATAAGAGGAAAAAATAATGGCAAATACAGCTTATAATGATTTGTTTACAACCACATTGGAATCAAGAGCCGGCAAATTGGCAGATAACATCTCCAAAAACAACGCCTTGTTGTCCAAATTAAAAGAAAAATCAAATATTCGCACCGTCTCCGGCGGTTCCAAAATTTTGGAAGAGTTGGAGTATGGCGAAGGCGACATGGTTTGGTATTCGGGCTTTGATACCATCAGCTACACTCCCAAACAATTGTTTACGGCGGCCGAATATGCCATCAAACTTTGTGCTGTTCCGGTAGCTGTTTCGGGTGAGGATTTGCTCAAAAACTCGGGCCATGCCAGAGTAATGGAGTTGATGGAAAAAAGGATTCAAAATGCCGAAAAGACCATGAGCAATCAGTTGGCGGCGGCATTATACGGCGATGGCACTTCATCAAACGGCAAATCAATTGGCGGTTTGAAATTGTTGGTTGCCGATGCTCCCACCACCGGCACGGTCGGCAACATTGATCGTTCGCAGTCGGGCAACGAGTTTTGGCGCAACCAGTCAGCAACCGTTGAAGGGCTCAATAGCACCAACATTATTCAAGCAATGAACGAGATGTATCTAAACTGCTCGCGTGGTGTTGACAAACCCGATTTGATTGTAACCGACGACAAGCTCTATGCCGCTTTTGAGCAGGCTCTGCAACCCATGGCCAGATATTCCGACCCCAAGATGGTCGACGCCGGATTTACCACGCTCAAATACAAAGGCGCCGATGTAATCTTTGACGGAGGCCAGGGCGGATATTGTCCGGAGAACCATATGTATTTCTTAAACACCAACTATTTGTATTTGCGTCCGCACAAAGACCGCAATATGAAAGTTATCGGCGGAGATCGTATGGCAATTAATCAGGATGCAATGTATCGCATCATTGGTTGGGCCGGCAATATGACTATGTCAAACGCTGCTTTGCAGGGTGTTTTGATTAATACTCCGGCGGCTTAAAAATAGTTAAACCATAATCACCAAACAAGAAGGGGGAAAGAAATTTTTCTTTCCCTCTTTTGTTTTTAGAGTAAGAGGAAAAAACAATGGATTTTGCAACCTATCAAAATCTTATCGATCAAACCAAGCAGCACTGCGATGACGGTGTTATTGCCAAATTCTATGATCGTTTGATTAAAACGGACCAAACCACCAAAGACGGTCTGCCGATATTCAAAAGCATTTGTTATTGCGAGATACGTCTTCGGGATAACACTTCTGAGATTTTTGATCAGCCGGCAGATAGCGAAAAAATCAACCGCTTTCCGGTTGAATATGCACGCTATCAATTAGCACAAACCAAAACCAAAGACGGAACTCCTTTGGAAGAATTTGCTTTTTTGCGATCAAGCGAGATAGAGGCGTGCAAATATCGCGGCGTCTTCAGTGTAGAGGAATTAGCTGATTTAAGCGACGAACACGCCGCCGAGCTTGGCCTGAAAGAGGAGGTCATCAAGGCGCGCCAATTTATCACTCAAAGCCGCAAGATAAAACAAGGTATGGATTTTGCCACCCAAGAAAAAAAGTATCTTAAGCAAATTTCAGAACTAAAAGCCGAGCTGGCGTCTTTGAAGAAATCAAGCAAAAGGAGAAAAAAAGATGAAATCAATTCTTGAAATATGTATGGAAGTTGCCGATTTGGCTGCCACCAAAAGGCCTGATGATCTGTTTAACTCATCTTCGCAACAAGATAGCATTTTCTTAAGTGTTGCCAAATCGGCTTTAGACAGCCTCTTAAGATATGGCAACTGGCAAGAGCTAACCAAAGAAGGCGTTTTGCAAACCTCTGGCGGCAGATGCAATTACTTGCTGGATGGCATCTGCCCTGATTTTTATTCGCTGCTCAACAATACTATTTATGTCAAAGATTATAGCGAAAAAGTAATCGGTTCCATTACGCCTGAGGACTGGATGAAGCAAAAATATTTTAGTGAATCCACCTCGGGTATCAAATTCAAAATTCAAAACGGTATGATAAAATTTTTAACTCCGCCGCCAGATGGCATCAAGATTGTTTTTCAATATCGCTCCAATACCATATGCCTTGATCCGCAAAGAGGCTATGCCGAAAAATCAAATATCACCAAAAATACCGATGTTCCGATTTTTGACGAGTATTTGGTCAAACTCGGTATTTTGTGGCGGTGGTTAAAACGCAACGGGATGGATTATGCGGAAGAATATGTTGAGTACGAGCGTGAGTTAAAGAAAAAATTTGCCACCTCTTTGGCGGTCAAGGACATAGAACTGTCAAACAGCCTGGCAGATTTGGTTGATATGGGAGTTGTCATCAATGTCAAATCAACAGATAAATAGAGGCAATAAATCAATAAACTATACTTTGCCGGCCCCCGTTGGTGGATTAAACGTCAGAGATAGTTTGGACCTAATGCCTCAAACCGATGCCATAATTTTGGACAATTACCTTCCTCAAGACACCAAACTCAGTTTGCGCAAAGGGTATAGTGTCTATGCCAAAACATTGTCACGATTTTTAACCTTGGCGGCATATAAAAAATATAACGAGCCAAGGTTTATAGGTATATCTGCCGGTAAAGCCTATAATTTATCATCCAAACAGCGTATTAAGATTTATGATAATGTTACGTTTTTGGAAAACCGTTGCCAAACCGTACAATATAAGGATCGCCTGTTTTTTATGAACGGAGTTGATACACCAAAGGTATTTTATGTCAACGACGAAGGAGAAGATGTCTTTGAAGATTGGAGCTTTACGGCAGATAACTTGATTGCCGCCAAAATAATTTCGGGTACGGTCTCAAAGCAGTTTTTGTGGTTTGTCGAAAAAGGCTCAATGAAAGTTTGGTATGCCAAAGAGGCCGGCAATATCTCGGGTGAGTTATATTCGTTTGACCTAAGCCAGGTAGCAAGATTTGGTGGGCATATCATGGCAATTTGTTGTTGGACTCAAGATGGCGGTCAAGGAATTGATGATTTAACCGTTTTTATCACTTCCGAAGGCGAGGCTTTGGTTTATTCTGGCAGCAATCCCAATTCGGTTGACGGTTGGTCACTCAAAGGGTCATACAAAATATCGCGTCCCATAGGATATAGATGCGCGTTTCAATATCAAGGCGATATTGTTTTGATCACGGAAGAAGGATATATTCCGCTGTCAAAGGTGTTGCCGTTAAGTCAGGCTGGTGCTTCATCTGCCGCGTTTTCCGATAAAATCCGTGGCCTGGTTTTGGATCGAGTTGCCAACAACAAAAACAAAGATGGCTGGCAAGGCATAATCTATCCCAAAGGAGGGTATTGTTTGTTCAATGTGCCTGTTTCACGCAATTTCGAGCAGCATGTGATTAATTTAAATACCGGTGCTTGGTGTCGGTTTACCGGCATCAAATCCTATTGTTGGGAGCTGTTCGAGGGCAAGCTTTATTTTGGCTCTGATTATGGGGTCTATCTGTTTGACGATGGATATTCTGATGCCGGCAACCATATCTATGGCGAAGTGCAACAAGCATTCAGCAATTTAGGCAGCAACGGATTAAAAAAGATAGAATTGCTCAATCCCCGCACCAAATCATCCATGCGTTATGCTTTGGTCATATATACCAATATGGATTTTGAAGAGCGACAAGCCTCATTTGCCGAAAATGTAGGCAACTCAGGCATTACCAAATGGAATGAGGCTAAGTGGTCAAGCCTAAAAAATCCGATTGGCACCAAATGGCAAACCATAAAAGGAACTATTCGTTCGCAATGGATTGCCAACTCGGCCACCGGCTTTAAGGCATCCATAGTGTTTAAAACCAAAACCAGAGGAAATTTGATAGAGTGGTACGATACGGGGGTTCGCTATGAGCAAGCCAGCGGAATTTTGTAAAATTATTTTGGATAAAGACGGCCATATCACGCAAGCCATATGCCAAGGACTAAAGTTTAATGTCGGTTGGCTCAAAGGAGCACATCTTACTCTGGGCTTTGTGCAAGGTGATAAGTTGTTGGGCGGGTTGATTTATCATGATATTCGTCCGCATCAAGATTTGTGGTGGACCATCTATACCAATGACAAACATTGGTGTAGCCGCCGCATTTTAAAAGCGGTGTTTGGTTTGGCCTTTGGTTATTTTAAGGTCAAGCGCATCAATCTTTTGGTCAACACCGATAATTACGATTGTATCAATCTGGTCGAAAGGCTTGGATTTATACGCGAAGGTCGGCTCCGTCATTATAGAGAAGACGGAGCCAATTGTTATATTTATGGAATGTTAAACAACGAAAACAAATGGAAAGGAAACAACAATGAGTAAAGCAATCGGAAGTGTGTTTGGGGCAGGCGGTCAAGCCTCGACCTCAATGTACGGATCAGAAAACGAAATTTTGAAATATCTCAATAATTATGACACCACCAATTATGATAACACGCTAAAAAATTTGGTCTCCTATGCGGCCAATGCCTCCAATCAGCTAAGCAACATGGGTGATTATAATTTTAGTGTTGACGGTTCTGATGCCGCCCGCCAAAGAGCCGAGCAGGCAACCTATCAGTCGTATTTGGACAAACTTCAACCCCAGTTTGCCAACCAAACCTCGGATTTGCAAACCTCACTTGCCAACAAAGGCATTTCCATTGGTTCCGAGGCTTATTCTCGCGCCATGAGCGATTTGCAAGACAGCCAAAATTCGGCACTCAATCAGGCTGCCTATCAGGCAACCTTGGCCGGACAAAATGCTTTTTCCAACAGCCTCTCTGACGATCTAAGGTCGGCAGGTTTTAGTAATGCGGCGCAAACAAGCTATATCAATCAACTGTTGCAGGCGCTGCAAAATTCATATTCCGGCTATGATATTGCCATGGACAAATTCAATGTTCAATATGGCGCCGATGATCGTATCGCCAACAACCGCGCAAATAATGCTCAATCAGCCCAAAACTTTGGCAATAATGTTCTTAATTCAGCGATATCATCTGGTATTACGGCAGCCTTTTCAGATGCTAGGCTCAAAGAAAACATCAAACCGGTCGGCAGATTAGACAACGGTTTGACGGTATATTTGTTTAATTTCAAAGGCAGTAATGTCCCGCAAATCGGTCTTGTTGCCCAAGAGGTTATCAAACAAAAACCCGAGGCCGTGGTAGAAGATACTGACGGCTATTTGTCGGTAAGATACGATATAGCTTGCCAATAAAATCATGAAGAACCGTCTTTTAGGCGGTTCTTTTTTTATGATTCGAACGTAACACTACCTGCGTAAGCAGGTAGATGTAGACATACCTGCCCAGCCGTTAGGCTTG
>CALXTM010000023.1 GCA_944391415.1 uncultured Alphaproteobacteria bacterium
GGTATAAATGCTAAAAGACAAGAAGAAGTTGCGGAAATTCTAAACCAAGTCAGATGTTTTAACAATTTTACCAAAGCTAACGATCCGTATAACGAACATGATTTCGGTAGTTTTGATTATAATGGCGAAAAAATCCTTTGGAAAATTGATTACTATGACAAGAATTACCGTTATTTATCTGAAAATCCAAGCAATCCAGAAGTAACAAACCGTGTCATGACTGTTATGTTAGCCAGCGAATATTAACATAAATCTCATATTTCGACCCGTGGATAACGATTTTATTTTTTGTATAGGTTTTATTATGAAAAAGTAATTCTTAAGTCCACGGGTCATTTATGGAGATTTAGAATAAACATAATAATACCTATTTACAATGTGTTATAACGTCTTTAAAGAATCTGATATAAACGTCATGTCGTGATTCTTTGGGATTGTAAAACAGTTTTTTATTATTTTTGATTAAGTGTCGTTGATGTCATTAATTCGTAAAATCAACTTCTCGGTAACTTGGAAGAGAAGTTAACTTTTAATATAGCGATGTTAAAGGTTAAAAAAATAAATTGTCATTGATGTCAAAAACTTTCAAATTCCAAACAAACAATGCGAAAATATAATCCTGTCACTGTCAAATTTGTTGTTAAAATATATTTTCATCTCTTTTATACAGTAAGCTTGTGTGTGGATTGTGTTGTTATCTATCGGTTTTAAGTCTAAGCAATAAAATGGTAACTTTTCCCGTATCGTTGCTTTGAGAATGGCATTTTGTAGCTCCTGTTCGCTAAATCTTCCATGGTTAAACAATATATGAAAATGCCATTCGTCTGATATTCCCAACTCCGCAAAGGCTATAAATGACAAATGATGTTTATTCCAATTATTCATCAAACTCTTTTCAAATGCCTTCATAATGTTTCTTAAGTGTTCCTTTGCATTATCCAAGTTGGCAGATTTTTTATTATCAGGAAGTTGAACCGTTAAAAAATAAGTTGGCTGGAAGGTATCGTTTAACCATTTATTAAATTCTTCTTTGATTGGAACAGATACATAAGATTCCATTTTTTGACCGTAGGATTCAGTTGTCTTATACGGTATAGGTGTCTTAAGGTTATGATGAAATGGTTGTCTGTGCGTCATTTTAGGTATCCCGTTTTAAGTGTTTTAATAAAGGTTAATTTTAAGAGATACAAAAGACAGACATATATGCGTATAAACTATTTTTAGGGTATAGTAATAAAATTTTGAGAGAAGAAGAAAACCGTCATACAAATATTTTTTTATTATCAATCGTAACAATAAGAAGTAACATATCTCTCATACTCTATTACTCTATACATTAAATAATAAGACAATATAACCAAACAGAAGATAACCCCGTGATAACCGATGTCGCCTTGCTTCTTTGACATATTGACGCGTGAGTTTTATGGATTGATACTTTCTTCTTTCGCGTCATGGTGTCATTGATAATTTTGGCGACATTTACTTTTATCATCTCTATTCTGCTGCTTGTTATTGGTGACACATCGGGACGCAAGTCTTATTGTATCTGATTTAACATTGTCTTTATTTGTCATGTATCTTCTGTATTTATCTTTTTTGTATTATTTCTTTTATTTATCTTATCTTTTGTATTTATTATATTTTTTATTGTTATTTATTATTTTTAATTCATTTATTTTAAGTATAATAATAACAAAGGCCGCTGTGTTTGCTTCCTTGTATCCCGGACTGCCGAAACAGCTATACAAGATTATGATGGATCTTGGTAACCGGTTGATGATGATACTTTTTTATAGAATTGTTTTTTTTCCGCGATTTTGATAAAAAAAATTCCTTTTAATATAAAAAAGTTTTTGTCGTTAACGTAAAAGGAAAGAGGCAGCCGAAACCACCTCCTGATTTTTTGTTTATTTTTACAATAATTATTTACGCGGTATATTTTGCATAATTTTATATTCAATACCGGGACATACACATTCACCAATAACATCTCGAATTAATTCATCATTATTAAGAGCAAATGCCGGTATTCTATAATTATCAGGCAATCCTGTTAATAATAACAATTCTTTGATAGTATAGGCTCTGGCATTATTATAAGTCCCGTCTTCTTGCAAAATTCCCGGGTGACAAGTAATCATACCTCCCATTCCGGCGGATTTCATTAAAATAGATCCGCAAGGTTCGTCCCATTTAGCTCTACGCCATGAACTTCGGTAAAATTCAGAATCCAGACCATTCTTATTTACCGGTTTCCAAGGATCAGGATTAAGAAAAGCGGAACATCCTGTTGGTGTATGTTTCATTATCTCGGTATAGCGTTTATCCCAATATGGAGCATAATGATAAGGAATATTGCTGATTTCTCCTGCTTCTAAAGGAGGAAGATGAGCGATAGCATCCCGAACTGTTACTTTTATATTCTCTTTTTTCGGAAACACCCACGGACCAACCTTTGAAGCCAGAATAAAAGCTCTGCGGCGATGTTGGGGAATACCATAATCAGAGGCATTAAGGACGCCCACAGAAATATTTTTATATCCCAGTTCATACAGTTTCGCTTTAATAATATCAATAATCTTAACTTTACCGTCTAACTTTGCATTTAGGAACGCCGGCACATTCTCAATAAAGGCATATTGATTAACGCTATTAACCTTTTCCAAAAACTCAAGTCCTCTCTCATACAGAAAAGCACGTGGATTACTGGTATCTCTTTTTCCCGCAGTAGAAAAATCTTGACATGGACAAGATTGTAGACAAAGAGTACATTGCTTTTTAATATGTTCATTTACTAACTTATTAAAAACCTTATCGTCCATTATATCTCCTGGTATCATTATCGTATTCTTATATTTTTCTTGATACCAAAAGGCTCTGTTTCCTAAAAGTTCGTTTGCAAGAGCGGATTCTATGCCAAGGTTATGTAAAAATGTTTCACCAATGCCGGCACAGCTAAATAAAGAGGTGTAATAAATTTTTTTCATTATTATTTCTCCTCAGTCATAGCGTTTTTAACAATATCAGACCAAAGAGACCATTTTTCGTTATGTACCGTATTTGCAAACATATCAAGGTAAGCCCCAGCTGGAAACATCTGCTCAATCATCGAATAATAGTGTTTTTTACCGTATTCTTCTTCATTCTTATGTAAATTCAAAACCGATGGATCATGATATTCTGCTTTCAAACCATTTCCTTTGGTACAGATAAGCAATTGCCGGTGTTGATTCTTTACAAATTTACCAGTCGATGAAGACATATAATTCCAAATAATTGACTCTTGATATTCAAATCCCCAGTTTTTAACCAAATTAAAGGCATTTGAAAGCTTTTTATTGTCTGACCATAAAAGCAAAACAGAATTATCATTTGCAGGAACCGGTATATTCATCAAATCCTTAAACGGTACCGTAGTATTTGTACAATCGGCATAAATCACATTAAAACTGTTATCCTGTAAAATATTGGCTGTTTTACGCGTTAGTTTAGAGAATTTAACAGCATCCTTAATCGCAGCCTCTTGAAGTCTTTTCTGCTCATTCTCATGTTTTATCTGATTTTTTATTTGTAATGAATTTGCCGTGGATAATTTTTTGTTTTCCTCCTTTCTGATTTTTAATGCCAATCTCAGAGAGGGATATTCTTCATGTTTTTTTGCATACTCATAAGTTTTCTTTTTTAGATTATCGTCGGCCAACCGCTCCAGCTCCCAGGCTTTTTTTATATCGTATCCCCAATTTTGTTTGATAAATTCTTCTTTGGTTAACTTCTTTTCTGATTTACCGGGAAGTTGTTTGTTGGCAGTAGTTTTCAATAAATCCGTTCTGAAACCCTGAGCTGTCCCAATATTTTTGAAAAGCTTACCTAAACGAGATTGTGCTTCAAAAACAATAGCGGCATGTTTCCAAGCTTTTTGATACAAATATCCCATATCAGATTTTGTAATGCTGCATTTTTTCGCCATTTTCATTGTTGCTTCCGCAATGCTTTGATTAATTTCAATGCAGATTTTGAGATTTTCAGGAGCTACAGGAAGAGCAACAGACTGATAAGAATTTCCAACCGGGATAAGAGCATTTGTTGTTACAGGCGGAATAGGATTGTTATCGGTACCGTTATCATTCGCAGACTTCCTTTCTAAATCGTCATCAGCTTCGACATATTCCACATCAATAATTTTTTCTGGAATTGCCTGCAGGTTAAATTCTTCCGGTGTGCCATACGGTTTGGTTTCATAAAGGGTGTTAGAAATTGTTTCAACAGCTATATTTACATTTGTCATAAGATTTTTCCTTTCTAAAAATGTCCTTACGAACTATTCGCTCGGTACATTTCTATAGTATCCAAAACAGCCCGGAATTTGCAGATGACAAGGAATGCAACAATATGACATTTGGGGACAAAATTGAGACAAAAAGCAAAATTGAGGAGAAAAAAATTTATTGCAATTATTAAAAGCACATGATAGCATGCAAAATATAACATGGATAATGTTGCTGAACATACAGATTTTGTGAAAGATCTGCTCCGCATACGAATCCGGCAGAATGCTAAGTCACAAAATTATGTGTTCATTGAAAATTTGTTTTCGGGCTTTTTTTGAGCCTAATAGGACAAAGGGGGTAGTTTACCCTTTTTTTATTTTAAAATTTTAGCCTATCTATTTGAATTTCCCAGAAAGTTTTATATTTTTCTTAAAATATCAATAATTATGTTTAGATTCATTTTTGAGTACAATGTTCACTAAATTTTATGGTCGCGTTTATTCGCGGCCTTTTTTTGTGCCCAAAATAAACCAATCAATCTTTTCAACCCTGATAAAGGTCGCAGTTTTTGCGGCCTTTTTTGTTTTTAAAAGGAATTAACTATGAATACAAATCTCCAAAACTCGATTTTAACTCAAAAGATCAAAAACATCGTAGATGCAAGATTGCAAGCGCTTCATATAAATAGAGATATCCTTAATATAAAGGAGTTATCTGCTTTATTGAATTGTTCTGAACGCACTATCAGAAGGTGGAATCGGTTAAGAACTCAGGGAAATAAAAATATAGGAATAGAATTTCATCAAGATAATCCCAAGTTCCCAATTAAATATTTTCTTGATGATATTTACCAGTATTTTATTAACAATATGATTTAAAAGGTTTGCGAGATTAGAAACGCAGACCTTTTTTTGTATCCGTATAACTAACTTCCCAGTAAATGAGAAAAGAAGTTATAAATTAGGTTTACAACTTCTCGGTATTTAGGAAAAGAAGTTAAAATGTCTACTAAAAACGCATACATCTATTTTAAGCCTGCACGTAAAGGGCTCCTTCAATTTTGACTAATCATTTTTAAGCTTAGCCGATGTGGGGCAGAGGATAGGCATATCCCGACCGGAGAGTACAGGTGCGATAACCAGCAGGCCAGAGCCGTATGCTGTAACCTCTGGGGGTAGCCGTCGGAGCAAAAATAAATCGTCGTCAACGTCAAAAACTTTTTTCTAAGCAAGTTTTAAAGCTGACTTCATGATAAACAATAATCCCCAAAGACTATAAGATTCCAACCTGATTAACCACTTATAAAATAAAGGATTTTATTTGGGAGGGTCCGTGTAACAAGCGGGAAACTGCCTCATTTGGCACACCTCACACGGACTCAGTTAAGCACTTGTTTTATAAAAGAAAAACCGCCCTTTCGGACGGCTTATCTTGAGTGGCAGGGGCAGTAAGATTCGAACTCACGACCCTCGGTTTTGGAGACCGATGCTCTACCAACTGAGCTATACCCCTATCAATTTCGCCTACTACTAATAACCAACATTTACCAATAAATCAAGCATTTTTTTTATTTTTATCCTATCTCACCGACTGATCTATCGGATTAAATCGCAATTTCAAAACCCGCCATTCATCATATTTCTCGGCATATTTATCTGCCAAAATCTTATATGGAGCACAGATATAAACCGCCCGTTTGGCACTGTCTGCCACCGACCTGAAGTGGCTATCGCTGCCATAGCGCGAAGTATTCATAATCTCAACCGAACGCACGCTGCCGTCCTGATTCAAAACCGCTCTTATCTCGACAATCATATCCTCAATCCCCATTGCTCCGGGATCAAGGTTCCAACAAGCTCTCAGCCTCCCGGCCAAAGCATCCATCTCCGATATCGACAATTCGCTGAAATAAGACCCGGCCGTTCCGCCCTCAACACCCATATTATTAACTTCTGTCCCTTCTTTGATGGTCGCCGTTTCTGATTTTTCGCCTTCTTTTTCCAAGGCATCAACACTGGCAAGCAAACTTTTCAACGGATTTGCCAATTTCGGCTCTTCTTTTGCAGCCTCTTTTTCCGGCTCTTTTTTTACCTCCGTCGATTTTGGCTCTGGCTTGGGCTCAACCTTTATCTCGGGCTTTTTGGGTTGTGGCTTTGCCTGTGGTTTTTTAGGCTGTGGGGCCACCAAAAAATCTTGCTTTGGCGGTTCGGGCTTTGCTGCAGGCTCAGGCTGAGGTTTCGGCTCCGTTTTAACTTCTTCTTTTACCTCTGGCTTCGGAGCTGGTTTAGGAGTTTCTTTGGTATATTGTTTTTCGACCTTGCGTTTGATTTTGCTGGCCTCTTTGTTCTCATCGCCAAACTTTGCCTTGGGCGGCAGATTGGTCATTTCCGATATTTTGACATCTTTCAAATCGACAATAATCGGCACCTGCCCTGCCGGGGTTCTGTCCCACCAAAACATAGGCACCTCAATCACCCATATCAAAAAAACCGCCAGGTGCAAAGCTATCGATTTTTTTAGCCCCGAAATCATTTAATTTTTATTTTTTCCTCTTTTGCAAAGGTTTAGGCTCGGTTTTTAGCCCGACCTTATCAAACCCGGCCTCTTTCAAAAGCGCCATCAACCCGATTATCCTTCCATATTCTGCCTCTGCATCGCCGGATATGGTTATTGTAACCTCACTGTTTTCCTCTCTTATGGCATTAAGCTTGGCCACAATTTTATCTGCCGGCACCTCTGTTTGGCCGATATAGTAATATCCGTCCTTATCCACACTGACATTAATCGAGGTATCTTCTCCCTCCAACACCTTGCCTCCGACTTTTGGCAAATCAAGCGCAATACCTGATGTCATCAACGGTGCAGCCACCATAAACACCACCAACAACACCATCATCACATCCATCAAGTTGGTAATATTTATTTCCGAGTTGAGCTGATATCGGCTCGAACGTCTGCGCGAATTAATAAGCATTTCTATTCTCCTGCCATTTCGGCTCTGATGGCCGTATCATCAATCTCGCGCGATAATATGGTTGAAAATTCCGACATAAAAGCCTCCAACTTCTTGGCATATCGGTCCAAATCAGACGATATTTTGTTATATGCCACCACCGCCGGAATTGCCGCAATCAACCCAAATGCGGTCGTGAACAATGCCTCGGCAATGCCGGGGGCCATAGCCGACAGCGAATTGCTCTGGGTCAATGCAATGGCATTAAAGCTGTTGATGATTCCCCATACTGTTCCAAACAAACCAACCAACGGTGCTACCGATCCGGTCGAGGCCAAAAAACCAAGCCTGGTTTCCAGAGCATCCAAATCCTTATCCATTGACACCATCATTGCTTTTTCAATACGCTGTTGCAGCGACACTCCGCGCAAACCTCTGTCCGTTTTTGACTTCAAGATATTAGTGCGTTTCCACTCTTTCATGGCTGCCACAAACATATTTGCCATTGGCTCGTTGGGATGCGCCCCCAAAGAATCATAAAGCCTGTCAAGCGATCCACCCGACCAAAACTTTTCTTCGAATTTAGTCGTCCGCTGTTTTAATTGGCGCATGGTCCCCAATTTTTCAAAAATAATTGCCCAAGACCAAACCGATGCCAGAATCAAACCTATCAACACAAGCTTTGTAACACTATCCGATGCCCACAGCAAATCCCACATTGACGAATTATTGGCCGCTTCTTGCAATACTTCTGTTTCCATACTCTTTTTTCCTCACAAAAAAACATGCTATTTCACAAAGTTATTTGCAAAATAGCAAAAAAGATTAAAGATTCAATTAATTAAATCCAGTTTTAAGCAAAAATCTGCTATCACCCCATTCTGCTCAGCAAATCTCTGGGAATTCTGACCGGCTTTTTGGTTTCAAGCGACAAATGCGCAACTTTAACATCAATCACTACCAATACTTCATTTCCCCGCAAAATTTCCTGATGCATAACTGCCGTAACTCCGCCCAAATTGGTAATTTTGCAGGTAACCATCAATTCATCTTCCAACACTGCCGGCTTCAGATAGTCAATTTCGCAGTGTCTGACCACCCAACCGGTTTTTTCTTCTTTTTCCAAATCATCTTTTTGGCATTTTCCCAAATAGCGCAAATACTCGGTTCTGGCTCTTTCGGCAAATTTAAGATAATTGGCATAATAGACAATTCCTCCGGCATCGGTATCTTCATAATACACTCTAACCGGAAACAAGAACTCTCCGTCTTCCATTTCACCTTTGGCTGGTGCAATTGGCTTTACAATCATTTTTTATCCTTCCAACAAATCAAGTTGCGGTGAATATTTTTCGCGCCGCATTTTTGGCACTCCCAAATATTTACACCCCAAATCAGATATAACTCTTCCGCGCGGAGTACGCTGCAAAAACCCAAGCTTAAGCAAAAACGGCTCAATCACTTCTTCAATTGTATCACGTTCTTCCGACAATGCTGCCGCCAAAGTATCGGCTCCCACCGGACCACCGCCGTAGTTTTGCAAAATACAATTCAAATAGCGCCTGTCAAACGCATCCAATCCATAATCATCAACATCCAAACGTTTTAGCGCCACATCCGCCAGCTTGTTATCAATTTCTTTTGCTCCGCACACATCGCCAAAATCTCTCACTCTGCGCAACAATCTTCCCGCCACACGAGGTGTTCCGCGCGAACGTTTGGCAATTTCCAATGCCCCTATTTCAGACAACGGCATATTCAAGAGCTTTGCTCCGCGCAATACGATTTTTTGCAAATCCTCCGGTGAGTAGAAATCAAGCCGCAACGGAATTCCAAACCTCTCTCGCAATGGGGTTGACAACATTCCCGAACGAGTTGTAGCTCCCACCAACGTAAATGGTTGCAAATCGATTCTAACCGAGCGTGCCGACGGTCCCTCACCGATAATCAAATCGAGTTGAAAATCTTCCATTGCCGAGTATAGCACCTCCTCAATTGCCGGATTAAGGCGATGTATCTCGTCAATAAACAACACATCATTGCGTTCCAAATTAGTCAAAATCGCGGCCAAATCACCTGATTTTGAAATCATCGGAGCCGAGGTCGCCCTAAACCCCACCCCGAGCTCCTTGGCAATAATTGAGGCCAAAGTTGTTTTGCCCAATCCCGGAGGCCCAAACAACAAAACATGGTCCAAGGCCTCGCCTCTGGATTTTGCCGCATCAATAAACACTTTCAAATTTTCGCAAACAGCTCTTTGCCCCACAAATTCGCTCAATGAATTTGGCCGCAAATTAACCGGCATTGCGTTGTCTCTCTCATCCTCAAGCTGTTTCTTAGGGCTAACTATTCTTTCGTCCATCATCTAAGTTCAATCCTTCATGGCAAACTCTTTTAGTGCCAACTTAATCAATTCGCCCATATCGGCATCAGGGGCCTTAATCATAGCCTGATTAACCGCCTTATATGCCTCCAGACGCTGATATCCAAGATTTACCAGAGCCGATATTGCATCTTCCATTTTGGTCGGATCATCATCTCTGGCGGCCAAATTATCTTCAAACGTTTCGGTTTCCTCAACAGGTGTCAAATCATCATTCAATGCCATATTAATATCCTTTGCAACTTCAACTATCGGAACACTAACAATTTTATCTTTAAGTTCAGTCACAATTCTGGCGGCCAGTTTCGGACCCACACCGTTGGCTCTGGTAAAAGAATTTTTATCCTGGGCATTTACGGCCTGCGCAAGCTGCATCGGCGAAAGTACCGACAAAATACTCAAACCGACCTTTGCTCCCACCCCTTGCACTTTGGTAAGCGTATTAAACCATTCTTTTTCCAAAGCATCCAAAAAGCCAAACAACGTAATACTGTCTTCTCTGACCACCGTTTCAATCAACAATGCGGCAGGAGCCTTTAATATTAACCGGCCCAACGTCTTTGCCGAAGCAAAAACCAAATAACCCACACCGCCAACATCAATAATACAATAATCCTCACCGATTGTATCAATTATACCTTTTAATTTAGCAATCATCTAATCTGTCCGTTTTTATTTTTAAACTATACAATAAAATCCCTGCTTTCAAGCCCGATTTTTTATTTTATTCCATATGCGTTGCGATATTGAAAATGGCACAATGCAATGGCCAAAGCGTCCGATGCATCATTATTTTTAGGCTTGCACCCCGGCAACAATATTTTCACCATTGTTTCGACCTGTGTTTTTTCGGCCTTACCCACGCCGACAACCGCTTTTTTCACCTTGTTTGGTTCATATTCGGTAACACTTATACCATATTGCGCAGGTGTCATAATCACCACACCTCTTGCCATACCAAGTTTAATTGTCGATGTCGGGTTAGAGTTAAGAAACACCTGTTCAATTGCTGCCTCATCGGGGTTATACTGCTCTATCACCTGGCGCAAAACCTTATTTATCTCTTCCAGTCGCTCGGCAATCGGTGCTTTGGCATTTGTGGCAATAAACCCGTCTGCCACATACCTGACACGATTATTTTCCACCTCAATCACCCCCCAACCGGTTGATGACAAACTAGGATCCAAGCCCAATATTCGCATAAAGCCCTTCTTTCAACAAAAAATCTCCGCTTATTATAAAGCGGAGATTTTATTTTGCAAGCATCTGCCACAGTTATTCTTTTTCCAGTGCTTTTATAACCTCATCTGAAAACTCGGCATTATGATAAACTTTTTGCACGTCATCATCGTCTTCCAACGCATCAACGAAATCCAAAAATTTTTGCGCTGTTTCCAAATCACTAATCTCAGTTTTAACCAGCGGTTTCCAGTCCAAACGTGATGCCGAAGGCGTACCGTATTTGGCCTCCAACACCTCCGTTACGGAATTCAAATCATCCGGCAGAGTTTCAATATCATGATGCTCGTCATCACTTGCCACATCATTGGCTCCTGCCTCCAAAGCTGCCTCAAACATGGCATCAGCCTCAGCGGTTGCCGAAGGATATTGAATAAAACCGATTCGCTCAAAATTAAACGTAACCGATCCACTTTCGCCCATAACACCGCCGCGCTTGCCAAATATGGTTCTGACATTTCCGGCCGTGCGGTTTTTATTATCGGTTAAACATTCAACAATAACTGCCACTTTGCCGGGGCCAAACCCTTCATAACGGGTTGATGTATAATCATCACCGCCTGCGGTTTGCGTTGCTTTGGCAATAGCACGCTCAATATTGTCTTTTGGCATACTTTCGGCTCTTGCCGCCGCAATTGCCAAACGAAGGCGCGGGTTTTTATCCGGCTCTGGCATGCCTGATTTGGCAGCAATTGTAATATCTCTTGCCAATTTAGCAAAAACTTTTGCTTTTTTGGCGTCTTGTGCACCTTTGCGGTACATAATATTTTTAAACTGGGAGTGTCCTGACATTCACTAAACTCCTTTACTTCAATAGAAATTACCCAAATTTTTAATCGCTTTATACAACAATGCTTTTTTGTGTGCAAGAATTTTTTTTATATTTAAAAACTACATTCTTATCATTGTTTTTAGGTCGTTAATATTAAGCATCTGCGGCAGCACTATTCCATCTGGAAATTTCTTGGAAAACAAGATATAAAACGGAGGGCCGAGGCGCTCATATTTTTGCATCAACTCAAATATATCGGCATTATACTTTGTCCAATCGATTTCCAACACCTTAACATTGTTTCGGTTCAATTCTGCCTGCATATCAGCATTATCAAACACCAAAACATTGTTAAGCTTGCACAAGATGCACCACCGTGCCTCAATTTTAACCATTACCTTGCGCCCGTGTTCCACATCATCATCAACTAATTTTTGGTTTAGCTCGGTAAACACCACTTGTTCAACTTGTTTTGCACTCATTGCGGCATCAATCAGGCTTATCCCCACCACAAGCGTCATTATTGTTTTAAAAATTATGTTAATCCTATAGCTCAGAATTGCCGCTATTTTTCTGTCTTTCAGCTTATCTATTTCATTCATCAACACCTTATAAAACAGCCCCGCCATAGTTGCAATTACCAAATACACAACCCAGCGCCATATCTCAGCCGTTGATGTTTGGTTATATAATATATTCATTTCCCAAACAATCAGCACCAACAATGCCACCGCCGCAACGGCCAAAAGTTTTTTGATCCATTTTCCGGCTTTTGGCACCGCAAAGCAAATTTGCGGCCAAATTCCGACAATCACATACGGCAAAGCCATCCCCATTCCGGCGCCAATCATTACCGCTGCCGCAAACATTTGGCCATATGCCGTGGCAATACATAAAGCCTCCCCCAAATACGGTGCAAACAAACAAGCCGCCAAAACCGCCAAGCCCATTCCTTTTAGCAATTCCTGATTTTTAATGGCACCCATCTTGCCCACAGGCAAAATTCTAAACACATGCCACAACATTGCCACAGATATCCAAATCAACAGTGCCACAAACACACTATTTTGCAGTTGCATTGCAAAGCTTACGGCATACCCGCTTGCTGCAAGTTGTGCATATATTGCCGCCCATATTCCAAAACCACATACAATACCTATTGCCGTCTTGCAAAAATCCTTGCGGATTTTTTGCCTGTTTTTACCACCGAATTTGGTTATACCAATAACTTTATATATTGCAGCAACCAGCCCCAACGGCATCAAATTAAGCAATATTCCGCCTATCAAAGCAAGCCACAGCACTTTCAACCATATTACATCATCTCTATAAGCGTTTGTTTTTTCTATAACTGTGGCCTTGCCTATATATTGGTTGTTACCTTTGGTTGCCACCCAAAAGTTTATTTCTTTTCCTTGCGGATCAAATGTCTGATCAATGATAGGAAACCGCACCACTAATCTATCATCATCAATTCTTATATTGGCTTTAGCAAAATATTTTGCCTCCTCGCCCCAAATAAAGACCTTAAACAATGCCGCATCATCGCTTTTTATTTCAAGTTGCAAAAAACGCTCACCGCTTTGCGCATCATCCACCACCATCAACCTGTCAAACTCAAAATTTTCGGCATTTTTTTCTTGAGGAATATTTTGCGCCACCGTTCTAACATATGCCGCAAACGAGGTCTCTTTGGCCTCCTCTTCCGGCTGCAAAATCATTTCCGGTCCCAGCACTATCTGTTTACATTCATCTGCTCTGCACAAATTCATTTTTACTTCTGCTTTAAGTTCAACCGGATTTTGCGCATCAACGGCCTGCCCTTCAAAATATATCGGAAACTTTCCGGTATATCCTGTAATTGTTATATCATTTTTATCCTGCAAAATTTGCGGCAAAACAAATTCAACCTTATTTTGTGCAAAATTTTTTGATTGGGCAAAATCAATTTGCATTCCCTGATATTCTTTATAACTGCCGAGCAAAGCAAGTGTCGGCATTTTTATTTCCACCAAAACCACTCCGGCAATTTTTCCATCAGCCCCAATTCCGTTAAATTGGCTTAGTATAACCGATGCCGCCGCAGGATTATTGATATCTTCTGTTTTATTGGGTTGCCCATAATTACTTTGCCAATACTTTTCCCAGTCAATACCAAATATTTTTGCCCAATCTTTTTCAAGCAGTGCTTTTTTATATCTGGTGATTATTTCCGACGGCCTTGTAATATTATGATCTTTGGCATATTTTTCTTGAGCAGCCAGCTGATCACGCTCATTTCCCGAATACGCCACCACCTTTTTAAAATCCTTAATAACCAGCGGCTTGTCGCTTTCCACATATTTTTCGGGTTCGCCCATTTCATATTGATTATCATCGACCACCAGCGGCATTTCTCGATTTAGCAACCAATTAACCACTTTTTGTTTAACATCTTTATAAAAGCGATACCCTTTAATTCCTTTTTTGACATATTGTTGCCATATTTCAGCCGATTGTTTGCTATAATTGGGATATTTTGCCATAATATCAGCGCTAAAATCTTTATTTAAGTTTTCGCCATCAAGCAGTTCGTCATATTCTTTTACGTCATTCCAATAGTTCACCCCCATTTCAATAACCGCGGGGATATCATCTTTTGTGCTTTGAACAGATGTCTCATCTTGCAAATCCAATATTACTTTTCCGCCATCATTAGCAACAGCATATCCGGCCCCGAGCAAGCAGGCCGTTTCCAATAGCAAAACCAAAAATTTTTTCATCGTTTTTCCACAAAACCAAATTGATTTTTCTTCATCCTTATCCTATATATATAACATATATCGTATACATAAAGTTAAATTGTGCGACAAATATGATGGACAAACTTGATCTCAACAATCTTACGGGCAAATGCTTGATTTCTGCTCCTTATGCCGATGAAGATGATTTTACCGGAACTCTCATTTATATCTGCCTGCACAATCACGACGGAGCCATGGGTTTTATCATCAACAAAAAGATTAAAGAGTTTTCTTTTCAAGATATTGCCTTTGAATTGCCAATCCAGTTCAAAGATCCGTATATGTCGGTTGGTTTGTATCAAGGTGGCCCTTTAGAGCGTACCAAAGGTTTTATTCTTCATTCTGACGAATATCATCTTTCCGACAGTCTCAACACCGGCAGCGGCATTATAATTTCATCCTCATTGGGAGTTTTGCAAGACATTGCCTCCGGTGCTGGTCCCAAACAAAAAATGATTGCTCTTGGCTATGCCGGCTGGGCTCCCAACCAACTTGAAAACGAAATTATGCATAATCGTTGGCTTGTAACCACTGCCACCCCTGAGCTGGTATTCAACTCCAATGACAGCCAAAAAATGTCCGAAGCGCTCTCTTCTCTTGGCATCGACCTCTATAATTTAGCCCCTATTGCCGGTCATTCCTAAACCTTTTGATGTACAAAAATCACGACAGCTGATTCCGATTTTTACTATGTTGAAAAATCTGTTTTTTTCTTTACACTGATTTTATCAGATTAATCTCGGAGGTGTAAAGATGAACAAACAAGACCAAACCTTTCTTTATGACGTTGTAACAGACAACTTGGCATTAATGAGTAAAATTTACCAAAGTTTTGAAGCCTTGGAAGAAACTTTGGGCGCACTCAAAATGGAAGAGCCTCTTTTTATGACCTATGCTGCCAAAAAATCTTTTGCCAACTCTATCATGAAACATTCAAAAACTGCCGAAATCAAACATTAATTCTAATTAAACAAACTCAAGACGCTTTGCGCTGATTGTGCTGCCAAAGACAAAGAGTTAAGCGCCAGTTGCTGTCTGGTTTGCAGCGACAGATATTGGGCCGATGCCTCGTTCATGTCAGCCAAGGTCAGCTCATCGGCTCCGGTTTCTAATATATCCGTCAGGCCTTCTGTAAAATCAGCCCTCGTTTGGATGATGGAATATTGGTTGCCCAGGCTCTCAGCCAAAGAACGCAAGGTGGTGATGGCTTGGGTCAGCTCGTCAACCGACTGGTTGATGTCGCTTGCCGTCTGCCATAAGGCCTCGTTCAGCCCGATTGCGGCGGCGGTGATATCTTGCCCCAAAACATTGAAAACATGTGAGCGATGCTCATTAAACACCACCTTCAAATTGCCGCCTTTAAGCAAATTGATACCTTGATACGAGCAATCGTTAATCAGTTTGTTATATTCACCCAACACGCTGTTAAACTGGCTTTGATACTCGGTTATATTTTTCTTGGCCGTGTTGTCTTCTTCATCCGCCTCAATCCCTGTTGGCAACGTCCATGGTGTGGTCTCTGAGATGCCTGGGATCATGGTGGTGATGTTATCGGGCGTAATATATTTATTTGCACCGCTGTCATTTTCATCTTTGTAATCTTGGCTCACTTCATACCATTTGACGTTGTCATTTTTCTCAAACGCCAGTTTTGCCCCTTGGGCAATCTCTAGGATATTATTGCCGGCACCACGATCTTTGGCATTATAAATTTCTGAATCGGAAGTATTAAAATAAATTTGTGCGGTGGAGGCAACAAAAGTATAATTTCCGCTATCATCGCCAGAGTTGATAATTCCATAACCATCAACACCCAATGTTGTAATATTTATATTACCGGCAATATTTGTTTTTGAATTGGCTAAAGTATAGATTCCATAGCCTCTTTCACCGGATGTATTTATATTAACATCAGCGCCCGATTCAATGTTGGTTGTTGCTTGACGAGATGTATAAATTCCTACAGCATAACTTCCGGAAGTTTTTATGTCGATGTCGCCATATAAATCAACTGCAGCTCCATTATCAACATAAATAGCTCCGCAATATGTGCTATTTGCTTGATCCTTTTCGAAAACAATATCCAAGTTGCTTAGTTTGGCAGAAGCTCCCGTGCCGTTCACATAAATGGTATTGGCAGTACCAACATCAACACTATTGGTATACTTGATATTCAAATCAGACACTTCACAGCCTGAGTGATTAATAGTGATCAGGCTTTGCCTAGCAGAGGATGTCGCGATTATTGAGCATTCGGTGACATTGTCGCCAAAATAGCCGGCACCGACCAATTTTTGATTGGTTTTAAGTGTCAGGCTGCCTGTGTCGGTGATATCACCCAAGTCGATATTGCCATAGACACAAATTGTCTCTTTGCCGGATTTTATGGCCGCGCGCAATTCATCTGCGGTAGTAACTACAGCGCCATTGGCACCTACCAAGGCTTGCAAATCTTCCTTACTCAAAGCCTGGCCTACCGCCCCGGCCTGCGTAGTTATGGATTGCATCTGCTCCAACAGTGATGTTGCCGTCTCTATTCCTTGACTGGCCGCCTCAATCGTTTGGATACCCTGGTCCATTGCATCTAACAAAGCATTCAAATCAGCCGAGCGATTGGTCAATGACCTCGCCTGATAATAGGCACTCGCATTGTCAAGCGCTGTGTTTACCTTCTTGCCGGTGGCAAGAATGAGCTGGGTCTTGTCCATTTGTTTGGCTATGTTGGTAAGACTTAGGAGATTACTCCTGATTGGTGATGTCAAAGTGATGTTACCTACCATTTGACACCCCCTGTTAGATACAACAAAACTCTCTGCCAATACCATGGCAGAAAGCCCAAATCCCCCTTGTGCCGAGGGCTATGTCTCAAT
>CALXTM010000024.1 GCA_944391415.1 uncultured Alphaproteobacteria bacterium
TTGCGAAGCCTTTGGGCAGGGCGAACGTAGTTCGGAACAGGTAATACCACTTGCGTTAGCTAGTGGAAGTTTATGGACAGATAGTATGTGCTGTTAGAAAAAATATATATGCTTGTAAAGGAATATTTTGGGTGTAGATTAAGTATTATTAATTTGTATAAGGAGAAAATTGATGAAAATTGTTGTTGTGGGTGGGGGCGCAGGTGGAGCAAGTTTTGCGGCCAGAATGAGAAGACTTGATAATAAGACTGAGATTACAATTTTGGAACAAACAAATGAAACATCAATTGCAAGCTGTGGGTTGCCGTATTTTATCGGCGGGGTAATCGAAGAGCGAAGCAAAATGCAGGCGGCATCGCCGGCAATGATGAAGAACTTGTTTGATATTGAGGTAAAACTTAATAGCAAAGTCGTAAAAATTAATCCGCAAGAAAAGAATGTCATAACGGAAAAAGGCGATGTTTATGCTTATGACAAATTGGTGTTGGCGGTCGGAGCAAAGCCTTTTGTGCCGGAAATATCAGGGCTTGAAAATATGCCGCATTTTGTGGTTAAAAATTTAGCCGATGCCGATAAAATCAAAAGTTTTATTGCAGATAATAAACCAAGCAAAGCGGTTGTCGTCGGCGGTGGTTTTATCGGTGTGGAAGTGGCAGAAAATTTGTGCCATTTGGGCATCAAAACCGCACTTGTTGAGATGGCATCACAGGTGCTGATGCCGATGGATGAGGATATGGTGGCGTTGGTGCAAAATGAAATGCGTGCCAATGCTTTGAAATTGTACTTAAAAGATGGTTTGCAAAAGATTGAAAAAGGAAATGTCGTACTTAACTCCGGCCAAAAGGTGGAAGCAGATATGTTAGTTTTGGCAATTGGGGTAAGGCCGGATACTTTGGTTGCCAAAGAGGCAGGTATAGAGCTTAATGAAAGAGGAGCCATTGTTACAAACGAGTATATGCAAACCAATATTGCCGATATTTATGCCTGTGGCGACAGTGTGGCGGTAAAAGATTTTGTATCAGGCAAAAAGACGATGATTGCTTTGGCCGGACCGGCTAACCGCCAGGGAAGGCTGATTGCCGATCATATTGCCAACAACAGTCCTTATCCTTATGGCGGAACACAAGGCACGGGTGTGGTTAAAGTGTTCGGGTTAACGGCAGCTTTTACCGGCAATAATGAAAAACAACTGCAGGCGGCAGGCATTAAATATGACAAGATGATTATTATGGGCAGTTCGCATGCTGGGTATTATCCAGGAGCAGAAAATTTGACGCTTAAAGTAATATATAATAAAGACGGCAAAATTTTGGGTGCGCAGGCTGTCGGCAAAGAAGGTGTTGATAAAAGAATTGATGTCATTGCAACGGTAATGCGCCTTGGCGGGACAGTGGTTGATTTGCGCGATGCCGAGCTTTGTTATGCACCTCCTTATTCGGGTGCAAAAGATCCGGTTAATATCATTGGTATGGCTATTGAAAATGTTCGACAAGGGTTGGTCAGACCATGGTTTGGCGATGAATTTGCAGATATGGTGGTTTTGGATGTAAGACCTAGGGAAGTTTATGAGCAAGAGCATATTGCAGGTGCTATTAATATTCCGGCAGCCCAAATCAGAAACAGATTGGCAGAGCTTCCCAAAGATAAAACCATTATGGTGCATTGCTTTAAGGGATATACCAGCTATGTGGTGGCGCGAGTTTTGATGCAAAACGGTTTTAACGATGTGTTGAGTTATGCCGGCGGATGGACGTTTTATAAAAGTTTGAAAAATAATGCAAAATAAATTAGGCCCCGTTTTGACGGGGCTTGGTTTATTTGATGATGTCAAACATGCTTAAGAGTTTTTCCCACCAATTTAATTTGTGGGGATGGCTAAAGGCAAAGTGTTTGAACAAGAGATAATTGATAACAAGAAGAAAGCTTATGGCAATACCTTGAGCAAGGTAGAGGTTTAGCATCAATTTGCCTACCAACAAACTCAATAATCCGGCGTTGATAAAATAGCTTAAAGTCCAAATAGAAATGCTTTTGAGGTATTCTTGCAGATGATTGCCGTGAGTGGCAAAAACCAATTTTTTGTAAGAGTAAAAAGCAATAAAAGATGATATCAGCCACATGAAAAGCAAGGTCAGTTGATAGTGCAGATTGCCAAAAGCAAATACCAAAGCGATAAAAATCAGATAACGTAATCCCATGTTGCAGGAGGCGGTAATGGCAAAACGCACACGCTCATCAATGGTAAACCAATGTTGAGGCAAGTTCTTTTCTTTGAGTAAAATGTTTTTGAGTAAATTTGTCATGTGTATGATTTTCTCCAAATAATTTAATTGGTGTAGAAGTAAGATGCGTGAAGAAAAATTCAAGATGGTGGCTTGATTTACAGGTCGCCAGATTTATTTTAAAATGCGCAAGGAGAAAGACAATGATATTGGTTAATGACAAAATGCAAACAGGCTATACTTATGAATATAAAGCGGCTATGGGAGGAGATTTTGCGCCTGATTTTAAGCCGGAGTTGACGCCTAAAGAAATGCTTGAACTGGGGGTGTTTGAAGGACATTATATGACCGATTGTCAAGCAGAATTTCCCAAAGATTGGTTTGGTAATGCCAAAATTTGTTATGAAAAACCAGATGTTAATTGCAATTATTTTAAGGTAAAATCACGGCAGCCGCTTAAAATTTGGCAGCAGAAAGGATGGATTTTGGCCCCGGATGTCAGGGGATGGTTCCAGTGGTATTGCAGGTATTATATGGGCAGAAGAATACCGGAAATCGATGCGGTCCAAATCAAAAGATGGAAAGCTTTTAGGCGACATAAAGCGCAGATCTTAAGGAATTGTTCGGTTTTTGATGTGGAGTGTCGAATAAGACAGCGGCAGGCGTTGTTGCAGTGGGCATATAACCCGTTTTTTTGACTTAAAAAAGAGTTTAATATGAAATTTAGTGTATTATATATAAATTTTTATGAAAAATAGTTTGTGGATATCTAAAAGTTTTCAAGGTATAACGAAAATATGAAAAATGATGTTAATGAAAATATCAAAAAATATTTGGGCATAAGGGTGCGTTCATTACGGGAAAATGCCTCGCTTACCCAAGAGGAATTGGCCGCTTTGTGCGATGTCAGTTGGCGGACAATTTCTAATTTGGAACGGGGGTTGGTGGTGCCTGATTTGTTGATGCTTTGCAAAATTGCTAAGAAATTTAATGTTAGTTTGGATGAGTTGTTAAACATCGAATTGCAGAATAATAAGTCTTTGTCACGGGTGGCTGAAGAAAACTTGTTGATTGAGCGGATTAAATCAACCGACGATAAATTATTGGAATATATAAATGCGCAGATTGATGTGGCGCTGCGCTATTTTGCCAAAGATTAGCTATAAATTTTTGCCGGTTTTGCTGTGATAGATGCTTTGCAGCAAATGGAGGGCTTTGTTGCCGACAAAGTTGCGGTCAGCCATGGGCTTTTCTGATTCTATGAGGGTAGCCGGACGATCTAATGATATTCGGTTGGCCGAGGGTGAAAGGTCTTTTTGCATGGTGTGCAAGGTCATGTTGCCAACTTGTTGAGTTGGAATATCATTGCGAATGGTAAAACCTGATTTTTTCCAATAGGGGATAAGCGCGGTGGTGCAGTAGCTTACTATTTTGTCATAACCGTTGAACTCACAAAAAGAAAAAGCATATTCGGTAAGGCGCGAGGCTAAAGATGTTTTGCGATATTCTTTTTTGCAGCAAAGGCGTTCAAGCTTGGCAAAGCCATTGAAAAACCTGATGCGAAGACAGCCAATAGCCTGTTTGCCGTCGGTGGCGTAAAAATGAGTGCAACCAATAAAGTCATTATTGTCAAATTCTTTGTCTTCGGGGACTTGTTCCTCTTCAACAAAAACCTCACGGCGCAACTGCATCGTCGCAGCGATTTCTTGAGGAGTTTGGGCTATTTTGATGTCAAAATCATTATCCATGGAAAATCCTGATATCTAGTGTTTGTATTTATTTTGACTTGACTAAATCAAAATTAGAATATACTCATTTTATAAGCTTGTTATATATTTTGGGACGGTAGTTTTAGAGATTTTTTAAAATGAATATTAAACGAGAAAGCGCGATAATCAGACAATTGCTTTATTTATTGGCAACAATTCGCAACGGAAAAATTACCCAGACGGCCGAAGAAAACGGAATTAAAGCATCAAATCTAAGCAATTTGCTTAAAGATTTGGAAGAGGCAACAGGGGTGGCGCTGCTTAACCGCAAAAGTGATGGCGTAAGCCCCACAGTGGCAGGAAAAGAGTTGTATAAATTGGCTAAAGAATTTGAAAACACTCTAAATAAATTCAGAAATATTAGAGATAAAATCCAAAATGATAAACGAGTAATCGTATATTTACCGCCAAATTTTGAAATTAATTTAGAATGTTTTGATGGGCGGCAAAATGTGGTAATGAGCGATGAGCTTGAGGAATGCGATGTGGCAATAATGCAAAATTCACCAAGCCGAACTGATTGGGAAAAGACCAGAATTATTGTGCAAAAAGGCGATATAATCTTAAATTTTTGGATTATATGTAAACAAGTGCAAAACAAACAAGCCTATGAGGTTTACAGATTTTTGGTGGACTCAATGATGTGATTTACCAGTGCGTCGACCGAGGAGTCTTGGTGATCTTTATATGATATTATCCAAAACGGCAACGAGATATTAAACTTAAATTTGTTTAGCTCAACTAAGCCTTCGGAATAGCCGCTTTTGGGCAATAGCCCAATGCCCAAACCGTCTTTGATTACTTGAGCCAAAACCGGGGCCGAGTTGGTTTGCACGGCAATATGGCTGGAGGATTTGATAAGCCTGCCCCAGTTGCTCCAAAGAGAGGTAAAATTGTCGCGATTGCATAAAAAATGATTTTTGCGGAGGTCCTCCAAATCTTGCGGATAGCCATAGCGCGATAGATAAGATGGCGCGGCAAAAAGGCCAAAATGTAGTGTTTGTTTGGAAATTTTGAACTTTTTGTTGTTGGTGGGTTTTTGATATAAAATGGCAATATCGTTCTCTCGTATCAAGTTTGGGTTGTTGATTGAACAGCAAATATCAATGGAAATTTTGGGGTATTTAAGATAAAATTCCGGCAGGCAAGAAGATATATAGCCTGATGCCAGTCCGTCTCCAACCCATAGACGCAGATTGCCTCCGGTTTTGGATTGGGTGCTGTAGCTTTTGATTTTGCGCAGAATACTTTCAAATTGGCTGGCAATTTCAAAAATTTCTTTGCCGTCGTTGGTCAGAACCACGCCGGTGGACAAACGGGTAAGTAACGGTAATTTAAGCTCGGCTTCAAGTTGTTTGAGCATTTTGGAAAAATTTGACTGTTTGTAGCCATGGCGGCTGGCTGTTTCGTTTATTTTGCCGGTTTTTCCGGTTTCCGTGAAGCACAAAAGCTCACGAATGAGGCGAAGTTCTTCTTTTATGGTGGCCATTAATTTTCTCGATTGTATGAAATATCATTCAGTATTTATTATATTTACTGAATAATAATACATAAAATCAGCGTTTGTAAATATTAAAATAAAGCAGTAAGATTTTTTGCGAAAAGTACTTGCAAATTAAAATTAATATGTTATACAAGAGCAACTTCTTAAGGGATGTTTGTGTCCTGAAGAAGCGAATCGTGTAATATATAATTTCGTGGGAGACCGGCCATGGTCTTGAATTACCACGAAACCTAGATAAAAAGGTGATGAAATGGCTAAGTCTAAAAAACAAATTTTAGGTTTAATCAAGCTTCAGATCCCGGCAGGAAAAGCTAATCCGTCTCCTCCGGTTGGTCCGGCTTTGGGCCAAAAAGGCTTGAATATTATGGAATTCTGCAAGGCATTTAATGCAGAAACACAAAAATTGGAGCCGGGAATTCCGGTGCCGGTTGTTATTACGGCTTATGAAGACAAATCATTTACATTTGTTACCAAGCTTCCTCCGGTTGCTTATTATTTGAAAAAAGCTGCCGGTGTACAATCTGCATCCAAAGAGCCTGGTAAAGTTGTTGCCGGTCAGGTTACATTGGCTCAGGTTAAAGAGATTGCTGAGACCAAAATGCCTGATTTGAACTGTTCAACGGTTGAGGCCGCCATGAATATGGTTAAAGGACAGGCGGTTTCTATGGGCATTAAAGTTGTGGAGTAGTCTGATGGGAAAAAGAATTGTAAATGCATATAAAAATCTTGATAGGAATCAGGCCTATTCTTTGAAAGATGCCGTAAAAATCGTTAAAGAGAATGCTAAAGCTAAATTTGACGAAACAATTGATATCGCAATCAATTTGGGTGTAGATCCTAAATATGCCGATCAGATGGTAAGGGGTGTTTGCTCTTTGCCGCATGGTACCGGTAAGACAGTAAGAGTTGCTGTTTTAGCACAAGGTGAAAAGGCTGATCAGGCTAAGGCTGCCGGAGCAGATATCGTTGGAGCCGAGAATCTTATAGATTCTATTTTGGCTGGTAAGATAGAGTTCGACAGAATGATTGCTACCCCTGATATGATGGGAATGGCAGGTAAAGTTGCTCGTGTATTGGGCCCTAAAGGCTTGATGCCAAACCCGAAACTCGGAACAGTTACTGCTGATGTCGACACTGCTGTTAAAAAGGCAAAGGCCGGTGAAGTTCAATATCGTGTAGAAAAAAGCGGTATTGTTCATGCCGGTGTCGGCAAAGCAAGTTTCTCGGAAGAGCAAATTTACGAAAACACAAAAGCATTTATTGATGCAATTGTTAAGGCTAAACCGCAAGGCGCCAAAGGTACTTATATGAAAAAGATTTCGTTGAGTTCTACCATGGGCGTCGGCGTTAAGGTTGATTTGACTGCTTTGTAATCAGAGTGGTCGTTGGTAATTTTTTTCGGGCGGCGTGTGTCGCCGCCTGAAAATGTTGATAAGCGTTGAGCTTATCAAAAAAGCTGTCCAAGACTGCAGGTGGTAATTCTTAGAAAATTGCCCTAAATATCCTGCATAGACGGAGTTAAGTAAGATTGTCATAATCCTTTTTTCTCCTGGGCAGATTTTGGTCCCGTCAGGGCCTGTTTTGGGAGAGAAATCTTCCCTCCCGATAAAAATATTAGGTCTTGGCGGATTGGTTAAAAAATATACAAACCCAAACGGGTGAGTATATGCAGAATTGGAGACAATAAGTGAACCGCGAAGAAAAAACACAATTGCTGGCTGAGCTTCAAGAATTGTTTAACAATTCGGAGACTGTGGTCATTTCTCATTATAAGGGATTGACCGTTCAAGAGGTTTCGGAATTGCGTAACAATATCAGAAAAGCCGGTGCTGGCTTTAGGGTTACTAAAAACCGGATTACTCGTCTTGCTCTTAAAGGTACAAAATTCGAAGCTTTGAGCGATATGTTTGTCGGACCTACGGCAATTGCTTTTGCTAATGATCCGTTGTCTGCTTGCAAAGTTTGTGTAGAATTTGCCAAAACCAATGAAAAATTGGTGGTTATTGGCGGTGCTATGGGTACTGGTATGTTGTCTGTGGAAGAAATCAAACGTTTGGCATCTTTGCCGTCAATGGACGAGCTCAGAGCCAAAATTATTGGTTTGTTGCAGGCTCCTGCCGCTCAATTGGCTCGTGTTACCAAAGCTTATTCAGAGAAAGGCGAAGCAGCCGCATAAATTTTGCTGTTGTAATGTTTTTAGTTTAGTTTGTTAATTTAATTTATTGGAGAAAAAAGATGGCCGATTTAGCCAAATTAGTAGATGAATTGTCAGCATTGACTGTTATGGAAGCTGCTGACTTGTCAAAAATGTTAGAGGAAAAGTGGGGCGTTTCTGCCGCTGCTGCCGTTGCTGTTGCTGCCGGTGGTGCTGCCGGTGCTGCCGCTGCTGATGAAAAAGATGAATTTGATGTTGTTTTGGCCGAAGCTGGTCCTAACAAGATCAATGTCATTAAAGAAGTTCGTACAATCACCGGATTGGGCTTGAAAGAAGCTAAAGATTTGGTTGATGGTGCACCGAAGACCATTAAAGAAGGTGTTGCTAAGGCTGAAGCCGAAGAAATGAAGAAGAAATTGGAAGAAGCCGGCGCTAAAGTAGAATTGAAGTAATTCTATTTATAACCTATAAAAAAGCCCCTTGGTATTATACCAAGGGGCTTTTTGTCAGAGCTATTTGTAACGGGGAAGTTTCTTGTGGTGTTTGATGGTATACATTTCATCAAAAAGATCATGGGCCGCTTTTAGAAAAAGATAGACTTCGCGATAGCCAAGCTCGGCAATTTGAGATTGAAGCTTATAAAACAAAGCCGATATTTCTTGCGGCAAAAAATAAGACTGATCATTGTTTGAAAAATTATGGGGCATTGGCTTTATCCTGTTAAATTAGTGATTGTTGATTTATATTTATAATAAAACTGATATTTTGGAAGATGCTAAAATTACATAACGGAACAGCCCAAAGAGATATAGCAATATAATTTATAAAAGTGGCCAAGATTGGTTTTAAATAATAATTAAATTTTTTGATATATTATGTAAAAAATAAATTTTGGGATATACCATGAGCGAAAAAGATATAAAAAAATTGCCGCTTAAACATATTTTGCTTGAGGCATGGCAATATTGCAAGACCAATGCAAGGGTCAATGTCTTGCTGGTTGTAGTTGCTTATATAGTCGGTGTGGCGGCCTTAAGTAGTTGGAAGAGTGTGTTCTTTTGGCCTCTATTGGTGATAATATACGGGTTGTGGGGAACGTATTTTCGATATTATTTCGGACGAAAACCGGTTTTTGATATGATTGTATTGGCAAATTCTTTGGTGCCATCGACTAAAATTGTTGTTTTATCGGTAGTAATTGTAAGTCTTTTGATAGTATTGCCGATGTTGCCGCTGTTTATCAACATTACACCTGAGTTTAATTTGGCCTATGCAAGGTTTTTGCAGGGTGATTTTGAGCAGAAACATATGTTGATTTTAATTACGGATGTGGTGTTTTTGTTTATTTCGCCTGTAATTGTGTACCGTCCGTTTTTGGCATGGATTTCGGCCTTGGCTGGTAGATCGGGTTCTTTGAGGTTTGCCTGGAGCAAAACACGCGGTAATTATGTCGAATTTTTGCTGTTGGCAGTTGTAACCAACTTTAGTTTGGTTATTTGTCGGTGGTTTATAATAGCTTTGGGCGGTAATGATTATATCACGATGTTATTGGCGGCGCCGTTGTTTGTTTATTTTAATGTCGTGTCAGCCAAGGCATATGAGTTCTTTTTCTTGGAAATTGATGATTAAAAAAACGAGCCGCTTTCTTGATCAGAGAAAGGGGCTCGCAGAAGTTTTATTGTGCAAATCTGGCAATAAATCCATAGAAGATTTTATTGTCTGTTGAGGCAATCTCGACATCTTCGTGTGGCCAAATGCGGTCCCAAGAATGTTCCCGATGCGTTGAATGTTTTATATGCGTATAAGCATCAGGCGAGGGAGCGTGGTCAAGTTGTTTTACGAGATATTGTTGTGTTGAAGGCTGCCAAATGTAGTGTTCAAAACAACTTTGCCCGTCTTTGTTTTTGCACAGGAAGAAATCATACCCATCGGTGGGTAGTATGTCGAAAGGACAGTCTATATCCGCAATAAATATGGGGACGTTTGAATAGCCTTTCCAGACGATTGCATAATGGTCAATCTTGTAGATTGAACAATCGAGGTTGCTGAAATACGGAAACAGATAGCGCTTGAGCCAGAATACTCCACACGGCTTTATCTGCGCAACACATCGACCGTCTACCAAAGCAATCTTTTTTTCTTTGAAAACTTTTTCAAAGAATGCGTATTTATCAGCCTCGCTGATAGAATACAATCTTTCTTCCAATTTATCCATATAATATATTTTTTATATAATGTGGGCTTAAAATAGGCTTTTGAAAGACGATTGTCAATAATTTTTTTGAGTTTTTCGCGGCTATAAAGACAATTTTTGGAGAAATTCGTTCTCGCTTAAAATAGTGATGCCCAATTCTTGTGCATTTTTGGCTTTGGAGCCAGCATCTGCTCCCATTATAACAAAATCGGTTTTGCTTGAAACCGAGCCTGACACTTTGGCTCCGGCTTCAAGAGCTTTGGCTTTGGCTTCGGCTCTGGTCATTTGGGTCAGAGTGCCGGTAAAGACAAGGGTCTTGCCGGTGAAGAAAGAATCGGTGCGGCCAGTATCCGTAAAAGTTTCGACTTTGATTTGGGTTAAGAGATTGTTGATGATGGCAAGGTTGTGAGGTTCTTGAAAAAACTCAACCATGTCGGTTGCCATGGCAGCACCTATGCCGTCAATGGCAACCAACGGTGCTGTTTCTTTGTTGATCATGTCGGTCATAAAGTGATTGAAAGATCCATAATGTTTGGCCAACAGTCTGGCAGTGGCGGCGCCGACTTGACGGATGCCAAGGGCATAAATAAAACGCGGCAACGATATGGTTCGTTTGGCATTGATGGCTGCAAATAAATTTTCAACCGATTTGGGACCCCAGCCTTCGCGACGTTCAAGATGAAGACCACGGCCTTGGGAGAATAAATCGTCGCCGCTGTTTCTTGCTTCAAGCGTAAAAATATCGGCCGGGTTATGCAAAATTCCTTCCTGATAAAAAGTATCGATAATTTTTTCACCAAGACCGGTAATGTCAAAGGCGTCTTTGGATACAAAATGAATGATGCGCTCTTTGGCTTGGGCAGGACAGCTCAAACCACCGGTGCAACGTCTTACGGCCTCGTCTTGTTCGCGGATGGCATGAGAGCCGCAGACAGGACATTTGTCAGGAAAAATAAAAGGCTGTGAGCAGGTTGGGCGTTTGTCGGTCAAAACTTTGACAATTTGAGGTATAACATCGCCGGCGCGTTGGATAACCACGGTGTCGTTGATGCGAATGTCTTTGCGTTTAATTTCATCTTCGTTGTGCAAGGTTGCGTGAGATACCAGAACTCCACCGACATTAACCGGTTCGACATCGGCAACCGGAGTGAGAGCACCTGTGCGGCCGACTTGAATACGAATGTTGTTGATGGTGGTGAGTGCTTGCTCGGCCGGAAATTTATGGGCAATGGCCCAACGCGGTGTGCGGGTCAAAAAACCAAGACGCTCTTGGAGGGCAATAGAGTTTACTTTGTAGACTACGCCGTCGATATCATAAGGCAGCGAAGCCCTGATTTCCATAAGATGATTGAAACTTGCTTCAATGTCGGCAATTGTGTGGCATAAAGTGTTGTTGGGATTGGTCGGAAACCCCCAATGTTGCAAATATTCAAAAAACTGATCCTGCGATTGCCACGGTTTTTCTGATGTCTCACCCCAGGTGTAGGCAAAAATACTTAATTTGCGCTCGGCAGTAATCTTGGGGTCAAGTTGGCGCAATGATCCGGCGGCGGCATTGCGTGGATTGGCAAAAGTTTTTTTGCCTTCAAGAGCATATTTTTCATTAAGGGCAAAGAAATCTTGTTTGGACATATAAACCTCGCCACGAACCTCCAATATATCGGGGGCATCATGCGGCAGAGTAAGCGGTAATTGCCGAATGGTGCGTAAATTGGCGGTAATATCTTCGCCGGTTGTCCCATCGCCACGGGTGGAGCCTTGGACAAAAATGCCTTTTTCATAGCGGGCAGAAAACGACAAGCCGTCTATCTTGGGCTCACTCATAAAGGGTATGTCTTCAGCGGTATTTAGAAAACGTTTGACCCCCATAACAAAATCTTTGACCTCGCTGATGGAAAAAACATCCCCCAAAGAAAGCATCGGAAAAGTCAGATGAACTTTGGCAAAGGCGCTTTTTACACTGGCACCAACCCTTTTTGACGGAGAATCAGGACGGATTAGCTCCGGATATAGGGCCTCAAGGTCGGAGTTGCGGTGTTTGAGACGATCATATTGGGCATCGCTAAGGTAGGGATCATCATTTTGATAATATGCCGAATCGGCTTTGGCAATCTCTTTTGCTAAATATTCAAGCTCTTTTGCTGCTTCTTCACGGGTGATGTTTGCTGTCATGGTATTGTCCAAAGTTAAAATAACAGATTTATGATATATCTTTTTTATTATGTATTTTCCAGATGAATTATAAAGTTGTTCAATGCAGTTTATAAAAAAACGCCTGGTTTTGCAGACGTTTTTTTGAGAAGATTGCGCTATTTTTGTTATTTTTCGGGGCTCAAAATCATCATAACTTGTTTGCCCTCAAGTTTGGGTGCTTGATCAATTTTGCAAAGACCTTCCAAATCATCAACCAAACGATCAAGAACTTCTTTGCCGAGGTTGTTGGCACTCATCTCACGACCTTTGTAGCGCATCGTAAATTTTACTTTGTTGCCGTCGGATAAAAACTTCTTGGCTTGTTTTAGTTTAACCTCATAGTCATGAGTATCAATCATCGGGCGCAATTTTAATTCTTTAATCTCAACAACTTTTTGATTCTTTTTGGCCTCGGCCTTGCGTTTTTGGGTTTCATATTTGTATTTGCCGTAGTCAAGAATCTTGCAAACCGGAGGGTTTACTTGCGGAGAAATCTCAATTAAATCAAAACCGGCTTCATCGGCCATTTGCAGAGCCTGTGAAATAGAAACAATTCCTCGGTTTTCTCCGTTCTCATCAATTAATCTTACTTGTTTTGTCGTTATTTCTTCATTAATGCGCGGCCCGTCATTATCGCGTACTGGCGCATTGGTATATTCTTTTGCTATTGTAGCCTCCTGTTAGTTGTTTTAGAAATTTCGGAGAATATACTACAAAACTATTACGATTTTTCAAGACTAAAAATGATTGTGTGACATATTTTGTTATTTTGATGCTTTGCTTGTGGCGAATTATCCTATAAGACGGATAAAAATATTGATATTGATGTGGTTTTAAGATATAATACATTTATGGTATCGGTCTTTTTTTGAGGAAAATCTTTGCGCAAGCCATGTTATGTATTTTTTAATATTTTTGGTTTAGCCTGATAATACATTATGTAATTTGGTGCCGTGCATTATTTATAAGGAATAAAGTTATGAATAAACGTTATGTCTTGGGTGGGGTTTTGACTTTGTTGTTGGCTAATCCGGCTTATGCAGCTTTTAACTGTGCTACTCCACCGTCTTGTGCGTCTTTGGGGTATGATCAAAGTGTTTCTGATTGTGAGGGAAAAGCAATACTTCGCTGCCCATTTGATAAAAATAATGATAATGCAGTTTGGTGCAGCCAACTGGCTTGTGAAAGCGACGAAGCCGTTATTCACGGTGTTTGCGAAAAGGTTTATACATCTTGTAAAGATGCGGAAGAGATGGTGACCAAAGATGAATTTAAGGCTAGTAACTGTATTTTGGGTTTGGTCGATTCTGTAAGAGTTTATAATACACACGGAGAGCTGATGGAATGCTATCCGTCTTGCTGTGGAAAAGCTGAAAGCATGGCGTGTGAAAGTATTGCCAGAGAGCCAGATGAAGGGGGTTCTTCTTCTGGCTCTTCAGGCTCTTCAGGATCTTCTGGTTCTTCAGGTACAGGAAGATATTGTCCTCAAATTGACATGAACTGCTATAGAGAATGTGCCGGAGATGAGAATTTGAACGATGGTAATTGTATTAGCGAATGCGCATATGATACATTGTGTTATAATGACGGACAAGGACAGGATAATATGTTTGCGCTGTCACCATCATTTAGGAGTATTGCCGCTGCAGAATGCCAGGATAAATATGTGAAGCATTTGGCACAGCTCGATGAAGATGATTTTGAGGTATATATTGGCTAGTTGCGCTTATGCCTTTATCTAAGCAAGAAAAACTTGATATTGTTGCAAGCATGATTCAGAATCGAGAGGTTTTGTGTCCGTATGTATTTGACGATAAAGGAAAAATGCTTGATGTCGTCAGGCATAAGTTGTTGGAGCTGGTCGAGTTTGTAAAACGAGAGTATCTGGGGGCGTTTCCTCTGCTTGAAATTAAAGATGTAACCTTAAACGGCAGCCTGTGCAGCTATATGTATACGGATAAATCGGATATGGACTTGTTCATTGTGGTGGGAGATTTGCTGCCGCAAGATAGCGAGCTTAGTTATAAGATATTGAATGCAATTAATTTGTTGTTATCAGATTTGGCTCACCGCCCTTATATTTACGGGCATCCGATAGATTTTGGCATGTTGCAGGAAACAAGCTATAAAATCAGCAATATTAACTGTTATTCAATTTTGCAAAACGATTGGAAAATAAAGCCGGTCAAAAGAAAATTTGCTTTTACGGCAGAAGAATTGTACCAACATTACTGTAAATATAGTGCCGATTTGCATAAATTTGTAAATGATTTACCCAAAAATGACAGCGGATTTTTGACGTCTGAATCGCAAAGAAAATTGCAAGATAAACTCAAGCAGTTGAATAATGGCGCTTTTAGATATAAATTTTTGTCGCCAGAACATGAATATTGTCTGGAATATAATTTGTATCGGTTGTTGAAAAAATTTGGCACCTATAGGCATTTTAATGATTATGTGAGCGATTCTTATAACAATACCGAGGGAAAACATGCCTGAAGATCTTAGATCAATGATATATCAGATGCTTACGCCCAATGACACGCTGGATGTCAGATTGTTTGATTTTCGGGGCAAAATGTACCAAGAAGTAAAAAAGCAGCTGTTGGTCAATGCCGAATATATTATCAAGCAGACCATTAAAGGAATTGACGGATTGGTGGTGCATGATATTTACCTTACCGGATCATCTGCCGGGTATTTTTATAATGAAAAGTCGGATATTGATGTCGGAATAGAAGTGCATAACGAATCGTGCCCATATATATCCCAAGATGAAGATAAACTGGCAGATTTTTTGTTGAAGCTATTTTACGGCAATTGTCGCAGAGTTAGTTTTGTCCTTGATAATCGGTCGGTTGATATTAATTTGGAAAGTCGCGATAAAGAAGTCTTTGGTTTATATTCACTATTGCAAGATGAATGGGTGCTTGAACCAAACAAGAAAATTTTTGCCGGAATCGAGGTTGAAGAGGTTTGGCGGAAATATAATGAAAGATATGCCGAGATTAATCAATATATAGATAATATGCAAGCAAACGGCCAATTAAAAGAAAAACAAGGCATTTTGGAGCTGACCGCATATTTTAGAAATTTATTAAAACAGAGCCTTGTATCGCCCATGGAGTATATAATTTACAGGTTGTTAAAAAAACGGTTGGTGTTTGTATATATTGGCGGTGTCATATATAAATCGTGGCAGGATTATTTGTCATTAGAGTAGAGCGTGGCAGCTTAAATAGGCAAATTTCTAGAGAATAAAATCAGATAAACTAGAATCGAAAATTATATAATCAAAAGAGTTATCAACAAAAACATAGCGATTCTTAAGCCTTTGATGAATTGATGAGGGTATAATTATGCAATAATATTTTTAGATATAACAATGTATTAGAAGCGGTGTGCAAAAAAAATAAAAAAAATGATTTTTCTAGTTGACAATTGGTAGGGGATGATTTATACATCTGCTCACCGATGCGGAGAGCGGAGGTAGTTATAA
>CALXTM010000025.1 GCA_944391415.1 uncultured Alphaproteobacteria bacterium
CCAATCAGGAGTAATCTCCTAAGTCTTACCAACATAGCCAAACAAATGGACAAGACCCAGCTCATTCTTGCCACCGGTAAGAAGGTAAACACGGCGCTAGACAATGCAAGTGCCTATTACCAGGCGAGGTCACTAACCAATCGCTCGGCTGATTTGAATGCTTTGTTAGATGCAATGGACCAAGGTATCCAAACGATTGAGGCAGCCAGCCAAGGGATAGAGACGGCAACATCATTGTTGGAGCAGATGCAATCCATCACCACGCAGGCCGGAGCGGTAGGCCAGGCTTTGAGCAAGGAAGATTTGCAAGGCTTGGTCGGAGCCAATGGTGCCGTGGTAGAAACCGCAGATGAACTAAGAGATGCCATCAACTCCGGCAAAGAGACGATTTGTGTCTATGGCAATATCGACTTGGGCGATATCACCGGCACCGGTGGCATAAGCCTTCAGGCCAACCAAAAATTAGTCGGTGCCGGCTACTTTGGCGACAACGTCACCGAATGCTCTATTAGCGCCACATCAGCCGGTCGGTTGCCGAGCTGACCCAAGCCATCACCACTCTGCGTTCTTTGGCTGAGAGCTTGGGCAACCAATACTCCATCATCCAAACGAGGGCTGATTTCACGGAAGGCCTGACGGATATATTAGAAACCGGGGTCGATGAGCTGACCTTGGCTGACATGAACGAGGCCTCGGCCCAATATCTGTCGCTGCAAACGCGTCAGCAACTGGCGCTCAACTCGCTGTCTTTGGCATCAATATCGGCACAAAGTGTCTTGAGTTTGTTTAATTAAAAAAGGCGCTTTGATAAAAGCGCCTTCGTCAATTTATTCATTAAAGTAATTTCGCAAATAGTCCTTCAAATCTGCCGTATTAACTCTTATTTGTTGCATCGTATCTCTATCCCTGATAGTAACCGATTCCGGCTGATTTTCAATTGTCTCGAAATCCACCGTCAAACACAACGGCGTCCCGACTTCATCATGCCTGCGATAGGCTTTGCCGATATTGCCGGTATTCTCCAGCGCCACGCGGCCAATTCCAAGTTTAAGCAGATTTTGCTTAATCTCATGACATTTCGCCATAATCTGCTCGTTGTTTTTCTTCAAAGGAATAATTGCCACCTTAATCGGCGCCAGGTGTTTTTTCAGTTTCAATACCACGCGGCTGTTGCCCTGCCCCAAATCTTCCTCGGTATAGGCCTCGGTCATTACTGCCAACACCCCTCTGTCAACCCCCATCGAAGGCTCAATCACAAAAGGAACTACCCATTTATTATCATCGGTCAAAATACACAATTTCTGGGTCGATTCTTTATTTTCATGGCATTTTGAGGTTAGGTTCAACTCCTCTTGCTCTTTGGTGTGGTTACCCAAATCATAGTCGGTACGATTGGCAATTCCTTCCAGTTCTTCCATCCCGTGCGGAAACTGATATTCAATATCATAACAGGCCTTGGCATAATGCGCCAAATCTTCCTTCGGCGTGGTGTAAATATTCATATGCTCGCGTTTAAGCCCTTGTTTTTCCCACCATTTGATACGTTCTTCTTTCCAAATCTCGTGCCATTTTTCGTCCTCACCCGGCATAACAAAATATTCAAGCTCTGCCTGTTCAAACTCTCGCACTCTAAAGATAAAGTTGCGCGGTGTAATCTCGTTTCTAAAAGACTTTCCAATCTGGGCAATACCAAACGGCAACTTCCGCGAAGTTGCATCAACCACGTTCTTAAATTGAGTAAATATTGCCTGAGCCGTCTCGGGTCGCAAATAGCCGAAAGAAGATCCGTCATCGACCGGCCCGATATTGGTTTTAAACATCAAGTTAAACGGCCGCGGCTCGGTCAACTCGGTCGATCCGCAGTTGGGGCATTTGCCGTCTTTAATATGATCGGCTCTGAACCGCCCTTTACATTTTTTGCAATCGGTCATCGGGTCGGAGAATGTGTCCTCATGCCCTGAATAATGCAAAACTTTTTGATTGGTCAAAATAGCCGCGTCCAACCCCTCGACATCATCACGCTCATAAACCATGGCGCGCCACCAAGCGGCTTTAAGATTGTTTTTAAGCTCCACCCCCAACGGACCATAATCATACACTCCCTGCAGGCCACCATAAATATCGGCATTTTGAAAAATAAACCCTCTGCGTTTGCACAGTGACACCAGTTGATCCATAGAAGTTGCAACCATCTTAACCCTCTTTTTTGCGTAAATTAAAAATTAACTTCTAATGTTTTATAATGATAAATTCCAAAAAGCAAGCGGAGATATATAAAAAATGGCAAAAAAAACAAAGATAGCTTTTATTTACGACTTTGATGAAACCCTAAGCACTACCTATATGCAAGATTATATTTTGATTCCGGCCTTAGGCGATAAGCCTGAGCATTTTTGGCCGACCGCCAATGCCTGGTCGCGCAAACATTGCGCCGACCAAATCACCGGCTCAATGTATTATATCCAACATATTGCCAAAGAGCGCAATATTCCGCTAACCAAAGAGTTTTTGGCCGAATGCGGCAAAAACATCAAATATTTTGAAGGTGTCGACGAATGGTTTGAACGCATCAATGAATATGGCCGCGCGCTTGATTTGGAAATCGAACACTATATTATCTCGGCCGGTATGGAAGAAATAATCGAGGGCAGCTCCATCCGCCCTCATTTCAAAGATGTTTTCGGTTGCTCCTATGTCTATGGCAAAGACGGCACCCCTGTTTGGCCGGCACGTGTTGTCAACTACTCCACCAAGACTCAATATATTGCCAAGATTAACAAAGGTTTGAGCAAAACCGAGGATCGCGCTGTCAATGAATATATGCCCGACGAAGAGCGCTCCATACCTCATCGCCGCATGATATATTTTGGCGACGGCATGACCGATATTCCCTCCATGAAAATCATCAAAGAACGCGGCGGCAACGCTATTGCGGTTTATCGCCCCAAGAGCAAACATAAAAACAACGCGCTCAAGCTTTTGATGGACAATCGTGTCAATTTTGCGCTTCCGGCTGACTATCGCGAGCATTCCGAGCTTGATCATGTGGTTAAGACCATCCTTGATAAGCTTGCCAAAGAGCGCGATTTGGAAATTCTCAAAGTCAAAGAAGACAAAAAGAAACGTCAAATTCAAAAAGGCTTTTCTTCAAACTTTGGCAACAAAATAAAATCATTAGCCAAAAAGCTCACCTCGCACCGCAAAAAATAACTTTATATATTTTTCCTCCTTACCCACATTATCCGCCAAAAATAATGTGTAAACATTGTATTGACCAAATAGACAAAATATGCTATATTTTTTCTTATCAAACAAATATTATAAATTTTTATTATTAAAAAAAACGAGGAGGGCTTAAAGGACCCGCGCGCCTCATAAACAAAAAAGCGAAAAACATAAAAAATGATGACTTATTTTTGGGTGTCTCTTAGTCTTACCGCCGTATTTGCGATTCTTTACTGGGTCCGCAACTACAACGTTGCAAAAGAAACCTCGGTTTGGATCAATTTTGGCATTCGTGTCGTATTGTGGTTTGGCATCATGTGGTTTATCAACTGGTACTTCACTCCGACCATAGCTTTCGACCGCTTTGAGTTATATGGTGAGCTATTGCTCACCCTGGCATACTCATCGTTTGATATGCCTAATCAATATCGCAAGAGTCTCTTAAACTTCTGGGGGTTTAGGGCTTCTTGGCTTCTGGCTATTGCCATGATCATAACAAGCATCTGCTCAGGCCGCTGGGTCAATACCGAAGAACACCGCTCCTTGCTTGAGATGAGCAACGATGATTATGCCATGATAGCCTCGCCAGATGATATCAGCATAAATCAAGATTCGCTGTTTAACGAGGGCATTTCTCCGATGTCGCTGGAAAAGATGCGCACAGTATCGCCTGATGTTGCTGAAGTCCTGGCCGAAAGCGTAATGGGACAAATCCCCGCTTTTGGTTCTCAGTATGAGATTGGCGATTTATCACTCCAGTCCATCACCGGTAGCTTTGATATCACCGACGGTTTAGGCAAAAATTATCATCTTTCGTTTGATGATGATTTTATCTATGTCGCCCCGCTGGAGTTCAAAGGCCTATGGAAATGGAAAAGAAGCCATGGCATCTCAGGTGCCTACATCATTGTCAGCGCCACCAACGAAAACTTGGTGCATATGGTAACCGCTGTCAATGGTCAACCTCTTGAGATGAGATATCTCCAGTCTGCTTGTTTTAGCCATGAACTGCGTCGCCACCTGCGTCGCTCAGGTTTCATGGGCAAGATCGAAGACACCGGTATCCAAATCGATGGCAATGGCCGCCCGTACAATGTCTTTGCTCAGATTGACAACCAAATCGGTTGGGACGGAGACAAAGTTATCGGCTCCATCATTGTCGATATGCAGACCGGAGAGGTAGCACGCTACGACCTTGATGAAACACCTGATTTCATCGATGTCGTTCAGCCAATGTCGTTGATTCAAAACCTGATTTATAAACGTTATGACCTTATTCATGGCTATATAAACTGGTCAGACAAAGACCGCCTGCGCCCCAATACTTTGCAGGTAGTCTATGGTCAGAAAGAGTGCTGCTACTATGCAGGACTCACGTCTGTTGGCAATGATGCCTCAACATCAGGTTTCATCCTGGTCAACGCCAAAACCGGTGTCGGCACATTTTATAAAATGTCCGGCATCGACGAAAACCGAGCCGAGGGAGCCATCCAAGCCAATGAGTGGACCGCCAAATATCCTTCCTACAAGGTTGGCAATGCGGTGGTGTACAACATCGGCGGACTGCAGACATATTATGCTCCTATCATCAGCGGACGCAAAATTGTCGGCCACGGCTTTTGCTCAGTCAAGAACGTCAATGTTGTCGGAGCCGGCAAAACCAAGGAGGAAGCCTATGCTGCATATATCCGCTCATATCATATGAGCCTGCAACAAACTTCTCTGCCCTCAGACGGCAAAGACTTGGGCGGCCAAATCCTGACCATCAAGAAAATCCGTCAGGAGGGCAGCAGGTATAATTTCCTGTTCGAAGAGTATGATGGCAAAACCTTCTACGCCTTCTCAGAAATTACACCGGAGGTACGCTGGATTGACCGGATAGGGGCTAAAGTTAAAGTTGATTTCCGGATGAGTGAGGATGAGCTTATCCCGATACAAAACATCGAAGAGATCAACTAAAAACATTTTTTAAGAGTTGTAGCCAACAGCTGCAGCTCTTTTTTTTATAAAAAAAACACTAAACAAAAAAAATATCTTGCCAAATAAAAAAAAATAGACTAGATATAACGAAGTTTGATGAAATTGGGGTGTCGCCAAGTGGTAAGGCAACGGTTTTTGGTATCGTCATTCGTTGGTTCGAATCCAGCCACCCCAGCCACAGTTCAAAAGTCGTCAGAAATGGCGGTTTTTTCTTTATATATCAATCATTTATACTGGTTCGGATGTTTAAAAGTCAAAATAGGCTTTTTTTGAGCAACATCCGAACTTTTTTGATCTTCAATCTTTGTATTTCAATAGCTTACGGGATTTTAATCAATTTCGTATCTCATCTGAAATATATTATTCCTCCCTCAGATTCGATATTGTTTTTTTCAACTTATCGCCATCAATGACTTGAGGTTATCTCTAATCGAAATGAGAAATAAAATCCATTTTTTCAAAATAAGACTTCTTAAATTTATTTAAATTAAACTTATCGATTGTACGTATATCTGGTTTAGTTTCTTCCCATTGAGAATTTTGCTGGGAATATGTTATTAACGCAATTCTCTGATTATTTAAAATTGCATTCCTTCCAATATTATATTCATCCACCTCCGCAATCCATTTTAGAGGATGTTCTTCAACCGATCTTTCAATAAAAAAACGATCTACATTATCTTCAATAACCACTCTTATATTATTGCTTGAAGGTATCTCATCTACAGAATATCCCAAAACATATGGGGTTTTAGGGATATAATTGCGATCAAATATTATCTCTTTCTCATCTATATAGTCTTTGTCTTTGGATATTTGACTACAAAGTTCTTCTATTACTTTTCCTTTATAATTGCGAAAATAGTTATAAATTTTGATATCATACTCATGTAAACATACTAACAATACTGCTAAATCTGGTGAAAATAGCTCTTTACTAGCAGATATTGCTTTTACAAACATACATAATCTGTCAAATGTTTGTTCCATTTGCCGTAATGTAAAATGAAATAGATTGCTATATGCTGTAAAATATTTTTTTATTATAGAGGTTGGTGTTTGCCAATTATTAAAATCTTTTTTCTGTGCTACTTCATTTTTATTTTGTATGCCCATAAATTCACGATCTATCATATCTTTGTAATCATCTATCCTAATTTTAAACACCAAATCTCTATTATCATTTTCTATTTTTTTGATTAAGTTTTCCATATCTAACTTATCATACAAGAAATCTACAAAGGATTTTCTATCTGGAGTTGGCAAAGAAAAGGTATTATTTATAAATTTTCTTTTATATCCATCAAAATTAATAGCACCATATAAATTTTTAACGGAATTTTCTAATTATTTTTCATCTATGGCAAGAACAAATACAAAACCAGAAACATCAAAAAAGTGCTTTAATACTTCTAAAGTTTTCACAGCATAATCAGGTCTGCATCTATCCAATTCATCAATAATTACAACAATGGGGGTATCATTATCTTTTGCCCATGAAATCAATGATTGCTTAAGCTCATTCAATGCTAGTTCATAATTTTTAAAATCATCATATAAATTATGTGACGAAAATCGTTGCTTACATATATCAACAACATCGGTATTCAAGACCGTCTGCGAGACTGCTCTAGCACCAACTTCTCCTACTGTTAATAACATTTTTTTTGAAATATCTACCGTAAAATCAATAATTTTATCAGGTAAATTTCTTCCATTCTTACTATATATCTCATTTAATTTGGCTAATATAGGCATTAAGGGATTTTCATAAAAATCCATTTTCCAAATATTCATTTTTATCGTTTGAATATTATCTTTCTTCAAAACAGATTGTAATTTTTCACAAAAAAATGTCTTTCCGATACCAAATTCCGCAGATATAGAATAAACTTTTGATATTTCATTCTCTACATAAGTATCTTGTTCAATTAAATGAGCAAAATCAATAACCAATTGCTTGATATTTAATTTATCATCTTCAAAAATTTTATCATAATTCAGAATATCTTTTGACATTATGCTCTCATTCTTCAAAATATTATTTTTTATTACACAACTTTATGTAGCCAATCTTTCACTACGATAAGAAGAACTCATCTTTTTGAAAGTCTAGCCTTTCTCATACAATTATTTCATTTATATATTTGTTTTTCTTTCTAATATGAATTTGTCATATTCTTCATCGGTCATTTCAGCTTTTCTGGTATCAATCCAATTTTTTCCATTATCAATAGAATATTGAGTATCTCGCGGAACTGATATTGATGTCCATGTATTTTGAAAAGCAGAACTAGCACCTGAGTAGATTTGCCAATTACTTGTATCAAATTGGGCTGTAATAATTCCGTTAACTTCTTCTCTTTCTGGTCTGTATTTATTATTTGCAATTTTCTTTACATAGCGAGTATATTTATTTGTTTTATATCTAAATAATGTACCTACAGGAAAAATATTATAGTAGACTTTTTTATCATTTACCAAATCATCTAATGCTTTATTTTTTAGAGCAATAACTACCTCATCTTTATTCAACTTCACATTATTTGTTGAAATTGTAATTGGAGAAAAGATTTTATTGAATTCATCTTTTATTTCTTGACGTTGTTCATCTATAAACTGGGATAAATTTACGCCTTTGCTAATGTAACGAATGAGATCTCTTAAGTTTGTTAATTCTATATTATATGGTTGCAATTCTCCTTCTGAAAAATAATCTTCTCTTGTTTTAAGTTCTTCAGAAATAAACTCTTCGCAAAAAGCCAAAGATTTATAAACCTTATTTATCTCTTTTATAGTCCTTGCTAGCTTAATATCACTGGTTTTAGCAAGAAATTCATAGTCTCCGTCATCTTTTTTTCTATAAATTGTATATTCATCATTATCACTCACAAGAACGTTTGACTTTGGGGTTTGTTTATATGCTTTAACCATATTGAGCATTAATTGATACGCTATAGCCTGGTCTCCGAGCTTAGAAATATCTGTTCGTCTAGATAACCAATTATTAGCTGTTGATTCCGAAACCCCCAGTGTCTGAGAGGCTTCTTTTGCATTACTAAATTCACTTAAATCAAAACCGTCTATATCTAATTCATTCTTTTCTGCAATTTCATTCAAAAACTTCTCTGCTTCATAAAAAGTAAATTTTTTCATTTTAAGCTCCTTAAAAATTCCATTATTATTCTTTTTATGTAACACTTATTAGATAATTGTCAATATCAATTTTTATTTTTTATATTTTATTGTAATGATTCCATTATAAAATAATAAAATTACTTCGATTTATGTTATTTTTTAATAGTACGATCTTTTACAAATTAATATTTTTTATAACTTTTAATTTAATAAACAATATAACTTTGGAGTTCGAAAACTGCATAGAACAGACAAAGAAAGAGGCAAGGATGTCAAAGTCCTTGTCTCTTTTTAACATAAGGCCTCTGATGACAATATGTTACTTCATACAGCATAGTAACTATTTAATAATTTTTTTCTTTCTTTCCAATCTGGCATATGAAGTTCTATAAAATTATAAAAATTTTTATCATGATACGGATATATTAGATGAGATAATTCATGAAGGACTATGTACTCTATGCATAGCGGTGAAGCTTTATAGAGAAATTCATTCATCGTAATAATTTGCTTAGAACGATTACAATTTCCCCAACAAGATTGCATTTTCCTTATTTTTAACTCTGGTTTTGCAATATGGTAGCTACGAACGACAGGATATAATCTATCGAGAACATCACTAAAAAATGTATACATTTTTTGTTTTATATAAGAATTATATTCTTGCTGGATAAATTCTAAATTTTCTTTATCTTTGCAATAAATATTAATTGTTAAATCATCAAACTCTATATAAAAATTTTGAGATTGCTTTATATTAATTCTATAATGACGCCCCAAAAGTTGAACAGAACCACCATTTTTTAAAATATCAATTGATTTTACATTTTGGAGTTTTTTATATTTTTCTACTTTCTGAATAATCCATGAACTTTTCTTATGAAGAAAAGCCATAACATCTTTTTCTTCAACATTATCCGGAACAGAACAAGTCACAACACCATTACTTAAGACACGTAGATTAAAATTTTTAATTTTTTTCTTTTTAATCTCGATGCTGATATCTTTATTTAATTTATAAAAATCCATTATAAATTACTCTTTGCTGTTGTAAGAATATCGTCTTCAATTCGATCCATTTGGTCCATAGACAATTCAATATCATTAGCATCTAGAAACTCAAAAATTTCATCTTCAATTTGTTGTTTAAGTTGATTTATCAATACATTATTGTGTTTCCATCCTGGTTTCCGTGCACTTCTAATGATACTTTTGACTTTTGTTGCTAATTCTCCCATTTGTAAATCTATTGCGTCATTTTCATTTATTGTAATTTTTTTACTTATTTCTAGCTTCAAATTTCCATAAAATCCTTTGGCGTCATCATCATCTGTAATATTTGAAGGATATTTATTGCCAATAAAGCCTTTCTCATAATCACTTTCAAGATTTTTCATCTGAGCTAAATAAGCTTCTTCATCTCTATTTTTATTATACTCATCAATAGTTTCATCAATTCTCTCCTTAAAAGTCTTATAAAAAATAGGATCTGAATATTGCTTTTCTGAGATAGAACTATACATTGCAGTGGCCATTGCTTCCGCCTTTGCTCTATCGGAAGGAAGTTTATCCAACTCTTTTTGCATACTTTCTTTATCACTAAGATATATAGGATTTATGACAATTTGATCTGCATCTGCTGCTACAAATTGATTTAATAAATTACGAATAGTTGGCTCATATTTAGAAAAATCAACCGTTTCTCCAAATCTCAATCTAACTGCACTTCTTAACTTTTGCAAATATACAAAGTCTTTTTGCATTTTTTTAATTTCATCAAGACCAATTCCTTTATAAATCTCATAATTACTAATTGCAGTATCTAAAGAATTTGAAAAATCTAATAATTTATTACTAAAATCTTCTCTAATATCCTTATCTTTAAACAGCAACTGAACTTCTTCTGCATCATCCGTATTATGCCCATCAAAAAACTTCATGACTTGTTCATATCTGGCATATAAGTCTTTTTTTACATCTTCTGGACCAAAAATTGTTTTTTGAATATCTTCTGCATCAAAACCATCCATACCTGATGTCTTATCCGTATATAAGTCCAATGCCGTATTCAAATTTGCAAAGATTCCATAAAAATCTACAATTTTTCCATTTTTCTTGGCAGGATAAACTCTATTAACCCTTGCTATTGCTTGCAATAAGTTATGCGTTTTCATCGGTTTATCAACATATAAAGCTTGAGCAATTGGAGCATCAAAACCGGTAAGGAGTTTATCTTTTACAACCAAAATATCAACATCTTCACCATTGTTAAAACTATTTTTTGCCCAATCTTCATAAGCTTCATAATTTTGCCCAAACAATGGTTCAATTTCTTTCTTAAAAAACTGCGCAATTTTCTCTTTATCATCAGACAATAAGTTTTCTTCTCCCTCCTCTTTATTTTCAGGAGAAATAACAACAGCAGCTTTCAGCCCCAATTCTTTTAATAGATAATATAAATTTATCGCATTTACTCGAGAAGATTCGGCAACCATTGCCTTAAAACCTTTCGGCTGCACAAAACGCTGAAAATGCTCTTTAATAGCATAGGCCAAACAGGTTAATCTGGGCGTTGTTGATGCAATTTTAGAAAACTTACTATATTTTCTCTTTAAATCTTCTTGTTGTTCCTTATCTAACCCTATTAAACTTTGTTCTAAATATTGATTAATTGCATCACTAGTCGTTTTTTGCGGAATTTTTCTTCCTTCATATACCAAAGGAACAATAACTTTATCTTCCTCTGCCTGATCAATTGTATAACTATCAATTAATGGGCCTATTCGTTCAAAAGTGTTTAATTTTTCAGCTTTTAACAAAGGTGTTCCTGTAAAACCGATTTTCACAGCATTAGGCAAGACATCAAGCATAAAATTATGAAAATTACCACTTTGTGTTCTATGGCATTCATCAATTAGAATAAAAATATTTTTACTATCTACTTGAGTCTTCTGTTTTGCAGCCTTTTCAAATTTATTAATAACCGCTGTAATTAAAGTTTCTCCTTCATCTTCCAGCAAGGTTATCAATCCCTTCCCCGTAGTCGCTCGAGTTGGGTGCATTTGAGTATTATTAAAATTATCTCGCAATTGTTTATCTAAATTAATTCGATCATTAACCAAGATAAAACGAGGATTTTTAATACCACTCGCAGGATTTTCAGATAATGCCATAATTTTCTTCACAAGCATGACCATTGTCAAGGATTTACCACTACCTTGAGTATGCCAAATCACACCATTTCTGGTATTTTTATTATCTTCATTCAAAATACGCTTCACAGCTTTCTGAATTCCAAAATATTGCTGATATCGCGTAATTTTTTTAATGTTATTATCATACAAGATAAAATATCGAACAATTTCAAAAAACCTTTGAACAGATAACATTGAAATAATGCTTTTATCTTGCTCTTTTGGTGTTCTGCCGACAACCAAACGTTCTAATTCTGTTTTTAACCATTCGGAATCTTTTTCTTTCCACGGCACAAAAAACTCAGCTTTTGTTCCACAAGTACCATATTTGAAAGTATGTGGATTCATCGCAATCACAATTTGAGCAAATTTAAAGAGTTGCGGAATTTCATCAACTTTCCAATTTTTGATATTTTGTTTAATTCCCTCATCTACGCTAACAGCAGATTTTTTGCATTCTATAACAACCAAAGGAATACCATTGACAGTTAAAACAATATCCGGTCTACGCTTGGAATGATCTAATTTTTGCACTGAGAATTCATCCGTTACGCGCAAAATATTTTCTTCGGGATGTTCCCAATCAATAAATTTCAAATCAAAAGAAGACTTTCCGCCATCATACAAATCTTCTTCATAGCTTTTTCCATAAAGCAATAAATCGTATATTTCTTTTGATGTTTTCATTAATCCTGATTGCAAAGGGACATCAATATCTGAAATTGCTTTAGCTATATTGCTGGAAGAGAATTGAAATTTTTCATTTCTGTAGTCATATCTTTGCTTTTTTAAAAATGCTAATAAATCATCTTTCAAAATAACATTTGAAAGAGAACCTCTTTGCTTTTCTGCATCTTCGGGAGCAATATAATCCCATCCGAGTTTTGTCAGTAACTCAATTGCAGGATCTTGGCTCTCTGGTCTTTCGTTATATTGATAATGATTTAATCTTGTCATTTCATTTCTCTTTCTTCAAAAGGTAGCACATGATATTGTTTATATATTGCTGGAAGTATTTTTCCATTTTTAAATCTGCATGACATCGATGAACCTACAAAATCACTTTCCCCCTCAAATACAGGAATATAAAAATCTCGGCTGTTTTCTATTTTATAATCCAAGGAGCTTCTCGCCAAGTTGGAACAAACATCATTTTCATTATATAAAGTGGTTGGAGAAAAACGTATTGCAAACATAATAAGGTTCGCAGCAATTGCATTAATGCAGTTTTCTAATGTTGCCAAATGGAAATTATCTTCTCTGTTGTGTTTTATTTTATTATAAGCATCATACCATGGCAACGATTGTGATGCTTTGTTTTTTTTCCAATGTTCAAAAGGGCAGCATTTATATGGGTTGGCATATCCTACTAAAGAAATCTTATATTTTGTTAAATCAACATATTTAAGTATTTCTATATAATTTTCCATTCGTTCATTTTTGCCAAACTTATATTTTTTCAATGTGTTTTCTAAGTCAGAACAAGCTAAAAAGAGTAATTCTCTGATCTTATGACTATAAGCTTTCAGACCTGCTTCAGAAGGCTCAATAAACAATAAAATTTCTTGTAATTTTTGAATTAAAATTCCTAAATCTCGTTTAGTATGAAATAATTCGCTTTGCGTGATATCAAGTTCTCTGTCAATATTAATATTTATAAGAGGCTTCCATATATGTTTATATTTCCATCCAATATGTATATTCTGTTCTTCTTTTATTTCAAACTCATAATAATTTTCAATTATTGCTTTTATATTATAAGTATTATCACAAATAATCACCTCATTAATTTGGGGCGCATAATCAATAGCCGCAACTTGTAAAAAAACATTCTGTTGCTTAGAATTTTCATAAGCAATTAATCCAAAATCTCCTTTTCTTGCAAAGTAAACTTTTTTCTTCATCGTTAATTCACTTTCACTCTGATTTTGCCGGTGAGGAGTTGTTGCATCAGGGCTTTTTTCTCTTGTTTGAAAGCCTCAAGCTTTTTATTCAAAAGCTCAATTTCTTCATCCGCCTTGGATAAAATCTCCGCGATAGCCTTTTGCTCTGCAAGGTCTGAAGGGATAAATACTGTCATATTACGAAAATCATCTTGTGATATTACATATCTTTGACCACTTCCTTCACAAATAGAAAATGCCTGTTTATAAAAATGATTCGTTTTGAAAGCATATGCTGAAAACTTTAAATCAATTGGAGTAGTTGGTCTCAAACGCACAATATGGTAACTATAAACTCCATTGACTATATCTTCCATTACAACAGCCGAATGTGCAATATCATCTCGGGTTTCAGACGAGGGAGTAAAGAAAATATCTCCTTTTTTTAGATTACAATTTCGAATTTGTCTTTCTGGAGCAGATACGGTCATAGACATATCACTAGCATATAGAAAATCTTTTTTATAGACATCCATATAGTTTAATAAATTAACCAGCTTTTCCCCTTCTACAATCTTTTTATCTACACCAGCTGATGAAATAATGCCGATATTTCCCAATTTAACTTCACGCCAAGGGGTGGAGAAGCCTTTGAGTCGGTGTTTACCGGTGAGGAGTTGTTGCATTAAGGATTTTTTCTGAATTTTCTTTTTTTCAATCAAAGCCGATAATTTTTCAATTCCGTCATCCCAACAGCTCAAAATCCCCGCAATCTTCTCTTGCTCAGGCAAAGGGGGAATTGGAAGTTGAAATTTCCGAAATTCA
>CALXTM010000026.1 GCA_944391415.1 uncultured Alphaproteobacteria bacterium
CAAGCCTAACGGCTGGGCAGGTATGTCTACATCTACCTGCTTACGCAGGTAGTGTTACGTTCGAATCATAAAAAAGCCACCTAACAAAGGTGGCTTTTTTTAAGAATTGGAGCGGGCAATGGGATTCGGACCCACGACATCAACCTTGGCAAGGTTGCGCTCTACCCCTGAGCTATACCCGCATCATGTGGAATAGTTAATATCATATATTTTTTATTTTGCAAGCTCTTTTTTTCATTTTTTCAAATTTCTGCAAACATTTCCAAATCAGCATCATTTATTATCATATCTGCAGAAGAATATGCAAATACCAATACCAATATTGCTGCGATTCTCAAGCCCCAAATAACTTTGCGATTTCCCCTAAACAACACTCCGTCAGGGCCTTTATTTACCAACAACAACTCCAGCATAGCCCAAAAAGATGCAAACAACAGCGGCACATAGAGCATATAAGGAGCTATTAAAGATAAAAATAATTGTGCTATTGCCCGTTTCCAATATTTGGCATAAAAATTGTGTACGCCGATTGCCCCAAAAAAGAACGCCAACACAATATAAACAATTCCGTTTTTTGCCGATAATCTGTCTTCTTTATGCAATATTTTATTAGCCAGACGTCTTTTTTGCAGCTCAAACTCAACCTCTGATATTTGTCCTTTATCTTTTAACTCCTGAAGTTTATCGTTATCAAGCATCAAATCATCCTCTTAGTATTTACCGGCCATTGCTTTATAGATATAGTTCTCATATTTTATAATTTGATATTTTTGTTGTATCAAATCGTTTTTCAAAGAATTTTCGCTATGAACCGCTTCCAAAAAGTTTTTAAACTCAGTTTTGCCCATATTATATCTGCTGTCGTAATACTCGGTTATTTTAACTGCGTTATTATAATTTTCTTGCGTATTTTTATATAATTCGCCATATTTTTCATAGGCAAAATAGTAATAAGCAACCTCATTTATCGCTTGGGTCAATGTATCCTTAAAATCAATCACCGCTATCTGATAATCCGATTCCGATATTTTGATGTTGTTTTTTACCCGATTCCAATCCAAAAACGGCAAATCAAGCGATACATTACCCAGTATATAAGGAAAATCAAACGTTGTTCTGGCTTTGGAAGAAGAAGAGTTTATAAATCCGCTCAACGACACACTCGGATACCAGCTTTTTTCTTCCGCCTGCAAGTTTTTAAATGCTTTTCGCAAACGATATTGGCTGGCTTGCAAATCAGGCCTCAAGGCCAATACTGCCACCGGCACGTCCGTATTTGGGCTTAACACCTCTTGCGCCAAAATATCACCATAAACAATCTCAAGTTTTTCATCTGCTTTAAGGTTCAAGATATTGCGTAGTGAGGTTTCCATCTCCTTAAAAGTTGTTTCAAGCTCCAAGAGCCTGCTTTTTTCCGATATCAAGCTTTGTTTCGATTCCAAAAACTCCAGATTATCGCTATAGCCGCTTTGATATTTACTTGCCATAATGTTTTGAATATCTTCATAGGCCTTGATATTAACTTTGGTAACCTCAATTGTGTTATACAGATATTCAAGGTTAAAATATAGATCAACCACACTGTTAACCAGGCTTAGCTTGGCGCTTTCCTTGTCCATAATCGTTGCCTGATACTCAAACTCTTGCGCTGATTGCAAATCTCTTATTTTGCCATACAAATCTGCCTCATAACTCAGCCCTGCCTCGCCAGAGAAATTGCTGGCAAAACTGTCTTTGGTATCTATCCTTCTTTGGGTTGATGCCCCCATACCGGCAGACAACGTTGGAAACAAATCGCTTGTGGTCAAATTAAGATTATATAGTTCTTTATTGATGTTGATGGCCGCTTTCAAATAATCAGGATTATTTTTTAAAGCCAAATCGACCAAGCGATTAAGCTCTTGGTTGTTATATTGTTTCCACCACTCAAGGTCGGGCTGATATTGCTCTGCAATCTGCTTGGTATAGTTAAGCTCTTCTTGCAAATCAAGTACTTGATATTTGCTGGTTGCACAACCTGCAATCAGCAACATCTCCGCCATCATCATAATTTTTATCACATATTTTGTCATTTTATTCACTCGCCAAAGCATCTATCGGGTTAAGGTTTGAGGCATTCTTTGCCGGCATATAGCCAAAGATTATGCCGATTGCCGTTGAACAAACCAGCGCCAGTACAATAGACGCGGTTGAAAAAATCATTCCAAAATCTTCCGAAAAGGTGTTAAAGCAAAAACCGATGATCATTGACAGAGCAACGCCCATAAAACCGCCCACCAAACAAATCAAAATTGCCTCAATCAAAAACTGTTGCAAAATATCGGCCTGTTGCGCCCCGATGGCCATTCTGATACCGATCTCTTTGGTTCTTTCCGTAACCGAAACCAGCATAATATTCATCACGCCGATTCCGCCGACAATCAGCGATATCACCGCAATGCTTGCAATCAACAATTTCATGGTGTTGGTAGCGCTTTCAACCGTTTGTTTGATACTGTCGCTGTTAATCATAAAAAAGTCTTTGCTGCCGTGCAGCGCGGTCAAAATATTTTCAATACTTTCCTCTGCCACTTGCGAGTTGACATTGTCCGCCACCTTAACCGTAATCGAATTAATATCGGTACTGCCGTTAATTTTATACATTGCGGTTGTATATGGCACCCAAATATTCATTGAATCTGAATCCGGCCCTTGCGAGCTGTTTTTTTCCGTCACCCCGATAACTTTAAGCGGTTTTTTGTTAAAGATGATAATTTCACCGATGGGGTTTGGCTTGTCGGCAAAAATTTCATTTAGCGTGTTATCATCAATTACAACCACCGATGAGGCGGTTTGCATCTCTTGTTTGGTAAAGATACGCCCTTGTGCAATTTTGCGCCCTTTAACCTCAAAAAAGTCTTCTCCCACGCCTTTAAGTTGCGCCGTCAGCGAATAATTGCCAAACACCAAAGTACCGCTTGCCGACACACTTGGTGTGGAGCTGTCAATAAACCCCTGCTTGGCCAAATAATCGGAGTCACTCACTTTTAATGTTTTGACCTTACCAGAGCGCATATCACCAAAACTTTTTCCCGGCATAATATCAATCGTATTTGTTCCCATGGAATTAATTTGGGCCATAATTTTGGCCTGCGACGCATTGCCCAATGCCACCACCGACACCACCGAGGCAATACCGATAATAATGCCCAGCATTGTCAAAAGCGAGCGCATTTTATTTGACAATATGGCATGTATTGACATGCTAAACGATTCCAAAAAGCTATATTTAAGCGCATCTATCTTGCTTCGTCTAACGGGTTTTAGCTTATCGGTTACCTCATAAAAATCATTGCTTTTTCTGGTATCAGACACAATCTCGCCGTCTTTAATCTCAATAATCCGGCTTGCCTGTGCCGCAATTTTGGCATCATGCGTAACCAAGATTATGGTATGCCCCTGATGATGTAGTTTTTTGATAATTTCCATCACCATTTCGCCGCTTTTAGAGTCAAGCGCCCCGGTCGGCTCATCGGCCAAAATAATTTCGCCGCCGTTCATCAAGGCTCTGGCAATACTAACTCTTTGCTGCTGTCCGCCCGAAAGCTCGTTTGGTTTGTTGTTAAGTTTGCCGCCCAAATCAAGTTGTTTTAACAACTCAACCGCTCTTTGGTTTCTTTCCTCCGCCCCAAGCCCCAGATATATTGCCGGCAAAGCGGCATTTTCGCTTGCCTTAAGGGATGATAGTAAATTATAGCGTTGAAAAATAAACCCAAAGGTCTTACACCTCAACTCGGCCAATTGGTCTTTGTTCATTTTGCCAACTTCAACCCCGTTGATTTTATAGGAGCCCGATGTCGGCACATCCAAACACCCGATGATGTTCATCATTGTCGATTTGCCCGAGCCCGACTGGCCGATAATTGCTACAAAATCGCCTTTTTCAATGCTCAAATCAACATTTTTCAGCACATGCACCCTGTTGCTGCCGGCCCCAAAATATTTATTTATTTTTTTGAGCTCAATAATGTTCATCACCTAAAATCTCCTTGGGCCCCTTGTGCTTGATGCTTTATCGGAAATCTCAGCCGCCGACATTTTAGCAATAATCACCTCATCACCTTCGTCAACACCTTTTTTAACCTCGGTATTAAGCCCGTCCGACACACCGGTTTCAATACTTTTTTGTACCACGCCGGCTTTGGTTAATACTTCGACATATTTTCCATCGGCATTGGTCTTAATGGCCGTTACCGGAACACTCAAAACATTTTCTGCACTTTCGACATAAATCACATTTTGCGTGGTCATCCCTATACGCAGTTTGCCGTCATTATTTGGCACGCTCAAGCGGCCGTAATAATAGATTGCCTCACCGTCATCAACCACCTCGGTATATTCCCCGTCGGTAAGCAAGGTCAGCCCCGGGTCAACCGATTTTAGCGTTGTTTCATAAACCTTGCCCAAATCAGCCAAAATACTGTAGGTAACTTTTACCCCCGGCTTAATATTGCCGATATCACCTTCCGATATTTCAATCAAAATCTCCATCTGGTTCAAATCAGCCACCTGCACAATGGTAGGTGTATCCATTGCCGCGTTAATGGTTTGCCCTTCTTTCACCGGAACCGATACAACCGTTCCGTCAAGCGGCGCGGTAATTTTGGTATAGCCCAAATTGGTCTCGGCCGTGCTTAAAGATATTTCGGTTTCTTTTACCGATGACTCAAGCTCGGTTACTTTGGCTTTTGCACTCTCAAAAGTATCTTCGGCATTTTCCAAATCCTCTGACGAGGCGGCATTGCTTTTTTTCAAACTCTGCATTCTTTTATATTGCTTTTCGGCAACTTTTAACGAGGTTTGCGCGGCCTTAAGCTGGGCCTGATAACTATTGAGTTTGGCCTTGTTGATATCCACCTCGTTTTGTTGGGTAGTAGAATCAATCTCGGCAATCAAATCACCTTTTTTTATCTCTTGCCCGACATCAACATAAAGTTTTTCAATCTTGCCCGAGACCTGCGCGCCGACGGTAACCAAATTGCTGGCCCTGACCTCACCGGTGGCATTCACCACTTTTTCTATATCTTGCCGCCTGACGCTGTCGGTAATATAGGCAACTTTTTCTTCATCACCAAAAAAAGATTTACCCAATCCCAACAACAATACCGCTAACAAAATATAAATTAGCCACTTTTTATTTTGTGTAATCAATTGTTTTAGATTATCCATTTTTAAGGCCTCGTTCCATATTCTTCAAACTCTCATATATTTATAAACGAAAAATACATCGATTTGGTTCAAAAAAATATATTTTCCCCCAAAAAATAATCTTTCTCCATTATTAAAAGCTAAAAAATAAGGAAAAGTGATAATCCAACTCATCACGAGTAGAAAAGCCGCTGTGGTCAACACCATAGGTGTCGGTATTGTTATCATTAATTGCGTAGCCTAACGGCGATTTATATTTATTAAACATTTCCATTTGTTATTGCCTTTTCAAAAAAAACGCCTTGGGTTCTTTAAGCTCAAAGCGTTTGAGGTTTAAAAACAAAAACTTTGCATATTGATCGGCTAAGCTAGTGTCAATAATGTTTGCACCTGATGAAGCATCATCATGTTCTTTATAATCAGAAAAAGCCTTTATGGCATCATATCCCTTTTTACCTAATTGTGCAGATTTTTTATCTTCAAAACGGTTTAAGGATAATTGCGTTGACTACAATCAAAAATATGATATACTCTTATTAATAGTATTTTATAAAATTTAGAAGAGAAAGGAAGCGTTATGATTGATATTGATGCTTTATCCAAGAAGGTTAAAAAAGTTGATTCATGGAACGGAAATGGAAATCAAAACGGATATGGAACTCCTGAAGATGTTACAAAAGCGTGGGGCTATGATGAAAATGGAAAATTGCTTTTTTCTACCGAGTATGATAAAGAGGGAAATTTTGTTCTTTCATTGTTTGAGGGAAAATCAGGAAAAATACTTAAGACTGAAGATTTGCGTAGTGATGATTTAGAAAATCCTATGCTTCCTTTAAAACATAGACAGAGGGTGGAGAAAGCTAAATATTTTGTTGACGAACTTAAAAAGCAAGAAAATAAAAAAGAGCCTCAGAAATATCCTTCACTTAACGAGCTATTGTCTGATGGAATTAATGTTAAGTTGTCTGATAAATCTCGGTTATCTTTTGCTAAAGATATTGAAAATATACAGATTTCAAAAGATAAAGATGGGGTTTTGCATATGTCAGGTACTAGTGAAGATGGTCAACAACGAGTTGATTTTTCGTTTAAGGATGGTATTGCTCAGCTTGAGTTGATAAATGGTAAAACATCTCGTTCATATAACAATAAATTGGGTGGAAATTGGACTTGGAGAGATTTGACCTCACCTACAGGCACAAGATACTTAGATGGTGAAGGCGAGGCGTATGCTAAGGAATTGGCTACAGTAATGGATAAATTTAAAGTTCAATATAAAAATCGTTTACAAAATCTTAATCCTACAAATAATAAGCTTTCAAGAAGTACCAGTCGTTTGTAGTAAAGCATTATGACTATTGATGAGGTATAAAAAAACACCACAATGATCTGTCCAACTTTTGGGGGACAGATCACAAAGGAGGTGTTTTTGTTATTGGCGGATAGAGTGGGATTCGAACCCACGGTACCCTTTGGAGGTACACACGATTTCCAATCGTGCGCCTTCGACCACTCGGCCATCTATCCAAAAATTAAAGCCAACTTACTTAATTTAATCTAATTTTGCAATAAAAAATTTTTTAATTCCGATAAATTTTATCTCTCTTTTCATTAACCCTTCATTAAACAAAATAAACTAATATATTCAACTGTAAGAACTCATACAAAAAACTTGCTTTTTTTATTATTTTGTGCTAGATAAACCTTCACAAAACTATGGATTACTTTGCAAAATGATAATTGATAGTAATAACAAAAAACAAAAAAGCATTTTAACCAACAAATGCTTTTATCAAACGACCGCTCGAATTATGCGCGATTTTGAAGAGAAGGGCTATGCCAATTCTGCCGACGAAACCGCGAAAGTTATTTCTGCCTATCATGCCATAGTAAAAAAGAAAACCAAAAACAACTTTAGCGCCGACTATAACGAAGCTTTTCGCCGCATTGACAATGCCATTCAAACTCTTGCCAATCAAGTTTTTTATGATTGTGACAAAAAGAGCCTTGATTATGCTTATCATTCTTTTGAACAATTTGATCACATCTCGGCCATTGTTACTCGTCAACGCACCAAAAAAGGTTTTCTCTAAATTTAATTTTCTACATCCACAATATCCGTGTTGCCAAAGTGCAAAATATGCATTAAACATTAAACTATCATAAACAATATTGTAAGGATTTAGATTCTCATGAAAAAGATATCTCTGATTGGATGTGGCCGCTGGGGAACATTCCTTGGTTGGTATGCTGCCAACTATGGCAAAGCCGAAGAAGTTTGGATGTATGATATACCTACATCGCCTAACTTTATAGAGCTCAAAAACACCCGCAAGAATGCTTATTTATCTTTAAGCGACAACATGTTGTTGTTTGACAATCTTGCCACAGTTCTTGAAAATGATTTTATTATCATTTCAATTGGTTGCCAATATTTTCGCGGCCTTTGCAAAGAGCTTAGTGGATATAATCTTGACGGCAAAACATTTTTGCTTGCCATGAAGGGCTTGGAAGAGCCATCCGGTGACCGCATGTTGGAAATTATGCGCTCTGAAATACCGCAAAACATCCATATTGCTACCCTTGGTGGTCCCGGCCATGTTCAAGACTATATGAAAGGAGTTCCATCAGCCGCCGTAGTTGACAGCGATGAAGAGGCAACCAAAGATTTTGTCATCAAATTAATGTCAAGTTCCCTTATTCGCCTATATTATGGCGATGATTTAATCGGCAATGAAATCGGCGCAGCCTTAAAAAATGTCGTTGGTTTAGCAGCCGGTATTCTTGACGGTCTTGAGTGGTATGGGCTCAAAGGAGCTCTCATGGCCAGAGCTCCGGTTGAAGTTGGACGTCTTATCAAACACTTTGGTGGCAACCCAATGACCGCCTATGGCCTTTCCCACCTTGGCGACTATGAAGCAACTTTGTTTTCCAAAAACAGTCACAACCGCATGTTTGGCGAAAAATTTGCTCGCGGTGAAGATTTTGGCAAGCTGGCCGAAGGTGTGCCGACCTTAAAAGCCGTCAAAATTTTGGCTGACAAATATAATATTGATATGCCGATTTCTCAGGCTTTGTATCAAGCTATTTATGAAAAAGGCAACATTAAAGATATTATTACCGGGCTTTTTGAACGCTCCCTTAAAAGAGAGTTTGATCACACCGCCTAAACAGCTTAAAGCCCTTATCCTTTTTGATAAGGGCTTTAATTTATTTCTCAGCCTTTATCCGATAAATTTCCTCGATGACATCTTCGTCATCCCATTCCACCGCACCTCTGATTCGGCCGATTTCCATCGATTTATCATCAATTAATACAGCATGCGGCGAGGTAAAGATTCCAAAATCTTTAGCCAAGTCAGAATTTTTATCCACAAAAAAAGCCAAATCCCCTGCCCCATATTTGGCCAAGAAATTTTTCTGCTCTTCTTCGCTATTCCATTCATTCTCGGCAGAAATCAAAATAACTTTTATCCCGTCATCTTTTGTTTTATTGGCAAATCTATTCAAATTATCCAATTCTCTGATACATGGGATACATTTTTTCGACCAAAACACGGCTATTACAAAATCACCACCAAAATTTTGCAAATTTTCGGCCTTGCCGTAAGCATCATATATTTTGGTTTCCGGCGCCGGACGCGAGTATGCAAAAATATTTATCCCACCGGCGGCAGCCGTCAAAGACCACAGCAACAATCCGATAACCAGTCCAAATATTTTAACCATTTTTCTTTGCATAACTTAAATTTTGCTTAACCCTTACGATATAATATGTATATTATATATAAAAACTGGTAAAGGAAGTGTATATGAAAAAAATATTTATCTTTTTTTTAGCCGCATTTTTTGTTTTCTCATTATCTGCTTGTGGCAAATCGGCGCTTCCGACACCGTATCCGGACAGCGGATATCCGCATTCTTATCCGCATCATAACTAGAGTTTGAGGTTAAATATTATGGCAACAGAAAATATTGACAACGAGATGATCCCTTATGTCGAATTTGCCGACAATGCCAATGAGCGCACTCCTTGTGTTTTGGTGCTTGATTGCTCTGGTTCCATGCGGGGAGAGCCGATTAAACAACTTAATGCCGGCCTTAAAGCGCTTGAGCAAGAACTCAAAGATGATATTGATGCATCTTCTCGTGTTCAATTGCTTATCATCAAGGCCTTTGGCAAAGATGAGGCTGTTATTTCCTCTGACTGGGTTGATGCCATGAATTTTGAAGCTCCCGAGATGGAAGCCGGTGGCCTTACCCCGCTTGGTAAAGCGATGGAGCTGGCTCTGCAAAAAATTGAAGAGCAAAAATGTCTCTATGACAGCTGCGGCATCACCTCCAAACGTCCTTGGATATTTTTGATCAGCGATGGCGAGCCAACTGATTACGATTGGGAAATTGTGGCCAAAAAATGTCGCGAAGCCCAACAAAACAAAAAAGTAATCATCCATGCTGTCGGCACCCAAGGAGCCAATCTTGATAAATTGGCTAAATTTTCCACCAACTCGCCCAAGCGTTTAAGCGGACTAAGATTTACCGAATTTTTCTTATGGCTGAGTCGCAGTGTTTCTTGTGTTTCCCGGGCAGCTCCCAATGCACCTGACTTACTTGAAGACACGGGCGATTGGGATGAAGAATAAGCACCTTGACATAAGAGTTATTGCGGCAAGTGTTGCCGGGCAGCTACATGCCAATCAAAGCTTGCCCTGCCAAGACTATTTTTGTTACAAAATTGCCCGCAATTTGGTGGCTGTCGTCTCCGACGGCGCCGGCTCTGCCAAATATGGCAAAATAGGAGCTCGCACTTTGTGTGAAACACTATGTTCAATTCTCAAAAACGCCGATTTTAAACATATTGAAGAAGCAATTATCCAAGCTGTCAAAGTTGTAAGACAACACCTTGAGCTTCATCGTTTTAACAAGAGCAAAGATGCTAAAGGCCTGGCTCCTTTTGCAGCCACATTGGTGGGGGTTGTATATCACAAAGACAGGGGTATTTTCTTTCATATCGGCGACGGAGCAGCCCTATCATTACACCATGACCGCAATTTTTGTGCATCTCGTCCTGAAAACGGCGCCTTTTCCTGCGAAACATTTTTCTTCACTCAAGAGGCCTGGCGTGAAAATCTGCGCTTTACCCCCTTTGCTGATGCCAAAAATATTTTATTAATGTCTGACGGGCTTACCTCTTTTGCTTTTAGTCCTGACTTTCAAGATATTGAGCATAAATTTATCCAACCGATTAATGACTTTTTATCGCGCGAAAAAAATTTGCCCAAGGCCCGCAAAGCCCTAAAAAACACGCTCAACACACCCAAGGCGCAAAAACTAAACCCTGACGACAAAACCCTTGTTTGGATTGAGGTTCCCTAACCCATGCAAACTGACCACCAAACATATAATGCAGTTTACGCCGATGGTTCCTACGGCAAAATTACCCTTGGCAAAATGATTAACAAAGGCGGGGCATCCGGTAAAATATATTTAGTTGAGGGACGTCCCGAAAGTGTTGTTAAAATTTTTCACAACACTGCCAAATCGGCCACCAATCGGCAAAAACTTCAGGCCATGCTTCTAAACAAACCCAATTTCAAACCGGTTGATGTTGGTGGCATTGAATATATACAAATTGCCTGGCCCGAGGCCTTGCTTGATGATGAAAAAGGATTTTGCGTCGGCTATATGATGCCGTTGATTAATATGGATTTGGCTGTTTCTTTAGATCATCTGATGCAAAAAGCCATTCGCAAAAAACTACATTTATCAGAAAAATATGCCTATCGTATTTTTGCCGCCTACAATGTTGCATCGATGGTAACGGCTCTTCACAAGTGCGGACACTATATCATCGACCTCAAACCGTCAAATTTATCTGTTTACAAAGACAATATGTTGGTTGCGGTTGTTGACTGTGACGGTTTTTCCATCAAAGGTGAGCGGACGCGCTATCCTGCCGAATTTGTCAGTGAAGAATACATCTATCCCGAGGGCATGAATCAATCCTGTGAAGAAATGGGTGAAGAACAAGACCGTTTTGCTTTAGCGGTGATAATTTTTCGTTTACTCAACAACGGCATTCATCCTTTTTCAGGTGTTCCCAAAGATTCATCTGCCCCGATGCTGACCATTCAAGAGCGCATAGCCCAATATCACTATGCTTATGGTTTATGGCCAGACAAATATCAATATCCGCATCCCTACAGTATTCATGAGTATTTTAACAAAGACACGCTGGAAATGTTTGAGCGTGCTTTTACCAAAGGAGGCAACAGGCCTTCGGCTTATGAATGGCAAGAACATTTGTGGAAGCTGATGCATGGTCTCAAACAATGCAAAAATGATCCAAACCATGTTTACTTTACATCGAAAGGATGTGGTCTGTGTTCGATTGAAAGCAAATTCAACAAAGATCTAACCGACATAAAAAAACAAAAAACTAACCCTGCCAAAATCCGCGGCATAGAAATCGACCGTCTCTCAACCGAAAAAGTTCGCGAAGAAAAAGCTAAAAAAGAAGCCTATGATATAAAAATGCAACGCATTTTTTATGGCATTTGTGTTTTTTATCTTATCTTTTTTGCCTTTTTATCAAAGCTTTTAATGCCTTTGCAGTCAATTATCCAAACTATCGGGCTTGGGGCTCAGTTTTTAATCATGATAGGATTATTAATGGGGCTAAACCGTTTATTCAAAAAATACTCTGGTGTTTTTGCCCTGCTCAAAAACAAAATCATCAGTGACATGCTTCAGGTCTACGCGTTTATCTGGCTCTTGATATCCATTGTTCTGATCAACGACTTGCCGCGTAATTTGTTTGAGCTTGCTCCTTAATCAATAACTTCGTTTGGATAAACACCATAAATATTTTTTCTTGGCATCCAGCCTTCAATTTGCTCAAATTTCAATAAACAAAAGTCATTATTTGCCGGACATTTTACGATTTCGGCAATAGTTTCATCTTCAACTCTGGCAATAACTTTGGCTTTAAGATTATTTTTGGCATACAAATTATTTTCGCCCGGAGTTATCACTTTGGCAAACCGTTTTTTATTTAGCATTTGTGCTTTAATCCAGCTTTCCGATCCTTGCCAATCTTTTACTCGACGCCAATCTTCAAACTCCGCAATAATTTCTACCGGAGCCGATTTTTGCATATAAACCCATTCTATCGGATACTTAACCCCCGGTCCCGATCTGGCATTAACCGGACTTGAACGCAAAGACACAAACCTTGGCAAGGCATTTTCATCTCTGTTATTGTTTGGCAAACTTTCTTGTGCCAACGCTGCAAGTATACCGGCCAAACAAAGTATAGCCACCAACAAAATTCTTTTCATTGAGCCACCTTTTTTAAATCTTTTTTATTATTTGAATAGTATTATTTCACCATTAGATAAATAAATCGTAAAAAAGGAACAAAAAAATGAACATTATTGAGATAACCCAAGATTTAATGCGCTTTAGAAGCGAAACCGGCAACATTCCTCAAATTAATCAATTGCTTAGCTACATCAAAAACATAATGACTCTTGTTGGTGCCAAGGTTGATATTTTTGCTCCCAAAGGCATCTCGCCGGTAATTTTTATTCGTAACAAAAATACTCTTAATTTTGATGCCCTTATTTTAGGACATATTGATGTTGTTCCGGCCGAAGACAAAATGTTTTGTCCCAAAATAAAATCCGGCAAATTATATGGCCGCGGCGCTTTGGATATGAAATCTTTTGCATCTGTTGCTCTTAATTCGATGCAATATGTTCTGACCCATAATCTTCCCCTAAATTTTGGAGTTATTCTATCATCGGACGAAGAGCAAGGCTCCAAAGGAACGCTTGCTTTCTTAAAAAAACACGCCAAGCTCCATGCCGACATTGTCCTAGATAATGATGTTGGCGGCGATATTACCAAAATTATTACCAAATGTAAGAACCCCGTATTTGTAAAAATCAAAGCAATTGGACAAGAAGCGCACGGTTCAAGACCTTGGGATGGTATTGATGCCAATGATCTAATGTTTGAGGTAATTTCTAAGATTCGCCTTCTGTATCCAGCCTATAGCCTTGTTGGCAAAAAACCCCGCAATACTTGGGTTGATACGCTTCATTTTGCCAAAATCAACGGTGGTAAAGTATCCAACATTATATCTGATTATTGCGAAGCACTTTGTGATTTTCGTTTAACCGAAAACAGCACGGTTGAAGGCTTAAAGAAAAATCTCGACAAATGCATGATCAAAGGCGTTTCTTACGAAATTGTTTCATCAAGTATTCCGGTTGTTATGAACGAAAAAGATTCATCTATTCTTGAATATAAGAAATTAGCCGAGCAAATTCTTGGCCATAAGATTAAGTTTGAATACGAGGGCGGAGCAACCGACGCCAGAGAATTTGCCGCACGTGGATCGGTTGTAATTATGCACTCAGGCACCGGCGATGGCATGCATGCTTCGGGAGAGTATGTTGAGATCGATTCGGTAGAAAAACTTGCCGAAATTCAAACGGCTTTTTTAAGCAAATTAGCACTTGCCAAGAATAAATAAAATGTTTATAAACAATGTCACGGTGTCTCCGTAGCTCATCAGGATAGAGCAACAGTTTCCTAAACTGTGGGTAGGAGGTTCGAGTCCTCTCGGAGACGCCAAAAACCACCCGATCAAGGGTGGTTTTTTAGTTTCTGAAAGGGCTCGAACCGAAAGGCGCAAAGTGCGGAGTAGCCAACGATTTGGCTGCGAGGCCTTTGCGGTGCAGAGTTGTTAGCGCACCGGAAACGCTAAGCGCCAACCGGCAAGCGTTACAACTCAAACTGAAAGAGCCGCAATTTTTGCGGCGCAGTCCTCTCGGAGACGCCAAAAACCACCCGATCAAGGGTGGTTTTTTAGTTTCTGAAAGGGCTCGAACCGAAAGGCG
>CALXTM010000027.1 GCA_944391415.1 uncultured Alphaproteobacteria bacterium
TCTCCTTTATAGCGCGAAGATATGGGTATGTCTACTTCTACCTGCTTACGCAGGTAGTGTTACGTTCGAATCATAAACTTCCACTAGCTAACGCAAGTGGTATTACCTGTTCCGAACTACGTTCGCCCTGCCCAAAGGCTTCGCAAGCCTAACGGCTGGGCAGGTATGTCTACATCTACCTGCTTACGCAGGTAGTGTTACGTTCGAATCATAAAAAAATGCCGTCTGAACAAACGGCATTTTCAAAGGTTTAAATTTTCTCGACTTGCGAATATTCCAGTTCAACCGGTGTTGCCCGCCCGAATATCGAAACCGAAACCTTAACTCTGGCCCTTTCGACATCGACCTCTTCAACCAACCCGACAAACGAAGCAAACGGCCCGTCACAAACTCTGACCTGCTCGCCGATTTCAAAATTAACAACCTCGCGCGGACGCTCAACTCCTTCTTTCATCTGGGTCATAATCCGCTGTACTTCCGCCTCAGAAATCGGATAAGGCTTATTACGCGAGCCCAAAAATCCGCTGACATTGGGATTGTTTTTAATCAAATGCCAAGCATCATCGGTCATAATCATCTTAACCAAGATATAGCCGGGGAAAAACTTGCGTTCGCTAGAAACTTTAGCGCCCTTTTTAACCTCGACAACCTCCTCTGTCGGAATCAATACATCAAAAATATAATCTTCCATCTTTTTGATGACTGCTTGTTCTTTAATCGATTGAGCAACTTTTTTCTCACAACCCGAATGAACATTTACAACATACCAACGAGCATCCATTTTATCTTATACTCCAAGCGAAAATACTATTTTGACAATCCAGCCCAAAACCTGATCAACCAAAAAGAAAAAAGTAGCGGCGATTGCCACAATAATCAACACCATAACCAGGCTTTGACTAACTTCTTTTCTTGTAGGCCAAGTAACTTTTTTAACCTCTTGCTTTACCTGCCTAAAAAACTGTAACGGACTGACTTTTGCCATAAGTTATACCCTATAACTAACAAATTATCACAAACTCTGACAAGACACAATGTACAAACACTCCGCAACCAACTGCGAGATATTTATACAAAATGTCCCGACTAATGCGGAAAACATATTAAAAATTTTTTGATATGTCAACAAATATATCGCCTCTTTGCTCAAATAATACTATCATCATCAAGGATATTAAAGAAAATCATACCTACACAGGGCACGTATAAAGTTATCACATTATTAGGCTCTACTCGTTTTAAGAACGAGTTTATCCGTGCCCCAAACGCCTCACTTTAGAGGGAAACATTGTCATTTCTGTCGGTTTGTTTGGCCACGTCGGCGATAACGAGGTTTGGCGGGCATGGATGAGGGGCCTCTCACCCCAACCAAACAAATGCTGGACGACATACACAAATGCAAAATTGATATAGCTTATGAAATGTTTGTAGTCAACGTTGGCGGCTATATCGGCAGCTCCACACAATCAGAGATTGCCTATACTCTAAAAACCGAAAAAGCGATAAAATATTTGGAAAATCCAGCCAACAACTGATTTCTCGCCAAGTCCATCATTTCACAGCATCAAACTATGATAAAATTTGACAAATAAGTGCAAAATATAGGATATATATTATCATTATTTTTAATACACACCTCTGCAAACACAAACTAATGCTCCGTTTTTAGCCTCTATTTTATTTTTATAGAAATGCCTTTACTTTTGTCCAAAAATAGGATAAAATATAAACGATTTATAAAAATTTTGAATATTACTATAAAAAATCTGATAAAAGAAGGGCTATAACCCACAATAACAACAACATTAAAAAAATTATTATTATGGAAAAATTCATCAAAACGATGTTGCGCGAGCTTGCAGAAAGCCTCAAGGCAAGAAGAGACAAATTCGTAAATGATTTTATGGCGGATTCAGCCGACTCAAGATTCACCGCGGAAAATGCCAACAAAATCATCAAATTTCTCACCAATCCGGAAAACCACCATGTCGGCTCTACCGAGCTGGTACCGGGCTTAAGAGTCAATATTGACTGGACAAGTCCTAAGACAGCGGAACAGGTTTTCCCTGAGGTGCATCGGCGCTTCCATGATATTCATATTCCAACCTTTACGGAAGGAATATTCATATCGTCGGCAAGCGAAACCCTGGAGGTGCATCAGGCGTTTGATACAACCCGAGATATCGGATTTTATGTCAGGCCTGAACACAGCATCGCATCCAAGGTAAACAAAAACGACTGGAAGTTCATCCCAGCTGGCGTGTACCACGGTCCTCTCTACGGAGGCTTTGAAACGTCGAAGGAAAATTATTTTCCTCAGGATGGACAAGATAAAGTCGTTAAGATCTGCTTAAAGATCTTGGCCGACTAAAAAAAAATAAGTCTCATCAGCCCCATAACGTCCAATCGTTATGGGGCTTTTGCTCAAATAATCACGGTTTTCACCAAATCCTTATGATGCCTGACATTTTATTCTGCCAGGCATCATATCGTTCTGCATCATAGTTATAATCATTTTTTTCTGTATATTTTTATTTGCGCGTTCTTTTTTAGTGATGCTTCTGCCAAAGCTTTGGAGGCTTTTGCTGTCAAATCTTTCAAATCAATATCATCTTTGGCATGGCACAGCCCAAACAACATCTCGACATTCATTTTCTGCCGCAAATTCTTTTTGATTTCAATATTGTCCACACTCTCCAGCACGCGTGTCAAGACTCCTTTGGCGGTCTTATCATTGGCATTAGACAAATAAATTGCAAACAAATTATCCTCTATTCTGGCAATAAAATCACTGTCGCGCAAAGCTTTCTCCAGTGTTTTGGCCACATGTTTCAAAGCTCTGTTCCGGTATTTTCCGCCCAATTGCTTGTCAATCTCATCCAAATTTGCTATTTTACCGACCACAATTGAAAAAGGCTGCTTACTAATCTGAGCTTGCAAAATTTTCTGCGGAACACACTCTTCATAATATTTCTGATTAAAGACATAGGTCAAAGGATCGCGACGATAGCGCTCTATCTTGTCTTCCTCGTCGTAATACAAGATCAAACACAAAATTGCAAAGGTAAAGAAGAAGGTTATCAGATTGGCAATGGCCAAAATCCATGCTTCCAGATACACACCATAGGTAAACCAGCAAATCAGACTCAAGCTGTATAAGATATACATATAACTTGATAACCCGCTGATGTTTTTTGTCCGCAAGATTCTAATTGTTTGAATTGCAAACGCTGCGATTGTCGCAATTCCACCAGCATAACCAATATAAAGGTATATTGTCTCATCCGAAAAAATCAACAACATAACTTCATAAGCACTACTAAAAAAATTTGCTATTGCACTCCAGAATCCCGTCATAATTTTTGCCTTTATTAGAACCAAATCCAACTTATCAAAGTTTATAATCTAAAAGTAAAAATTTGGTTAATATTCACAAGATTAATTGGCTGTTTTTATCATCTTTTGCACTTATCTTTCCCTTGACAAAAATTATATACTTCAAGTAAACCACATTATTTTAAGTTATGGATAATCTTTATTATGATCTCAACAAGTTAGAACAATATAATAACTTGTTAAAAGTGCCCCAAAAGATTGGGCTTATCAAATGAAATAGTGGCAGCAAGAAAACACCAAGCGCTACTTTTTATTGTCCGATAACTAATATCCAAAAAATTTCCCTTTCATTATTATTGCCCGAGAAGATAAAACAACGCCTCATAAGTACTGTTAACTTCTGCAATCTTCTTTTTCCAACATCCCGTAGACGACACCCATATATATTTTTTCAAATCTAAAATTCCATTTTAACAAACAAAGTGTCGAGGATATTATCTCTTTTTCATTGTACGTCTCAGAATTTTACCCTCAAAAATCGTCTTAAAATGTTATAGCATCTCCTACAAACATTAACTTGCAAAATAACAATAGCTCATCAAATACTTGCTACAACCATTCATAATAGACACCATCTATCACATACCGCTTATTTTGTAAAATTGCCAATTCCACTCTTTGGAATCAACTTTGATTCCATAATATTCGGCCTTTTTCATCTCCCAAAGACCTCAACCATCCAGCTGTTTGTCCGCAATTTACCAATAATAGTATATCACCTTTCCTCAAAACATAAGCCCCAATACATCACCTATGCCTAATCTTTACCCCAAAAAAGCCGACTTTAAATGCCGGCTTTTTGTATCATCATAGCAAAACTCTCTATTTACTGCTTTCTTCAATAACCTCTTCTAGATGAGTTTTAACTTGCCTTGGATCACTTATGTATTTAAATTGCACTTTTGAGCCGCCGGTACCACCAAACACAACAGTACCCAACCCAAATATTCTATCCAATATTCCTTGCTTTATATACACAGATTCCACCTTAGCATTACGCAACTCTTCCGTCTTTACCGCAATAACACCTCTTTTGGCAATAACCCTCTTATTAGTAACGACGTACTCTGTTTTTCTCCAACTCAAAAAGATCCATACCGCCACCAAACAAAATACACCTCCAACCTCAGGACTTGGCGAGTTCAAAAAAACAAGCCCCAGCAAAAGCCACAAGACTGGCCACACCCAGACCAACCAATGCAAATCGGCCACCCATTTAATTTCTTCATCTTTTGCCAAAGTATTTTTAATATATACTGCTTCTTTACTCATCTGAAAACCTCCCTCATTCATAGTTTAGTTTTATGCTATAATATAAAAAAAAAATAACAACATCTAATTTATATCATCCACTGCTAATTTATTATCACAAAAATTACCGAAGTCACTTTCTCTCCTTGTCAACTAAGATTACGCAGGCTATAAAATTCCATTACCTAACCAAGCACTTTTATCACATTTTCAAACTCTTTCTTGTCATCAAAACTATACCCGTCGGCCCGTGTTACCAAAACTGCTTCTGATATAATTTTTTCAACAATCTTCTCTGCATTCCTATTCCGTCCAATAAACCCCATCGATACGAGTATTATGTAGATAAAAGCGTTTTATTGTAAATATAAAGCGGACTATTTTTCCAGTCTCTGATTCTCTAAATAATATTTTATGAAAGACGACGCTTTTCAAAGAATCTTCATCTTTCATGAGCAGGGGCAGACGATGACTTAAGGATTAAAGCCCTACGTTGCTGCGTCGGTTATCGGCTTCGCCGACCGGCACACCCCCGTGTGCCTTAACCTCCTTGTCAAACTCACTTTCCCATGAGTTCGAACCTAACTGTCTCTATTGCCAATAAAAAAGGCCACCTCAAACGGTGACCTTTTTATTGGCAGGGCTTATAAGACAATCCACGGACTTGTTTGTTGTTTACATTTTGTCCTTTATATGCTACCATATCTTTGAATGTGCAGATATATTTAATGGGAGAAAAGTTAGTGACAGAGCATCATATTTCTAAATTAAATGACTTTCATAAAGCTTCCGATGAAATTGATAATCTTGTCATTATTCCATCAGGTTATGTTATGGGAAAACCTCCTGCTGAACATTTTAATGAAACAGAACAACTAAACAGACTAAAAACAAAGTATATTTCTATAACTTTACCTTATGATAATAATATTTATAATGGTAATTTTTCTAATGTCTCATGGCGAGAAGAAATCTCTCATAGTCCCAAAGGACGAGCAGAAATGATTTATGAAGCTATTTCCGCCAAGAATGATGATGGCTCTTATAAATATAATAACATTTATTTTACAGGAGGCTCTAATACTGAAGACGTTATTTTTGAGCTTGAAAAAATCTGCCAAAAAAGAGGTGAATTACCCAAAAGAAAAGACAACCTAAAAACCTATGGTTTTTCAGATGCAACTCAGTTACACCATTACTTAGGACAACGCGGTATTTCGTCTCCTGTCTATTATTCAAAAAATATTTATGCTTTAATTGATGATTTAAAGGAGAAAAATAGTAACACTACCAACTTAAATATTGAGCCCTTAAATGATACTGCCAAAAAGATTAATGAAATTAACGGCTATTTACAACCTGGAAATCAATCTCAAGTTGAAAACAGACAAAGTCATCAAACTCGTTTTTTTCAAGACGGTAGCAATTTTTTAGTTTGCGAATTTGGTAATAAAGATGCCGTGGAAGCTTTTTTACAAACATGCAAACATTTTGAAGACGAAAACATTGTTTTGCTTTTATCTAGAGACACCAATAAAGAAGCTATAGATTACCTAGCACAAAATTCTAAATTTCCTATCTTTACCGGAATGCCTGTTGGTCACGGAAGTTGTCAAAAAGATGGGGCTGCGATAAACCTATTTTCATCAGCAAATATCCAAAAGACCGATAAGGGCTATAATTTGAATTTTAGTGACAAATCCTCTGATAAAGTTTTTAATCTAAGTAAAAACCAAACAAGAATTCCCATTTCCCCAAAAGGAGGAAATGAAGATGTTGCAATTTTGAAAAAAATTAATGGCAGTGCCGGGGCTGTATTTGCAAATTTTCAAGATATAAAAATTGGTTTGTCATCTTTAACAATTAAAATTCCGCAAGATACACAAAATCTTATACAAGTAATGGAAATGTCCGTAAAAACACTAATTGAACAAGGTGTAATAAAAACCGAAACATTGGAGTCATTAAGCTTTCAATCCTCCGCAGTAGATGAAAAGAACCAAGCTATTATAAAAAAAAGAATAAATGACTTAAAAAAACGTTATTTACCTCAACTAAAAGAAATAAAACTTAACGGAAACTCTATTTCTAACGATATGAGCATCTCAATTGCTAATCTTCGAGGCTTATCTACTTCTCAAAAAGCTCCGTATAAACCTCACAAAATAAATATTAACCTGCAAACATTAAGGTTATATAAAGACAAGAAAATATACAATTAACGTAAAACAAAATCAGACTCTAACCAAATTAACCATTTGTAAATCAAAGGATTTTGTTTTGTGCAGTCCGTGTAACAAGCGGGAATTGGCTTCATTAAACATATCTTACACGGACTCAGGCAACTTATTGATTTATAATAAAAAAAGACGCTTTTCAGCGTCTTCATCTTGAGTGGCAGGGGCAGACGATGACTTAGGGCTTAAAGCCATAAGTTGCTGCGTCGGTTATCGGCTTTGCCGACCGGCACACCCCCGTGTGCCTTAACCTCCTTGTCAAACTCACTTTCCCATGAGTTCGAACCTAACTGTCTCTATTGCCAATAAAAAAGGCCACCTCAAACGGTGACCTTTTTTATTGGCAGGGGCAGTAAGATAATGCACGGACTATTATGTATTCCGCGTTATCCTGTAATAGATAGTTAAAATAACAATCTCTTCATTACAGAATTCCACATACTCAATTCATCATTGTCAGTATAATTTACATTCCCCTCATCATCAACGAATTCAGCAAATAATTCATGCTCTATTAACATTTCTGCTGACGAGATGATGTTAGGATCCATACCAATTTTATAACAATTTAATTTTAAAGCACCAATTTCTTGTTTTGCTTTTGATGAATGCAAAAAATCATCCCAATTTTTAAAATCACAAATTTTGACAAGAATATGTTGGGCATTCATTAAAGACAAATTATCATTTGGGGATTTATTTGCTTTAGCTAAAACATTCATTATATCAAAATGTTCTTGAGAATCTGCAAAATTTATTTTTGATTGATTAAAACCATTTTCTTTCATTAAATTATAATCTTTTAAGAAAGATTTTGCTTGTTGTTTAAAATAATCAACAGTTGTTTGGCTAGATTTTTGGGGAATATCATCAGATGGCAAATCATTTATATCTTCGCTTAGAATATCTTTACTCTCAAACAAATAATAATTATATAATTTAAGTTTTTCTTCATCATCTAGGATGATATTATTATCTTTTTCTGTACGTTCTATCCAGAAAGTTGCTGTGTCAAAATCGTTAATATCATATTGAGAGTTAATTTTGTAGCTTCCTAATTTTAACTCATATATTTCCTTTTTATGTTTATTAGCATTGGTAATATTGTCCCAAGAATCATCTAATATAATAGATATTAAATTTCTGGCATCTTTAATATCAAAGTGAAAATTTTCATCATCGTCATAAATGTCATAGGAAAGAAATATTTCTGCAATATCGAAATACTTAGGAGTATATGTATAGATATCTCCATTTTCATCTAATTTTCTTGTATTGAAATCTGTTAATAGATTTTCTGCATAACGTTCAAAAGTCATAAAATAACTCCTTCAAATATAGCTAATCATCAAATATACGCATTCGCAAGCTAACATCTGACAATTAACTAAAGGTTGTTATTATTTCTTTTGAAGTTGGATGAATAAATCTTTGGGCGAATGACCACGCTTACCAACAAGCATTGGTAATATTTATATCAAATAAGTATAAAAAAGCAATATATTTATACTTTAACTAACAACAAATTTTCTCAAACTCCCCTAAATTCTCTACAGCGACTCGAGGCCAATCTTGATAATTTTTGCAAGTAACCAGCTTATCAAACGGGGTTTTGAGTGTGTATTCCAATCGTTTGCCATTGAGTTGGCAGTCTGTGATAAGTAATCGCAATAACTGATTTTGCTTGTCAGGAGTTGCCTTGTCAAAGATATTAGAGATATTTGCAGTTGTTGAAATAACCTTCTCAACCGTTTTTTTCATATCACTATCAATCGTCTTATATTTTTCCGCAGTTGCTTTTAGTTCATTCATCTCTTTGTCAATCGCTGCTTTCTTGGTTTCATACGTGGATTGCGGTAACTTTCCTTCAAGATAAAAATCTAGCAGATTATCTTCTTTAACTTTTAATTCGTTAATTTTACTTGTAATCTTAGCTTTAAACATCGCATTAAATTGAGATGTGTCGTTTAGATTTTTCAAAAGCTGATTCTTCAGGACTTCTTGCAAAGAAAAAGGAAGTGTTAATCTGTCAAGTACTTCTGTTTTTAATTGTTCAATAATGTCTTTTTCATTAACAACACCTTGATGACAAATTTCTTTAGAATGTCCACATCTCAGATAAACATACTCGCGACCGTTTTTTTTAATTTTCTTTTCCGGAGTTATTAAACAACCGCATTCTTTACAGCGTATCATCTTTCTGAATGTATAAGAATTTTTAGCAATCTCCTTAATGTTGGTTCTGTTGTGTGTTCCGTTTTTTACAAAAACTTCCTGAACTTTGTTAAACAATTCTTTTGATACAAGCTGCTCGTATATATGCGGTATAAGCTCACCCTTAACACACATCTCGCCATAATAAAAAGGATTCGTCAGTATTTCATATACAGTGTTTCGGGTAACAAAACAGCCTTTCTTTTTTTTAACTCTGGTATATAGACCTAATTCTTTAGCCAAACACCAAACAGATTTGATGGTATGCAGTCCTGTTGCATATTCCTGATATAAACGTTTTATTATCGGTGCCCGAACCGGATCCACAACTATTATTGATTTATTATCGTCATCTTTTTTATTCAGATATCCCAAAGGTGCTGTTCCCTGCCATTTCCCTAAAGACCAATTTTTAGCGAGACTTGCCTTAACCTTATCTGTTTGCGAGTTAACCTGCGCATTAGCAAACATAACAAACATATTCCAAAAGGTTAATTCGGTTGCTGCGGAATCTTTTGTAATAATCAATCGCTCTTTTATAAAATGTATTTCTACTTTTCCTGATCTTCGAAGACTTTCAACATAATATGAATCTTCCGGCAAACGTTGCAATCTATCAACATAAGCAACTACAATAGCAACCTTGCCCTCACATTTGGCTGCAAAATTTATCATCTCATGAAATACCGCACGGTCACCATGTGTTGAACTCTCATCAATACTGTATCTGGCAATAACCTTTAACCCATTTTCTTTGCAATATTGGGTTGTATTTTCTTCTTGAACTTCTAAGGATATACCCTCATCTTTTTGTCTCTTACTTGATACACGGGCAAATATAATGGCTTGAGTACATTTTAGAGAAACAGCTCTTTTCTGATATTTCTTTCTCATGGCTTAATACTCCTCATCTTCATCATCAAAATCTTCGTTTTCTGCGTAAAAATTATCTGAACTCATAGTTTCAATAAAATTTCCGGTTTGGTTGTCATAGATTTTTACGACCGTCCAGGAAGGATCCGATATGTCAAAATCAACGTTAATATCTTCCGAACCTTCAAAAACTGCCGCACTACGCGAATAAATATCTGAGTATTCTTTTGCAAAATGGTTTTCAATTTCTGAGGTTAACCGACAAACGCAAACCATACCGGAATCAGCGCAAAATTCTTTATGGATAATATAGCTGCCATAAATTTTATTATTCCAATCGCCAAAACCGGTATCACAAACATAAGCCGGAAAACCTGTTAAATCCGTCAAAGCCTTAGAAACAGCTTCATTAAATGCTTTCGGGCTGTCATCTAAAAATTTACAGCATTCGTCCCAAGTATCATTATTTAAGATATAGCAAGGGTCTGTCACGACATATTTTACAAGTGTATTCATCTTTATTACTCCTTTGTTTTTACACTATATTTATTATGTCGTGTTTAAATGGGAATGTACGCAAAAAAATGCACCCGTTTGTAACTTTTTTACTAATATTTTACTGCTTTTTCAGATTGTTAAATAAAAATATGGCACCAGATACTCTAAAATGAAATATTTGACGCCGGTGTTTAGAGATTATTTGTTGCCTTTTTGAGACTTCATAATTGTTTGGACCGTATCAAAAAG
>CALXTM010000028.1 GCA_944391415.1 uncultured Alphaproteobacteria bacterium
GCGAAGCCTTTGGGCAGGGCGAACGTAGTTCGGAACAGGTAATACCACTTGCGTTAGCTAGTGGAAGTTTATTTATGATATTTTCAAAGACATCGGCGAATAGGAATTCTGAGTTGCACTGCCCGCTGTTAAGATATCCGTATTTTTATGTATTAGCCTGTATCCTAATAAGTTTATACGGAATAGATTTTGTATCTGAGCACCAAGCCGAGATTATGCAAGCAACCGCCATAAAATGAAGATCAATCCTCCCATACATAAGATAAGGGCCCGCTTTTTTGTAGGGCGCCAAACAACCATAGGTTTAGTTGTGAGCATTTTATAAAGATAAAAGTTGTTGATAAGTCTTTACTAATATTGACAAAGTTCGACAAATGTTCTATTTCCAAAAATGGACTATATGTTTAACCGAGATCATTTTTAGGAAGGGAACATCAAGAAATGAGTATCAACAAGACATTATTCCAGCAAAAGCTGGATGAACTTAAAAGGGCTGGTAATGAAAGGCGCTTTGAGGAGTTGCAATCAAAATATCAATCACCGGAGACGATAGACTATAGCAATATGAGTTTAAGAGACGAGCTTCAAACACGTTTTGACCTGGACGAGCTAAACCGTCTTTCTGCCGAGTTGGGTAAGGAAAATACCAGTAACAAAGAATACAATGATAAATATCGGGGATATATAGATAAATATTTGCCGAATAGTTTTGTGCAATCATATGATACCTTAAATAATGCAAAAGAGCAAATGGAAAAGGTTAATAGAATAGGAGCTGATAATTATTATCACTCAGTTGCAATGTGTGAGAATACCAAAGCAGGACGTCCTCTTTCGAGTTTATTATTAGGACTAGCTAAAGAAGGATATGATGTTGTTAACAAATATGGCAATAAACCACTTGGCGAAATCATATCAGATAGCTCAAAAGATATGAAAAATAATATAAGAGGTATTTATTATGGACTAAAATATCCCGATAAGAATTGTGATGAAATTTTTAAGAATTTGGATTGGGTAAGCAACAAAATGTACTAACTGATTATAACAGCTGATATAAAGGAAGATAATATGCATAAAATAATTTTACCAAAAGTAATCAAGTTTTTTTCTATCGGAATAAGTGTAATATTTTGTATATTATTCTTCCTTTATATATTGAGTAGTACGTGGCTGTGGTTTGAGATCTCATCAGTCGATGACAGTGGTTTGAGAAATATTTTGCAGTTTAAATTACAATTGTCAGTGATTTTAGGTTTGTTATGTTTGGCTAGTCTGTTTGTTAATAAAAAAATTATGATGCTAATCTGGATATTATCCATAATCTATATTGAGAAGAATTATATGATATTTCCGCAATATGAACGATATTTGGCTTATACAGACTGTATAGATAGTTCCAAAGTATGGGATTACAACGAGCATCGTTGCCGCGCAGATTGCTGGAAATGGGACAAAGAACACGGTTGTTATAAGATAGAATAAAAATCCTGTAATATAAACTTCCACTAGCTAACGCAAGTGGTATTACCTGTTCCGAACTACGTTCGCCCTGCCCAAAGGCTTCGCAAGCCTAACGGCTGGGCAGGTATGTCTACATCTACCTGCTTACGCAGGTAGTGTTACGTTCGAATCATAAAAACTCACCGCCCATTTTTTAAGACAAAAGGGGCGGTGGTTCTTATCAAAATACCTATTTTAAGGCCTCAATCAGCTCATCAAGATTAAGGGCTTTTTGCTCGCCGGTGGTCATATCTTTGCAGGCAAAAAGTCCGGTTTTTGCTTCTTCCTCGCCGATGATAACCAAGTACGGCACGCCGATTTTGTTGGCATATTCCATTTTTTTCTTAAACTTGCATTGCCGATACATCACATCAACGGCAATATCTGCGTTTCTTAGTTTGCCGGCCAGTTTAACTGCCTCATCAATCAAGCTTTCATCTTGCGGAACAATCAGGGCTTTGCTTGGTGTCAGCTCCTTAAATTGCAACAGGTTGTTGGCGCGCAATTGGTCAAACAAACGGGTCAGACCGATGGAAATGCCAACACCTGGGAATTTCTTGTCCATAAAGACAGAAGAAAGGTTGTCATATCTTCCGCCCGAGCAAACCGAGCCAAACTGAGGATATTCATCAAAAAATGTCTCATACACCGTGCCGGTATAGTAATCAAGTCCGCGGGTAATGCTAAGGTCAATTTGGATATTCTCTGCCGGCAACCCAAGGTTTTGCGCTTGCTCAATCACCGTCTTTAGCTCTGCCAGCCCGGCCGCAAAATTCTCGTTGCAGATGTCTAAATCTTCAAGTTTTGCAATAATTTCGCCGTTTAGTCCGTTGATTTTGATAAATTTTAGCAAGCTTTGTTTTTTGTCTTCGGCCAAGCCCAAATCGCCCAGCTCGCCCAAGAAAGCCTCCTCGGGGATTTTTTTGATTTTGTCAACCAAGCGCAAAACCTCAACCGTTTTGTCGGCAATATCTAGACTTTGCAAAAATCCGCCAAGCAACTTGCGATTGTTGATATAGATTTTGAACTTGGGCAGGTTTAGCTTGCTAAACACGGTATAGATAACCGCCAACACCTCGGCATCATAAACGATGTTGAGCTCGTCGCGGTCGATAATGTCGATATCGCATTGATAAAATTCCCTAAACCGACCTTTTTGCGGTCTCTCGCCACGATATACTTTGCCGATTTGATAGCGTTTGAACGGGAAGGTGAGGTCGTTGTTATACAGGGCAACATATTTGGCCAAAGGCACGGTCAAATCAAACCGCATTGCCAAATCGGTATCGCCTTTTTTGAACTCATAAATCTGCTTTTCGGTCTCACCGCCCGATTTTGAGAGTAAAACCTCGGCCAACTCCAACACCGGGGTATCCAAAGGGGCAAATCCAAACATCTCATAGGTATGGGCAATAACGGACTTCATATGGTTAAACACAATTTGCTCCTGCGGCAAAAGTTCCATAAATCCTTGTAGCGTGCGTGCAGCCATTGCTCATATCTCCAAAAAAAGTTAATCAAACAAACCTAAAACTACAGCCATTTTAGTCTATATGTCAAGCAACTTATGCCCAAACCTTAAATTTTTAAAACAAAAAATCTCCCCGGGCCTTTCACAAGGCAGGGGGAGATAAGATGGCTTTTTATTTTTTGAGATACATTTCCAACTGAGGAGCCAATGCTGCCCGCGGACCAAACAGCAGAGCCGTGTATTGCTCTTGTGTCAGGCCGTTTTTTTGAGCAAAGGCTGCAATGGCATCTTTATCACCTCTTTGCATCAATTTTAAGATATGCTTTTCATCATAAAATTGATTTTCCACAAACACCATTGTCCATACTGGGTATGAAAACGACATCTCTTGAGCGGTAGCACTTATTTTGCGCCATGTCTTGATTTTGTCGACATCCGATGGAACGGGAGTGTATGATATACGCGTCTGGAACCATCTCCTTTGAGCATTCTCCTCGAGGATATCAAAGAGCTTGGCCTTAATCTCTGGCGACGTTTTGTCAAACAACTCCTGCGATAGCTTGTTTTCTGCTGTCAAAGCAATCAAAATTTTCTCCTGATATTTCTTTGACAGAATTTCAATATCCCATCTGGGGATATTGCTCACCACATGCTGATCTTGGCACAATGCCAAATTATTGTCTAACGCGGTCATATCTCCTGCTTTGAAAAAATAACCAAGATATTTAGGCATAGCGATATCATGCTTAATCAGCGTTTTTAGAGTTTTCATCTTGAGCTCTCCGCCGGGCAACATCTCAACCAATCGTTTGGCGGCGTTAATAGCGTCGATAGCTTCTTTTTTTGCAAGTTTTTGGGCAAAGTTTGCAATTTTTTCAAAATTACAGCCTTGTCTCCAATACTCAGCCATTTTGGATGCAACTACTACCGGGTTGCCATTTCTTTCCCAGGTCGCATAGTCAGAAAGTGCAACCAGCTGTTTTGGCTCCAGATTGGGAACATATTTTTCCCAACACAACAGGAGAGATAAGCAGCCTTTAGCAATTTTGGCCACATCCTCCCATCCGGAAGATGAATCTTGATACAAAATCGTATCCAAAGTTTGTAGCTTTTCCCTGTCTGCTGCAACAAGCAGTTCGTGGAACACACAAGCTCGTGTACAAGGCCTCAAATTTTTCACCACATCAGGAGTAAAACTCTCCGGCTGTTTTTTAAGCAATAATTTAATATTAACAGCATCGTGCTCGCATACTTTTACCACTTCATCTTTTGACAAAGTGTATTTTGTGCATGCAGCAATAGCTTTGTCATAAACATTGTTATATGCTGCCTTAAACTCGTAGCTGTTGCAGATATCGTCAATAAATATTTGCCACAGCTTACTGTCTTTCAAACAAGCAATTCTGGTATCTACCCGCCAAACATGCAAAGACAACCATTTTAGGTCATCAATGTTTTGTGTTGTGTTGTAAATTCGGCGCAACACTTCCATCTCTTTCTTGTGCGAAAGGCAGAAATAAGGAGCATAAGGATTTGATTTGAGGGTGTGTTTGATAGCCCACATCGGAAATAGTTTTACAAACTGAGCCACGATGGAGATAACAATCCCCTTAAAGAAATTTTTTTTCATAAAATAAAAATTAAATTAAATAAAAAAATCTTGCACGTGTTTCGTCCAAGAGCCTTAAAACTACCGTAACCTCAATTTGTCAAACAACCCGACAATTTCCTGCTCCAAAAGCAAAAAACCATCAAATTCTTTCAAACTAATAGTAACAATAATCTTAAAACGACGACAATATATCATTTTTGTCCAAATGTGTCAATATATAAGCAGCGGATTTCTTGCAAAAAAAACTTGGTATGACAGGAAAAAGATGCTATAGCTAACAAAGATTTATGTTTTTGATTTTATAAAGAAGAATATATCATGCTCAAATATGCTATTGTCGGTTATAATGACGCATTGTCTCGCAATATTTTAACCCTTTTGGAGGCAAGGGGAGTTTTGGCTCGTGATGTAGGAGTTTTTGCTGCCAAACCGCAGGGTCAACCCAAAGTATCTTATGGTGAAAGTTCAGAGTTATCTGTTTTGCCGCTGGATACTATACCTCAAGCAGAGATGGTAATTTTTACCGACTATGAGAATATGGTAGCTCACTATGCCAAAAAACTTGTTGCCCAAGGCTCCAAAATAATTAACGCTACCTCGGCTTTTTGGGGTGAAGAAGACATCCCGATGATGGTTGGTATGGTCAACGACGATGCTTTTGCCAAGGCCGTAAAAGGTATTATTAATGTTCCGCATCCTGAGGTTGTCATGCTCTTGGGCGCCTTGTCGGGAGTTATTGGCAAATACGGTGTCAAAAATATTCGTCTTTCAGCCTATATTTCAGCCGATTTTGAGGGCCAAGACGGCATGAGCGAGCTTTATAACCACACTCGTCGCATTTTGATGAATGATATGTCATCGCTTGAAAACAGTTTGTTTCACAAGCCTTTGGCTTTTAACATTATTCCGCAAGCAGGCTCTTTTATCGGCGAGGAAACGGAGCTGGAGTGGATTTACAATACTCAGGTCAAACAGGTCCTGGGTGATGATGTCAAAGTCCATGCCAATTGTGCGATTGTTCCGGCTTTTATAGGGGTTGGTCAATATGTAAATATTGAAACGATAAACGATATTGATGCCGATGAGGCCAGAGAATATATTAAAAAATCCAAAGGGGTTATGGTGGTAGATCGTCAAGAAGACGGCGGCCATGCCTCGCTAACTGATGTCCAAGGCGAGAGTTCAATATTTGTCAGCCGCATTAGACAGGATATGACGGTTGAAAACGGCATTAGTCTGTGGATTGCTGGTGATGTCTACAAAATTGCGGCACAAAATATTTTAGCATTATCAAAACAATTTTTAAAAAGAGGATAAGGTATGAAAAAAGTTTTTGTTCTTTTGGCGTTAGCTTTTTTGACGGTTTCTTCGGCCTTTGGCGCTGATGGTCAAATTGATAATTTGGGCCAGGGTTTGAGCTATAAAGAAATTGCCGCTCAACTTTCAAATATTGAGGCTCTCACCAAATCCAAAAAAATTGACGTCGACGCCATGGTCAACCAAATTCCTTATCTTAATGATATGGCCTCGAAATTAGATGCCAGTCGCAAAAATATTGATGAAAACATCCAGCTTATAGAAAAGCGTATAGAAGCTCTGGGCGAGGTTGATGATACTGTTCCCGAGGCCAAGGTTATTGCTCAAAAACGCAAAGAATTTAACAGCGAGCTTTCATCTGAGAAAACAAGGCTTTCGGAAATAGATATTTTGGCCACCAAAATTGATGAGCTCAATTTGCGTATTTTTGATATCAGAAACGACAAACTTTGGGGCAATTTGTTAAATTCCGATGGCTCTTTTATTACTCCGTCATTTTTCCTCAAATCAAACCAAGAGCTGTTTGATCTTGGTTTTGATATCATAAAATCGCCGTTTTTGTGGTATTCGCAACTGACTACCGCGCAAAAAAGCTTGGTGCATGATAATATTATTACAGTCTTTATCGTTATTGCGTTCATCAGCCTGTTAGGGTATATATTAAGACGTCTTATCATCAAACATTGGGGCTATCGCGCAGATATTGAATCTCCAAGGCTTGGTCGTAAAATAGTCGCGGCTTTTGCGGTTTGGTGCGCCTATGGCATTATTCCGACGGCAATTATCGGCTTTTGCTTATATTGGATGATATCGGGCGGAGTTTTAACCAGCGGATTTTTGGGCTTGGTTCTCTCCAGCGCACTCTATTATTTGCTTTATATCATTATGGGGCGGGCAAGTTTCAGGGTTGTATTTACCCCCTATAATGAAAAGTGGCGGTTGTTGCATATGTCTACCGACAAAGCCAGACGTATTATCAAGGCCATTTATTTTACCATTATCTTGGTTGGTTTATTCTCGTTTTTACAGCATATAGCCATTAGCAGCGACTACCCCATGGAGCTGATGTCATATCTATTGGCCATATCATCATCATTAAAAGCCTTTTGTATGGTTTGGATAGTTCATATCTACATTGCATCGGAAGATACCGACGATATTCAAGATGACGACGGCGATGACAATATTGATGAACACGAGGGCGAGACTTTTCGTATCGGCATGGTAGTAAGCTTATTTGCCATTGGCATTGTCGGAATAGCAATTTTGGGATATTCAAGGCTTTCGTCTTTTATTATCAATAATTCTATTTTGACGGCGATTGTTATAGCCGTATACAGTATATTGCGCAGGTTGATATATGACATTGTCCAACATTTGTTGTTAATGGGTTTGTGGGTCAAAACCTTTAAGATGCGTCGGATGTTTTTGCGCAAAATAGATTTTTGGTTTGGGATAATTGCCGAGCCGATTATGATTTTGCTTCTTCTGGGGGTTTTGCTTGTTTTGTGGGGCGTTCCGTTTGATGTTTTGCAAACGGCGGTTTACAAAGCTGTTTCAGGATTTCAGATTGGCGGTGTTAAAATATCTTTGCTGTCCATATTTTGGGGAATTGTTGCATTTATAGTCTGCTTATGGATAATCAGGTTTGTCAGTTATCGTATTGAGTTCAAACTGTTGGAAAAGACCAACATCGATACCGGCACCAAACATTCTCTGGCCTCAGGCTTTGCATATATTGGCTATGTTTTGGCCGGTTTGTTATCGATAGCGATTATGGGCGGCAACTTAACCAACATCGCCTTGATTGCCGGTGCTTTATCAGTTGGTGTCGGCTTGGGCTTGCAAGATATCGTAAATAACTTTGTTTCAGGTATTGTGATGCTTTTTGAGCGGCCGATAAAAGTTGGCGATTGGGTTGTTATTAATGGCGAAGAAGGCACGGTAAAGCAAATTAATATTCGCTCTACCGAGGTTGAAACTTTTAATCGTCACAGTGTCATTATCCCCAACTCACAAGTAATTTCCAACTCGGTTACCAACTTCACGCACGAAAGCAATTTGGTAAGATATTCCATCAAAATAGGTGTGGCCTATGGCACGGATGTTGAGTTGGTCAAAAAGTTGCTGTTGGAATGTGCAGCCACACATTCAAGAGTTGCCAAAAAACCGGCACCTTATGTTTTATTCCAAGATTTTGGCGAGAGTAGTTTGGATTTCGAGTTAAGATTTTATGTCAGCGACATTTGGAATGGTTGGACAGCACCGAGTGATATCAGATACATCATCAACCGTAGGTTTATTGAGGAGGGGATAGAAATTCCATTCAAACAAATGGTTATCCACCAAGGATCAACGGTTGCGCAAGAGACAGAAAATCAGTTTTATGCCAAAAAGGGGGGCAAAAAAGATGCTGATTAAGGACTTGGCCGACCAAAATATTTTGATTTGGGGCTTTGGCACTGAGGGCAAGGCAGTTAAAGCATACCTGGATAAACATCATTTGGGCAAGAATATTTATGTTTATAATGATAACGATGGTCTAGAAAAGCTTAACGAGTTGGCCGCAAAATCTGATGTTGTGGTACGCTCTCCCGGTGTTAGTATTTATAAGCCGGAGTTTATCAAGCTGAAAGAGCAGGGGCTAAGGGCAACCTCCAGTACCAATTTGTTTTTAGCCGAGATGAAAGCCCATCATCCTGCTACCAAAGTAATAGGTGTTAGCGGTTCCAAGGGCAAGTCCACCAGTGTCAGCATGATGTATCACATGATGCAAGGACTGGGGCTAAAAGTAGCTCTTGGCGGCAACATCGGCAAAGCTTTAATAGATTTGGTCGATGAAGACAACGATTATGTAATTGGCGAATTTTCAAGCTATCAGGCCTCTGATTTGGAAACTTCTCCCGATATTGTAATGTTTACCAACTTGTTTTCGGTTCATACAGATTGGCACCAGGGGCATGATGGTTATTGCCGCGACAAGGTTCACTTGGCACAATTTGCCGAAGTTGCATTTGTCAACGCCGAAAACGATGAACTTATGCGATATACGTCATCTTTGCCCAAGCGGATTTTATACGATGTCAAAGATGGCTTTTATGCTATAGACAAGATCTTATATTATAAAGGCGAGGCTGTTTGTAACATAGATGATCTGAAAATCAGCGGCAATCATAATATGAATAATTTGGCCGGTGTAATGTCGGTACTTGCATATTTAGGGCTTGATTGGCGCAAAGCACTAAGCTATTTGCCATCATTTGAGCCGCTGCCGCATCGCTTGCAAAAGGTTGGGGTCGTTGATGGAGTTTTGTTTATCAACGACAGTATTTCCACTGCGCCGGAGGCTGCTATCGGCGGGATGAAAAGCTTTGCCGATAATATGGCAATTATTTCAGGCGGCATAGAAAACAAGCAAGACTATACCGAATATGCCAAATTTATCGAGGCCAACCCAAAAGTCAAAGCTGCCATAACCTTATTTCAGTGTGGGCATCAGATTGCGGAAAGCATCAGAAAATATGTCAAACGTTCTGATTTTACTTTGATCGAGGCCTCGAATTTGCAAGAGGCGGTTAATAAAGCCTATGATGAGATGAAAAAGACAAACGGCACATTGGTCTTGTTTTCACCAACTGCGCCAAGTTTTGGCTATTATAAGAATTTTATCGAACGAGGCGAAGATTTTATAAATTGTGTAAAAACACTTGCCAAAAGCAAAAAATTATAATAAAAGGATTTTCACGTTTATGATATATGCCGGTTTAGCTCAGTTGGTAGAGCAACGCATTCGTAATGCGTGGGTCGGTAGTTCGAGTCTACTAACCGGCACCATTT
>CALXTM010000029.1 GCA_944391415.1 uncultured Alphaproteobacteria bacterium
GCGAAGCCTTTGGGCAGGGCGAACGTAGTTCGGAACAGGTAATACCACTTGCGTTAGCTAGTGGAAGTTTATTATCTTCCGCCGTCTCTTTGGGATGGTAACTTGGAATTTGTTGTAGATCTCTGTTTTAATTGTTGAACCTCTTTAGTAATGTTTCGCAACTGGCTTCTGCCCTCAATTACTTGTCCCAATATTTGCCCTTGTAGCCTTGTTTTATCTTCAGATTTAAGATTTCCATCTTCGGCGTTATAAAGCTTAACCAAATTTTTGATACCCTGTTTGGCATACTTTGGCAAAAGATGGTAGTTTTCATCTTTTTCAAGCTCTGCAATATCGGCTCCGGTATATTTCTTAGCCAGGTCAATAACCGACGATATTTTAACTGTAATATTACCTATCTCCTCGTCACGGATATTGTTCTCCTTTTTTTCCTTATCGACCCAGTTTTTCATCTCTTTATCGTTTCGATATTCAGGATCACGTTCAAACTCGCGGATGGAAGAAAGGTTAGAGAAGAATTTTCCAACCGGGGTATCTTTACCCAAAACCTCATTAATTTCTTTTTGCGAAATTTTTTCGCCTTTGCGAATTTTGTTAATCATATTTATTTTTTCAATTTGCTCAGCATCTGTCTTAGCACTGTTAATAGCGCCCACAATCACCTCTTTCAAATTAAATTGTTTTCTGCTCAAAGTTTCTGGTTCGGCTGACTTGGTTGCCTCATCGTTGGTTGCGGGTTTTGTTTTATCTTCCGTGTTTATATGTTCCTCGCCAGTAACAGTTTTATCTTCTGCTTTAGTGTTCTCCGCGATACGTTTTTCAATTTCTTCACGGTTGGTTACCTCAATTTTTTGCTCGTCAAAGGCTTTGAGGAACAAAGCTTCGGTCTCTTTGGAAAAACCTGGTTCAATAGTTATTTCTTTGTTGCCGTCTCTGGCAATTTGTTGCACCATCGCGTTGATTTCTGTTTCATTGGGTTCACGTTCTTGCCCATCTTTGTCTTGTGCAATCAAATCATAGCGAGATTTGTCTTGTGCAATACCAAACAATACCGTGTCTTGGTTTTCGGTATTGGTATAAACAGCATCATCTCCTTTTGTATATCCGGCCAGCTCAGTCTCAATCTCAACCGGCTGATTTATATGATTACGTCCGACATTGGCTTTTGCTTGTTGCTCATTTGGAGCAACATTTTCATCAGCCTCGTTAGTCGGATAATTTTCATCATTTTCAGTAACAATTTCTGGTTTTTGCGGTGTTTGATCTTTGGTCTTGGAGCCCAGTAGCTTGGTTTTAATGTCTTCAACTTCTTGCGGGCGCAGATTACTAGCTTTCAGCAAAGATTCTATGTCGTTATATCCCAAGGCTTTGCACATTTGTTGCAACACGGCACTGGTGGTGATAATTTCTTGATGTATTCTGCCGTTTTTGGGTAGTTCATCACCGTGTAGTTTCATATAAAGTTGAATTCTTTGATCTTTGGTGATTTTGTTACTGTATTCACGGCTCAGCCAATCAACCCTGTTTTGCAAATTTTTGGTTACTGATTGCAATGTTTCCGTAGTGCTTTCAGGGATATTACCGTCCAAATTTTTCAGCGCCAACAATTTTTGGTTTTCCATCTGATTAGCTTGGTTGGTACATTTATTGATTACCGAGTTCATCATTCCAATGTAGAGATTATAACCGTCGGCGGTTTTTTTATCGCCGTGGTTAATTTCTTCCATTTTATTTTTATCGGTAAGCTTGGCATATTTATCATTTAGCCCTTTAGTAAAATCGGTTAGCTGTTTAATGTTAGCCGATTTTAACAATTTTTCGGTCAACTTCTCCGGCGATCTTCTAAATGCCAGTCCTATTTTCAATCCGGCTTTTTTGAGAATATTCTTACTCACCCATTTCATGGATGCATCTTGTTTTTTCATTTCAATAACATTATTAAGTCTCTTTGCCAAACGATCAAAACGTTTTTCTTTGCGTTTGGAAACACGACTGGCCGAATCAATGCTCTTTATGGCCTGTCTCAGCTTGAGCCTGCGGATAAAGTGCCATTTTGAGATTCCGTCTCTTTTTGCTCTAAGTCCTTGAGCATAGCTGTCACAATCATCGTTTCCGCCGTTGAATCTTACCTCTATGGCCTTTTGTTGTGCTTCGCGCATAAGACGAGCAAAGTTATCCTTGTTCGCAGCCCGTTGATATTTTCGGAGTGTTTTTCCAAGCCCAAAATCATCAAATTTATTAACATCTTCCAGGCCGCTTATTTGAGATGCCTGCCACAATTTGCCAACGCCAGCATTCGCAGTTTTCCAATGCTCGGCAGCCCAATCTGCCACAACATCCTGCGCAAGCTGCTCTTGCAGCCTTTGAATGCCTTCTTTTCCTCCCAACATAGCATCAATTTTAGCAATATCTTTTTGGTCAGTAGGCATTACCAAATTGCCTTTTAACAACTGATCAATATAAAAATCGGCATGAGCTTTAGAAGTAAAATTACCTTGAACAAATTCTTTGGCCACAAAATTTCGCCTATCTTGATTATTGGCAAAATCATCAAGTCTGCTTAGCCCGTCATTATTAATGGTTATTAAGTCTGAATAATCCTCTTGTGAGCCGGAGACATTATTGTGTTGCTCATTTGTATCCACCATGGCACCCTCTTTTTTAAATACATACTTTAGTTAAAGTATAGCAAAAAAAAGATTAAACATCAATTAAAGTTTAAGTTTCTATATAATGTTCATATTTTTGTAACAAGCCAAGGGATAGTGTGATTTTTTTTAACTTATGCGCTGACTTTATTGGGATTTATATAGCAAATTCAATGTATTATGGCAGTGTAACAATCAGAAAATTTTTGTGTTTTGCCATTAGAGGCAAGATTGGCTACATTGCTAAGCAGCAATCATATAACAACAGGATTTACAGATAATGCCAAAGATTCATAAAACATCCGTTATTGAGGACGGCGCAATTATTGCCGACACGGCCGAGATAGGCCCTTTTTGTTGGATTAGCTCACAAGCCAAAATAGGTGAAAATGTTCGTTTATTGGGAAGAGTAACGGTATATGGTGATACCACAATCGGAGATGGTACGGTGGTTTTCCCGGGGGCATGTTTGGGAACAGGCCCGCAAGATCATGGTAATGAATTTGTCGAAGGGGCCAAAGTCATCATCGGCAAACACAATGTAATAAGAGAAAACGTTACTATTCATGCCGGCACCCCAAAAGAGCATAAGACCACGGTTGTAGGCGATGGCTGTATGTTTATGGTCAACTCTCACGTTGCTCACGACTGTGTCGTCGGCAACGATGTAATTATGACCAACAATGCGGTTATAGGCGGCCATGTTCGTGTAGGCGACGGGGCTATTTTGGGCGGCAATTCGGCGGTGCATCAGTTCTGCCGCATTGGTCGCAAAGCCATGATAGGAGGTCTTTCAGGGGTTGACAGAGATGTCATTCCTTTTGGTATAGTAACCGGCGATCGCGGCAAATTGCGTGGGCTCAATCGGGTAGGAATGATGCGTTCTGGCATGTCCGAGGCCACCATCAAATCTGTTACACATGCCTTTATGTATATTTTCAAAGGCAAAGAAGATACTTTTGATATCAGAGTTGAAAAAGCCAAAGAAAAATACAAGGACAACGCCTTGGTTATGGAACAGCTCAAATTTATTAGTGATGGTTTGGTTGGTCGTCGCAAGGTGATGACGGCAGAATAATGTATTTCGGCCGGAGCTCGGTAAAGGGCTGAGTTTCCGGCTCATTTAATTGATTTGGCAAATGTTAAATCAATTTTTACAAAGCTTGATATATGATAAGCTTGGGTAAATGGAGAAAATGGTCGCTTTGGAGTTAAGATAACGCTGAGCCGCTGTTTTGCAAACAAGCCCAAACTGTTCAAATATCAAGTTTTGTTTTTTATGAAGGATTAAGTATGACTGTTACGCGTCGTAAACTGGGTATAATAGCAGGTGGCGGAAAAATACCTCAAATGTTGATTGAACAGTGCCTGGCCCAAGGTCGAGATTTTACGGTTTTGGCCATCGAAGGCAATGCTGATAAAGAATTGTTCAAGAATGAGGTTCGGTTTCCGTTTCGGTGGATTCGCATTGGGCAAGCAGGTACCGGTTTCAAATATTTTTCCGAGCAAAATGTTAAAGACGTAATAATGATAGGAACCATCAGACGTCCAAGTTTTTTTGATTTGGTTCCTGATTTGCGCACTGCGGCTTTTTTTGCCAAAATAGGTGCCAAAGCATTGGGTGATGACGGTATTTTACGTGCGTTAGTCAAAGAAATAGAGGCCGATGGCATGCAGGTTAAAGGCATTCACGAGGTTATGCCAGAATTATTGGTGCATGAAGGCATTTTGACCAAGAAAAAACCGTCCAAGCGTGATATTTCGGATATAAAACGTGGTTTAGAGGCTGCTTATGAATTGGGACGTCTCGATATTGGGCAGTCGGTTGTAGTCCAACAGGGTTTGGTCCTTGGTGTCGAAGGAATAGAAGGTACCGACGAGCTTATTCGTCGATGCAAAGACTATCGTCGCAAAGGCGGTGGCGGTGTTTTGGTCAAATTGCGCAAACCCGAGCAAGATATGAGGATAGATCTTCCGACCATTGGTCCAAGGTCGGTTGAAAGGGCCCATGAAAGCGGTTTGGAAGGAATTGTCGTTCATGCCGGCAATGGTTTGATAGTCGAAGAAAAAGAAACAATCGCATTGGCAGATAAATATGGCATGTTTATAATGGGGGTAAATCCTGATGACTACTTCAAACAAAATTAAAATTTATCTTATTGCCGGAGAGGCAAGCGGTGATTTATTAGGCTCAAGATTGATGCGGGCACTTCGGGAAAAGACCTCAGGCAATGTAGAGTTTTTTGGCGTCGGGGGCGATACCATGGAGCAAGAAGGGCTCAAATCATTGTTTGATATTTCAGAGCTTTCGGTCATGGGTATTTTTGAGGTAATACCAAGTATTCCAAGAGTTTTACGTCGTCTAAAAGAAACAGTTGATGATATTTGTAGGCATCGTCCCGATGTTGTTGTGACAATTGACAGTTGGAGCTTTTGTAACAGGATTCACAAGTCATTACGCAAGCTAAACCTTGGGATTAAGCAAATTCACTATGTTGCTCCGCAGGTATGGGCTTGGAAAAAATACCGCGCCAAAACCATGTACAAATATATAGATGAGCTTTTGACATTATTACCCAAAGAACCATCATATTTTACTTCTTATCATCTTAAGACGGTATTTGTCGGACATCCGGTTATCGAGAGTGATGCCATCAGAGCCAAGGGTGAAGATTTCCGTCGCAAATTTAATATTGAAGCCGACAAACAAATTATTTCGTTGCTGCCGGGTTCTCGCCATACCGAGGTGAGCAAATTGTTGCCTGATTTTCTAAAAGCAGCCTCGCAGCTTTATGAACTCAATCCAGATATCTGTTTTGCTCTGCCGACGGTCAGAACCGTAGCTCAAAGGGTAAAAAAGATGATTAAGGCAAGCAAGCTTCCGATATTTGTTACAGAGACCGAGGCCGATCGTTATAGCGCTTTTCAAGCTTCATCGGCAGCTATAGCCGCCTCAGGTACGGTGGCGCTGGAGTTAGCCATTTGCAATATACCGCATATTATAGCCTATAAGGTTTCTCCGTTGACCTATATCTTGGCCAAACAGTTGGTCAAGATAAAATATGTCAACCTTACCAACATATTATTGGGGCGCTTGGTGGTACCAGAGCTATTGCAAGAAAAATGCACGCCAAACAATATTGTATCAGAAATTCTGGAATTGTTAAAAAATGGTACCGCCTATGAGCGGCAAATGGATGGTTTTGCCGAGGTAAGACAATATTTAAGTTGCGGCAATCAAACCCCCAGCCAAAATGCCGCCGACGAAATTTTGAAAGCCTAAAGGATGATATCTGCCGTCAAAAAGTATTTGCAAACCAATTTTAAGGCAGATACTTCGCGCAGGATTTTGTGGTATCCGGTTTTGTTTGGTTGCGGAATAGGTTTGTATTTTGCCCTCAAACAAGAACCGTCAAAATGGCTTACATTATGCCTTATCGAGTTGCTTATCATCGCGGCGGCATTTTGGCGGCACCATCTTAGAGTGCTCAAGGTTATTTTGGCATTAGCGGTTATTGTCTTTGGTTTTGCGGTAGTGCAAATAAAGAGCATCTATCTTTATTCCGCCCCGGCAGATCTTCCGCAAGAGGCTTTTTATTTTAAGGGCAAGATTGTAGGCATCGATAGCAATTATCAAGGCCGCAGGCGTTTTAT
>CALXTM010000030.1 GCA_944391415.1 uncultured Alphaproteobacteria bacterium
GTCACGGCTCCAAGCGCGCACTCCTTAACGCCACAAAAAACCGCCTCAAACGGCGGTTTTATTTAATGGCGGGAGTGACGGGGCTCGGACCCGCGACCTTCTGCGTGACAGGCAGACGCTCTAACCAACTGAGCTACACCCCCTCGGGTCGAGTTACCTTATAGCTAACAAAAATTATAATTGCAAGTACTTTTTTTATTTTTTTAGCAATTTTTATATTTTATTCACTTTTTCATTATATTATTATGCAAAATGATACGTTGCAAGTTATACACATAAAACCTATTAATGCTTTATTTGATAAATACAACTTTGTATACTGGCCAAAGTTTTAACTGTCGGGATTAGAAATTTGAAATTTATACTAAAATCAAAACACAAACAGAAAGTTATCAATACTTGCTATTTTAGTGCGGTGTTGGCGGCTTTTGTATTGTCTTTGGCTCATAATAACCGCGTTGAAGCATCGGTCGACACCAAAGACTATTTTTCATACCTTACAATCGAAAACAGTGTGCGCAGCAATATTGAAACCGCTTCTGACTTCTCGGAAGAATCGGTTGATAATATCCGCGCCATGTTTGAAATGGTTGACAACCTTGTAAAGTATAAAAATGTTGAAAAAGAAATCGCCCTTGAAAGCGGTGATACGCTCATCTCGGTTTTGACAGATGCCGGAGCATCAAGAGATGTGGCCAACGACATTTATTATTCGCTTAAAGAACAGTTTGACCCCAGAGATCTGAAGGCCGGTCAAAAACTCAAAATCAATCTTTCGATTAATGCTCAAAACGACCAACTTGCAGGGATTAACTATCTGATGCTGGAGCCTGAACTTGGCGAAAGAATTATTACCGCATTTAAGGATGGTGAATATAAAACTTATGTCGAAAAAGACGAATTTATTGACGAAGTTAATTCCATTACCGGAGAAATCGACGGCAATTTATCAACCGCAATGAGCCGCCAAAACGTGCCGATGCGAATTATTAGCAATTTTATCAATTTGTTTTCTTATGCCGTTGATTTTAAACGCGATATTCAAAAAGGCGACAAATTTGAAATCGTTTATGAAAGCAAGGTTACTCCGGACGGAAATGTCGTTAAAAGCGGCGATATATTATATGCCGGCCTGGTCTTGCGGAATCAAAAAATAGCATTGTATCAATTTGAAGATGCCAAAGGAGCATCGGAATATTATGATGCCAAAGGAAGAGCACTGAAAAAATCTCTTGACCGCAAGCCGATGTCTTTTAGAAACGCTCGCATATCATCACCTTTTGGCAAAAGATATCATCCTATCTTGAAAAAATATAAAATCCATTGGGGCGTTGACTATGCTGCGCCTAAAGGAACGCTGGTTTATGCCGGAGGCGATGGTGTTGTACAAGTTGCAAAATACAACGGATCATATGGCAACTATGTTAAAATTCGTCATAACTCCGAATTTTCAACTGCATATGGTCATATGAACGGATTTGCCAAAGGAATTAGACCGGGTGTAAGAGTTACTCAAGGCCAGGTTATTGGTTATGTGGGTTCTACAGGTCGTTCTACCGGACCTCATCTGCACTATGAGGTTATTCAAAACGGAAGACGCGTCAACCCAAGAACAATTAAAGCTGCCACGGGCGAAAATCTTAAAGGAAGCGAATTGGCGCAATTCAAAAAAATTGTTGCTCAAATAGATAATTCCTATGGTAAGGCTTTCGTCCAAAATAATGAAGATCAAAAATTGGCACAAAAATAATAAAAATTTCTCCCCGTTGAACAATCGACGGGGAGAAATTTTTATTTATTTTGGCATAACTCAAGTTGTTGTCGCAACTTATTTATTCTTGCCAACCATTCCCAAAAAGCAGGTCCTTCCAAAGACGATATTTCATCTGCTACTTTCGGACCGGCAATCGGATAGACCGGACAAGTATTATAATTGCTGCCGGCGCATGAGCTCAAGCAACTCTGGCTTAGAAGCATGAGCACGAGCCATAATTTTGTTTTCTTGTGCTTTGACATATTTGACCACCTTTACTTGCTCTGTAACAATCTTATTTTGGCAATGAGATTGCCCCAAAAAATAGCTAAACAGCAATAACACGGCCAAAATTATTATACGAAAATACATCATCATATATCATCTCCGCCGATATCATATATTAATTTTGAATTGGCCGGTTCTTATCAACTCGGCAATCCGTTTGGCTCTGATGCCGACTGTGTGTGCATAAGAAGAATTTAGGCACTCGGCAGCGGCTTGTTCATAGTTGCCGCGACACAGTGCTTTTAGCATTTTCTTAAACTTTAGCAACCCGTTAACCCCAAGATTAAACGCCATATCTATCAATGCATACTGACGTTCGCTGTCTAAATCGGCAAAAAAATCCACTTGCTTTTTTAGTTCTCGATTGATGCGTTTGACATCGTTGCGCAATAAATACATGGCAGCACCTTTGGTAATGCCATGCTGCCAATCACCAACCACTTTACTTTCTTCAGGACTAAGCGGATTGGTGTCAAGGCAACGGCCGATACCGATAGTTTGTTTGCCTTTGCTGCAATAATAAGGTTTTAGTCTTAGACCTTCATGCAGAAGCAAACGCTGTGAAATAGTATAAAAATCAAGCATTAATTTACATTCCCATTAATAACAAAAGCCCGTTGATTAGAGCTGACCAACCTTTGCCAACCGTCTCGGCGTGCTCGGGCCAAACAAAACAAACGGCGGTGTAAACAACCACCGCCGTCAGCAACAAATATTTGATATATTTCTTTTTCATGACTTACGCTCTGCCTTGTTTTCGCGAAAAATCATATCTAATTTAACCTTTACTTCGGTCAATAAATCATTTTGCTTTGACAAAAGCCGGGTGAGATTTTCCATGCGTAAATCATGATTGTCATAAATTTTTTCCAATGTTGAAACTCGTGTTTCAATATTGCCCTGCCAACGGCCAAAGCGGATAAAATTGGTGATAACACCGCCGATGGCCGCAAGCCCAGTGATTAATCCCCAGTCCATGGCTTATTCTCCTTTATCCCAGCTTATTTGCGCTAGGGCCTCGGCACTTTGACAGGCCTCTATCTGCTCTTTCAATGCTGTCGCTTTGATATGACAACTGTTTGACCAAGCAGCCAAAGCACCAACCAACCCCAGAAGTTCTGACGGATTGAGCTCGATGGTGGTATTGTCTTGGCAGGTCCAAGTTATGGTCGGAGTTGCAGCAGCAAGGGCGGAAATCTGCATTGCCTGAGCCGCACAAGAAATTCGCTGACAAGATATGAGGTCTGAATCAAAAACCTTGCCCATATATTCAAACCCGCCCTGCTCGGCTGCATCGCGGGCGGCGTTTATCTCTGCCCGTTTTGCTTCTTTTAATTCTGCAAGCGTTTTTTGAGGTGCATAGCCTTTTAGATACCAAGCACCGTTATAGGCTTGCTCAACCTCTTGCTCTGTCATACCGAGTGATTGATAAAAACTTGCATTTGTACCAAGGCCGACTTCGCAGGCTTTGGTAGTGTCATTGATTACTTTTGCATATTTAAGCATTGTCTACTCCTTTACACGGACACATTATTGCCCGGTTTATTGTCATACCGGCTTGGAAATAATAAGTTTGTCCTTTGGCGATTATTGCTTGGCCGCCAGAATATATCCTCAGAGCACCGGACTGCGCTCCTCTTAAAATACATTTTGTTATATCTACTGTATCTCCAAAATTAAATTGAAAGCCATTATCATTGCTATACTCCCCGATAATCTCAACAAAACCATCAAAAGGAGCAACAAAAGAAGCATTTGGTGTGAGAGAAACAGCTCTGTCATAATCAGGCACACCCCAGCCAACCGACATATCTTTGAAAGACTGAGCGGGGGCTACGTTGCTTAAATCAACATCGGCTTTATTATCCAGGGATGTTGTGAACTCTTCAATGAGTGTTGCTGTCTCTTGGACTGATTGGGCAGCACTTTGAGCTGACTGAGCCGCCTCTTGTGCCGAGTTTTGAGCATTATTGGCACTGGTGCCTGATGCTTGGGCACTTTGAAATGATGCTTCCTCAGATGATGCGGCATCTTGAGCCGACTGAGCGGCCGAGGCTACGGCACTATTTAGATCAGGCAAAATATTAGCCGTAACATAGCTATCTACTTCTGTTTTAGCTTCACTGATGGATGATGCTATTGCATCGGCAGCACTTAAGGAAGCTGCCTGGGCAGCATCTTCAACGCCTTTGGCAATTTCAGCGGCCATGTCGGTTTGGGCTTGAATAATTACCTCGTCTAACTTGGGCTTGGCGGTGTTTTTGACATACAAATCAAGCTCTTGTTCGCCAGACACAATATAGCGCAAAGCACAGTCGATATCGAGGCTTACTTCATCTTGAAACAACACCTCTATCTTCTGCCCACTATTTAAGATTATTGTATTTTCCATATCACTTACTCCGTTACATTTTGGCTGACCACAAAAGAGGCAACTTTTGATACATCAGCGGGATAGATGGTATGCACTTCACCATTGGCAAAAGTGATTTGAATATCGGTAATATAATCGCCCTGATAAGACAAATTTTTGGTATCTGCCGGGCTTATCGTTAAATGCGCTTTGCCTTTGATGCCATCATCAACAACACCTTTTTTGCTCAAGATTATTTTGTTGTCGATGCTATTTCTTATTTCCATTTTCAGCTCTGATCCGGTGATATCGATAAACCCGTCACGCCCCTTAAACTGCAACGGAATGGTAAAACTATCACCTTGACGCACCTCAATCATCTGAGTCAAAATTCTTCCTACCATATTCTATTCCTCCTTTTTGGCTTTGATAAAGAAATTAACTGCTTGGTTGATGGGGGTTACATGCTCTGATGCCCCGTAGATTTCCGAATCTCTTGAGGCCTTAAAAGTTACACTGTTATACATGGTGGCCGCACGAGCCGAGCTTCCGCCGCCATGAGTATAGCTGGTTGGCGATGCCAAATCACCAAAGGCCCCATCGGCAGTATAGAAAGTACCGTTGGAACCATCACCAAGGGACGTAAGCTTGGCTTCGATATCGGGCAGGCTTTCTTCTTGGGTGGTATAAATATCATCTTCCGAATCACCGCCAAGGCCGCGCAAAAATTTGCCACGATAATCCGGCACATTAAACGTGGTTACTCCGTTGCCTTCGCCAAAACTGTCACCAATCAAGGCAAACAAGTCGGCATAATCGCTACGCGAAACTGCTTGGCCATCACACAACAACCAGTTGTCATGATTCTCGGCTATGGTCGAGGCTTTGATATCGCCAACCTTAAACAAAGTATTCATCACCTCTTTCAAAAGAGACGAGTTTTCTGAGGTAATATTATCCAGTTGCGAACGATTGACCGCATCACTGGGCAAGGCGCCGTCGGCAACATTCATCAATTTGAAATTGCCGGCATTAAAATTGCCTTCCATCTGCGAGTTGCCGTTTTTTAAGAAACATTGGCTTAGACCTTCGGCAAAATTGTCGTCTTCTTCGTCCATGTGATCGGTTACGATATCAATATCGTTAATCCGATCGTCTTCCCAGTTATGAAGGCGGGAAAACATCCCTTCACTATCAAATGGCATGTATTTTTCTCCTTTATTTGTGAACATAAACTTCCACTAGCTAACGCAAGTGGTATTACCTGTTCCGAACTACGTTCGCCCTGCCCAAAGGCTTCGCAA
>CALXTM010000031.1 GCA_944391415.1 uncultured Alphaproteobacteria bacterium
CGCAATTTTTGCGGCGCAGTCCTCTCGGAGACGCCAAAAACCACCCGATCAAGGGTGGTTTTTTAGTTTCTGAAAGGAGTTTTTATCTCTTACAACTCAACCGGCTCAAGCCATGTTGTTTGATTATCCGGCAAATTGGTTTCGATTGATATATGGCTAAACCACGAATTAGGCGCAGCTCCATGCCAATGTTCAACATTCAACGGGATTCGCACCACATCTCCGGGATGAAGTATTCTCAATTCTTTACCTCTTTCCTGATATCTGCCCTCTCCGGCCAAAACCAACAAAATCTGCCCACCAGAATGTTTATGCCAGTTAGTCCTTGCATTCGGCTCAAACGTAACATTTCCGATAGAAGAATTCCAAATATCATTCTTTTGGCTCAACATATTTAGGTATGTCTGCCCGGTAAAATATTTGCCGTATGGATTAGGCTCTCCTTGTTCAAAAATAGTATCAATCGGTGCTTTTTTCATTTCCTGTGCCTCTACATTGATTACAAACAAACAAAACATAAACGATAATACGCCTGTCAAAAGAGTTTTCATGTTTAATCTCCATTATTTTTATCTCAAACAGGTTTATCATAAAATTTAGAGTATGCTCTAAGTCAATAGTTATTTGAATAACTTGTCATGTTCTGCCAACATTTGCGGATATTCATTGTAGACATTTGATTCGCCGACATTTTTAGCTGTCTGATAATATTTTATTTTAAATTCGATTTTTTTTAGGTTTTGCTTCAATGACTTAATTTCCTGCTCGATTCGACTTTTTTGATCAATCATCATTTGCATCCGCTCATCTATGGTTTCATCTCCTTTTAGCGCCAATACAAAATATTTTTTTATCTCCTTAAGCTTAAGTCCGGTTTCTTTCAAACATTCTATCATTGCCAAACAATTAAGATCATTATCCGAAAATCGCCTCAATCCCGAAGATGATTTTCCCACTGTCGGCAATAAACCTATTTTGTCATAATACCTCAAAGTATGAGTAGTTAAGTTAAATTTTTTAGCCGCCTGCGATATAGAATAAAACATTTTACCTCCCTTTACAAAAAACTCTTGACTTAAAGTATACTCTAAAGATTAAACTTTTTTTGTAAAGAACAAATATGGAGAAAATAAAATGAAATTAGGAATTATAGCATTTTTAGCCGTGGTTATTTGCGGTTTCATTGGTTGGAAATTTTACGCTTGTGCCTGGGACAAAACCTTTGCCAAAAGCGACAAAGTCAAGATTAAAAAAGTCACCTTTACCAACCGCTATGGTATCAAACTTGTCGGTGATTTGTATATACCAAAAGATCAGGCCTCGGCAAAACTTCCCGCCATTGCCATCAGCGGCCCCTTTGGTGCTGTCAAAGAACAATCATCAGGCCTCTATGCCCAAACATTGGCAGAAAAAGGCTTTATCACTCTGGCCTTTGATGCTTCCTACACTGGCGAGAGCGGAGGCAATCCCCGCAATGTTGCCTCTCCTGATATCAACACCGAGGATTTCAGTGCGGCTGTAGATTATTTGAGCAATCTGCCCGAAGTTGATTCTGATGCCATAGGAATTTTGGGCATCTGCGGTTTTGGCGGTTTTGCGCTTAATGCCGCAGCCAACGACCCCCGTATCAAAGCCACCGTCACCTCAACCATGTATGACATGAGCCGCGTTACGGCCAATGGTTATTTCGATTCCATGGATAAAGAACAACGTTATCAATTACGGCAGCAGCTAAATGCTCAACGCAGCGAAGATTTCAAAGCCGGCAAATATAAGATTGCCCAAGGCCTGCCTGACAAACTTACCGGCACCGAACCAGATTTCGTTAAAGATTATTTCAACTACTATAAGACCAAACGAGGCTATCACAAAAACTCCATCAACTCAACCAAAGGATGGAATATGACATCTGCATTGTCATTTATGAATATGCCGATTCTGTCTTATGCGTCGGAGATAAAAGCCCCTGTTCTTATCATCCACGGTGAAAAAGCTCACAGCCGCTATTTTAGCGAGGATGCCTACAAAAAACTAACCGGTAACAATAAGAGGTTATTGATTATTCCTGATGCAACTCACGTAGATTTGTATGATAATTTGACCAAAATTCCGTTTGGTGAAATTGAAAACTTTTTCAAAACAAATCTAGGAAAATAACCCATGAAAATTATAAAAATTATATTAATCGCCAGCATATGTTTATTTACATTTGCGGCCCAAGCGGAGAATACGACCATGACCAGATCAGAAAAAGCAGACAAAGTATTTAGCGACCTTTTTGCATCCGAACGAACTCCAAGCCCGACAGACCCTGAGTTTATGGAGATTCTGCAAAGAAATATTTTTGGCGAGGCTTTTTTTGTTGGCAATCTCAGCCATCAAGAGCGTGAAATGTTAACTGTTGTTGCACTTACCACGCTTCAAACCCTACCCCAGCTTAAAGCCCACATCAATGCCGCACTAAATGTCGGCAATTCACCGTTAGAAATCAGAGAAGCCATCTATGGTTGCGCCCCCTTCATAGGTTTTCCCAAAACCCTAAATGCCATTGATGTGTTTAATGAGGTTGCCTTTGCCAGAGGTATAAAATTGCCTTTAGAAAATGCATCCACCACAACCGACAAAACTCGTTATGCCAAAGGGCTTGAGATTCAAACCAAGCTTTATGGTGATGAGGTCAAACAAGCCATGGCTTCTCTGCCTTCTGAATATCAACAAGCCATACCTGACATGCTCACCAATTTCTGTTTTGGCGATTTTTATACCCGCAAAGGTTTAAGCATAAAACAGCGCGAGTTGTTTGCCTTGGCTGTTCTCACCGCTCTTGGTGCCGAAAAACAAATTCCTGCCCATATTGTTGGAGCGCTAAAAGCAGGCAATGATAAACCAACCCTGCTTGCCGCCATGGTGCAACTGACAGCCTATGTCGGTCTGCCCAACACCCTAACAACCATCAATTTAATAAAAAATACTGATGCCACAAATTACCAACCTATATATGACTAAAAGGCTTTAACGCAAAATTCTATAATTTCTAATTGTCATCAAAAGAGCCAAAAATTTATTTTGGCTCTTTTCTTATGCTCTAAAAGTTCAAGATTTGCAGATTCTAGCGTGAAAAAACACTCTATCGAACATAGACTCAAGGCACTTTTAGAAACTCGATAATTGAAATGAGTAGAAGCAA